>CAVGIM010000038.1:0-29694 GCA_963629575.1 Candidatus Methanomethylophilaceae archaeon
CGTTTAGGTTCAAATGTAAAGCGGATCGCTCTGCGTCTCTAAGCTCCAAGTTCTCAGGGCTAAGCTCTGAACCGCAACGCTTCGACTTGCGTTTTCCAGACGGTTTCCGGATCGTCGGATGCGAGAGCGGAAAGGTAGGCGTTCCCCTTGAACGACCAGGCGAAGATGTTTTCGATTCCCGCGGCTTTCGCTTCGTCGGTCGCGATGCGGATGTCGTTTTCCCTTCCGCTGGCAATCTGGTAGTTCTTTATCCACATTTGCGGTTCCCTGGCGAATCTTTTGGCTAGCCGGAATATCCTTTCGGAAACTTCGGCGTATGTCTTGCGGATGGATTCTTCGGATGCTCCGCGCTCCCAGTAAGGGTCGCAGGCGATTTCATCGACGGCGGGGAGGCTCGCGACGCGGTCCCAACAGTCGAGTCCTGCCGGGAACCATGGCGGCAGCAGGCAAACGCAGTTCCGTTTTCCGCGGGCGTGTACATCGTCTGTCATCTCGGCGAGAAATTCGATCAGGGAATTTTCGCGAAAGGTTATTGCGTCCCGGGTGAGAGAACCGGGCATCTCGTAGCCGAATGCGTCTCGGAACTTTTTTTTGCATTCCGGACAGAGGCACGCCCAGTTTTCGAGATTCCCCTTTTCGAAGTAAAAATGCGGCTCGTCCCAGAAGACCGTTTCGACTTGGCTGTCGCAGACGACTTCTATCCAGCGGTGCATGTAGGCCCGGAAGTCCGGATGGTTCGGGCAGGCGGCGACAGAAGGTCTGCCGTCGTGGGAAATCTGGCTCAGGGAATGGTTTCTCGCCGTGATTTCCGAATAGGCTTCTCCTCCGAAGACGCGTCCGACTCCCCAGGGATTTACATAGACTTTCAGCCCCCGTTCGACGGAATCGGCGATGATTTTCTTCATCGTCCCAGGATAGTACTGGAAGTCTTCCTCGGACCAGGTGTGCAATACGTGGGTAAAGCCCGCGTTCTTGATTTCTTCGAGATCTTCGACGGCTCGTTCGGGATTTCGTACGCCGAAATAGGCGATTCCTTTCTTCATCTTGTCAGGGATTGTATGGGGTGACGTTGGACCATTGCGGGGTGCAGGCTTCCACGAAAACGTGCTCGAGAACGTCTTCCCAGTCGCTTTTCCGGATGGGCTTCGGCATAAAGAACGCTTCGTCGTTCCGTTCGGGCAGCGGGTAGTCCTTTTCCACCAGCTCGACTATCCAGGATTCGGGGATCGCGTCGCGAAGCCTTTTCCCGAAGGCGATGGATTCTTCGGTCGGGGAGGCTCCATGGTCCAGGACGATAAGAGCGGGGGATTCCCCTTGGGCGAGGGGCGCTTCAAGCGCCTTTTCTCCCTGCCGGATTCCCTGGCATCCGTAAATGGCCGTATCCGCGGGCATATCGCGGGAAAGCATCCAATCGAGAGTCCAGTTGGATAGTTCCGAAAGGTCGGTCGCGGCGGAGTCCGCAATGAAAAATATATGACCCACGCTATAAAGATAATTAAAAAAAATTAGATTGTTCCCTGGATGGAAAACACTTCTTTGCATTTTCCCCCTCTCGGGGAATTCGAATTTATCGAGAAAGTCCTTTCGCGCGATGTTCCGATGGACGGAATTTCTCCGCGGGAACGCTTCTGGTTTGGTGCGGGGGATGACTGCGCCGCGTTTGACGGCTGGCTCGTGACAAAGGACATGTCCGCCGAAAATTCCCATTTTCGCCTGGACTGGTCGTCTCCGGAAGAGGCCGTCGAAAAGTGCATCGTTTCGAATGTCTCGGACATTTCGGCCATGGGGGGCGTCCCGAAAATCGCTCTTCTCGGCATTTGCGTGAACAGGAATTGGAGCGAATCGGTTCGGGATCGCGTCTCGAGAGCCTTTGCCGACGGATTTCGAAAGCGGGAAATTTCCCTTGTCGGTGGCGACATCGTATCGGCGGACGAAGGGCTCTTTTCGATTACGATGCTCGGCCGTGCGGATGGGACTCCTCTTCGCCGGTCGGGGGCGCGTCCCGGGGATACGGTCTATCTTTCGGGAGCTCTTGGCGCAAGCGGTGCCGGTCTCTGGGCGTTCTTGCACGGAAAGGCTTCCGACCCGGAGCTTTCGGAGGTCGTTGCGGAACATCTCTCTCCGAAAATCGACGAGCGGTTCGGGGCGAAACTTTTGAAGTCCGGTGTTTCCGGGGGATGCATCGACCTTTCGGATGGCCTGAGTTCGGAGCTGAACCACCTCGCGCTTTCCTCGGGCGTACAAATCCGGATTGACGAAGCGAAGGTTCCCGTGCATCCCGGAGCCTCCCTGCTCGCGAGGAAATACGGCGTGGATCCGCGGGAATTTTGGCTCAAAGGCGGAGAAGATTACCGGCTGCTTTTCACGTCGAAACTTCCAAAAGCTATATTCTCGGAAAACAGGTTGCCGGTCTATCCCGTAGGCGAAGTGCTCGAAGGTTCGGGCGTGAAAATGCGGAATCTCTCCGGAGAAACGGAAATTATTCAAGCGAGCTGCTGGTCCCATTTATGAGCCAAGGAAAATCGAAAATCGGCGAACTCCTGCTGCGACAGGGCGTTATCGACGAAGACCAATTGAAGCATGCGCAGAGCGAGCACGAACGCACGGGCATCGCTCTTTCCAAGATTCTCGTGCGTCTTGGCATGGTGAGCGAGGAAGTCCTTACGAACGTCCTGGGCGTCCAGATGCGGAATTCGACCCGGATGCGCATCGGTGAACTTCTTCTCAAGCATGGCTACATTACGGAAGCCCAGCTGAACCGCGCGCTCGAAGAACAGAAAAAGACGGGGCAGCGGCTTGGGCGCATCCTGGTGACGCTCGGGTTCATGCCGGAAGAACGCCTGGTGGAAATCCTCTCCGCCCAGTTCGAAGTTCCCTACGTGAAGCTGTCGAACTTCAACATCGATCCGGACGTGCACAACTACATTTCGGAAGATGTCTGTCGCATCTACAAGATAGTTCCGCTGTTTGTTACGGACAAGACGCTGACTATCGCGATGACGGATCCGACGAACATGCGCGTCATCGATATCGTCAAGTTCAAGTCCCAGATGGACGTGGATATCGTGATGGCGAGCGAGAAGGACGTGATGGCGGCGATAGACCGGACCTACACGTCTTCTATCCAGGGAGATTCGCTCGAAGCCCTTCTGAACAAGGCGAAGGAGGAAGGCGGCGAGGAACTCGAAACGGTCGATAGGGAGGCGGAACAGGTCCAGGAGTCGGACTTAACCGACGAAGAAGGCCAGCAGGTCGTAAAGATTGTGACGTCGCTCATCCAGGAGGCGATTGCCCGCAAGGCTTCCGATATCCATCTCGAACCGCAGGAGACCTATCTCAAGCTCCGCTACCGCATCGACGGCGATTTGCAGGTCCAGGCCCCGATTCCCGCGCGCCTCATGTCGCAGATCATTTCGCGAATCAAGCTTCTCTCGAAGATGGACATCGCCGAAAAGAGAAAGCCTCTCGATGGACGTTTCACCGTTCGCTACCGTGGCAGCGAGGTTGACCTTCGTGTCAGCTCGTTCCCGGTTTCGCTCAGAAAGCGCGGCGTCTGCGAAAAGATAGTCATGCGTATTCTCGATCCGAATTCGGGGCAGTTTCCGCTCAAGGACATGGGCTTTGCCCCGGTGATGTTCAAGCAGTTTCAGGATGCTATCAACTCGCCGAACGGAATCGTGCTAGTGACCGGTCCGACCGGTTCCGGTAAATCGACGACGCTCTATGCTTCGATCCGCGAAATTCTCGATCCGACGATCAACATCTCGACGATGGAAGACCCGGTGGAATTGAATATCGAAGGCGTAAACCAGGGGCAGATAAATCCTGCCGCGGGATTTACCTTCGCCGCGGGAATCCGCGCTCTCTTGCGCCAGGACCCGGATGTCATCATGATAGGCGAAATGCGCGACAAGGAAACGTCCTCGATGGCCATCGAAGCCGCTCTGACGGGACACCTTGTCTTCAGTACGCTCCACACGAACGATTCGGCGGGCTCCTATCCGCGTCTGCTCGAAATGGGGCTCGAACCGTTTCTTGTCGCGACGGTCATCAAGGGAATTCTCGCCCAGCGCCTCGTGCGCCGCATCTGCAAGCATTGCAAGGAACCGGTCGATATTTCTCCGGAACTTCGCGAAGAGCTGCACCTTACGCCGGACATGCAGTTCTATCACGGCAGGGGCTGCGAACACTGCGACGGGACAGGCTACAAGGGTCGTTGCGGCATTTACGAGTTCCTGGTCCCGAACGAGGCTGTCCGGAACGCGGTCGTGAAAAGGGCTTCCGGCGAAGTCATCAAGCAGATAGCGATGAAGGAATGCGGCATGATCACGCTTCGCATGGATGGAATGCAGAAAGCGCTCGACGGCCTGACGACGATTGAACAGGTCCTTGCGGCGTCCTCGAAGGACGAAGACTGATGGGGGCGGTCGATCTAGAGCGTCTAAAAAGGGAACTGAATGCGGAACAGGTCGCGGCGGCGAGAAAGACGGAAGGCCCCGCGCTGATACTCGCCGGAGCCGGCTCGGGCAAGACACGGACGATTACATACAAAATCGCGTACCTGATCTCGGACAGGAACGTCGATCCGCGTCGGATTCTCGCGGTGACCTTTACCAACAAGGCCGCCCGGGAAATGAAAAGCCGCATCCAGCAGATTCTCTCCGGAAAGGTCAATCTCGAATGGATGGGGACTTTTCACTCGATTTGCGTCCGCATCTTAAGGCTCTGCCTCTCGAACGAACGGATTGTCCAGACTCTTGGCTGGAAGGTGAACAGGAACTTTTCGATTTACGATGACGACGACCAGAAAAGAATCCTGAAGGAAATCCTGAAGCCCATTTTCGCGGAAGACATGGACGCGCAGAAGATGAAGCAGGTGCGGTCCGCCATTTCGCGTTACAAGAACAGCGTCTATAAGGAGCCAAGACCCGACGGAACGTATCGGATGGTCTTGCAGACGCCGACGGTCGCGATGGAAAAGGCCGCTTTCCCGGACCAGAAGCAGATGGCGGGAATCTATTTCGACTACCAGGCGAAGCTTGCCGAGGCGAACGCGCTAGACTTTGACGACCTTCTGCTGAATACCGTGGATCTTTTCCAGAGGCTTCCGCAGGTCGCGCTGCAGTTTGCGAACCGTTTCCAGTATGTCGTCGTCGATGAATACCAGGACACGAACGATGTCCAGTACGAGCTCCTGAAGCTGCTCATCGACCGGACGCGTCAGAACGTGACCGTCGTCGGCGATGACGACCAGAGCATTTACGGCTGGCGTGGCGCGAACATCGAGATTATACGGAATTTCTCGCACGATTTCGACAACGTGGAATTTTTCAAGCTCGAACGCAATTACCGCTCGTCGGCAAATATCGTGAAGGGAGCGGGATCCGTGATAGCCCACAACGATCGCCCGCTGGAGATGACGAAGAACGTCTATTCCAGGGAGCCGCCCGGCGAACCTATCCACGTGGTAAACGTGCTTGCGGACATGTTCGAAGCGGAACAGATAGCGAAACGGATTTTCGAGGCGGGAAGGGAATCGTATGCGGAAACCGCCATCTTCTATCGTACGAACGCCCAGTCCCGCGCCATCGAGAAGGCGCTGAACGACCGTCGGATTCCCTGTGTCATCTATGGCGGAACGCGCTTTTGGGACAGAAAGGAGGTCCGCGACATTCTCGCCTACATGCGGCTCCTTTCGAATCCGAAGGACGATGCCGCGTTTCTCCGAATCATCAACACGCCTCCCCGCGGAATCGGAATTGGAACGCTCGATGCGCTTCGCCGTGTCGCTTCGGAAAAGGGAATATCCCTCTGGGAAGCCTTGCCCGAAGAAATCGCGAAAGGCGGTCGCACGACGAAAGATCTCGAAGGCTTTCGCGAACTCGTAGCTTCCTGGCTTTCGCTTCTCGGCTCGGGCGAGGCTCTGCCGATTGTCGCGGAGCGTGTCATCGGGAACACCTTCTACAAGGAATATCTCAAGAAGGACGACGAAACGACTGCGGACGAACGCGGGCGGAACCTGGACGAAATGGTGAACGCCTTCCGCGAGTTCGAAGAGGAAAATCCCGACAAGGGTCTCGATGAATTTTTGCAGGAAATTTCCCTCCTGACGGATGCGGACAAGAAGGTGGAACAGGAGGAAACCCGCGTGACGCTGATGACGATTCACATGGCGAAGGGGCTCGAATTCGATACGGTCCATATCGCCGGATGCGACGAAGGCGTCTTTCCGCTTATTCGCGAATCGAACCTGCTCGATACTCCCGAGGAACGAAAGAAGCAAGCCGAAGAGGAGCGTCGCCTGTTTTACGTGGGCTGCACGCGCGCCCGGTTCAGGCTCTACCTGTATCATGCCGGAAGGCGCTTTTGGCAGGGGTCTATTCGGCCGTTTCCCCCGTCGAGGTTCCTTGAAGAAATCGATCCCGTAACGGTTTCTGTCGAAGGACGCAGCGAAGAGGAGCGCAACGAGTTTTCGGGGGATTCCTGGAACAGGGGCTTTCGCGGCTACGGTTCCGGACAAGGCACTTTCGGTTCGCGGAAATTTTCGTCCCGGCCGTCGTATTCCTCTCCGTCGTCTCGCCGCTCGGATTTTCACAGGACGGAACGCATCGTGTATAAAAATCCGCCGGTCGTCGAAAAGGTGGAAAAGGGACCGCGCATCGTCTATGACGAAGATTGCGAAAATCCGCTCCGCGGCGGTGTCCGCGTGGAACACGTGAAGTTCGGTCGCGGCGTCGTGACAAATGTGTCGGGTTCCGGCGAAAACGCTCGCGTGGAAGTTCGCTTTTGTGACGGAATTGTCAGAAAGCTCATCCTGAAATATGCGGGACTGAAAATTTTGGACTAGCGAAAACCGATGAATTTTTTTATTTTCATCAGGTAAATCTTTTGAAGAAAGGTCTGACATGCTGAGTAAAGAAGAAATCCTGAAAATCGCAAAGCTCTCCCGCCTCAAGCTTTCGGATGCGGACATCTCGTCGTTTTCCGGACGCCTGGACGAACTCTTGCGCTACATGGAAGATTTGAAGTCTCTGGATCTTTCGAACGTTTCTCCGATGACGGGCGTAGAGGACGCTCCGACGGTTCTTCGGGAAGACATTCCGCAAGCCTCGCTTTCCCACGAGCAGGCCTTTGCGAATGCGCCCGATGTCGAAAATGGCCATTTCGTCATTCCCAAGGTGATCGGATAGGCAAATGCCCGATGTCCATTGCATCGTTCCCGCACGGTTCGCTTCGTCCCGTTTTCCGGGAAAGCCTCTTGTCCCCATCTGCGGGCGACCGATGATTCTTCGGACTTTGGAAAGGGCTTCTTTCGCCGGGTGTTTTAAGAGTGTCGTCTGTGCTACGGACGACCTTCGCATTTTAAGAACGGTGGAAAGCGCCGGATTCGAGGCCGTTCTCACGGGAAAGGCGGTGACCGGTTCCGACCGCGTGAGCGAGGCCGCAAAGATTCTCGGGATCGATCTCGTCGTAAACCTCCAGGGCGACGAACCGCTCGCGGACATGCAGATGCTTAGGGAGGTAGCAAATACGCTTGCCGAAGAACCCGATTCCTGGGTTACGGTGGCGGCGCCTCTTGCCGAATCGGACAGGAGCGTTCCTTCCGTGGTGAAGGTCGCCGTGGATTCTGCGGGGTATGCGACCGGGTTTTCCCGCAGGCTTCCGGACGACTCGCGCTCGTGGTTTCGCCATGTCGGAGTCTATGCGTATTCGGCGGAGGCTCGGGAGGAATTCTCGAATCTTCCGCAATCGAAGTCGGAACGGGAAAATTCCCTGGAGCAGCTGCGCATTCTGGGAAAGCGGCCCATCCGCGTTGTCTTTTGTACATCCCTTTCGGCGTCGGTCGACTTACCGTCCGACGTGCAAAAGGTCGAATCCCTCTTGAAAAGAATGGATACTCATGAATCAATCGGAAAATACCTATAACGGAAAAACGAAGTTCATCATCGTCACGGGCGGCGTGATTTCCGGTCTCGGCAAGGGCGTTGCCGCGGCGAGCATCGGAGCGCTTCTTTCCGGGCGGATGAAAGTCGTCCCCGTCAAGTGCGACGGCTACCTGAATACGGATCCCGGCACGATGAACCCGACGGAACACGGCGAGGTCTATGTCCTCGACGACGGCGGGGAAGTCGATATGGACTTCGGGCATTACGAACGCTTCCTAAACGTTGTCGCGCGTTCCGAGTGGAGCCTCACCATGGGAAAGGTCTTCAAGCTCATTCTCGAAAAGGAACGCCGCGGAGACTACCTGGGTCATACGGTCCAGTTCATTCCGCATGTGACGAACGCTATCAAGGAACATTTCTACGAAGTGGCGAACGGAGAAAATGCGGACGTCGTCCTGATAGAAATCGGCGGAACGGTCGGCGACCTCGAAAACCAGTTCTTTATCGAAGCGGCCCGCCAGCTCTCGCATGAAGTCGGAAGCGAAAACTGCATGTTCGTGCATTTGACATATGTCCCGATTCCGTCCGGCGTCAAGGAACAGAAGTCCAAGCCCACGCAGATGTCCGTCCGCGACCTGAACGAGCGCGGCATCTACCCGGACATCATCATCGCGCGCTGCGAAGAATTCCTGAAACCGCACATCAAGGAAAAAATCGGTCTCTTCTGCAATCTGCCCGCGTCCCACGTGATTTCTGGCGTCGATGTCAAGCATGTCTATGAATGCCCGCTTGTCTATGACAAGGAAGGCGTTCCCGAAATTCTTCTGAAAAAGCTCCGCATCTATGCGCCTCCCAAGCTCGACGACTGGAGCCGCCTGGTCGATACGCTGAACAGAAACGAGGTGAAACCGCGCAAGGTACTGACGGTAGCCATCGGAGGAAAATATACGCGGCTTGAAGATTCCTACGCAAGCATCGTCGAGGCGCTGAACCATGTCTCTGCGCACCTGGACGTTCACGTGCTCATCCGCTGGATCGATACGGAAAAGCTCGAAACGCATCCCGAGGAAGTGGATGCCGACATGCAGGGCGTCGATGCGGTAATCGTTCCCGGGGGCTTTGGAATTCGCGGAATCGAGGGGAAGATAGTCCTCATTCGATATGTCCGCGAGCACAGGATGCCGTTCCTTGGAATCTGTTACGGAATGCAGCTCGCCGTCGTGGAATTTGCGCGGCACGTCTGCGGCATGAAAGACGCCGGGACGATGGAAACCGAAACCCCGACGCACCACGTGAAGGAACCCGTCATCGCCTATCTGCCCGGGCAGGACAAGATCAAGGAAATGGGCGCGACAATGCGCCTCGGCGGTCATGACGTACTCATCCGCAAGGGGACGCTTGCCGAAAGGATCTACGGCGCCTCCGAAATCCGGGAACGCTTCCGCCATCGCTACGAAGTCAATCCGAAGTATGTCGAAAGGCTCGAAAAGGGCGGTCTCGTATTCTCGGGCAAGGCGAAAGGCGAAGACATTATGCAGATCATGGAACTTCCGGACCATCCGTATTTCATGGCCTGCCAGTTCCATCCGGAACTCAAAAGTTCGCTTCTCAAGCCGGCTCCGCTGTTTCTCGGCCTTTTGAAGGCGGCAGATGAACGGGCCTGAGAAGAAGGTCTTTATATTGGCAATCTGTCTTTTCGCTCTCGGGCTTGCGGTCCGGCTTTCGCCATGGGATCCGGTGCCGCAAATCGAGGAATTTTCCTATGCGGAAGAATCCCGCGAAACGACTTTCGACAGGCAGCCGGACAAGGCGCTCCCGAAAGCGGAATTGCCGGCGAAGTCGAAAGGGAAGCGTTCCCGGAAGGCGAAACCCGCAGTCCATTTTCCGATAGCAATCAACCGGGCGACGGTCGGGGAACTTTGCGCTATCAAGGGGGTGGGGCCCAAGCTCGCCGAGAAGATCGTTGCCTATCGAACGCTCCATGGACGCTTTGCCGGTCCGGGGGACTTGAAAAAAGTCGCGGGAATTGGCAAAAAAAAAGCGGAAACGATTCTCGCCTTTGTCGTTTTTGACTAGTTTTAAAAGAAAAAGAACGATACACTATGGCCGATACCAAATTGCATCTAGGCATTGAAGCGGGCGAAGTCCTGCTCAAGGTCGCCCTTTACGACCCTTGCGAAAGGAAGGTCGTCAAGACGGCGATACTCGATACGGAAACAAACCCGCTAGACGACGTCTCTTCTTTCGAGGCTGCGCTCCAGGCGTGGCTCGCAGCGAACGAAGAAATCCAGGTTGGCTCTGTCGGCCTCGCCGTATCGTCGTTCCGCGCGGTGGTCCGCGAACTGTTTGTTCCGCCCGAAGCGAAAAATGTCCGGGAATACGTGGAATGGTATCTGGGAACTCTCGTCAACACGAACGTGAACGAGTATGTCCTGGATTTCGCGGAACTCGGAGGGTCGCCGGATCTGGGACGGACGGTTCTCATGATTGCGCTCAGGAAGACCTGGGTGAATTCCATCCGCAAGGGCTTTCGCAACCAGCAGATTGCTCCGAAAATCCTCGAAGTCGATGCGCTGTCCATCATGAACCTTCTTGAAGTGGGTTCCGGCCTCGGTTCCCAGGTAAAATGCGTCATCAAGGCGGATGTGACCGGCGTGATGCTTCTGTGGGCGGCCAAGGACGATTTGCGCGCCCTGCGATGCGTCTCGACATACGATCTTGCGGGAAAGGCCCGGGAAGAAGCCTATTCGGAACTCGCCCGGAACATCCAGGATCAGGTCCAGGGAGTTGCCGATCTTTCTGGAATTTCGGTTCCGCAATACCTGCTCTGCGGAGAACTCGCCTCGGACATTCTTTTTGTCGAGCACTTGAAAAAGGTTCTCGGCGATTCGCCGGTCCTTCCGATGGATTCCTTCGCAAACATTCGTCTTCCGGTTGATGAAGAAAGCGCAAGGCACGTGCTTTCCTGTGTCGGTGCCATTGGAGTTGCCTTGAGGAGTGCGAAGCCATGATCGAGCTGAATTTAATCGAAGCGGTTTCGCATCCGTCTTCCGTCCAAGCGTCTCCGGTCGTCGTCGCCTCGTCGGACGTGCGAAAAAGCGGGTCTAGAAAGTTTGTCCTTGCCGTTCTTGCGCTTGTCGTCTTGCTTGTCGCCGGTACAGGTTTCCTGAAAATTGCCGGGCTTCCGCATGCGCTCGAAGGGGTCTTTCCGATTCCGCTTCTCGATGTCCTGGGTATCGACGATCCTAGCCGTCTAGGCCCGGAGCTGAATTCCAGACAGTTCGGGCAGACGACCACCGCCGGAGGTTCTATCGAGAGCCGTCGCGCGGCAGCGGAGGAAGCCGCCGTTCGGGAAGCCTTGGCGAATTCCGCGGAACGCGTGGTAAAGGACGTGCAGCCGTCGATGTTCGGAATGGAGAAGCGTTCCGACTTCGCTTCCTTCTTGCCGATGGAAAAGGTCGTTTACGAAAAGTCGATGGCGGCGCAGATCCTCGCCTTTGTCAATGCGGTCACGCCGGACGGTGTCAGTTTTGCCGAATTGACATATGCCGCCCCGAATTTCTACTACGTCCGCGGCGTCGCGGAATCCCCGACGGTCCAGCGCAATTATCTGGAACGCCTCAAGATGGGCAGCGCCGACTTCAAGACTCCGAAGCTTCCCGAAAATGCGCCGGCGACGTCGCTTACCGCCTACGGAGTCATCTCGGCGAAGGTCGAGGCTCCGGGAACCCAGAAGCCCGGTCCGGTTCCCTTTGTCAAGGAAAGCGAGATTTCCGGGGAACTCGACGCGCTTCGCGGTCTCGACGCGAATGGAAAGTTGCGCCTTTCGGGAATCAGGAATCCCAAAGTCGAGGACTTTGGCGTCTTCAAGAGCTATACGTATAAAGTAACGACGACGGCTGATTTCCAGACGGTTCTGCGCTTTATCGAAGCCCTTTCGGGAAGCGCCGTCCGCGTGGGCGTGGAGCGCATCACGATGACCGCTTCCGGCAAGAACGGAATCTTGACCGCGATGACTCTCGTCATCTATTCGTCGAACTGATGTCTATCCGAATTACCGGTGGAACCTTTCGCGGTCGCCTTGTCGCTTCTCCGCAAACATCGCGAACACGCCCGACCGGAGCAATGGCGCGAGAAGCCCTCTTCAACATTTTGCAGGATGTTTCGGATTTTCGCGTTCTCGATCTCTTTGCGGGTTCAGGAATCGTGGGCATCGAGTTTCTCAGCCGCGGAGCGAAGTCGGTTGTCGCCGTCGAAAGAAATTTGTCCCAGGCGCGTTCCCTCGAAGCGTCGTACAGGTCGCTCGGAATTTCGGAATCCCTTCGCCTGCATGTGGCCGATGCGTCGAATTTCCTCGCGAAGGCTCGTGCCGCAAACGAGCGCTTCGACTTTATCTACGCGGATCCGCCCTTTACGGAAGCCTATCCCGATCTGCGACCGTTTCTCGACTTGCTTGTCCCGTCGGGAATCGCCGTCTTTGAAGTTCCGTCCCGAAACGTGCCGGAATGGGCGAAGCTTGGGCGAATCCGCTCTTACGGCGAAAGCTCTCTCGTCTTTTTCCATGCAACTTTGTAGATTTGTGACATGAATCGTAAAGCCGTTCTTGCCGGTTCGTTTGACCCTTTCACTCTCGCGCACCTCGACATCGTGCAAAAGGCATCCGCGCTTTTTGATTCGGTAACCGTGCTGGTGGGAGTGAACCGGCGCAAGCATCCGCTTTTTCCTCTCGAAAGACGCGTTGCCCTGATTGAAAGCGCAACCGGAGCGATGTCGAACGTTTTCGTGGATTCCTTCGAAGGCTTGACTGTCGATTACCTGGAAAAATCCGGCGCGAACTTCTTGGTTCGTGGTGTCAGGTCCGCGTCCGAATTCGATGCGGAGCAAAATCTCGCCTGGAACAACCACCTGTTGAATCCGCGGATCGAAACGGTGTTTCTTCCGGTCGCGCCGGAATACGCGTCGATTTCAAGCTCGGTCGTGCGAGAAATTCTTTCCTTTGGCGGAGACGTTTCGAAAATGCTTCCCGCTTCTATCCTCAACGATTTACGCAACGGAGACTTGTCCGATGTTCGGTTTGAAACCATTTAGAGAGCTTTCGTCTCCGATTCGCATTTTGCTTTCTATCAATGCGGTTGTCTTCGCGATATGCTTTCTCTCGAATCTTTTCGGATTGGACGGGATTGAACGGCTGCTTCTAGGCTATGGTGCGCTACTTCCTGTCGCCTATGCGGATGTCTGGCGCTTTGTGACCTATGCCTTTTTGCACGTGAATGCCTGGCATTTTCTGTTTAACATGCTCGCTCTCTGGATGTTTGGAGACGATGTCGCCCTGGAAATCGGATTTCGCCGTTTCTGGATTCTGTATCTTTTCTGCGCCGTGTTTGCCGGCGTGTTCAGCATTCCGTTCTACCTGTTTGGCGCGATGTCCCCGATGGCTTTCATCATCGGAGCTTCCGGTGCGCTGATGGGCGTCTTTGTCGCCTATGCGAAGCTCTTTCCGAATCGGATGATCCTTCTCTTCTTTGTCGTGCCGATGCGGATAAGGCACGCCATCTGGGTCTTTGTCGCGCTGGACGTCCTTTTTGCCAATTCCGGCGATACGATTGCCCACTTTACCCACTTGGGCGGGATTCTTTCCGGTTTTCTCTGCATGTATCTTTTCGAAAATCGCGTCTGGGACAGGCTGCGCGGAAATCTTTCGGACCGTCGTCGGGAAAAATCGAGACGCGATGCGGAACCGCTCGAAGGCGAAGTGCGCTACCTGGACAGCGAAAAGGAATTGAACGCGATTCTGAAAAAGGTGAGCGAAAACGGAATCGCTTCGCTTACGGAGTCGGAAAAGTCATTTTTAATCAGGGAAAGCGCCCGTCGTAAAGGTCGGCGTTTTTAACGGTTTGCCATGAAAAAGGTTCTAGGATTCGGTGCGGCTCTGGTCGATCAGCTTGTAAATGTCGATGACGCCTGGGTTTGCGAGGCCGGAGTATCGAAGGGCGGAATGAACCCTGTCGATGACGCGACGATGCGAACGCTGCTTGCCCGGGTCGAAAATCCGCAAATCGTTCCGGGGGGAGCCGCCTGCAATACGGTTGTCGGCGTGGCGAAACTCGGCGGAAGGGCTTCCTTTCTATCGAAAGTCGGAAACGACGAACTTGGCGAACTGTTCGCGCGGCATCTCGAAAAATGCGGTGTGGAAAATCGGATGACGAAATCTTCCGTGGCGACGGGAACGGTTCTTTCCGCGGTTACCCCGGATGCGGAGCGGACCATGTTTACTTTTCTGGGCGCTTCGAACGAATTCTTCGCATCGGAAATTTCGCCGGAACTTTTTGACGATGTCGGAATTCTTTACCTGGAGGGCTACCGGGCCTATAGCGAGGAGTGCTTTGTGAAAGCCGTGCAGATGGCGCACCGGTTCGGGGCGAAGACCGCTCTCGATTTTGGCTCGTTTGGCGTGGTGAACGATTGTCGCGCTCTTTTCGAACGGCTTCTTTCCGCAAGGGAAATCGACATTCTCGTTGCGAACGAGGACGAAGCGAAGGCCTTTACGGGCGTTTCGGAAGAGGCCGCGCTCGAAGAGCTTGCCGGAATTTGCAATGTGGCGGTGGTGAAGCTCGGTGCGCGCGGGGCGCTTGTCGCTTCGAACGGCGAAGTGCATCGGATAAAGTCGGGCGCGGCGAAAGCTCTCGATACGACGGGAGCCGGTGATCTGTGGGCTTCGGGATTTCTCTACGGGCTCTTGTCGGGCTATTCGATGGAACGCGCCGGAACGCTCGGAAGTCTTGTCGCGAACGAGGTTGTCCAGGTTGTCGGAGCGCAAATACCCGAAAGCGGTTGGGAACGGATTCGCGAGGAGATGAAGAATGTCTGAAGAAGTCGAAAAGCTCGAATGGATGACGCTTGAAACCTTTGGCTCCCTTGACGAGGCGAAGGCTCTGGTCGCCCTGCTCGGAGAAAACGCTATCGAGGCGAACCTGGTAAACGATGCGAACATGGGCGGGGATCCGCTGGGACTGGACTTCCAGAACCGGGGGGCGGATTCCTGCATCGTGAAGGTTCACGCGAAGGACATCGAACGGGCTCGACGAATCCTCGAAGCGGGCGTCCGTGCCGAAGTATCGAATGCGGACGAAATCAGCATGGAAATGCTCGGAAACTTTTCCGACGAGGAGCTTCTCGAAATTCTGCAGAAACAGGACGAGTGGAATCCGGAAAACGTCATTCTCGCGCAAAGGATTCTCGAATCGCACGGCAAGGTCTATTCGGAAGAGGACTTGAAGCGCTTTTTCGACGAGCGCGTGGAAGTTCTTCGCCAACCGGTCGCTGTCGGGGCTTCGAGCGTCGTTCTCGCCTTTTTCGGAGTCGTTCTGTCGCTCGCTCTCGATTTGGGAAATTTTGTCTTCCTCGACTGCAAGGACTATCTGTATGCGCTCCTTGCATCCGGATTCTGCGCATGCCTTTCCTTTATCGCCGGACTGAACTGGACCTATCGCCGGAAGCGCTTGCCGAATGGCGAAAAGGTCTTTGCCTTTTCTTCGAGGATTCGAAGGATTGCGTTTATCGAACTGGTTCTTTCCGCGCTTGCGCTTGGCCTTGTCGTTCTAGGCATCGCGATGCGGACCATCTAGTGCACGCCGTCGGCGTTTCCCCGCGGGAGTGTCGCATACCATTCTTGAATCTTTTCCTGGACTTCCCGTGAAAAATTCGGCCTGTTGTCGAGAATTTCCTCGGCGATATCGAGCATTCTCTGAATAAGATCCTTGTCGTGGATCCAGTCGAACCAGCGGAAGACCCAGGCCCCGCTTTGCTCGGAGCCTTCCAGGTTTCCCGCGCCGCGTTCCTGCATGTCCATTTCCGCGATTTCGAATCCGTCTTCGGTAGAAGCGAAGCGCGAGAGCCGTTCGTGGGCAGGGTTCCCTTCCGGAACGATCAGAAAGCACCACGCTTCCTTGTTTCCGCGTCCAACGCGTCCGCGCAGCTGGTGCAATTGGGCAAGCCCGAATCGGTCCGGATTTTCGATGACCATCAGGTTTGCTTCGGGAACGTTCACGCCGACTTCGATAACGGTCGTTGCGACCAGCACCTGGATTTTTCCCTGTGCGAATTTTTCGAGGATTTGGTCGCGTTCCGTTTCGTCCATCTGGCCGTGAATCGTCCCGACTTTCCATGCCTTGGAAAAGTTCGACAGCTCTTCGGCGACTTCGTCCGCGCTTTTGGCCGTTCCTTCTCCGTCGAGTTCCACGCGGCTGACGACCCAGTAGCAGCGGTTTCCGTTCTGTACTTCGCGGAGCAGGAACCTTTTCATGTCTTCGCGCTTTTCGGGGCTTACCAGTCGCGTCTTGACGGGTTTTCTCCCGGCGGGCTTTTCGCTCAGGACTATCGGTACGAGATCCCCATAGAGCGTCATGGCCAGGCTGCGCGGTATGGGAGTCGCGCTCATCACGAGCAGGTCGGGAAAATGTCCCTTGGCGAGAAGCGCCTCGCGCTGGTTTACGCCAAAGCGGTGCTGTTCGTCGATGACGACAAAGGTCAGGTCCCGAAAGAGTACGTCCTTCGAAAAGAGCGCATGGGTTCCGATGACCACTTGGGTCATTCCCATCTGCAGCTCCCCGGAAATCGTCTTTTTTTCCGTTCCGCTGCATGCTCCGAGGAGAAGCGCCGTTCGAATTCCCGCCGCGTCGAAAAAAGGCTTGATGTTCTTGTAGTGCTGTCTTGCGAGGATGTCGGTCGGAGCCATGAGCGCGCACTGTTCTCCGCTCTTTGCGACCGCGAGCATGGCGAGCATGGCGATGACGGTCTTTCCGCTGCCGACGTCGCCTTGCAGCAGGGCGTGGAACTGCTTCTTGCCGCGGAGACCTTCGCCAATTTGGGAAATGGCGTTTTCCTGCCCGCGCGTTAGGGAAAACGGCAGGGCGCGTTTTGCGTCCTCGATTACTTGCGGATCGACTTGCCTGGATTTTCCCCTCACGACGAGGCTTCGGCGACGTACGCTCATCCGCAGACAGAATGGCAGGAGTTCCAGTTTTTTCAGTTGCGTTCGAGCCTGCATCGCTTCGGCGAAAGTTCGCGGCTGGTGCAGGCGCTTCAGATTATCCAGGACGGGCAAAAGTCCCATGTAGTCGATAAGTTCTCTCGGCGGAGCGTTTGGAATGGAAAGATTCGGCAGCGCAAGGATCTTCGCGTAGAGGTTGCGAAAAAAACGCTGTTCGATTTTCGCCGCGTGTTCCGCTTCCGTGATGGTGTAAACCGGTTCGATTCCTCCGGAAAACTCTTCGTCTTCGGAAAGTCTCTGCATTTCGGGGTGCACAAGCTCAAGTCCGCGAAATTCGCCTAGCTTTCCGATGACGCACCAGCGAGATCCGATCGTGAGTGCGCTTGACCAGTGTCTTGCCGCGCGAAAAAAGACAAGGCTCACCTCTCCCGAACCGTCGCCCAGAACGGCGATAAAGCGGGACGTTCTTCCTCGTACCAGTCCAGCACGGAGAATTTTTCCCGTGAAAATGACATTCTCGCCGACGCGACTTTCCGAAATCCGGTTTAGGCGCGTTCTGTCTAGCCATGTGCGCGGGATGTTGTAAAGCAAGTCGGAGACGGAACGAAACCCGGAATCGGAGAGCGCCTTGAGCCTTTTGGGACCAAGTCCCGGAAGCGAAGAAAGATCCATGGGACTAATATAGGAATTTGAAGCGAACGGTTGGCCTGCCTGTCGGCGTTCAGAGCTTAGTGAGCAGAGCTTAGAATTGCAAAGCGGGCAGATCGCTTAGCGAACACTCCACTCTTCATTCCCGACTGGATGGCAATTTTCTATTTTTACGCATCGAGGTCTTTATGAAAAAAACGATTGCCGCTCTTTTGTTTTCCGCATTGTTCGCCTTTGCGGGAAATCTGACCATTGAAGGAAAACTTTCGGAAATCGCCGGGAAGATGCCTCCCAACGATCTTTACAGCTATGTGTATGTTCTCAAGTACAAGGTGACGAAAGTTGTCGAGGGAAAGTTTGACGGCAAGGAAATCCTGGTTGGCGTCTATAATCCTCTGACGCCCCGTGGGCAGGTGACGGACAAGATGGCCTCGAAGGCGAAAGGAAACGTCCGGGCGTTTCGCGTGGGTGACAGACATTCGCTAACGCTCGTTCCACTGGAAGGAAATTACGACGGCGCAGTGGAAGACGAATATTTCGACGACGACTCGGAACGCTTTCTCGCGGTAGAAGTCCGGGAAGCGAAATAGTCGATGGTCTTTTCTTCGCAGGTTTTCCTCTTCTACTTCTTGCCGGTATTTTTTGCCGGATATTATTTGCTGCTGTGGCGGCATGCGAAACATTTCACACTGAATTTTTTCATCACCGTTTTCAGCTACATCTTTTACGGCTGGATGGAACCGTGGCTTGTCCTCTTGATGTTTGGTTCGACATGGGTAAACTACGTCGCCGGCAAGCAGATTTCCGCATCGGGCGCTTCGAATTTCCGGCGAAAGGCTTCGCTTCTCTTGTCTGTAATCGTCAACTTGGGAACGCTCGGATTTTTCAAGTATTACATGTTTGCGATGGGCGGAGTGAACCTGCTCGTGCAGATGTTTGGGCTGGAACCGTTTTCCGTCTTGCGCGTACTCTTGCCGGTGGGGATTTCCTTCTATACGTTCCAGGCGATGAGCTATACGATTGACGTGTATCGCGGCGATGCGCCTCCGGTTAGGAATTTCGCCACGTTCGCCTGCTATGTTTCCCTTTTTCCGCAACTGGTCGCAGGTCCGATTGTCCGTTACAACACGGTTGCCGAGGAACTGGAAAACCGCTCGCATACATGGGAAAACTGGATGCGCGGCATGACATATTTCTGTCTGGGCTTTGCGAAAAAAATTCTGATTGCAAACCAGGTCGGGATTGTCGCGGACAGGGTTTTTGGAGCGGAAAGTCCCGGAGTCCTGAATGCCTGGTGGGGGGCTTTCGCCTACATGATGCAAATCTATTTTGACTTTTCCGCCTATTCGGACATGGCGGTGGGCTTGGGTCTGATGCTCGGTTTTCACTTTCCGCGAAACTTTAACGGGCCATATCGCTCGGGGAGCATTTCCGAGTTCTGGAGCCGGTGGCATATTTCCCTAACGACTTGGCTAAAGGACTATCTCTACATTCCGCTGGGCGGAAACCGGGTCTCGCGGCGAAGGACCTATCTGAATCTGTTTCTGGTGATGTTCGCTTCGGGAATTTGGCATGGCGCGGCGATGACTTTTATCTGTTGGGGGCTTTATCATGCGTTTTTCATGATTGTCGAACGCGTGAATGGCAAGCGGGCGGTGTATGCGAAATTGCCGAGGCCCGCGCAGATCGTTCTTACGCAAGTCATCGTTCTTTTCGGATGGGTCCTTTTTCGTTCGCCCGATCTGTCTTCGGCGGGAAAAATGTGGGGCGCGATGCTTGGGATTTTGCCTGTGAATCCTGCCAATCCGATTCTTTCCGCAGAAATTTTTACGCCGACCTCTGTCGTGTTCATGGTGCTTGCCTTTGTTTACGCGGTTTCGCCGATTCGCGCCTATGACTGGTGCCAGAAGATAAGCGTTCCGCGTCTTGTGACCGCCTTTTTCCTGTTTGCCATTGCCGTCCTTGCGCTTTTCACGCAGAGCTACAATCCGTTTCTGTATTTTCAGTTCTAGGCCACGCGGTGTCAGAGCTTAGTTGAGAGAACTTAGAGCTTAGAGACGCAGAGCGATCCGCTTTACGTTTGAACCTAAACGTCTGCGAAACTCAGATCTAACCTCCAAGCTCTAGGCTCTGACCGCGCTCCAGGATGACCGCTAGAAGTAAAGTTCGCTCGGAGTCCCACTCTTCACTCTTCACCCTTAACCTTCCCTTCAAACAACGGATTCCTGTAAATTCTTCCTCCATCGCGGCAAAATTTTCTATATTGGGGTCGCTGTGCCGGAAAGCGCACGGCAAATGCCCCCATAGCTCAAATGGATAGAGCACGCCCCTCCTAAGGGTGAGATCTACGTTCGATTCGCAGTGGGGGTACTCTTTTACCCATGAAGCGACATAATGTCCTGTTTACGGTTGTCTTTTTCGTGATGCTGCTTTTGCCCGCATCGTGGGATTTTGTGCATTCCGTGAAAAAAGGGGAAGCGTTTGCTCCGCTAGATATCTTTCGAAATGCGCTTTCTCCGGTGCAGAGGGAGCTTCTTCTTTCCCGAGAAGCGGATTCTCTCGTGCGCGGGCTTTTTTTATCGGATTCGACCGTCGAACTGGAAAATGTCGCGGCGAACCTGAAGCGGAATCTCGTGGAAGTCAATGCCTACATGGCGGTGGATTCGGCGGATTCCGCGGTGCGGCAAGTTTCGCGGTTTCAGGACTTGCTCTCGGAACTTGAATCGGACGCGGCTCTTCTCGATAGCGCGAAGGCCGAAGGGAAAAAAATCCAGGAGATGTTTTCCGGGTTTTCGTTGCGGAGAGTGGCGCAGGCGTGGTGCGACTATGGATTTTTGAGCGGCAAGTATTTGCGCGCTTTCGAAAGTCGGCTGGAAAAGGAGAACGCCTTTGTCAAGAAAACGCGTCCCCTCTACCAGTGGTTTGCATGGAACGTCTTGCGCGATCCGGGAGAAAAGGCTCTTCGCGCGGATTCCGGATTTCTCTTTTACCGGCAGGACGTGGAATTTCTGGTGCGGCCTCACCCCTGGAACGCGGACAGCCTGGACAACCCCATCGAAACGGTCCTTTCGTTTCGCGCGGAACTCGAGAGGCGCGGTGTGGAGCTTCTGGTCGTGGTCATTCCCGGCAAGCCTTCGGTCTATCCCGAATTTCTGAATCCGACGATGTATGGCGCATCCGGCGACGGGATTTCGCCCGGACTGGCATTTTTGGATTCCCTGGATGCGCATGGCGTGCAGACGGTGAATCTCTATTCGGAGTTTCGCAAGGAAAAGATTCGCGACGGAGAAAACGACTTTCTCTACCTGAATACCGACACGCACTGGACGCCCCGCGGGGCGGAAGTTGCGGCGAAAGCGGTGGCAAGCAAGATAAGGAAGTTCCCCTTCTATGCGAATCTTGCCCGGATTCCCTTGACGGATTCGCTTGTTCTCGTGGAACGCAGCGGGGACATTGCGACGATGGCGGATTTGGAAAAAGCGTTCCCGGTGCAGACCGTCGAAGCGAATGTCGTGAAAAACGCGAAAGGCGCTCCGCTGAAAAGCGATTTCCGGAATGCGCAAATTCTGATTCTTGGCGACAGCTTCTCCCGAATCTACGAGACGGACGCTCCGATGTCCGCGGGCTGGATTTCCAGGTTGGCGAAAAACCTGCATGTTCCCGTGAGCGCGATCGTTTCGGACGGGGGAGCGAGTACGCTTGTGCGGGAAAAGCTCGCGCGCCGTTCCGGTGTCCTGAAGAACAAGAAGCTTCTCGTCTGGGAATTTGTGGAGCGCGACTTGCGCTTTGGCGCGGAAGGCTGGAAAGAAGTGAGGTTGGAATGATAAGCGAAAATTCCTGGTGGTCTCGGGCTCTCAAGGTTTTGCCCGGCGGCGTGGATTCTCCGGTGCGGGCCTTTGGCGGAGTCGGCGGGGAGCCCGTCTTTGTCAAGCGGTCGAACGGTCCTTTTCTCTATTCGGACGATGGTCGCGAACTGGTCGATTTTATCGGTTCCTGGGGGCCGATGATCCTGGGGCATAACCCGCCGGAAGTTATCGAGGCGCTCCGGGAGGAGCTTTCGCGGGGCCTGAGCTTCGGCATGGGGACGGACATCGAAGTGGAGCTTGCGGAATTCATCCTTTCGAAGATTCCCGGGATGGAAAAGATTCGCCTGGTGAACTCGGGGACGGAAGCGACGATGAGCGCGATACGCGTCGCGCGCGGAGCGACCGGTCGAAACAAGATAGTCAAGTTCCGCGGCTGCTACCACGGGCATGGGGATTCTTTCCTCATCCAGGCGGGTTCTGGCGCGATGACCCACGGAACGCCGAGTTCGCTCGGTGTCACTCCGGGAGTCGCCGAAGACACGCTTGTCGCGGATTACAACCACACGGAACAGGTCGAAGCGCTCTTCCTTGCCCATCCGAAAGAAATCGCCGCGGTCATCGTGGAACCGGTCGCGGGCAACATGGGCTGCGTCCCTCCGAAGGAAGGCTTTCTTTCGGGGCTTCGGGAGCTGTGCGACAGGTTCGGATCGGTCCTTATCTTTGACGAAGTGATGACGGGCTTCCGGGTCTCTTCCGGCGGAGCGGCGAAGCGTTTCGGTGTCACTCCGGACATGATAACGCTCGGGAAAATTGTCGGTGGGGGAATGCCGCTTGCCGCTTACAGCGGAAGGGAATCCCTGATGAGAAACGTCAGCCCGGAGGGAAAAGTCTATCAGGCGGGAACGCTTTCCGGAAACCCGATGGCGGTGACCGCGGGACTTGCCCAGCTCCGGCTCTTGTACAGGCTAAATCCCTGGGAGGCTCTCGAACGAAAGGGCGAACTTCTCGTCGAAGGAATTCGGAACGCGGCGAAAGAGGCGGGCGTATCGGTCCAGGTGAATCGGGTCGCTTCGATGTTCACCGTCTTCTTTTCCGAAAGGCCGGTCGTCGATTCGGAAACGGCTCTTTCCGCGGATACCGGGCGCTTTGCGTCCTTTTTCCATGCGATGCTCGACCAGGACATCCTTTTTCCGCCGTCACAGTTCGAGACGACCTTTATCGGCAATTCCCATACGGACGAGATTCTCGAAAGAACCATTGCCGCGGCGAAGGTCGCGTTTGAAAAGGCGAATCCATGAAGATAACGGAAGCGGTCCAGTTTCTTGCCGACGAAGCGAAAAGGGAAGCGACAGCCTTTGACATTGTCGCGGGGCATTCGAAATCCGAGGGCGTTTCGGTTTTCAGGGGAAAGGTCCAGAATACGGAGATTTCCGAATCGGTCGGGGTCGGCATTCGGGCGTTCCAGGGAGAAAATCCCGGCTATGCCTACACGGAACGCTTGACCGAATCCGCCTTGCGCCAGACCTTGAAGGATGCGCTTTTGCATACGGCCTTTACGAAACCGCTGCCCATTCGGCTGCCATTCCCGGAAAACCGTCCGCTTCGAAAACTGCCCTACAATCCGGGCCTAAAGGATGTGACGCTCTCGCAGATGGCGGAACTTTCCATGGAAATCGAGAACCGTTGCGTCGAGCTTTCCAGGGAAGTGACGAACGTGCCGTATCTGGGAACCCAGAAGGACGAAAGCTTCACGGTCTTTGCCAACTCGAACGGCGTCTATTTCGAGCGGCGCGAAAACGGAATCGGTGCCGGGGCGGGAGTTGTCGCGGAACGCGGAAATTCGAAAAAACTGGGCGGATACGATCAGAACGCGCTTTCCTTTTCGGAACTGTCCGCGGAAAAGATCGCGCAGAAATCCGTGGAACGCGCAAGGGAACTCCTGGAACCTTCGAAAATCGCAGGCGGAAAGATGCCGGTCGTCCTTTCGGAGCGTGTCGCCGGACAAATCGTCGGGATGTATGCGTCGTCCTTCTTTGCGGAACAGGTCCAGAAGGGGCAGTCACGCTTGCAGGGAAGGCTCGGGACAAAAGTCGCCGGGGCGAATCTCTCCCTCTATTCCGATCCGACTCGCGAGGACCTTCCCGGCGTGAGGACTTTTGACAGCGAAGGCTCCTTTGCGGAACGCGTGGCTGTCGTGGAAAACGGCGTTCTCGGGGATTTTCTCTACAATCTGGAAACGGCGGCTGTCGCCGGGCGAAAAAGCAACGGCTGCGCAGCGCGCTCCTATTCGGGGAAGGTTGGTACATCCTTTTCCAATCTTGTCGTTCTTCCCGGAGAGCGGACGACGTCGGAACTTCTGGGACTTTTTCCTCGATGCCTTCTGGTGCTTCGCCTCGAAGGAAACTCCGGGTGCAGCGCGGTCAGCGGCGAAATGAGTATCGGCGTGCAGGGAATGTATGCGGAAAACGGAAAAATTCTGCATCCGGTGGAAGGAGCGACGCTTAGCGCGAATTTCATCGATCTGCTCGAAACGCTTGTCGCTATCGGCTCCGAATACCCGGATGCCTATACGACGCTCCAGGTTCCGGCGCTCGCGTTTCCCGAAGTTTCCGTTTCGAACTAGTTGCCGTTCCTGGCGAACGATTTTCCGATTTTTCTTGAAACCGGGAATTGGGGCTGTTCATCAAAATGGCAAGGTTTTTACTCGAAAAGGTAAATCATGAAGAATTTTTTGGTTTTGACGTTTTCCCTTTTGTCTTTTTCGCTCGGCCTTTTCGCCTGTTCGGCTTCGGATTCCGCGGAGACAAGGGCCCAGGGGGCTTCGGCCAAGGTTTCGCGCGCGCTCCGAGTTTCGGGATACATCGCAAGGCCGGACTCCACGACAGGGACTTATTCCGCAAGCGGCGAACTTGTCGCGAAAAATCGGGTGGAACTCAGGACGGAAACATCGGGACGGCTTGCGAAACTCTACGCTTCCGATGGAGATCGCGTTTCCAAGGGAGCCTTGGTGGCAAAGATCGACGATTCCGAATTGCGCGCGAGCCTGAAGAGCGCGGAAGCGACGCTTGAACTCGCCAAGAAGAAGGAAGCGCGCACTCGCGCCCTCTTCGAAAAGGACGGGGCGACTGCCGAAGAACTGGAATCCGCGGAAAATGCCGTCAAGCAGGCGGAAGCTTCGAAGGAACTTCTCGAAGCGCAGAGGGCGAAGACGGAAATCCGCGCGCCCTTTTCGGGAAAGCTCGGCGTGATTCGGGTCTCGGAAGGCGCCTACATGTCGCTTGGATCCGAAATCGCCGTCCTTGTGGATTCCAGGGAACTCTGGACGGAATTTGAACTTCCGCAGCGCTACTCCCGCGCCCTTTCCTCCGGTGACCGCGTGACTCTTATCGATGACGAACTGGGGACAAGCGTCGAGGCGAAAGTCCGCTTCATGGATTCCGAAATTTCGAATACGAGCCGCACGCGAAAAGTTCGCGCCATCTTGAAAAATTCAGACGGAAAGTTTATCGCGGGAGCCTTTGTCCGGGTAAATCTCGCCTTTGGAAATGGTTCGGAAATCGGAACGCCCATTCCGTCCGAGGCGGTAACGCTCGATGCGAACGGCGCCTATGTCTTTGTCGCGAAAGCGGGCAAGGCCGAACAGGTCTATGTGGAAACCGGACTTCGGACTCCGATTACGGTCAATGTTCTCCGGGGACTTTCGGCCGGGGATACGGTCATCGTATCCGGTCTGATGAACTTGCGTAGCGGCATGGGGATCGAGGTGAAGGAAATCAACAACAACATGAGCTACGAGGCGCACGAATGAGTCTATCGACCCTGTCCATTCGCCGTCCCGTGCTGATGACGGTTCTTGCCCTGGGCATTCTCCTTATCGGGGCCTTTGGGGCGATGAATCTGGGAATTCGCGAATATCCGAACGTCGATTCGCCGATTATCACGGTGCGTACGAGCTATTCCGGGGCGAACGCCGCCGTCGTCGAAACGGAAGTCACCGAAATTCTCGAAGCGTCCATCAACAGCGCATCGGGCATCAAGTCCCTCACATCGACCAGTTCCGACGGCAGTTCCACGATCCGCGCCGAGTTCGAAGTGGGAACCGATCTGGAAGCGGCCGCAAACGATATTCGCGACAGGGTCTCCCGCGTGGAGCGAAAGCTTCCCGATGCAGCAGACGCTCCGGTCGTGTACAAGTCCGATTCGGATTCGGACCCGATTCTTATCGCGAGCCTTCTGTCGGACGTGCGGGACGCGATGGAACTTTCGGAAATCGCTTCGAACCAGGTGAAGGAACGCCTCCAGACGATTCCCGGTGTCTCGGAAGTGAATCTCTGGGGCGAAAAGACTCCGGTCGTGCGGCTTTGGCTCGATCCTCTCCGCATGAAGGCCCTGGGCGTGACCGCTTCGGAAATTTCGGCCGCCCTTTCCAAAGAGAACGAGGAGCTTCCCGCGGGAAAAATCGAAGGGCAGGCGATGGATCTTTCCGTTCGCACGCTCGGACGCCTGGAAAAGCCGACGGACTTCAACTCGGTTCCGGTCAAGGTGGCGTCGGACGGTTCCGTCATCCGGATTGCGGACGTGGCGACCGTTCACTACGAACCGCAGGATACGCGCACCGGGTTCAAGCGGAACGGGAAGAACGTCATTGCGATTGCCCTCATCGCGCAGCCCGGTACGAACCATGTCGCGATTGCGGATGAATTTTACAAGCGCATCGAGGACATTCGCAGGGACCTGCCCTCGGATATCCAGATTCTCAGCGGCATGGATTCTTCGGTAAACATCCGTTCTTCCATCCGGGAAGTCATCGAGACGATTTTCGTTTCCTTCTTGCTCGTCATCGCCGTGATCTTTCTCTTCTTGCGGGAAGTCCGCTCGACATTCATCCCGATGGTCGTCATTCCGGTTTCGATTGTCGGAAGCTTTTTCGTTCTCTATCTTTTCGACTTTTCGATCAACGTGCTGACGCTGCTTGCGATGGTTCTTGCGATTGGGCTTGTCGTGGATGACGCAATCGTCATCGTGGAAAACATCTACCAGAAGATTGAACGCAAGATGTCGCCTCGGGCGGCGGCCGTCGCCGGGACGGACGAAATATTTTTCGCCGTCATCGCCACTTCCGTCGTGCTGATGGCCGTGTTCGTCCCGATGCTTGCGCTTGGCGGAACGACCGGGCTTCTTTTCCGGGAATTTGTGGCGGTCATGATAGGGACTGTCGTGATTTCGACATTCTGCGCGCTGACGCTTTCGCCGATGCTCTGTTCGAAAATTCTCCGGGCGCAGAAGAAGGGATGGCTCTACCGAAAGACGGAACCTTTTTTCGAATGGCTCAACCGGATCTATGACAAGCTGCTTGGCGCCTTTTTGCGTGTCCGCGGAATCGTCTTCGTCATTATCGCTGTACTGCTTCTTGTCGCCTACTACTGCTTTACGCATCTTTCGAGCGAAATGGCTCCTCTCGAAGACAGCAACATGTTCATGGTGAACATTTCCGCACCGGAAGGAACAGGGCTTGCGCAGACAAAGAAAATGACCGAAGCCTTTGTGGAAGAGATGACCGATCTAATGGATTCGTCGGAATACGAGGAAATCCAGGCGGGAGCGCGTTCCGGCGGAAGCTCGATGATTCGGGTGACTCTTGTAAGCGACAAGTCGAAGCGCCGTTCCCAGAGCGAAATTGCGCGGTCCGTGCAGGTTCTCGGAGCGAGCTATCCCGATTTGCGCGTGATGGTTTTTGAACCGCAGAGCGTCAGCACGAGCCGCGGAGGCCTTCCGATACAGTTCGTCTTGCAGGCGAGCGACATCGAAACGCTTCGCTATCTGCTGCCGAAGTTTACCGCCGAAGCGGAGAAAAGCCCGGTCTTCAGCGTCGTCAATTCGAACCTCAAGTTTACGAAGCCCGAACTCCATGTGGAAATCTTGCGGGAAAAGGCCCAGGACCAGGGCGTTTCCGTCGATGACATTGCAAAGGCGATTGCGCTTTCGATGGGCGACCAGACTTATGGAGAGTATTACAAGGACGGCCGCCAGTATGACATCATCGGAGGCGTTCCCTACGAGTATCGCTCCTCGCCCTCGAAGCTAGAAGAAATCAGCGTGCGGAACGCTTCCGGGGAAATGCTTTCCATTTCGAACTTCATCTCTTACACGGAAAAGTCCGCCTCGCCGTCTCTTCCGAGGTATAACCGCTTTAGCGCGGCGACCGTTTCCGCAGGTCTCATGCCCGGGATGACGGTGGGCGACGGTGTCCTCGAAATGCGACGAATTGCGCAAAGGGTCATTCCCGATTCCCTGAATGTCCAGACGGAACTCTCCGGCTCTTCAAAGGAATACGAGGAAAGCTCGTCGGGTCTCTACATCGTGTTTCTGCTCGCGCTCGCCTGCATCTTCCTCGTTCTCGCGGGACAGTTCGAAAGCTTCCGTTCGCCCTTTGTCACGTTCTTCACGGTTCCGCTCTCGATTGCGGGTGCCATTGTCTCCCTGTATCTATTTGGGCAGACGCTGAACATCTTTAGCGAAATCGCGCTGATTCTCCTGATTGGGCTCGTGACGAAGAACGGCATTCTGATTGTGGAATTTGCAAACCAGGTCGCTGCGCGTACGGGTTGCTCGCGTCTCGCCGCGGCGAAGAAGGCCGCCCGTCTGCGCTTTCGTCCCATTCTCATGACTAGTTTTTCGACGGTTCTCGGCGCGCTTCCGCTGATTCTCACCGGAACTCCTAGCCGCGTCGCGATGGGCGTCACCATCGTGTGCGGGCTCTCCTTTGCCACGTTCCTCACGCTCTTTGTCGTTCCCGCGGCCTATTCCTTCTTTGCCGGAAAGCCGGCGAAGCGGATTTCCCTGGACAGTGGCGAAGAAAACTCTTCGGGGTGGATGCGTCCTGTTTCCGCGTGTCTTCCGCTTGTTGTCCTGGGCGCGATTCTCTTTCCGCATACGGCAAGCGCTATCTCTCCCGACGAGGCTGTCCGCGTTGCGCTATCGAAGAATTCCTCGACGCGCCTTTCCGAGGAAAGCGTAAAGAGCGCCGAAGCGTCCGTGAAAAGCTCGCGCAAGGGACTTCTTCCCACGGTGGATCTTTCGCTTTCGCGCTATTACACCTATGGCGATGAATATTCCCGTTCGCAGTCCGGCGCAAGGACGGATATCGATAACGATCTGGGGCATAGCGACGCGTTCCAGCTGGCTGTCAACTATACGGTATTCAATGGCTTTGGCGACATCTCGAATCTTCGGGCGAGCAAGGCTCTTGTCGAAAGCTATCGGGCGGAACTTCGGTCGGTGCGGGAGACGCTTGCGGCAAGCGTGCTTGTGGCGTATCTGGATGCCGTCATGGCGAAGGTGTCGCTTGAACTTTCCGATTCGAACCTCTCCGTTTCCCAGGCGCGCCGGGAACTTTACAAAAATCGCCTCGCGGCTGGAAACGCGACAAGGCTCGACTACATTTCCGCACAGATGGATTTTGCGTCCGATAGCGCAAGCAATCTCTTGCGACGTTCGGCCCTCTCCGCGTCCATCCGTACGCTAGACGAGCTCCTGGGCGGTGGCTCCGTTCAAGATGCTTCCGACATCCAGGATTCCTTCGAAATCGACAGGGAACCGTATTGGAAAACGCCAGACGGCCTGGAAACGGCGAAACGGCGCGCTCTGGAAAGCAATGCGGAACTTTTTTCGGCAAGGGCTTCCTGGAACTATGCCCAGGTGAACCGGAAAACGGCAAATTCTTCGCTTTTCCCGAAGCTTGACCTGCACGGTTCCCTGAATGCGACAGCGAGCGCTTCGGAAAAGGGAAATCCCGAAAAGTCGAACCAGGAGTATTTTCGGGTTGGGGCGGCGCTTTCGTGGAACATTTTCAACGGGCTTGCGGACGATGCGAAAATGGAAACGGCGAAGATTGCGGAACGAACCGCGCAGATCCAGATGGAAAAGGTGCGCCTGAACGTGGAAACGCGCGTCGCAAACGCCGTGGACGCGCATCTCCGGGCCTTGGAATCCCTGGAAGTCGCCGAGGGTAACGACTCGCTTGCGTTCGAAATGCTTTCGCTTGGACGGGAACGCCTCAAGGAAGGACGAATCACGAACTTCGAATTTCGCGAAACGCAAAGCCAGTGGCGCAGCGCTCGCGAAGCGCTCCTTTCGGCAAAAGTCGCTGCCGCCAAGGCCGAAATTCAGGTAAGGCTCCTGACGGGAGACGTTCTGGAAAACGGGGGCTAGGTTTCTCGGCGAGGGGCAAGTCAGAGCTTAGTTGAGAGAACTTAGAGCTTAGAGACGCCGAGCGGGCTTTTTACTTTTTGCCGAAAGGCTTTTTGTCGCGGAGCGATCCGCTTTACATTTGAACCTAAACGTCTGCGAAACTCAGATCTAAGCT
>CAVGIM010000039.1:0-26748 GCA_963629575.1 Candidatus Methanomethylophilaceae archaeon
GCAAATACCGAGAGTATTCGCCACTTTTCATTCCTGCCTTCGCTTGGTCTCACTTAAATTTTCTTAACCAAAGCAATTTTTAGAGGTGACCTTGCGTTTTCATGAACGGTACGAGGAAACTTTTCGGAGACGCTATTCATTGAAACATCCCGTCGCTCTAGCGGCATTTCTTGCGCAAAGCCTTACCGGGCGCAGCTTTCCTTCGTTATTTTCTGCACGACTTTTTCAATACTCTCGTCTAGGTTTACGACTTCGGAATCCGTTTGATGGCGAAACCACGTGAGTTGCCGCTTGGCATAATGCCTAGATCCTTTTTGCACGCTTTCGATGACTTCTTTCTCGCCAAGTTTCCCTTCCAGGCATAGCGCCCATTCCCGATAGCCGAGGCTTTGCCACGCCGGCGCCTTTAGCGGGACCGTTTCATATAAATTAATCACTTCTTCCTTCCAGCCGTCTTCGACCATTTGCAGGACGCGTTCATCGATACGGCGATAAAGCGATTCGCGACTTCTCGCAAGCCAAAAGGTCTTGATCTTTCCAATTCCCCCGACACGGCATTTTCGAATTTCCGAAAACTTGCGACCGGTCTCCAGAAAGACTTCGAACGCGCGCAACAGCCTTTGTCGATCTTGCGGCAAGAGAACGCTAGCCAATTCGGGATCGACTTTTAGAATCTTTTCATAGAAAGTCGCCGTCCCTTCGCGTTCAAGCATTTGTTCGCATTCCCGTCGAACGTCCTCGGAAACATGCGGAATTTCCGCAAGACCTTCGGTAAGCGCCTGCAGATAAAGCCCCGTTCCACCGACAAGGATATAGGATTTGGCAGGACTCTCTTTGACAATCTTCTTGACAAGGCGGACAAAATCGCCGGCGGAAAACCTTTCTTCGGGCGAAAGAAAATCGACGAGATGGTGCGGAACAGCGGCAACAGCTTCCTTGGACGGTTGTGCGGTTCCCACTCGAAATCCCTTGTAAACCTGCCTGGAGTCCATCGAAATGATTTCGGCATCAAACGCCTTTGCGACAGCAAGGGACGTTTTTGTTTTTCCTACGCCAGTGGCGCCGACAAGAGCACAGAGAATTGGCATCGCCTGCTCAATGTAGCTATATTTATCGCGCATGAAAAACAAGAATGTCATCATCGCCTTGCTTTGCTTTCTGATTGTCATGGCGGGAGCCTTTGTCGCATGGCAAAACGGGGAAGCCCTGTCCAATACGCTGAAAGCGGTCGGCCTCTTGGAAACCTCGCCGAAAACGGCCGATGCCCAGCCTTACATGGAAAAGCTTCGAGCCGAAATTCCGGTTCTCGAGGTCTTGCCCAAGAAGAAAAAAGACGAGAGGGAAGTCTGGAAAGTCGGACGTGGCGTTTCCCTGCCGAACTATCTGTTGCGCGCACAGAAACATTTAAATCGATTTGGCGGAAAGGTTCTGTATATGGAGGAATTCGCGTCTCCGGGCGGAACCGCCTCGGCAAGCCTCGACTTCACCGTTCCCTTTGGAGATACGTTCCAGGTCAAATTGCAGGTCGCGGACAGTTTCTGCGACAATACGTCTCGCCTGGCGATAGGCTTCTACGCAAGTTCGAACCTTTCCAAATACATCGAAGACCTGAACAGGCTGGACTATCCCTATTCGATGCTTATCACGCCCGCCGAAAAAGTTTCGATAAGCGCGGATCTTGACCGATTGCAAGGTTACGCTCCGGTCATCTGGCTTCCGATGGAAGACAGAAAGCTCCAACCCAAGTCCCTTTCCAAATCCATGATTCGCATTCATCTTTCCGATGCGGAAATTCAAGAAATCGTTTCGGACGCCATATCGCAAACGCCAAACGCCCAGGGAGTCGCCTCTCGCGAGGGAAGCCGCGCCGTAGAACAAAAGGCCTTGCTGCGTGCCGTTTTCGCCCCATTAAAGGAAAGGAATCTCTGGTTTATGGATCTTTCGTCCAATCGCTATTCCAAATCGCTCGACGTCTGCGAAACCGTGGGTATCGAATGTCGCATCGAATCTCCGCTTGACGAGACCCGGATGACATACGACCACTACGTTTCCAATGTTTTAAAAGCCGCCCAGCGTTCCGGGAAAGCGATTCTCTTGCTTCCGCTTGCCAAAGGATCCTTCAAGGCTATCGAGAAGCTCAAGGACGCAACATTTTCCCAAGGGACGGAAATCGTTCCCATGTCCAACATTTTCAAAACCGAATAGGAGCACCTATGTCCGCAAAACTCGGAGTCAATATCGACCACATCGCAACCATCCGCGAAGCGCGCAAGATCCGCGAACCGGATCCTGTCACCGGAGCCATTCTTGCCGAACTCGCCGGATGCCACGGAATCACCGCGCATTTGCGCGAAGACCGAAGGCATATCCAGGAACGCGACATCCGACTGCTCCGAGGAACCGTGACGACACACCTGAACATGGAGATGGCGCCCGTCCCGGAAATGGTTCAGCTAGCCATCGATATCCAGCCGGACATGGTGACTCTCGTGCCGGAAAACAGGGAAGAGGTTACGACCGAAGGCGGTCTGAATGTCGCGGCAAGGATTGACGATCTATCCAAGACCGTCGCCGCTTTCAAGAACAACGACATCGCCGTCAGCGTGTTTATCGATCCGGATACGGACCAGGTCAAGGCCGCCAAGAAAATCGGATCGGACTTTGCCGAGTTTCACACGGGACACTTCGCCAACGCCTTTGACTTGGGATCCGCAGCGGACGTCGATCGGGAATTTGCCGCTATCCAGGACATGACGGTTCTCGCCCGAAAATACGGTCTCCGCGTAAACGCCGGCCACGGTCTGAACTATCGGAATGTCGGATACATCGCAAGCATCGACGGTATCGAAGAACTTAACATCGGACATAGCATTATCGGGCGGGCGGTACTTGTCGGAATGGACAAGGCGGTCAAGGAAATGCTCGAAGCGATTCGCCTTGCGGAACACTGATTTTTTTTCAAAGAGAAAGGACAGGTCACCGACCTGCCCTTTTTCATTTTTAAAGAACCGCTTTAAGCTTGATTATTCCACGGCCTTGATGATGTTCTTTACGGCTTTTTTAGCGGCGTTCGCAGCGGCAATGCTATCTTGACGGGCCTTTCTTGCCGCCTTGATGCTATCCTGCTTCGCTTTCTGCTCGGCTTTTTTCACCGCTTTCAAGCTATCCTGTTCCGCCTTTTTGGCTGCCCGGATGCTGTCCTGTTCGGCTTTCTTCGCAGCCTTGACCGCGGCAATGCTGTCCGCCTTCGCCTTCTTCACTGCGGCAACGCTATCCTGGCGAGCCTTTTTCGCCTGGGCGATGCTGTCTTGCTTCGCTTTTTGCGCAGCCTTGATGCTGTCCTGCTCGGCCTTCTTCGCGGCTTTTACCGCTGCGATACTGTCGGCCTTTGCCGCCTTGACCGCTGCGATACTGTCGGCCTTTGCCGCCTTGACCGCTGCGATGCTGTCGGCCTTCGCCTTCTTGGGATCCACGACAGGTGCGCTGTCCGCTTTCGCCTCCGCAGCAGGAGCCGCAACCGCAGAATCCACGGCGACCGGAGCCTCGGATACGATACCAAGAAGTTCCACCTGGAACACGAGGAGCGCATTTCCCGGAATCACGGGAGCCGCGCCATCCGCGCCATAGCCCAGATTGCTCGGAATCCACGCTTCGACCTTTTCGCCGACCTTCATCAGGGTCAGCAATTCCTGCCAGCCCGGAATGACTGCATTTACCGGAAATTCAAGCGGTTCGCCGCGCTTGATGGAGCTGTCGAACTCCGTTCCGTCGAGAAGGGTCCCCGCATAATGGACGCGAACCTTGTCGGTAAGCTTTGGCGACTTCGCCGTCGAATCCGAAGACTTGACGACATACTTGTACTGAAGACCGCTCGAAGTCGCAATCACGCCTTCCACGGACTTGTTCCTTTCCAGGAAAACCTTTTGGGAATCCAACGCGGCCTGGGCCTGGGCCTGGGCCTTTTTTTCACGCTCCACCTGCATCTGGAGAACGAGCTCCTGCAGAGCCTTTTCCGCCTGGGAATCGGAAAGAAGAAGCGGATTCCCTTCGATCTGGTCGCGAAGCGACTTTAAGAACAGCTCCTTGTCTATATCCGCATCGACATTCTTGATCGCGCGTCCCATGTCCATGCCTAGCGCATAGCTGTAACGATCCTTCGCCGTTACCAGCGAGTCTTTTTTCGGGAGAGCGACGGCCGCCGTATCCTGGGGAGGAACGTTCGCGGGAGCGGTGTCCGGCTTCGGAGCGCTAGAACAGGCGACGAGCGACCCTAAAACCGCGACGGCAAAAATACTGTTTGTCCATAATTTCATATTTTAATCCTCGATGTAAAAGGCCTTTCTAAAAGTCGCTTTTGGAATTGAAACCCGAAAAAGACTTTTAGAAACACCCGTGATTTAAAATCTAATTTAGGAACTTTAAAATGAAAAAGTGGATTTTGTTCTTTTTTTTGTCTGTATTTAGCGCCTCCCTGCATGCGGCGCGTCCGGTTTCGCATGTGGAAGTTCCCTTCAACGTGGGCATCGGGCCGACCGTTTTCTGGATTCCGGGGGTTGCCGATCGGGAATTTCACACAGGATTCAACCTCGCCCTGTACGGAGTCATCACTCCACAGACGCTCCAGGACAACAAGGAAAAGATTCCACTCAAGTATAGGCGCTACCTCAACACGATGCGCGAAGTCCGTCTCGCCCCGCTCTGGATGATCCTCGTTCCGCAATATGTCATCGCGAGTCCCGCTTCCCTGGGCTCGGACGACGCTATCTACGGAGCGATCTGGTCGCTCCTCAGCGTCGGTCCCGAATTCATCTCGAAGCGTTACATGGTTCTCGAAGGAAAGTTTTCGCCCACGGTCAGCTACCTGCATGTCGATTCTGACGATAACGATCAGACCGAGAACCTGGTAGGCGTCGGATGCATGCTCTCGCTCGCCCTGACCTACACGATTTCCGAAAACTTCCTTCTCGCGTTTTCCTACGGGCATCTTTTGCAGCTTCCCCTCGGCATCAACGAATACAAGCCTATCGACAGGACCGCGGAAAAGTGGATCCAGGCAGGCGTTCTTTCGGTGACGCTGAATTTCCGGTTTGGAATGAGCCAAAAGCTGTAAAAGAGAACCTCTAAGCAAGCGATGGCAGGAATGACCGGCGCAAAGCGTCGCCACCAAATTCTTGAAAATCAAATTTTTAGAGAGAACCTAAAATGTGACGGCAAGCAAGTTTCGCCCGGACTTTCCCGAAAAAAGCAGACAGCCCCTTTACTTTTTCCAAAAATTTTCCTAAAATTTACAATACGGATGTGTTGGATGCAAAAAGAACGCGCGTGCGTTCCGTCTCTTTTAGGGGTTGTATATGAAATTGAACGACAGACTGTTTTCATTCTCGATGCGAGCGCCAAGCCCCGTGCGGACACCTCTTGAATTTGAAAAATTGCAAAATCGAAATCGAGCGCAGCTTCTGGACGAAATGACAAAACCCGTTGAACCGAAACCATCGAGAAGCAGGACGGGCTGGCTCCCGGGTCCGCTTTCCTATCCGTGGATTTTCATCGCCATCGGCATTTCCGACCTGGTAAGTCCTTATTATTTTTGAGGAAAAACGGAGAACCTATGTCTGCTCTTATTCTCGACGGCAAAAAACTTGCCAAGGATTGTGAAATTCAACTGAAAGCGCGCGTCGATGCGCTCAAGGCCCGCACCGGGAAAACGCCCATTCTCGCCACGATCCTTGTCGGCGACGATCCGGCGAGCGCCACCTACGTGAAAATGAAAGGAAACGCCTGTGCGCGAGTCGGCATGGAAAGCCTGCCGGTCCACATGCCCAAGCAGACGACGACCGGGGAACTGCTTGCCAAGATCCAGGAGCTGAACGAGAATCCGAACATCCATGGCATTCTGCTCCAGCATCCCGTTCCGCGCCATATCGACGAGCGTGCCGCATTCGAAGCGATCGAACGCCGAAAGGATGTCGATGGAGTCACGTGCCTCGGATTCGGCCTGATGGCGATGGGGGAAAAAGCCTACGGAAGCGCGACCCCGGCAGGAATCATGCGCATTCTGAAGGCATACGACATTCCTCTCGAAGGAAAGCATGCCGTGGTCGTCGGTCGCAGCGCGATTCTCGGCAAGCCGATGGCGATGATGCTTCTTGGAGCAAACTGCACCGTGACAATCTGCCACAGCAAGACGCAGAATCTCGAAAAGTTCGTCGGCGAGGCGGACATCCTGGTCGGAGCCGTCGGAAAACCCGAATTCATCAAGACCGCCTGGATCAAGAAGGGCGCTGTCGTCATCGATGCCGGTTACCATCCGGGCGGAGTCGGAGACATCGAAAAGGCGGGGCTAGACGAAATCGCCAGTGCCTACACGCCGGTTCCGGGAGGCGTCGGCCCGATGACCATCAACACGCTCATCTACAACAGCGTCGAAAGCGGCGAAAGCTTTTTGGGAAAATAGTTTCCGACAACATAACGCGGGAAGGACGCTAGCCGCGTCCTTTCTTGCTATCCGGGACTTGCGGAAATATTTGCCGAATTTCTCCGGGTTTTAGATTTTCCAGTTTCCACGAACCGATGCGGACGCGGACGAGTCGAAGAGTTTCAATACCAAAACATTCCAGGATGCGGCGAATTTCGCGATTCTTTCCTTCGTGAAGGACGACCGCAATCCAGCAATTTCTCATTCCTTGTCGCAAGACTCGAACGCTCGCCATCCGCATTTTTTCGGGAGAACTCCCAAAGATCCGCGGAGGGACCAGGACGCCACGGTGCATTTCCAGAAGCTCCTCGCTAGACGGAAGGCGAGAAACTTGGACATGGTATTCCTTTTCCAGATGTGATTCGGGAGAAAGAACCCGGTCGGAAAAAGCGGTGTCGTTCGTAAAAAGCAAAAGACCCTCGCTCGCCTTGTCGAGGCGACCCACCGGAAAGACGTGCCGCGAAACTTTTCCCCGGAGAAGGTCCAAGACCGTTTTGCGGCCTTTCTCGTCGGAAGCCGTCGTGACGACTCCCCGAGGCTTGTTCATTAAAAGGTAAATCGATTCGCGCGGAAAGACAGGACGACCATCGACTGCGATAGTCGAAGCCGTTTGGGCAGGAGCTTCGGGATTGAATACAATCTTCCCTTCAAGCGTCACCCGACCGTTGCGGACAAGAGCTTCCGCTTCCTTTCGAGAACAGAATCCGCGCTTGTTCAAAATTCGCGCCACGCCAAAGTGTTTTTCGCTCATCGAGACCAATTTAGCCTATTTCAAGGAAAATTTCAAAAACAATCGACTTCGTCTTTGTTAAAATTCAGCCAAATTCAATCCTTTTGGAGAAACGATGAAACGAATCCTGTTTTTTCTTTTGGCGACATTTTTTGTCGGGACAAGCGTTGCCCAATCGCCGTCGTACACGACCATTTCCTGGGACACCGCAATCGAAATGCACAAACAGGGAGGAATCCTTCTAGACGTTCGCACGCCCGAAGAATTCTCGCAGGGAACCGTTCCCGGGGCAAAGAACATTCCCTTGCAGCAAATCCAAGCGCGCTTTGCGGAACTGCCCAAGGAGAGGAACATTCTCGTATTCTGCCGTAGCGGTGTCCGTAGTCAAAAGGCTTCGGAATTCTTGAAAGGAATGGGATTCTCCATTTACAATGTCGAAGGCGGTTTTTTAAAAGCTCCGCCGGCAACCGCATTCAAGTAATCGAGGATAGATTTTCCCAAAGATACCCGTTCCCTTGCCAAATAAAGGAGCGGATTTTTTTTCGTTTCTTCGGGAAGGCGCACCCAGTCCTTTTCGGTCATCACAACCGGAATTCCACTTTTTCGTCTTGAACGCAAGATTCTCGCGAAACGTTTCGAGTGATCCGGCAGAAAAATCTTTTCGACAACGACAATTCCGAACGCTTCTACGTCTTTCGCAAATCGATCCGGATTGCCGATTGCCGTTACCAGATCGCACTTCGCCCCACTAGGCAAAGATCTTCCTTTTTCATTCCGAATGGTCGAGATGCCGAACGAGACTTCCCAGTCAAACGTCGAATATTTTTTTTCGCCGTGATTTTCCGACAGCCGGAAGCATCGAATTTCTCTTGTTTCGGGATGATCCTTTTCCAAGCTTGCGCATTTTCCCGCGGGAATCAAGTCCGTGAAATTTTTCGCCGATTCACTCCAGCGCAAGACAAAAGTGTCCGCATTTACGAAGCGCGTATCTTCCAAGCCCCCGTCGCAAACGATGACGTCGAAGCTTCCATCGATTTTTCGAGCCACCCCGTAACGGTTTCGCGTTTTAAAAACAGAAGTTCCAAATTCCGCTCGGAGCAGCCGAAATTCATCCCAGGCCGCAGAGTGGCACAAGATGGCGACGCGTAAATTTTCGCTGCTCAGCCGGCGAACAAATTCTCGAACAAGCGGCGTCTTTCCCGCGCCTCCGGCGAGAAACGATCCCACGACAATGACACGGCTTTGGAGCGATTTCCTTTCCCGATAAAACGTTTTTCGCAAAGTCAAATAAGCGCATCGATAGACCAGCGCACCCGCAAGGCGAAAGATTCGGGAAAATTTTGAAGGGAGTCCCACAAATCGCAACATGATTGCGTACAAAATAAAATTTTCTTTGGGAGGCGTTTTCAACGGGAATTTTAAAACGACGAACGTTTAAGTTTTTCACGAGACATAAGAGGGATGCGGAAAGCGGGAATTTGGAGCGGTGTCAGAGCTTAGTGAGCAGAACTTAGAGTTTAGAGTTGCGAAACGGGCCGTTTTACGCTAGAGCCTAGATGTTTGCGGTTCTAAGATCCAAGCTCTAAGATCTAAGTTCTGACTATGGATCCTACCTGCCTGTCTGCCGACAGGTCGCTCCACATTCCACTCTCCACTAATAACTAACTACTAATCCCTGACAATCCACTATCCGCCAGCCACATTCCAATCCTATTTTCTACCTTTTCCCAAAACAACAATCAAGGCTTAACTATGCGCATTCTCGTTCTAAACTGCGGAAGTTCGTCCGTCAAGTTCGCCGTTATCGATACGGAAAACAAGGAATCCCTTTCAAACGGCCTCGTAGAAAACATCGGTGTAAACGGCCACTTCAAGGCAAAAGGTCCGGAAGGCAAGGCGGAATTTCACTTCGACTGCCCGACCCACAAGGAAGCGGTCATCGAAGTCCAGAAGTTCCTCACCGCACAAAAGCTCATCTCCACAATCGAAGCGGTCGGCCACCGGGTCGTTCACGGCGGAAAGTTCATCAAGTCCGAACCGGTGACGCAGGAACTTATCGACTACATTCGCAGCATCATTCTGTTCGCTCCGCAGCACGAAGGCGCTCACGCTACGGGCATGGAAGTGGCGACGGAGATTTTCGCCGGTCTTCCTCAGCTCGCCGTCTTCGACACGGCCTTTCACCAGACAATGCCGCGCAAGGCTTTTCTCTACGGGATTCCATATTCCTATTACGAAGACTACCACGTCCGCCGTTACGGTTTTCACGGGACATCGCACCGATACGTCAGCGCGGAAGCGGCTCGAATTCTAGGCAAGAAGCCCGAAGAACTGAACCTCGTCACGGCGCATCTCGGCAACGGAAGTTCCTGTTCCGCCATCCATGCGGGGAAATGCGTCGATACGACAATGGGATTCACACCGCTCGACGGACTCGTGATGGGGACTCGTTCCGGATCGCTCGACCCGGCAATTCTTTTCTTCCTGAACAAGAAGCTCGGCTATGACATTGACAGGCTGAACAAGCTGCTGAACAAGGAAAGCGGACTGCTCGGTCTTTCGGGGCTCAGCAACGACATGCGGACCATCACCCAAAAAGCTTCCGAAGGGCACAAGGGCGCGCAGATAGCCTTTGAAGTTTTCTGCTACCGGCTCGCTCGCGAAATCGGAGGGATCACGATGGCTCTTCCGCGCCTCGATGCGCTCGTCTTCACCGGCGGAATCGGAGAAAACAGCCGTGTCGTCCGCGAAACGACCCTCGAAAACCTGGCTATTCTGGGATTCCGAATCGACCCGAAACGAAACGAAGACAACGGAATCGGTTCCGGCCACATCATCACCGCGGAAGGTTCGACACCGCTCGCACTGGTCGTCCCGACAAACGAGGAATTGCTGATTGCCCTCGATACCGCGGAATACGCAAAGAGCGTCAAGTAATCCTGCGGAAAAATCGGCAACGAAAAGTCCCTGCGCTTGCGGGGACTTTTCAATAGATGACGTCTTCGAGAACAAGTCCCTGCGGTGGCGCCATCGTGCGTTCGCCCTTGAAACGATCGGCAAGGATTTCCTGGACAGTTCCTTCGGGATAGCGGTGCCGCCCGATGTCGAAAAGCGTTCCGACCATGGCGCGGACCTGTCTATGCAAAAAGCGATTGCCCAGAATGTGCCACTGGGATATGTAGTCGTTTACCGTTACCAGTTCAAAGCGGGTAAGGTGACACACCGTACTCTTCCCGTCGTTTCGCGGAATGCAAAACCGGATAAAGTCATGCTCGCCCAAAAAGGATTTCGCTTCGCGCCGCATCAGGTCGTAATCCACGGGCAAGTGTCCAATTTCCCAGCCAAAATCGCGGAGAAGCGCCACGGGACGCGTAAAGAGCGTATAGACATAATAGCGCGAAACGGCGTCATAGCGAGAATGAAAGTCCGAATCGCAAGGTTCCAGTTCGCGGATCTTGACGCTTCCCCGTCCGAGACCGTTGATGGAACGCGTCAATTTTTGACAGTCGATTTCGCCGTCATAGTCAAAATGGACCATCTGGCCCCGAGCGTGCACGCCCGTGTCGGTCCTGCCGGCAGCGACCAGATCGATCGGTGCGCGAAGAGCCGTCCGAAAGGCTTCTTCCAGCGCAGACTGGACCGTGACAAACCTTGTCTTCCCGTGTTCGTTCTGCTCTTGCCAGCCGAAATAGGCGCTGCCCAGATATTCGCAGCGAAAACGATAGCGCATTCTACTCCCCGGTTTCGCGCTTGATGCGAATGACCGTTTCGACCTGTTCTTCGGAAAGCTGCGTTCGCCTGGCGATTTCGGAAGGCGTCAGTCCGCGGCGATTCAGCTGCAAGACCTTTTCCTTGTCGGCGCGTTCGCGGTCAAAACGGGTCATTTCCAATGGACTTGGACTCGGTTTGGGGAAAATTTCCATCTGGAGCGTATTGTGACTCTGCGCCTTGTATTTGTTCGCCCTTTCCGGGGCGCGATGAACGCCTTTGGGAGATCGGAGACCGGCGAGGGTGTCGGACAGAGCCTGCATTGCGCTCGTGATGCGTTCCTTTGCCGTCGGACGCAAAACGGGCCGTTCGACTTCGCCCTTCGCGTTTTCGAATTCCACATCGTCTGCCACGGGAATCGCCGTATTTTCCGAGGATTCCGTCACATCCTTCACGTCTTCGATAATGGATCGACGGTGCACACGGGTACGATCGACAAAGGTGGGATCATCCAGGCCGCCTTTCGGCGTCTTGAAACGATTTTCCGCCCGAATCTTTTCAAGCTCTCGCGTTATCGCCTCTTGGCGATTTCGCAAGAAAAGGAACACGCCGCCCAGAACGACAATCAAGAGAATCAGCCCGCCGATGACATAGACAAAGACGCTTGAACCGGAGGTCCCTTCGGAATCTTTTGCTTCGACATTGTTCCTAGGCGGCATTGCCGGAGATTCGCCCTGTTCCAGGTTCCGCATCGCGACTAGTACGCCCCACAGGGAATCCCGCTTTTCGACAGCCGACTCTTTCGCATCCGGATTTTCCGTTGAAAAAATTTCCACGTTCGCCGCGTCGATTTCCTCGCGCAAGAGCAGGTAACGCTCTCCCGAGAGCCTAGGCTCAAACGGATCCGCTTTCAAAAACGCGAACAGGAGAACAACCAATACCAAGAGGATGGCGGGAACGACAAGCTTCTTCATAAACGAAAATTTATAAAATTTTGCAAACAGAGAAAGAAAGCCCTCGCCAATAGGAACGCGAGAACTCCAAAACGAACACACCTTCCATTGCCCGCGCAAAAAAAAAACTGTATTCCACGGGAATACACTTTTTGAAAAACTTTCGCAAAAAAATCTTCCCAACGAGCGAATATTTGATACTTTTAACCTGGATTGAGCCGTAGGGATGGAGGAATCTTCTTTGCGGTATGGATAAACTTTAACGAGGGCATCCAAAAAGCGACCAAAAAAAATCAATCCAGAGAGGAACCTTAAAACCTAAGCGTTCCTCTTTTTTGTCAACCGGAAACAAGGCAAAACCTCGGGCAAAAAACAATCCGTTAAAAAGGCTCCGGAAATCCGGAGCCTGTTTTTTCGCAAACGTTTTACCTTCCGTTCTTTTCGACGAGCTTTCGGCAGTCCTCGAAGAACGGGTTCGAATCGTGCGGGCCGGGAGCCGCTTCCGGGTGAAACTGCACCGCGATCATCGGAACCTTTTTGGAGCGGAACCCTTCAATCGACTGGTCATTCAGATTGACATGGGTCACTTCCAGAACGTCCGGGTCGATGGAATCTTCCAGAACGGCGAAGTTGTGGTTTTGCGACGTCACCATGACGCGTCCCGTGTCGAGGAACTTGACCGGATGGTTTCCGCCGTGATGGCCAAACTTGAGACGTCCGGTTCTGGCGCCGCTTGCAAGCCCTAGAATCTGGTGTCCAAGACAGATGCCCATTACGGGAACCTTGCCGAGAATTTTTTTCGCGTTGTCCATGGCGCCTTTCACGCCCGCAGGATCGCCGGGACCGTTCGAAAGAAAGACTCCATCGGGATTCATCGCAAGGACATCTTCCGCTGGCGTATAGGCGGGAACGACCGTTACCCGAAATCCTTGCATTCGCAGGTTGCGGAGAATGTTCCGCTTGACGCCAAAGTCGTAAACGACCAGTTTCAGGTCCGCGGAGGGGAGCTCTTTCGGCATTCCGAATTCACCGAGGAAACCGTCCGAAAATTCGTACTTTTCCTTGCACGTTACGGTTTCGACCATATCGACTCCGTCAAGGCCAGCCCAAGCTTTCGCCTTTTCGACGCCCTCTTCCGGAGAAACCTTTCCCGACGTACAAATGAACCCCCTGAGCGTTCCCTTTTCGCGAAGAAGAAGCGTGAGAGCCCGCGTGTCGATACCCGCAAGCGCCGGGATTTCAAACCGTTTGAGCGCAGCCGTGAGGCTCTCTTCCGAACGCCAGTTGGAATCCTCGTTAATTTGTTGTACAAGAAGTCCCGCGGCCTGGAATTTTTCGCTCTCCATGTCCGCCCGGTTCACGCCGACGTTCCCGATTTCCGTTTCGGTCAGCGTAACAAACTGCCCCGCATACGAAGGGTCAGAAAGAATTTCCTCGTATCCGGAAAGCGACGTGTTGAAAACAACCTCGCCAAAGGAATCCACGGGAGCTCCCATCGAATAGCCGAAAAAGACGCTGCCGTCAGAAAGAGCGAGAAACGATTTGCGTTCCCGTTCGAGTTTCCATTTTTCTTCTCGTGTCATAGTTGTTTTCCTTCTTAAACGTTCACTTTCGGAGCGTGCCGCTGGTATTCCTGAATTGAGCAGACTTCCACGCCAAAGCGTCCGTCGCCCGATTCGCCCTTCATGTCTTCGAGGCCTTCGATAGTCGCTTCGAGAGCGTCGAGCGTCGTCGTGATCGGAATGCCGCGGAGAATGCAGGTGGAGCGAATCTTCGCTTCGTCCTTTGCCGCCTTTGCGCCCGGAGTCGGCGTGTTCACGATCCACGCGAGATCCTTTTCGTCAATCAGGTCGAGAACGTTCGGGCGGCCATCCGAAATGCGGAAAACACCGTGCGTCTTGATGCCGTGATTGCGAAGAACGGTGCTCGTTCCGCGGGTCGAATAGATTTCGAATCCGAGCTTTTCGAGACGCTTTGCGAAAGGCACGACGGCTTCCTGATCCGCATCCTTTACGCTCAGGAAGATATTTCCCTTCATCGGCACATAGTTTCCGGCTCCGACCTGGCTCTTGATGTAGGCCATCGAATGGCGGGAATCAAGCCCCATCACTTCGCCCGTCGATTTCATTTCGGGCGAAAGAATCACATCGACGCCCGGGAATCGCGCAAACGGAAAGACAGCTTCCTTGACCGCGTAATACTTGGGAGTAAAGAGCCTGGTATAGCCCAGATCCTTGAGCTTCTTGCCGGCCATCACCAGCGAAGCGAGCTTTGCAAACGGGATACCGGTCGCCTTGGATACAAACGGAACCGTGCGGCTTGCACGCGGATTCACTTCAATCACGTAGATATCGTTTCCATGGACGGCAAACTGCACGTTCATCAGGCCTACGACGTGGAGTTCCCGCGCAAATTCAATCGCGAGTTTCCGCAAGCGGTCCTGGATCTCTTGCGAGAACGTCGGAGGAGGAATCGTGCAGGCGGAATCTCCGGAGTGAATACCCGCCAGTTCGATGTGCTCCATGATGCCGCAGATTTCGGCAGTCTCGCCGTCGGAAATGCAATCGACATCGCATTCCGTCGCCTGTTCCAGAAAGTGATCAACGAGAATCGGCCGATCGGGAGAAACCTCGAGAGCTTCCTCTTCCATGTATTTGCGGAGCGCCTCTTCGTCGTGGACGATGCACATCGCGCGACCGCCGAGAACAAAGCTCGGACGGGCAAGCACGGGGAATCCGATTTTTTTCGCAATCGCGACGGCTTCGTCCGCGGTCTGCGCCATTCCGGAAGGCGGCTGCAACACGTGCAGCTTGTTCACTATATCGCCAAAGAGCTTGCGATCTTCCGCGGCATCGATCATCGCCGGGGACGTTCCGATGATGTGCACGCCGTTTTCTTCGAGCTGGTTTGCCAGGTTCAGCGGAGTCTGCCCGCCAAACTGCACGATCGCTCCGTCGCACTTTTCGTGGCGATAGACATTCAGCACGTCTTCGAGCGTGAGAGGCTCGAAATACAGTTTGTCCGAAGTGTCGTAATCCGTCGAAACCGTTTCCGGGTTCGAGTTCACCATCACCGTTTCGAATCCCGCCTTGCGCAGCGCAAAGGAAGCGTGCACGCAGCAATAGTCGAATTCGATTCCCTGCCCGATACGGTTCGGACCGCCGCCGAGAATCATTATCTTCTTCTTTCCCGAAGGCTTTTCGCCCGGACGCATTCCCGTGCCGTCGCCGAGCTGCCCCGCCGTCGGATTTTCGAAGCGGTTATCGTCATCGCGATAAGTCGAATACAGGTAGGGCGTATAGGACTGGAATTCCGCGGCGCACGTATCGACCTGCGCAAAGCTTGGAACGACTCCGATTTTTTCACGGGCCGTGCGAACTTCAAGTTCCTTGGCGTTCAAGATCCAGCCGATTTGGCGGTCGGAAAATCCGAGCTTTTTCGCTTCGCGGAAAAGAGGCTTGTCCTTCGACAGATTTTCGAGCGAGCCGGCCTTGCGGATTTCGTTTTCGAACAAGGTAAGCTCTTCCAGCTCGCGGAGGAACCACTTATCGATTTTGCAGATATCGTGAATCCTATCGACCGACCAGCCGCGCTTTAACGCTGCGCGGACATAGAAGATCCGTTCGGCGGAAGGACGCCCGACCTCGGCTTCGAGCCTTTCGTCGGAAAGTTCCTCGAACGCATGATCCTTGCCGTCCGCGCCGTAGCCCGCATGTCCCGTTTCGAGCGAACGCATCGCCTTCTGGAACGACTGCTTGAACGTGCGTCCAATCGCCATCGCTTCGCCCACGGACTTCATCTGCGTCCCGAGCGTCGTGTCCGCACCGGCAAACTTTTCAAACGCAAAGCGGGGAACCTTCGTGACGATGTAGTCGATGGAAGGTTCAAAGCACGCCGGCGTCACCTTGGTGATGTCGTTCAGAATTTCGTCGAGCGTATAGCCCACGGCGAGTTTTGCCGCAAACTTCGCAATCGGGAAACCGGTCGCCTTCGAAGCGAGAGCCGAGGATCGCGAAACGCGCGGGTTCATTTCGATGACGACAATCCGCCCGTTCTTCGGGTTCAGCGCAAACTGGACATTCGATCCGCCCGTGTCGATTCCTATTTCCCGCATCACGGCAATCGACGCGTCGCGAAGCTTCTGGTATTCGCGATCGGTCAGCGTCAAGGCTGGAGCCACCGTAATGGAATCCCCCGTATGGACGCCCATCGGATCGAGGTTCTCTATCGAGCAGACGATGACGCAGTTGTCCTTGTGGTCGCGCATCACTTCGAGTTCGAATTCCTTCCAGCCTTCGATGGATTCTTCGACCAGGACCTCGGAAGTCGGGCTGTAGTAAAGCCCGCGCTGCACGATCGTTTCGAACTCCTCCTGGTTGTGCGCGATACCGCCTCCCGTTCCGCCGAGCGTAAATCCCGGGCGGATGACGACCGGCCACACGTCGAGCTTTTCGCGAGCGGCAACCGCTTCCTCGAGCGTATTCGCCGAAATGCTCTGCGGCATGTCGAGCCCGATGCGTTCCATCGCTTCCTTGAAAAGTTCGCGATCCTCCGCCTTGTTGATGACATCGGGACGCGCACCGATCATTTCCACGTTGTAGCGCGAAAGCACGCCTTTCTTGTGAAGCTTCATCGCGAGGTTCAGCGCGGTCTGCCCTCCGAGGGTCGGGAGCAGCGCATCGGGACGTTCGCGCCGGATGATTTCCGTCAAAGCCTGCGCCGTCAGAGGCTCGATATAGGTACGGTCCGCAAAATCAGGGTCCGTCATGATAGTCGCCGGGTTCGAGTTCACCAGGACGACTTCGTAGCCTTCGGCCTTGAGCGATTTGCACGCTTGCACGCCGGAATAGTCGAATTCGCAAGCCTGTCCGATGACAATCGGCCCCGAACCGATAAGCATTATCTTCTTGAGATCTTCACGTTTTGGCATAGTACCTTCGCTTGAGCTAAATCGGCGTAATTTTAGAAATTTCTATCCGCGAAACAAAGGGAAAAGTTTTATCTTTTTGAAAGTTTTCAAAAGGACTTCAAAGTCCCCGTGGAGGGTTTTTCCCTATCGGGAACCCGAACGACTTTTTCGGCAGCATAAAATTCATTTTTGTCGTTTTTTTTTCGAGGGTTCCAATTTTCAAAATCAAAACGGGAAAAACTTTTCATCGCGCTTTGGAGCAGGATAAATGCTAAATTAACAATATGACTTGGAAATTCTACATCCTGTGGCTCATCTCGTTTCTCGCCGGAGTCCTCTTCGTGTGCGTTCTCCCGGGCGAAACGCCCTCCCCCTCCGTCCGCTACCTTTTCCTCGGTCTCTGGGGTGCCATTCTCGGCGCGCTCTTCAATGCGATAGCAAGCAAGAAGGCGACAGACACCGAAGACGATTTCGCCATCGAACCCAGTCGAAAACAGCCCGAGACGGAGTTCATCCCTGTCATCGGCGAATCCTCCGTTCCGTCTGCGGCAGACGCTCCCGAAAAGCCCCGGATTCTCGCCCCGGAATTCCCCGACGAAGACTGGATAGAATTCAGTCACGAACTGTTGCGCAACCGCCCGTTTTCGGAAGTCGTCCGCAAGCTGAACGAGCTTTTGCCCCGAATTTTCAAGAGAGCGTCCGGCGTTCTCTATATGTATGGCAACAACCAGTCCGAGCTGCACCAGATTTTCGCCTTTGGCGAAAACACGATTAGCGACCCGGTCATCGTCCCGGCGGAATGCGCGAGCTTCGACAGCGCAAGAATCGTCGTCGCCGACTACTCCGATCCGCAACACGTAAACGGCTGTACGCACCTGCATCACCGCCCCCAGGGATATTCCTTCTGCGCACCGATCGAAGGCCTCGAAGAGCATTTCGGAATCCTTTCCATCCAGGTTGACGAGCTCCCGGAAGGAGAAACCGCCGAAACTTGGAAGACAAAGATCTCCATGGTCGCGACGGCATTCGGACTGTTCGTCGCCAACCAGAACCTGCAAGTTCGCTTCAAGACGCAAAGCCTACGCGATCAGCTCACCGGTCTTGTAAACAAGCGCTACATGGAAGAAGCCCTGATGCGGGCGATCAGCGAAGCGCGCCGCCACGGCACCCCAATCGGCATGATCATGCTCCATCCGGACAATCTCGAAGAGCTAAAGAATCAGCACGGAACACACGCTTCGGAACAAATGCTCTGGGAGCTCGCCCAAAGGCTTCCGCGCTACATTCGCACAGAAGACATTCCATGCCGCTTTGCGGAAAACACCCTTTGCGTTCTTTTGCCCGGAGCGGACCGCATTCGCACCGAGCAGCGCGCAGAAAAGATCCGGCACGAAATCGAAAACCTGCAAGTCGCCTACGGCAAGCTCGTGCTCCAGACAACGCTAAGTCTCGGTGTCGCCACATTCCCCGAAAACGCAAAAACCTCGGCAGAACTCGCGACGGCAGCGGAACAGGCGATGCGCCAGGCGGAATCGCTCGGAGAGAACCGGGTCTGCACAGCCCAAACGACTTCCGGCCAACAGTAAATTCTCTGTACCTTTCGCCCTCACCATCACAATTTTGCAATATTCGCCATTTCCTTTTGCTATATTTGTCGGGCTCAAATCGAAAGAGCGAAAACGCAAGAAACAAAAGGTTCATTTATGTCCAATCTAAACGAAGAAGCTCTCGCCTACCACGCCAGCGGAAAACCCGGAAAGATCGAAGTCGTTCCGACCAAGGCGCACAGTACGCAGACTGATCTCGGACTTGCCTACACGCCCGGCGTAGCGGCACCCTGCCTCGAAATCGAAAAGGACAACAACAAGGCTTACGACTACACGACAAAGGGAAACCTCGTTGCCGTGATATCCAATGGAACCGCCGTTCTGGGTCTCGGAGACATCGGAGCGGTCGCCGGAAAGCCCGTCATGGAAGGCAAGGGACTTCTTTTCAAGATTTACGCCGGTGTCGACGTCTTTGACATCGAAGTGAACGAAAAGGATCCGAAGAAGTTTATCGAAATCGTCAAGGGAATCGCTCCGACTTTTGGCGGCATCAACCTGGAAGACATCAAGGCTCCGGAATGTTTCGAAATCGAGGAAGGTCTGAAAGCGGCCCTAGACATTCCCGTCATGCACGATGACCAGCACGGCACGGCAATCATCAGCAGCGCGGCGCTCGTCAACGCGCTCGACATTGCGGGCAAGGACATCGACAAGGTAAAGCTCGTGGTAAACGGAGCGGGAGCCGCGGCAATCGCCTGCACAAAGCTCTACCTTTCCCTCGGCGTCAAGAAAGAAAACGTCATCATGGTCGATAGCAAGGGCGTCATCAGCAAGGCTCGCAAGAACCTCACTCCGCAAAAGGAATTTTTCGCAACGGATCGCACAGACGTTTCGACCCTCGCCGAAGCCATGAAAGGCGCCGACGTATTCCTCGGACTTTCCAAGCCGAACATCCTCACCCAGGAAATGATCCAGTCGATGGCAAAGAACCCGATAGTCTTTGCCCTCGCGAATCCGGTTCCCGAAGTCTCCTACGACGTCGCCATGAGTTCCCGCGAAGACATCATCTTTGCAACGGGCAGAAGCGACTACCCGAACCAGGTGAACAACGTCATCGGCTTCCCGTATATCTTCCGCGGAGCCCTGGACGTTCGCGCGACAGCCATCAACGAGCACATGAAGCACGCCGCGGTCCGCGCCATTGCGGACCTTGCGCGCAAGCCCGTACCGGAAGTGGTGAACATCGCCTACAATTCCGAACGGTTCTCCTTCGGTCGCAACTACATCATCCCGAAGCCGATGGATCCGCGCCTTCTCACCGACGTTTCTATCGCCGTCGCGAAAGCGGCCATCGAAAGCGGCGTGGCCCGCAAGACAATCACCGACTGGAACGCTTACGCCGACAGCCTCCGCGACATGATGGGCTACGACAACAAGCTCATCCGCGGATTCGAGAACATGGCGCGCAGCAATCCGAAGCGCGTCGTCTTCGCCGAAGGCGCAAGCGTAAACATGATCCGCGCGGCAATCCAGGCAAAGACGGAAGGTGTCGCCTACCCGATTCTTCTCGGAAACCCGGAACGCATCCGTGAAAACGCCGAAAAGGAAAAGCTCGACATTTCCGGCATTGAAATCGTGAACCCGCGTTCCGCGGACGAAGCGGATCGCCGTCTCAAATTCGCCAAGATCTACGCCAACGAGAACGGCCGGAACGGCGTCACCACGGAAAAGGCTCGCGACGACATGTTCGAGCGCAACCATTTCGGCATGATGATGGTGAAAGTCGGCGATGCGGACGCCCTGATTTCCGGTTCCAATTCGCGCTACTCCACGACCATCGAACTCGCCAAGGAAATGATCGGAATCCGCGACGACTACAAGCACTTTGGCGCACTCCACATTTTGAGCACCAAGAAGGGAACGTTCTTCCTCGCCGACACGCTTGTCAACCGCGACCCCGACACGGAAACTCTCGTCGATATCACAAAGCTCACCCACGATGCGGTCCAGTTCTTTGCCCATGAACCGGTGATGGCGATGCTCAGCTACGAAAACTTCGGATCCGACGAAAAGATGCAGAACGGTTCCGCAAGCTCCGTCCGGGATGCCGTAAAGATTCTCCACGAGAAATATCCTGGCTACGATGTTGACGGAGAAATGCAGGCAAGCGTTGCCTTGAACAGGGATCTGCGCGACGCCAAGTATCCGTTCAACACGTTAAAGGGCAAGGACGTGAACACGCTCATCTTCCCGTGCCTCTCTTCGGCAAACATCACGTGCAAGATGCTGCTCGAAATGGGCGTCGGCGAATCCATTGGACCCGTGCAGATGGGTCTCAAGAAGCCGGTGCACTTCACCGATGCCGACGCTTCCGTCCACGACATCTTCAACCTCACCGTCGCCGCCGTCATTGACGCCATTGTGCAAGAGAAAAAGGACAAGGCGAGTGTCGCAAAATAAACCGAAGGTTTATTTTATGACCGAGCCTCCTTTTTCGCGATGACGCGAAGCGGCAGCGCAAAAGAAGGACAAGGCGAGTGTCGCAAAATAAACCGAAGGTTAAAAAGTAAAATTCAAAAGAAGTCGCCCATGAGGCGGCTTTTTTAACAGGCCTTTTTTTATATTTAACACAAACTAAAAGGCTTTTCATGAAAAGAAATTTTCTCTTCGCATTGGTACTGTTTTTGTCTTCCGCGGCGTTCGCTGGAGATTCTTCATCCATCTACACGAAAGTTACCGATTGGTACAGCGACAACCTGAATTACGGCACCATCACTCTGTTGATGACCGTGGAAAGCTCATTCATCCCGTTCCCATCCGAAGTCGTCGTCCCGCCCGCCGCCTACAAGGCCCTGCAGCCGGATTCCGACCTGAACATTGTCCTCGTCGTCCTGTTCGCCACGTTGGGAGCCATTCTCGGAGCGTTCATCAATTACTATCTCGCCAAGTTCCTCGGTCGTCCGATCATCTACCGGTTTGCCGATTCGCGTATCGGCGCCATGTGCCTGCTCGATTCCAAAAAGGTCATCCAGGCCGAAGAATTCTTCCGCAAGCACGGCGCGATTTCCACATTTGTCGGCAGGTTCATCCCCGCTATCCGCCAACTGATTTCCATTCCCGCAGGCATCGCCGACATGAAGCTTTCGACATTTGCCATTTTTACGGCTCTGGGGGCGTGTCTCTGGAACATCATCCTGGCATTGCTGGGCGTGCTCGCCCATGGGCAAAGCGACATCATCGAAAAGTACAATTCCGAACTTTCGATGATTCTCCTGGGGCTAGCCGGGCTTTTTGTCTGCTTCATCCTTTACAAGGGAATCCGCAAGAAGCGCCAAAAGTAAGCGCTAGAAGTTGCAATTTTCCACGCAGCGGTTCCTTCGGAACTTTGCCGTGTGCACCACGATTCCCTTGTTGTACTTGTGATAGGCTCCCTCGCGGACGCCGTTCACAAATTCCATGTCCTCGGAAATCAGTCCCTGTTCGTTGAACATCTTGGCGACACCGTTTATGCGGCCATTCTCGTAGCGAAACTCCGATCGCAGCGTCCCGTTCGCGTCCCAACTCTTGGAAACGCCTTCCTGCATCCCGATTTCGTAAAAGTCCTGGCTTTTCAGCTTGCCGTTGTCATAGAAAGTTTTCGATTCGCCGTGTTCCTCTCCATTCGCATAGCGAACTTCCTGCCACGGTGAACCGTTCGCGTAAAAACTTCTGTAAACGCCATCGAGCCGTCCCTCCCTGTAATCCGCTTCCACGCCGATTTTCCCGTTCGGATAATACGACACGAAACGCCCATCCCGAATCGATGTTCCCTTTTTTACCGTATAGAGTTCCTGCAAGACGCCGCTATCCGAAAGGACGCGGACCGTGTCCAGTTCAACGGCATTTGCCAAGGCGGCAGCCAAGAGGCACGACAGCACGATGTTTTTTCGTTTCATTCCTTCTTCCTTGTTCTTTTTTAAAATTAGAATGTATTTTTTGACTGCCTATGCGTGTTACGTTTTTAAATCCGCCTTATTTCCCCATGTTCAGCCGGGAATCCCGCAGTCCCTGCGTCACCAAGTCGAGTACACTCTATTGGCCGATGTTTTTAAGCTATGCGGCGGGGACCGTCGAAGCGGATAACAACGAAGTACAGCTAATAGACAGTCCGGCGATGGACCTTGACCTCGAAGCGACCGTTGCAAAGATTCGCTCCTTTGGGCCGGAACTCATTGTCGCGAGCACGAGCACGCCGAGCATCATCAACGACCTTTCCGTCATCAAGACGCTCAAGGTTCTCTTCAACGTTCCGACGGCAATCATGGGAACCCATGCCACCGCAGAACCGCTCGAAACGATGCAGAACGAGCCGAATCTCGATTACGTCATCATCGGCGAAGCGGACTACACGGCACGCAACCTGGTAAGGCATCTCCGCGGAGAAATTTCAAGCCCGTCGGATATTGCGGGACTCGCCTACCGCACACCGGACGGCGGAATCGACTTCCAGCCCGAAGGTCCGAAAATTGCGAACCTCGACGAAATTCCCTGGGTGAGCAAGACATACTACAAGCACCTTTTCTCTTGCTACAAGCGCTACTTCTACGGAGCGAACCTCAACCCGATCGTGGTAATTCTTTCCGGGCGCGGCTGCCCGAACCGCTGCAGCTACTGTGTCATCCCGCAGACTCTGAACGGACACGCCTTTCGGATGCGTTCGCCAAAAGACGTCGTCGATGAGCTCGAATTCATCAAGTCGCACTTTGAAGATCTGGGCGAAGTCTTTTTCGAGGACGATACGTTTACCGCCAACCACAGGCACGTCCAGGAAATCTGCGAAGAGATCTTGCGTCGCAAACTGAAAATCACGTGGAGCTGCAATGCCCGCGCCGACGTGCCTCTCGAACTATTGAAACTGATGCACCGGGCAGGCGGACGCGAAATGTGCGTCGGGTTCGAAAGCGCAAGTCCCGAAGTCTTGCAAAACATCCACAAGGGCGTAAAGAACACGGACAAGGCGATTGAATTTATGCGGAACGCTCGCAAGGCGGGATTCCTTGTCCACGGATGCTTCATGGTCGGAAACCCGGGCGACACGGCGGAAACGCTCCGCATGACGCTCGACTACGCAAAGAAGCTGAACCCGAACACGGCGCAGTTCTACCCTATCATGGCGTATCCCGGAACCGAAGCCTACAAGGAAGCACTCGAAAGCGGCGCTCTCGAAAGCCGCGATTACAGCCAATGGCTCGACAAGGACGGATTCCACCGAACAACGATTCACCGGGGAAACCTTTCCAGCCAGGACCTGGTCGATTTTTGCGACAAGGCCCGCCGCGAATTTTACCTCCGTCCGAGCTACATTTTCCGCCAGGGTATCATGGCGATAAGGAACCCGAAGGAACGCTACCGGGTTTTCCGCGGATTCCACACGCTAGTCAAGCACCTTTTCCGCAAGCACGGCGAGCTTGCCGTGCGACAGGCTCCGACGAACAAACGGTAAATTTCGGAAAGCCACTACTTAATTTGTACGCGATACGTTTCCGTTCCGACTTTTAGCAAGTAATTTCCCGAAGCGGGAAGTCTTACTTGGGCACTGTTCAAGACATTTCCGCGCGAAACAGTCTGGCCGAGGGAATTGAATACGGCAAAATCAACCGACGAAGCGGAACGGATCCGCACAAGGGAATTTTCGATTCGGATGTCGATATCTTGACGAATACGCTCCGAAAAAAGAACGCTTGTCGCCACGGAATAGGGCAAGAAGAACGAAGAATCGCTTACTTCGTCCCGAATTTTCACCAGGTAATCCCCGGACGCCAATTGGCAAAAACCGTTTTCGACGAAGATTCGGTTGGCGCATCCCGGATTGAAACCTCCATAAACGCAATCGTATTGCGGCCGTAAAGCCTTTTCCTCCTTGACAAGCACCGAATCCGAGGAATAGATCGAATAATAGACGGGATAACGGTTGAAATCGATTTGGTGACAGGCCGGGACAAAATCTTTTTCAAGGCAAAGTCTTTTCAAAGGGCAGTTCTTTCGAATGTCCTGCAAATAGACAATTCCCGAATCGCCGTAAAGCTCCTCGCCTTTCGAATAGCAGGAATAATTCAAATCCGGCACAAGGAACAGGGAATCGACATCTTCCAAACCGAACGGCACCAAATCCGTTCTGCCAAGTGCAAAACCGTTCTTTCCTATCGGAGAACGGCGAAGCGAATCGCTTTTCCCATAAAGGTAAAATCCTTCCGGACGATAATCCGCTTTTTTCCAAGTATAGCGGAACCAGCCCGGAAAAGCCGAATCATCCGGTTCCATTTTCCAGGAATCTCTGGAATCTTTCGCATCGACAATCACGGGAGTTTCATCCATCCAGTTTTTATCGTCGGGAATCAGTACAAACAAGGTAAATTCTTTTTCGCTCAGAAAAAAGCCTTGTTCTTTTCGGGCATCTTCCGCATAAAATCCATAATTATAATCCGAATCCCCAAACCGGAAACTTTTTTCCGGAATGAAATAAATGGAATCCCGATACGAAAATACATTGTCAAACAAAATTTTTACCGGAATAGCCCGCAAGGTTTCCGCTGGAAATCCGCCAAACCCGACAGGTTCCAAGAACCGCAAATCGGAATCCTTGTAAATGAAAATGGAATCCGGCAGAGAATCCCCGTTCCATGTGTAGCGAAACCAGCCGAGCGTATCGGCGGACATCGCAAGCGGCAATGCCTTGTTTCCATTTTCCACGACAACGGGCGTAGAGTTGAACCAAGTCTCCGTATAGGGAGGGAGAATGAAGAAGGTCTTGGAAGAAGCAAGGGCAAAAGATGCGAAGAAGAGAAAAACGATAAAGATTCTAGACATGAGACTACCTCTTGAAAACATAAATTAATGGTTCTACAGGATTAAAATCTACACGAAAAATCTTCGTATATTGATGGACAGTAATGTCTCTAGCCAAAATTCTTCCATAATAGATCTTTTTTGTTTGGCCCATAATAATTTTAGAGAATGGAGCATACAAAGTTCCCGCAAAATTTCCTTCTATATACATAGTCTCCGATTTACGCTGAATAAGCATAAAACCACGAGCTACACGTTCCCAATAATCCACATCATCAAGTTCTTTATTTGATGTTGCTTGCCATTTTAATTTTCCATTTAAATTTAAAACGGTTTTTTCTCCTGGATTCAAATATTCAATAGTCGCCCCAGCTTCCAATTGCAACAACCCCTGCACAAACATTTCCCCCGGCGCAAAAACAATTGTCGCACCGCTCTCAACTTTCAACGAATCAAAAGCCATTCCATTTGCAAAGTAAAACGTTTCTCCTGCAGTCACCACTTTTTTAGAAGAGTAAACAATCTCAGAAAGATTTGGAAGTCTAAACAAATAATCCAAATTCCAATCTAACACAGATTTCAATTCTATTTGTCCTTGAATTTCAGATGATTGTTGCCTAGAAAGAAAATCCTCAAAAACATATGCTCTCCCGCCTAGATTAGCCAAAGGTCGTTTTCCAAACAAATGAATATTTCCATAAATCGTAGCGCCACTACGCATTTTTACAATTCCATCTGAGTACCCACCAAGATAAGCATCCACTTTACCGACATGAGTCCTAGCTCCTAATGTCACAACGTCCGGATTTTCACGATATTGAAAAATACTCATCCCTGCAGAAGCTACTTTGCAAAAATTTTCATTTTCCAGAACAGAATTAAAACATTTTACACCATCAGTAAGAACAAGATGGTCTCTAGCAAAAAGAGTGTATCCTGAAGGGACATCCATTAATTGTTGAGCGTTTTCAGTTAATGTTTTCAGTCCATCTAAAACACCGTCTCCATTATCATCTGGATCTAATTCAGCTCTGATTCCATTTTTATTTTTATCCGAACTGCGTTGCAACTTAATTAAGTTAGAAGTCCCTCCAGTCGGATTGTACGCATATGAATAAATCTCCCTTTTATCTTCAATTCCATCTCCATCCGTATCAGCATTGAATGAATCCGTTTTAAAACGAACCTCTTCATCAAAATCAACAATTCCATCTCCATCAGAATCATAATGCACCCGATAATCAGTCATCCTAACAGAAGTCGGCAATTCTTCCATGAGATAATAAAACTCTATCGGAGAATCCGTCCAAGCCGAATTTGACGTTGTACCATCATTATCCCCAAAGGCGTAAAGAAAACCGTAATTAGCGGAATCTCCTGCATATCCATGTATCACCAATGCATGTTCATGGATTCCGGCAAGAATCAATCGACCCGCATCAATTTCTCGCTTTACCGTTTGAAACGAAGGGATGCCTTCATAGCGAATAACCTTATCCGTGTTTAATGCAAATTTCAAGGCTTTATCAATTCGAACACTGTCCGCTCCATTATTAATAAATGGCGAAAGAAGCGGTTCATCCTCTTTAAACTGAACCCTA
>CAVGIM010000039.1:26758-28147 GCA_963629575.1 Candidatus Methanomethylophilaceae archaeon
CATAAAAATGATTCATAACCTCTGCCGCAACTGCCCAACATCTCCTACTTTCCAAAGAATCCATTTGCAAAGAGTTTACATGAAAAACATCCCACCCCTGTTCTTTTAATCGATGAATATAACCCAAATTCAAAAGTCGAGTATCCTTTCGAGCTTTGATGATTTCAACAGGACGTTCTTTCCACATCCGAATATCCACCCCTTGCGAAACAAGCGCAGTTGTTATAAAATCATATTCAATGACACCGTCTTTTTCCGTATAGACAACGCCATTTTCATCTATCTGTCTCCCTGCATATACTTTCCAAGAATAAATCCCATCTGGAAGAGGTAGCGCTACTTGAGTGTTCACGGTTTCAATCTCATAAAGCGTATTTTTTAACGAATCGCGTACAACTAATTTATAGCTAGATGCATTTTGAACGGAAGACCACTTAAAAATTGCAGAATCGCTCTCAACCAAGCGACGAACCTCCGGTTTATTCATACTCAATTTTATTGGATTAGGAAATACATCTACAAAATCAGGATTGTCTTTTTCAGAAAAAGCCATCCAAGACTTGGCGTCAAAGCCTACAGAAGGAGACACGTCTCGATAAAAAACATTTTTTTTCACCGGAACATTCGCAACAGAATCCACATATTCTTTGGCTAAAAAATCAAAAGCATCCGTCCAAATTCCGTATTCAACAGCAGTTGCCGCATAATGCCCTTCTTTACCCCATGCAAGATACGACATCCAAACAGAGTCTCGCTTTAACAAAGCCTCCCCAGCTTTTCCCCAAGAAAAACTAGGAACCAATATTTTCTTTTGAAAAGAAGTACACGCTACCGAATCTCTGCACACTCGTAAAATTTCATTTTTTTTCAAAAAAACAGAATCCAGTAAAATTTCAAAACCATTACCATCAACTAAAGAAACTTTTTCCATGCTTGCATCAAATTCCCCCACATTTTGAATATCAATCCAAGCATTTTCATTTGGTCGAATTCCTACGATTTTAAAATGGGTCAAATTATTTATTTCAGCAAACTGAGAATTTCCAAAAATCAACAAATCATCTTTATAGACAAGAATTTTTTCATTTAACGCAAAAGCATGAGCATTCAAATAACTTGGATGCCTAAATTTTACCAGTGGCGTCCAATCACGATAATGCAGACCAAGACTAAGTCCTCCCAAATCAGGGAAAATTTTTGAAGATATTGAATCTACAGAAATTTCAACATAGCCAATCGTATCACACAGCATCTTTATAGTTATATTGGCTCCAGCAGCATAATTTCGACCCACCACGACTTCTTTTGACTTTTCTTTATAGAATAAATACCGAATTCTTATATTCCGTAGAATTTCATTCGAGTCCTTGTTGACGATCAACCTCATTC
>CAVGIM010000040.1:0-650 GCA_963629575.1 Candidatus Methanomethylophilaceae archaeon
CAGAAATAAATTCCCAACTATACGCATCAGCAATCCGCTCTGTACTCAAACAATCCAAAGTTTTTATCTTGTCTCCCGGCATCGTTTCCGCACACTCAATCGCACGCGCCAAATTGCCTTGCACCTTATTCCAGTAAATAGCGCTGTTTTCCGCTACTTCCCGATTAAACCCGACATCGAGAAGCAGGTTTAAATTTGTACTCGCCAGTGCCTCCAACAAGCTGGGATTCGTCCCGCCTACTTCATGCCCATGCAGATAGCCATACGCATTTTCTCGAATTTTCATCAAAAGTTCCTGATCATATACGGTTCCAACAAATCGAATTCTCGAATCACCCGTAAAATGTAATTTATTTTCCAGCTGTTTCAAAAATTTATCGTTTATGTCCGTTATGATAACAAGACTCTTTTTGCTATGGCAAGCCAAGAACTCGCGAATCATCGTCTCGTAGTTGTTTTCGGGAACAAAGCGCCCAACAACCAAATAATAACTCTTTGGGGTTAATTGATTTCCGTGAAACCAATTCAAGACCTTTTCATCGTCATCGGCGAGCCTGCTTCGACGAGTTTCCGCGCCATAGGAGATAAACGTAGTTTTCGGGTTGAAATTGCCATACATGTTCAAAATGTACTTTTCGATGTTCTTGCTG
>CAVGIM010000040.1:660-27384 GCA_963629575.1 Candidatus Methanomethylophilaceae archaeon
GATTAGGAGATCCGCGTGCTTTACCATCGCGCGTTCCGAGAACCTCCAATACTGGCGGACAAGCCAACACCATTTGCTGCGCAACCATTCGTGTCCATCGGGATTTACATAGAAAACGCCGCCAAGCTGATGTATTTGCTTTTGAAATTTACGAGCAAAAGGACCGATTCGGCAAGCCAGGCAATAAACAACAGGATGTTGAATTTTATTCTCTTTTATATAGCGAATACATTTCTTGATCGCTTTTACATCGTATAGAATCGCAGATGCGGATCCAATGTCGGGAACCTTTACTTTGAAACAATGAGCATTGTGGTACTCAAATTCACCGTCTTCGCTGGATTTACAAGCGACATGATATTTAATATGCTTATTGTCCTGATGATATTCGGTGAGTTTATCGACAAAGGTTTCGTATCCACCATAAGAACAAGGAATCCCCTTGCATCCCACTATGAAAACATGCTGAACTATTTCCATCTACCCCATTCTCCCAACCCATTCGGCAAAGTGCGAGCATTTTGCCATTAGTTTTTCGATTCCAACCAGCTTTAACGAATCAACCCCGGCAGAGCCTTTACATAATCCGGAATAACATGCAAAATACGCTTTGACGGCGCCGTGTGCTCCCCCCCTCCGCGCACAGACGCTCTCTGCCGTTTCCTGGTTGAAAGCGGACTTGAATGCGGTCATTTCGTTCTCGCCGGTTGCGATCTGTACGTTAAAAGTCATTTTTCCCATTTAGTTTTCGCTTAAAGCAAGCAAACTAAAATATATCAAAATTTCTCTATTTTGCAACATACACGCATGCGATTATTTCAAAAACTTTTTCGTCGCCATTTCTAATCGGCGCCGGTTTCGGTCCACCAATTTTTATCGCCTGAATCTTGACAAGGTAAAAATTGCCATCCACATAATCCTTGTTCAAGGCGTTTATCGCTTCTACATGCTCCATTCGCGCCTGTTCCACAATCCAGACCGCCGCTTTGACATCGGAAATTCAACCTCGGAAATATGTTCGCAAGGACACGGAGCAAAGTTCATATCTTCCTTTGGCCAGACAAGACGGATATCCTTTACAATCTCTATCGCTACGATTTCCCATTCAACCTCAAAAGTCTCCTTGTTAAATTTCGCCCTTAAAAAATTGCATTTTATTTCCCGGGATTTACGGACTAAACCATTTTTTGTAATATATTTAGAATCATGGATATTGCGAAGCAAATCATCGACCAACGGATTCTCAAGCTTATAGAAGAAAATCCGCTGTTTTTTACAGAAACCTCGGAAAAAAATGTATCCAAGGCGTTTCTGCAACTGGGAGTTTCCGCCTATCTTGACATTGATTTTTCCGCAGCGAGTCAATATATCACGGACGGCAGCTACGACGGCGGAATCGATGCAGCCTATTTTGTGGAAGGTCAAGACCTCCAGCTCAATGTTGTGCTTTTTCAGTCCAAATACAGCCGAGACCTAGAAAAGGATTCCAATTTTCCGGCAAACGCCATCGAAAAAGCCGTAAACACGGTCAATTCCGTTTTCGATCCATCTTCCCATGTCGAACTAAACGAAAAGACCCGAAAGAAAATAGATGAAATCCGATCCTTGATCTTGGACGGGCGAATCCCGTATGTCACCTTTGTCATGCTGAACAACGGCCTGTCCTGGACATCCGAAGGCAAAGCCTATATCGACAATCATTTTAAGAACCAGACTCAGGTCAAGTTCGTCCACTTCAACCATGCGGACATCCTCAATTTCATCAATCGAAACCAACCAATAAATGCCCAGATTTCCATGTCCGGAAAAGCCGTACAGGAAAACTTCAATTACAAGCGCGTCGTTCTCGGAAGAGTCGCCGTAACCGAAATTTTCCGGTTGATGAAAGATTACGGCGATGCCCTGCTAGAAAAAAATATCCGGCGATACCTAGGGAAAAACGCAGTCAACAGCGGAATCATCGATACACTGCTAAGCGACAAGAAAAGCCAGAACTTTTTTTTCTACAACAACGGGATTACCTTTGTCTGCAGCAAGATGAGCTATAATGCGCTCCAGAAAGAGGACTGGATTTTAAAGACGAGCGACCTCCAGATTATCAACGGGGGCCAGACATGCAAGACCATCTACCAGACCATCCAGGAGAATCCGGCAAAGGACTTTTCCAATGTATTCGTGCTGTTACGCCTTTATGAAATCAACGATGACGAAAATATCGTCCAAGATATCACGTACGCTACCAATTCGCAAAATCCCGTCGATCTAAGGGATTTGAAATCCAATGACAGACGCCAAGTTCTCCTGGAAACAAGCTCGGCGGATTTGGGATTCATCTACAAGAGAAAAAGGGATTTTTCCACGAATGCAAACGCAATTCCGGCAAGCGTTGCGGCCGAAGCCGTACTTGCCATTTGGAGAGACAAGCCTTATATCGCCCGTTACAGGCGAAACGATTTATTCGACTGCTTCTATGAAGATATTTTCAATGACTTGAATGCGGCCCAAATGATTATCGCCGTGCTGATATTTCGCTTTTGCGACGCAATGCGAAAGAAAGATTCTACAAACAAGGAAATTTCTTCCGTGCGCCCGTTTGAAAGCCACTTTATCGCCAATATCATCGGAAAAATATTGCTAAAAGAAAATTCTCTGGCAGTTGATGAATTGACCCACAAGAATTTTCAATCCATCAAGTCCGCGTTCGAAAGCAACAAGGAAGCCTATTTTAGCACGGCAGAAGCCTTGTTGCAGGAAATGCTTCGCGACTACTTTGGCAACAAACCGATGGAATCCCTTGACGGAAGAACCTTGGCGGCTCCATTTAGACGATTCGACCTGATGGAAAACTACATCAAGAATCCTTCCTGGACGGCGTCCCACCCGTTCGTCGCGAGGGCCGAATAGCCTTCGTGGACTTCCCGGAGAGGCCTGCCGCTTGCGTCGAAGAGTCGCGTTTCGCCGTCGAGTGTGGAGAATTTTCCGCCGGCTTCGGAAAAGATAGCCGGGAAGGCGGCGATGTCCCAGAGAGAGACGACCGGGTCCGCCATCGCTTCGGCGCGACCGGTCGCTACGAGAAAGTAGCCGTAGCAGTCTCCCCAGCCGCGGTAGAGCGCTGCCGACTTGCGGTAGCGTTCAAAAAATTCCATCCGGCCCTCGGATTCAAAGGTGTTCACGGTTCCCGAAAGGGCGAGACCTTCGGAAATCTTCGTTGACGAAACATGTGCGCGATTGCCATCGACAAAGGCTCCGAGGCCCTTCCCGGCGACGAGCGTGTGGCGGAGCGCGGGCAGATTGACGACGCCTACGAGAGGTTCGTCCTTGCGGTAAAGCCCGATAAGCGTCCCGAATAGCGGAACGCCGCGAATGAAGGACTTTGTCCCGTCGATCGGGTCGAAAATCCACTTGTATTCCGCGTCGGGCTTCTCGATGCCGAATTCCTCGCCGATGAGACCGAATTCGGGTGTTTCCGAAGCAAAAACTTTGCGAAGTTCTTCTTCCGCGCCACGGTCCGCGACTGTCACCGGCGTGTTGTCCGGCTTCCATTCCACGGAAAGCTCCGTTTCAAAGCGCGAAAGGATGGCGCGCTCCGCATTTTTTGCGGCACGCTCCGCGATTTTCAGGAGTTCCCCGACTTCAGACATTTTGCGTCTTCCATTTTTTGATTAGCTCAACGAGCAATGCGTTTTCTTCGGGCTTTCCGACCGTGACGCGAACCCATTCCGGGAGACCGAAGCTCTTCAGGTAGCGGACGATCATCCCGTTCCGTTCGAGGAACTTCACCAGCTCGGCGCACCTTTCGCCGATGCGGATGCAGAGAAAGTTAGCCTGTGTCGGGAGAACCTCGAAACCGAGATTTTCGAAGGATTGCGTGAGCATCTGGATTCCCCGGGCGTTCATTTCGAGAGTCCGGCGGAGATGCTCGTCGTCGGAAAGCGCAGCGACTGCGGCTGCCTGGGCGGCGAGATTCACGTCGAACGGCGGCTTTACCTTCCACATCGCGCGGATGACTTCTTCGCTCGAAAAGGCGTAGCCGATACGCAGCCCGGCAAGTCCGTAGATCTTGCTGAACGTGCGGTTGAGCATCAGGTTCGAAAATTTCGAAAGCTGCGGAACGAGCCGCGGATAGTCCGAGGCCGTGGCAAATTCCGAATACGCTTCGTCGATAAAGACCAGCACGCTCGACGGGACCTTTTCGAGAAACTCGAGGACTTCGCGCTCCGCGTAATAGGCGCCCGTGGGGTTGTTCGGGTTGCAGAGAAAGATGGCGCGCGTCTTCGGCGTAATGGCCTGGAGATAGGATTCTAGCGGAACCTTTGCTTCGGATTCCGAGACGGAAACAAACCTGGCACCGTAGAGAAGAGCCGTGGCGCGATAGACAGAAAATGTCGCGCGGATGCCGAGGACTTCGTCGCCCGGGCGAAGGAACGCCTTGCCCAACATGTCGATGATTTCGTCCGAGCCATTGCCGAGAACGATCTGAGACTTTTTTACGCCGAACTTTTCCGCAAGAGCCGAAACCAGGTGCGGAGCGTTCCCCCGCGGATAGAGATGGAGGGTCGGTGCGATTTTTCGATACGCTTCGCAGGCCTTTGGCGACGGTCCGAGCGGGTTTTCGTTCGAAGCGAGCTTTACCGCGTCCGAAAGACCGTATTCTTCACAAATTTCCTCGATCGATTTTCCGGGTACGTAGTCGGAAAGTCCTTCGAGTTCTGGGCGAGTTTCTACCATAAAACCTCTTCTAGGCTTTCAAGAATTTCGCCCTAAATCTAGAATTATTCTGCGGGGGAAAGCTTTCCGCGCATTACGTATTTCGAGAGGATTTTTCCCGATGCGCCATATTCGACGACGACCGAGCGGACCGCGGAGATATTCTTCGGCAAAGCACTTCCTTCAAAAAAGAGCCTTCCCTGCATGTCAAACATCCGATATTTCGCGACGCTTTCCTTCAAGGAATTTTTACCGGATAAAATCGCGGTCGTCGAATCTTCGCCCGGATTCTTGACCTGGAGCGTGCGGACGACCGTCGCGTTCGAATCCGCTCCCACCGTCGAAACCGTGTAAGTGAAAGTTCCCGCTTCGAGCGGCGTTCCCGAAATGGAAACACGCAAGTCCGAAGGATCGATGCGAACGAGGATTCCCCGGGGCATTCCCTCCACCGAAACCGTCGAAGCGTTTGCCCAGACGTAGCTGAACGGGACGATCGAATCGCCGAGGAGAACTTCCTGGTTCGAAGGCCCAGCGCCGTTTTTGGTGAGCGTCGCGACCGTCCTTATCTTTTCTCCGGAAACAAGGAACGTGCTGTGCACCGAAACTCCCGAAAGCCCGTTCGCGTCGGTCGCTATCGCGATGGCGCTGTATGTGCCTGCCGAAAGATCCTGGACGCTTGCCGTGTAGGGTTCCGCGGTTTTCGAAGCGACAAGTTCCGTGCCGATGTAGAAATCCACGCGGCTGACTTTCGCTCCGCTCGAGCTTTTGACCGTTGCCGACAGCGTGACAGAATTTGTCGCGGGCGCAGAGGAGAGCCCGACCGTTGCCGCGGGCGGAGACATTCCAAAGGCCTGGTTGTATTCGGGCATTTTCCCCCACTTTCCGCCGACGCCTGCAAGCTTTGGAAGTTCGGTCGGGAGCGTTTCGACATTTCGTTTTTCGTAAGAGTAGGACGGGGAAAAGACATTCGCCGAGGGTGCCGTCGAAGTGCAGTTGCCGTTTACGTAATAGCAGCCCTTGCTATTTTTCACTGTGTTCCCGGTGAAGTTCAGGTAGCCGTAATTTCCGACATCGACAATGTGAAAGTTCATCTGTTCCAAGTAGCTGTTTTCGTAAAGCATCTGCGTAAAGCTCGTGGAGTTGTCCCCACTCACGGCGGCTCCCGTCCAATAATTGTATGACGTGTAATTGTTGTAAAGGTGCACGCGCGAATTTCCACCCGCCTTCGGGACGCGCCCGTAAGTTCCGTGCCAATAGACATTCGCATAGGTGAGTTCCGCATTCTGCACGAGCGCCATGTAAGGATCGTAGCCCCAGCAGTTGTATTCGCTCGAACCGTCGTAATCCAGATAGCTGACCGTCGCCCCGGAGACCTCCCCGATGTCAAATCCGTCGCTTATCCACTTGTAGGAAATATGGTCCGCCCAGAAATTTTTTACGCGGTTGTCCGATGCGCCATCAACGCTCAGACCGTCACCAGCCTCGACAAGGTGCGGGTTTACGTCGTACAGGGCGAGGTTCCGGTAGATGTTGTTGTGGCCGTTTTCATAGGAACGCGGATTGATGGCCGCTCCGCGGAGGTTTGCCCCGCGCCCCATGCCGACAAGGCTCTTGTCCGCGCTGGTCGTAATCCAGTTGTTCCAGGACATCAGGTTTTCGGATTCGCTCACCGGGGTTACGTTTTCCGAAAGCCCGCTGCAGGAATTTGCCGTAAACGATATGCGGTAAAAGGTGTTCCCCGAATTTTTGTCGTTCGCTCCGCAAGAGCCTTTGCACCACGTCCAGCCGCGAGCCTGTGCGTCTGTCACCGCATTTTTAAAAATCCGAAAATCGTAGGTTCCCTCGGGAATTAAAATCGTCTTCGCTCCCTTGGACTGGAGCGCCTTGCGCACGCTTGCGGAATCCGTCGCCACAACAACTTCGCCGTCTGAACCGCCCGTCGTATTTTCGCCAAAGCCTTCCGCCCGGACATGGAACGTGTAAAGCAAAACCGCAATCGAATCCGTTTCGCTCCCTGTCCAGATCCACTTCGCTTCCGTGTTTTCCGCAAAGCCTTTCAGTTCACCGCCGGAAGGCATTTTCGAGCTGGAATAGTTTAGAATCGTCGCGCCTCCCCATGCCGAAAGGTCCCGCCCCTTTTCTTTCCATGCGGAATTTCCGACCGAGGGCTTGGAGACCCAGCCTTTTCCCGAATAGTAGGACCTTTCGAGTTCGTCGATCTGCACGAGAACGCCCGGTGCGCCCGAACCGTTCACGGCGACGACGCTCACCGCGTTTTCCCCCGGCAAGAACGTATAGGGAACAAATCCCACGCGGCCCGCCTGGTCGTCTTCCTTCAACAGTTCGCCGTTGACATAGAGGCGGTAGCCGCCGTCCGCGACAATCCAGATGCCCGGACCATCTCCCGGGTTGTATGTCGAAGCGACCAGTTTCGATCCGACCGTGTCACCGCCGCCGTAACTTGCCGAAGCCGGAAGCGTTACCACTTCTGTCGGCAAGAGCGCAGCCAGGGAAATTCCGACAAGAATACCGACCAAGACGAGAATTCGCATTTTTTCTCCTTTGTTCCGCATAGAAACTAAACACGAAAGAGTCTCGCCTTCGTTTTTTTTAAAAAAGGCGTTGTCCCGGGACAACCGAAAGGAGAATGCCAAAAGGAAAAAGCCCCGACTTGCGCCGGAGCCTTTTCGAGTGCCTTGTCGCCGATTACTTGGTAGCGACGGCAATTTCGGTCATTCCCGTCATGCGGGCGCGGAGCCACGCACCGATGATCTCGGTCGGGTGCTGACGAATAGCCTTGTTCACTTCGATAAGCTTGACGTTATCGACGCCGTTGCCCTTGCCTGCGCCATAGACTTCGCCCAGATCTTCTTTGTTAATCTGCTTCATGAAGTCCTTGAGGAGCGGGATGCAGCGGTTTGCGAAGAGGTAGCAGCCATATTCGGCGGTATCGCTGATGACGCGATTCATTTCGTAGAGCTTCTTGCGGGCGATGAGGTTCGCAATCAGCGGAATCTCGTGCAAGGTCTCGTAGTAGGCGCTCATCGGCTTCATGCCCGAAGCGGTCATCGTTTCGAACGCGAGTTCGGAACCGGCCTTGAGCATGGCGACCATGAGAACGCCGCGGTCAAAGTATTCCTGCTCCGTGATCTTGTCTTCGGATGCGGAAGTCTGTTCGAAGGCGGTCTTGCCGGTCTCTTCGCGCCACGCGAGAAGGTCCTTGTCGCCCGCTTCCCAGTCCTTCATCATCGTCGCGGAGAATTCGCCCGAAACGATGTCGTCCTGGTGCTTGCGGTAAAGGTCCGTCATGATCTTCTTCAGTTCCACGGAAAGTTCGTAAGCGCGAATCTTCGCCGGGTTCGAAAGACGGTCCATCATGTTCGTGATGCCGCCGTGCTTCAAGGCTTCGGAAATCGTTTCCCAGCCGTACTGGAGAAGCTTTGCCGCATAGTGCGGTTCGATGCCTTCCTTGACCATGTGGTCAAAGCCGAGGAGCGTTCCCGTCTGGAGCATTCCGCAGAGAATCGTCTGTTCGCCCATCAGGTCGGACTTGACTTCGGCGATGAAGGAGCTTTCGAGGACGCCCGCGCGATCCGCATGGAGACCAGCCGCATAGGCCTTCGCGTAGTCCCAGCCCTTTCCTTCCGGGTCGTGATCCGCCTGAACGGCGATGAGGCAAGGCATACCGAAACCGCGAACATATTCGGCGCGGACTTCGGAACCGGGACCCTTCGGGGCGCACATGATGACCGTGATGTCTTCGCGAATCTGCTGGCCTTCTTCGATGATGTTGAAGCCGTGGCTGTAGGAAAGGACCGCGCCTTTCTTCATGAGCGGCATGATCTGCGGAATCACGTTGTGATGCTGCTTGTCCGGTGTGAGGTTGCAAACGAGGTCCGCCGTCGGGATGAGTTCCTGGTAAGTGCCGACCTTGAAGCCGTTTTCCGTCGCGTTCTTGTAAGAGGCGCGCTTTTCCTGGATGGCGGATTCGCGGAGGGCATAGGAAACGTCGAGTCCGCTGTCGCGCAGGTCAAGTCCCTGGTGAAGTCCCTGGGCTCCGCAACCGATGATCACGATTTTCTTACCCTGGAGAGCTTCGGTTCCGCGAGAGAACTCGGAAGCTTCCATGAAACGGCAATGACCCAGTTCTTCGATTTTCTTGCGAAGAGGGAGCGTATTGAAGTAGTTCATCTTTTACCTCGAATGTAAAAATTGCTTCGGGCGATAATTTAGAAAATTTTTTTGGGAAAAGGCGGTGGACGCTTGACCGATGGTCAGAACTTCGTTAGCAGAGCTTAGAGCTTAGAAAAGCAGAGCGATCCGCTTTACGTTTGAACCTGGACATTTGCGAAACTCAGATCTAAGCTCTCAGTTCTAAGCTCTGATATCCACCCCCAGGGCCACGCTTTTTAGAGAATTCTGTTTACCGTCATTCTGGAGAGGCTAAAAGCCCCGACCCGCCTGCTGCGGGCAGGTCGCTTAACGAACTCTCCACATTCCACTCTTCACTCTCAACACTCCCCTCTCCGATTGGCTCAGTCCTTGAGACAACGGACAGATAGTGAGTACGTCTTAATTAAGCTCCTAATTTCGTAATTGTAATTATGATTGATAACGAAATGATAGCCCGAGAGCGCATCTTCCTCCGTCAAGGACCAGAATCTCGCTATTTCTAGGACGGAAACGGACGAAGAATTATACCTATCGCCCGCAGGAAGCGCCCCAAATCCGAATTCGTCAGAGCCATTGTAACCGGACCATCCGCTTGTGGCTTTTAGCGCAAGAGCGACAGACTCTCCTGTCATATTGGCGGAGACATACGCCAGAAGAGTCCTCCATTCCGTCGTATCGGGAAGGTGCCAGCCCTCGGGACAGACGCCGCGAACCTTCCCGCTCGCGGAACACGTTTTTTCTTTTCCGCAGCCCTTTGCCGTCGAGGAAAACACAGCGGCCGAATCCACCGCCGCGGCCCACGTGTAAAGACGACCATAGGTTTCGCAGTACTGCGCGTCATCGTTATAGCAGTAGCTCTTTGCCGAGCCTTCGTTGTAGTCAAAGTTCAGGTTCTCCGCCATCCAGACTTGCGTGCCTATCTGGACAGTCCTGTAAACTTGCCCGTCACGCTCGTCCAAAACCAACGGTTCCGTACTGATTTCCCATGCGCCGTTCCCGCAAAGGAAGAGGGAATCCTTGAACACATACTGGCTGTCGTTTACGCCCGCGATGCAAGTCTTCCCGAGGAACTTTTCGCGGTCGGTCTCCTCTCGCCAGAAGTTGCAGTCGGTGGCGGCGAAGGTACCACTCGAAAGGATTTCCTTGAACCCGGCGGAATCGGTTGCATTCATGGCAAGCGCACAAAAGAGTTTTTCAACAGCGGAAAGCGAGTCCGCGTCCCCGTACCCCGCCATGCACACGTATCCGCTGTCCAGTTCGTACTGGCTCTCCATGGAGCACTTCTTGCCGGTGGCCCTTTCGCCCGAGGTCGCCAGGCGCCACTTGTATGCGCCGGAGGAATCCTTTCGGCAAATGTAGCCGGAAGACACCAGGTCGAAGTTTTCCTTCGCGCAGACATAGCCAGTCGTTTTCTCGATCGATGTCGCTTCGCGGAAGGCGTATTCGCCGTCCGTTTCGACGCAGGACGAATCCCCGATGACGGTGTTTACGCTTTTTTCCGTACACGTCGGTATTGCGGAGCTTGAACTTTCGATGGAAGAGCTGGACGCCTGCGAAGAGCAGGAAGCATTTACCGACGAACTGGAGCTATTAACTTCGCCGGAAGAGCTGGACGTTCCGGATTTTTCCGACGAGCTGGAACCGTTTGCCGAGGAACTCGAGCCTTTCGAACCGCTGGAATTCTTGGCATCCGACGAAGACGACGTTTCCGTGTCCGAGGAATCCGCCGCGGTCCACTTGCCGTCCGCGCAGACGTAGAGCGCGCTGTCCGCTCCGACATAGGCGGAATCGAGCCCGAGAGAGTCCGAGCATTCGGGGAGGTCGTCTTTCGAATCGAAGACGTTTACGCTTTCCCCTTTCGAAGAGGTGGAAGAGTCCGATCCGCAGGCGGTAAGCGCAAGGAACGCTCCCGCGAAAGCGAGCGACCCGCAGAGAGCGAAAAGCCGTGATTTCCTGACCATCTGTTTTTCTCCTATCGAAAACCTTTGTTTATTCGTCAAAAGAAATGTAAAAAAAAAAACAGGATTGTCAATGTCAGGGCTTAGACAGAGCTTAGTTGAGAGAACTTAGAGCTTAGAGTCGCAGAGCGATCCGCTTTACGTTTGAACCTGGACATTTGCGAAACTCAGATCTAAGCTCTCAGTTCTAAGCTCTGATATCCACCCCCAGGGCCACGCGGTGTCAGAGCTTAGTTGAGAGAACTTAGAGCTTAGAAAAGCAGAGCGATCCGCTTTACGTTTGAACCTGGACATTTGCGAAACCCAGATCTAAGCTCCAAGCTCTAGGCTCTGACCGCGCTCCAGGATGACCGCTAGAAGTAAAAGTTCGCTCGGAGTCCCACTCTTCACCCTTCACCCTTCACTCTCCACTCTTCCTTGCCCAACTCCCCGGATTCCAGTTTTCAAATTTGACAAAAACGTAACGTTTTGTCGGCGATTCCAGATACTTTTTCGCGAATTCAGCGAATTTTCAAAACTTTTTTGCCTTTTTTTGATAAATTTGGAACATGCCGACGGAAGTTCTACAGCCCTCCCAGGAGCACATTGTACAGGTGCTCATGAAGAAAAATCCTGCCCTGGACGAGCAGAAACTGCGGAGCGCCATTGCCTTCATCGCCGAAGCGCACAAGGGTCAATTCCGAAAAAGCGGAATGCCCTACACGGAACATCCCTACGAAGTGGCGAAAATCATCGCCGATATGAAACTCGACACGTCTTCGGTCCTCGCGGGGCTCTTGCACGACGTCGTCGAGGATACCCCGCATACGCTCTCGGAAATCAAGACCCGGTTCGGCGAAGACACCGCATTCATGGTCGATGCGGTCACGAAGATTTCCGCCGCCCAGAAACAGGGAAGCAAGATAGAGCAGAAGGCGGAAACCTACCGCAAGTTCATCAGCGCGATGGCGAAGGATCCGCGGGTCATCATGATAAAGATAGCGGACCGCCTGCACAACATGCGCACGCTTCAATACATGAAGCCCGAAAAGAGAAAGGTCATCGCGCAAGAGACCCTCGACATCTATACGCCGCTCACCCACAGGTTCGGCCTTTACCAGTTCAAGTCCGAGCTGGAAGACCTCGCGTTCAAATACCTGAACCCGGTCGAATACAGAAAAATCGTCGATCACCTGCTCTCTACCAAGGAAGAGCGCGAACGCTACATCAAGTCCGTCATCGGGCCACTCCAGATAAAGCTCGCCCTCGAGGATTTCGACTGCACGATCCAGGGGCGCACAAAGAACATCTACAGCATTTACGGAAAGACGCTTAGCCGAGGCTGCAAGCTCGACGAAATCTTTGACATATTCGCCATACGGATCATCGTGGAAACGCTTCCCGAATGCTATCTCGCGCTTGGCTACGTGCACAACCTCTGGACCCCCATCCAGGGGCTTTTCAAGGATTACATCGCGACGCCGAAGCCAAACCTTTACCAGAGCATCCACACGACGGTCATCGGTCCGGAAAACAAGATGGTCGAAGTCCAGATTCGCACCAAGGACATGGATCTCACCGCCGAAAAGGGATTTGCCGCGCACTGGGCCTACAAGCTGGAAACGGGCAGGAGCGGCGAAGAACTCGAATGGATAGACAGGCTAGCGAAGCTCCAGGCGGAAATTCCCAATTCCACCGAATACCTGAACTTTCTCCGGATGGACCTGAAAAACGGATCCGTCACCGTGTTTACGCCAAAGGGCGATTCCATCGAACTTCCCGAAGGCAGCACGATTCTCGACTTCGCCTTTGCGGTACATACGGAACTCGGCCTCCACTGTGTCGGCGCGCGGATCAACGGCGACGTCATCAGCGCGACAAGCGCGCTCCCGAACGGTTCGACGGTCCAGATTCTCACCAGCCACAACCAGAATCCCCAGCCCGAATGGCTCGAAATCGTCCGGACGGAAAAGGCAAAGCAGGAACTCCGCCGCTGGATGCGCACAAGCATCGACAAGGAAGCCCAGGCGTTAGGCAAGGAACTGTGGCAGCGCGAACTTCGCGTATTCAAGATCCAGAAACCCGCGGAACAGCCGAAACCGGAAGAAATCTGCGCGTTCTTCGGCGTGAAAAGCGTCGAGGAGTTTTATGACAGGCTTGGCCAGGGAGACATGGAACTTTCCGAACTGGAAAGGTTCATCCAGAAGATCCACCCCGAGAAATTCCGGGATGCGGACCCGACATCTCCCGTCCGGCTCTTTGTCACGGATGCGGCGGACAAGTCGCAGCTCCCCGTCGAAGTCGGGAACGAATCGAGCCTGCTTATCCATTTTGCAAACTGCTGCTCCCCTATTCCCGGCGAATCGATCGTCGGAGCGCTCATCCCGAAGCACGGCATCGAAGTGCACCGCAAGGACTGCCCAAGACTTGCGGAGGTTCCGGAATCGAGACGCATTTCAATGGAATGGAACAAGGATTCGAATCAGGAATTTTCTGTCCACCTGAAAATCGAGACGGACGACCGCAAGGGAATCACCGCGGATATTCTAGACAAGCTTTCCGAAGCGAAGGTCTTCATCGAGCGCATGAGCGTCGTATCGGCCAAGAAGTCCGGCAGAATCCGTCTCGTCTTCCGCATTGCGCGACGCAACCTGCTCGAAAGTCTGGTATCCGCGATTCAAAAGGTTCCCGGAGTCCACGAGGTAAAGCGCCTATGATGACCCTCTCGCTAGCCCATCCCGTCGAAGACGAAACCGTCAGAAACCGGGCGTTCAACTGCCGGATGCGAAACCGCCGCTACGAAGAAGTCTTCTATGCGTTCAGCGCGCTCACACCCGTCATCATGCAAAAGGACGTGACGAATCGGCGGGAATGGTTTGCCTCCATCGGCGAAAAGGTCGGCGAGTGCGAAAAGTCGCTCGAAGCCTGCCTCGAATACGCGCAAGCGTCCGTCTTCTTTGGAAAGATCGAAAAAATCGGCCGCTACTCGACCGAAAATCCGCGCGGAATCCTGCAAGAGGAACTTCTGCTCGTGTTTTTTCTGAGCGAACTCCAATCGACGACCCGCTACCTGATTTCCCGCATCGAAACGGACAAGGAGCTCCAGAACATGGACTCCGAAATGGAAATCAAGAAAAGCGGCGCCTATGTTTCCGGATTCATATCGAACATGCACAAGAACCTGAACGCGCTGAACCTCGCGACGGAAAAGGAGTTTCGCGATCTCCAGGCGCACATCAAGGAACGCTTCGAAATCGGAAACGAACTGTTCGGGACGCTCCAGGAAGTACAACACTTTTACTGACAGGATTTTTAAAACGAACTCGCAGGAACGTCTATGGAACTCTCTGAATACTTCATTCTGGCATTTTTTCTCGCGCTAGGCGCGGTCGTCGCCGGCGGCGCCATCGTTTTCGGCAAGCTTCTCGGCTACCGGAGCAAGGACACGAAGAACAAGTTTTCGCCCTACGAATGCGGAATGCAGACCGTCGGAAACGCCCGGATCCAGTTCAAGGTCGGCTACTATCTCTTTGCGCTCCTCTTTCTAGTCTTTGACGTCGAAGCGCTATTTCTCTTCCCCGTCCTTCTCGAATTCGGGCCGATTGTCGCCGGGAAAACGTCCCTTTCGCCCGTTCTCGTCGCGATCGATCTCGTACTTTTTCTCGCCGTGCTGACCGCCGGCCTCGCCTACGCCTGGAAAAAAGGAATTCTCAAATGGGAATAATCAACTACCTGCCTAAAATTCTCGATCCCGTTCCCGGCGGAAAGCTCCTGGTGAACGCTGTCGATTACGCGGTGAACTGGGCTCGCGCCAATTCTCTCTGGCCGCTCACCTACGGGACTAGCTGCTGCGCTATCGAAATGATGTCGAGTTCCATGGCGCGCTACGACATTGCGCGCTTCGGTTCCGAAGTGTTCCGCGATTCCCCCCGACAGGCGGATCTCTTCATTCTCGCGGGAACGATTACCGAGCGGATGGCGCCGGCGGTCCAGATGCTCTGGGAACAGATGCCCGGTCCCAAGTATGTCCTCGCGATGGGCGCCTGCACGATTTCCGGCGGACCTTTCTATTACGACAACTATTCCGTTGTACGCGGCGCGGCAAACATTCTCCCGGTCGATGTCTTTATCCCGGGATGCCCGCCGCGGCCCGAAGCGCTGTTCCACGGGCTACTCACCCTGCGCGACAAGATTCGAAAGGAAACGTGCCGACATCCCTGGCACGAAGGCCCCCTCGACACGACGGATTTCGGAAACCGCTACGCGGAAGCGAAGAAGGCGTGGGAAGCTCTCGAAAAGATAAAGGACGAGGAACTCGCCGAAGCCCGTGCGAAATTCAAGGAAGAAAATCCCGACTACAAGTCCGGCTACAAGGCGGTTCGTGTCGCGAAGGAAGTCTTTCCCGAAGTCCCCTACTGCCCGCGCAAGCGAGAGGGCCTTTCGCAAAAGGAGCTGTTCCACGTGGCCCTCGAAAAGTTTCCGAAGATTTCCCTCTACGGAGCGAAGGATTCCTCGGACGAGACGCTCGAAGCCCTTCCGGCCGATACGCCGCTCGACGTGAACGTTTCCGCGGAAGACTACGTTTCGCTCGTCGAGTTTCTGAAGAACGATCCGCGGACATCGCTCGACTTTCTTATCGACGTCACCGCGGTGGATTGGAAAGATCATTTCGACGTCATCGCGCAGCTGATGAGCACGGAGCTCGGGCACAAGCTTTTTGTGAGGCTCTCCCTTTCAAAGGACGATTCGATTCCCGAAGAAAAGCGCGCCACGAGCGTTCTTTCGAAAGCCCCGAGCCTTTCGAAAGTCTATCCGGGCGCAAACTGGAAGGAACGCGAAGTCTATGACATGTTCGGGATTTCCTTCGAAGGCCACGACGACATGCGCAGGATTTTCCTCGACGAAGACTTTCCCGGATTTCCGCTCCGCAAGGACTTCACCCATCCGCACATCATCCGGAGGGAAGCATGAATTCAAGCGCGAACCATTTTTCCCCGTTTCTCCTTCCAGGATTCAAGGAAGAATTCCACGATCCGTATAGCGAAGATTTTTACATCAACATGGGTCCGCAGCATCCGAGTACCCACGGTGCGCTTCGCCTCCAGATCCGGCTCGACGGTGAAACGGTCATCGAGATAGTTCCCCATTTCGGCTACATCCACCGCGGCCTCGAAAAGCAGGCGGAAAGCCAGAACTACGTCCAATACATCCATCTTTCCGACCGGCAGGACTACCTGACCGCGATACAGAACAATCTAGGCGTCTGCCTCGCGCTCGAAAAGGGAATGGGCATCGGAGTTCCGGAACGCGGGGAATACATCCGCGTGATGATGGCGGAACTCGGGCGAATCGCGTCGCACCTCGTCTTTTACGGTTGCTTTGGCGGAGATCTCGGCGGACAGACGCCCCTCATCTACGGGTTCAAGGAACGCGAGATGATTCACGACATTCTCGACCAGGAGACCGGATCACGCCTCACGACCAACTTCTTTCGACCGGGCGGTTCGCGCTTTGACGTGACGGACGCCTTCATTCCGCGGGTCAAGGCGTTTCTCGAGCACTTGAAGCCCACGATGGACGACTACGAAAGGCTCCTCTCGACGAACCTCATCGTTCTCGAGCGTTCCAAGGGAGTCGGCGTTCTTTCCAGGGAAGATGCGATTTCCTTTGGCTGTTCGGGTCCCGTGGCGCGGGCTTCCGGCGTTCGCTACGACGTTCGCAAGAACGATCCCTACGGCATCTACGATACCTTTGACTTCGAAGTCCCGGTGCGTTCCGAAGGCGACTGCTACGCGCGCTACCTGGTGCGCATCGAGGAAATTCACCAGTCGATGAAAATCCTCGAGCAGTGCATGGCGCGCTTTCCCGAAAGCGGCCCGTATCGTTCCAAGGAAAAGCCCGTACGTCTCCCCGCCGGCAGCTACTACGCGGCATCCGAGACGGCGAAGGGACTCTACGCGACATATATCGTCGCGACGGGAGGCGACAAGCCTTACCGCATCCACACGCGCGGCCCGAGCTTTGCGAACCTCGCCGCCCTGAACTCCATGGCCAAGGGAGAGAAGGTTGCCGATATCGTCACGATCATGGCGACGCTCGACCCGGTCATTCCCGAAATCGATAGGTAAGCGATGACTCCTTCCATTACAAATCCCATCGGCGACTTCATCCGGGCGAACATTCCCATCCCGGAGCTCGCCTACCTTGTCAACGCGATTCTCTGCATTTGCGGAGTCTGCGCGGTCGCCTTCGGAGCGGCTATTGTCCTCGTCTATATGGAACGCAAGGTCTGCGCCCACATCCAGTGCCGACTCGGACCGATGCGTCTCGGTTTTCACGGATGTATCCAGGTCGTCGCAGACGCCATCAAGCTGATGTTCAAGGAAGTCTATGCGCCAAAGGGTGCGGACAAGCTTCTCTTCTATATGGCCCCGATGATTCTTCTCACGGCTCCGTTCGTGAGTCTCGCCCTGATTCCCTTCGGCCCGACGCTGCAAGTCGCGGACGTTTCCGTCGCGGTACCGCTCATCATCGCGGTGAACGGTTTCGGCATTCTGGGCATTCTCATCGGCGGCTGGGCTTCGAACAACAAGTATTCCCTTTTGGGTTCGCTCCGCTCCGGAGCCCAGATGATAAGCTACGAGATTTCGTATGCGATGATCCTTCTTCTCGTCGTGATGCTCGCCGGGTCCGCAAGCCTGCGGGAAATCACGCTCAGCCAGGCGGGAACGGTTCTCGACTGGTGGGTTTTCAAGGCTCCGGTTATCGGACTTTTGGCCTTTGTCCTCTTTCTTGTCTGCTCGACCGCCGAACTGAACCGCGCCCCGTTCGACCTTTCGGAAGCGGAACAGGAACTCACCGGAGGCTACCACACCGAATATAACGGAATGGCGTTTTCCATGTTCTATCTCGGCGAATACATCAATCTGGTCACGACATCCTCGCTCGCCACGGTATTTTTCTTCGGCGGATATTTTCCCCCGTGCATCGGGATTGCGCCCGTTGACGAAATCTTCAACATGGTGCCCGGCGTCATCTGGTTCTTTGCGAAAGTCTTCACGATGATCTGGGTCTATATGGTCATCCGCTGGACATTGGTGCGGCCGCGCATCGACCAGCTAATGGCTCTCGAATGGAAGTTCATGCTGCCGGCGAGTCTTCTCCTCCTTGTTCTCGGAGCGGTCGCGGTCTCTTTCGGGTGGATACTCAAATGAGCGAAAAGAAAATTTCAGCGAAGGACGCATTCAAGCGTTACTTCAGGACGGTCGCCGGATCGGTCAGCTTTCTCAAAGGCTTTTCCGTCACGGTCAAGTATTTCTTCCAGCCAAGGCGCATCGTCACGGAGCAGTATCCGGAAAACCGCAAGACGCTGACGATGTATCCGCGGTTCCGTGGACGCCTCGAAATGATCGAAGACGAAAACGGCGACAACGTGTGCACCGCCTGCGGGATGTGCGAACGCAATTGCCCGAACGGTTCCATCAACGTTCTTTCGACAAAGAACATCGCCGGGAAAAAGGTTCTCGGAAAGTACATCTATCGGCTGGATTCCTGTACGCAATGCGGACTCTGCGTCGAAGCGTGCCCGTTCGGAGCCATCCGGATGAACCAGGATTTTGAACTGTCCCGCACTTCGCGCGACGGATTCGAAATGAAACTCAACCAAAAGGAGGGGCGCGCCTGATGAGTCTGATATCCGACGCCCTTTTCAAGGACATCGTCTTTTACGTCGTCGCGCTTCTGATGATTGTCACTTCCATCGTGACGATTACGGCGAAGAACCTCTTGCGGAGCGCGGTGTTTCTCATCGTCTCCTTTATCGGCACGGCGATTTTCTATCTGATGCTCCATGCGGAATTTCTCGCGATGGCGCAGGTCATGGTCTATGCGGGAGGCGTCGTCATCTTCGTCGTCTTTACCGTCCTATTGACTAGCCATCTGGGAGAGACCGTCTTTAACATCAACCTGCCGAGGAACTTCATCGCCGCGGCGATTTCGTGCGGGCTCCTGTTCACCATGGTCCGCTTTCTCTTCAAGGCGGAAGACATCGGGACGGCCACGGCCTCGGCGGCAGGCGACTACGCTTCCCTCCCGAGCCTCGCCCTGAGACTTCTGTCCACCGATCCGTCGGGATTCATCATCCCGTTCGAACTGGTGAGCTTCGTCTTGCTCGTGACCCTCGTCGCCGCGATAACCATCGCCAGAAAGTTCAAGGGGGAAGAATGACTCTCGAACACTGCCTAATCCTTTCCTTTGTACTCTTCGGAATCGGAATCTTTGGACTTTTGCGGAGACGCCACATCGTTGGGATGCTCCTTTCGATAGAGATCATGCTGAACGCGGCGAACATGAACTTTATCTCGTTTGCCTACTTCAAGGCGGCAGACGCGACTGCCGGATCGATCTTCGGCCTTTTCGTCATCGCGATTACCGCCTGCGAAATGGCGATAGCTCTCGCCATCGTGGTGAGCATGTTCCGCCGCCACCACAGCCTCGACATCAACCAGCTGAGGGATATCCATGAATGAGTTCCTAGTCTCCCATAGCTACTGGATCCTGATCTTTCCGTTTATCGGCTTTCTCGTGAACGGGCTTTTCCTCTGCAGGAACCACCGAAAAGCGGCCGGCGCCCTTTCGGTCGCGCTTGCCGGTCTTTCGATGCTCTACGCGGTCGCCCTGGTCGTCTCGTACATTCTTTCCGCGGCTCCGGAAAGGATCGTCGCGTGGAAATTCCCGTTTCTCGCCTTTTCGGACAGGCTAAGCGCCGAGGCGGCGTTCCTTCTCGACCCGCTTTCCGCAATGATGGTCCTTGTCATCGCCGTGATTTCGTTCTTCGTTAACATCTACAGCCTGGGATACATGAGGGAAGACCGCGCCGAGGGAAGATTCTTTTCGCTGCTTTCCTTCTTCACGTTCTCGATGCTCGGACTGGTTGTCGCCACGGGACTTTTCCAGATGTATTTCTTCTGGGAACTCGTGGGCATCGCGAGCTATCTCCTGATAGGTTTCTGGTATGAGCGTCCCAAGGCGGTCGCCGCCTCCAAGATGGCGTTCATCGTCACGCGCTTTGCGGACAGTTTCTTTCTCCTCGGCATTGTCGTCATCGCCATTGTCGCCGGAACATTCGACTTCGGCACGCTGAACGCGATCAATCCGCAAATGGCAAGCGGTACGGTGTCTCTCGGCTTCTGGGACGTGAATATTTCGGATGCGCTTGTCCTCGGTTCCGTTCTGATGTTCATCGGCGGATGGGGAAAGAGCGCCATGTTCCCGCTCCACATCTGGCTTCCGAACGCGATGGAAGGCCCGACTCCCGTTTCCTCGATCATCCACAGCGCGACAATGGTTGTCGCGGGCGTCTATCTGGTGGCAAGACTCTTTCCCTTCTTTGCCGCCTGTGACGGCACGCTCGAACTCGTCGGATTCGTCGGAGCGTTCACGGCTCTCTTTGCCGCGGTCATCGCCTGCACGCAAAAGGACATCAAGCGGATTCTCGCCTATTCGACGCTCTCGCAGCTGGGCTACATGATGTTCGGGCTGGGCGTCTCGGCAACCGCGGCGGCTTCGTTCCACGTCTTCAACCATGCGTTTTTCAAGTGCATGCTCTTTCTTGTCGCGGGCTCCCTCATCCACCAGGTTTCGACAAACGATCTAGACCAGATGGGCGGTCTCCGCAAGAAGATGCCGTGGACCTACTTTGCTTCGCTCGTCGCGTGCCTTTCCATTTCGGGCATTCCCCCGTTCTCCGGATTTTTCTCCAAGGACGAGATCCTTGCGGGAGCGCTCCAGAACGGTCATCCGGCGATTTTCGCCGTGGGACTTTTCACGAGTGCGCTTACCGCCTTCTACATGTTCCGCCTGTTCTTCCTTGCGTTCCACGGAAGCCCGCGAAGCGAAGCGGTCAAGGCCGGCCACGTCCACGAGGATCTTGCGATGACGCTTCCCATCGTATGCCTCGCCGTTCCGTCGATTGCGAGCGGATTTCTCTGCAAGGGAATGTTCGAAAAGTTCCTCGGAACCCCGGAAACGCATTCGGCGGTAGCGGATTCCCTAAGCTCCTGCCTTCCGTTCATCGCTTCCGCGGCGGGGATTCTCGGGATAGCCGTCGCCTGGATTCTCTACGCAAGCCCCAAGGCGAACGTTTCCCGCGCACTCGATTCGACAAACCGCGGAGCGCTCTACCGGATCGTTTACAACAAGTTCTACTTCGATGAAGGCTATTACGCGTTTGTCCGTCAGTTTGTCTTTGGCGGAGTCGCGAAAGCGGCCCGGGCGTTCGAGGATTTCGTCATCGGGAAAATCGTCGCCGGTACAACCCGGCTTGTCAAGTTCGGCGGGACGCTTGTCCGGGAACTCGAAACGGGAAACCTTTTCATCTACATCGGGACCTTTGTCGTCGGCGTCATCCTGTGGCGCTATCTCGGCGGACTTCCTGTCTAAGGGCATCGTATGGTCAGCACGATTCTTTTCAATTTCATCTGGATAATTCCGCTACTCACCGTCCTTGTCTGCGTCCCGATTCCTCGCACACACGTCAAGGCCATCAAGCGGATTCACCTCGCGTCCGCGGGGATAGCTCTCGCCATCGCGTCGGGACTTGTCGCCTATACATACAAAATCACGATGCCGCTCGGCGTTCCGACCGGGAACAAGCCTTTTGTCCAATACCTGACGGACCTCGAATGGCTCCCCGCTATCCATGCGCACTACATCGTGGGAACAGACGCACTCGGAATTTTGCTAGTCTTCCTCACCGCTGTCATCGTCTTTACGGGAATGCTCGCCAGCTGGAAAATCGACAATAGGCAGAAGGAATTTTTCGCCCTGATGCAGATACTCGGCACCGCGGTCTATGGCGTTTTCATGAGTCTAGACCTTGTCCTCTTCTTTCTCTTCTACGAAATGGAAGCGCTCTGCATGTATCTGATGATAGCGGGCTGGGGAACAGGCAACAAGGATTACGGAGGAAAGAAGCTCACCCTCACGCTCGCCCTCGGAAGCGCCATGGTGCTCGCGACGCTTTTCGGCATCTTCATCGAAAGCGGGGCTTCGACGTGGAACATTCTGGAACTTGCCGACGTGCGGCTTCCGATGAATTTCCAGATGTGGGCATTCCCCTTGCTCTTCATGGGGTTCGCCGTTTCCGGTTCTCTCTTCCCCTTCCATTTCTGGTCGCCCGACGGCCACTCGTCCGCGCCGACAGCCGTTTCGATGCTCGCCGCCGGCGTCATGATGAAGATGGGACCGTTCGCCTGTCTCCGGGTCGCCATATACCTCATGCCCGAAGCGGCTCGGTTCTACCTGCCCTATATCGCCTACCTCGTGATTTTCAATGTCGCCGTCGCCTGCTTCATCGCCATCCGCCATCGGGATCTCAAGTACATTACGGCCTACAGTTCGATTTCGCACCTCGGGCTGATTTTCCTCGGACTTGCCGCGGCGACGCCTCTCGCATTCCGCGGAGCGGCCCTCCAGATGCTTTCCCACGGATTTCTCACCGGGCTTTTCTTTGCAAGCATCGGAATGATCTACAGCCGGACCCATACGCGGAATATCGACGAAATGGGAGGGCTCATGCGGGTGATGCCTTTCCTCGGAGTCTCCTTCACCATCGCGGGATTCGCCGGTCTGGGACTTCCGGGACTTTCGGGATTTGTCGCCGAATCGACGATTTTCATCGGCAGCTTCCAGAGCCCGATTCCCCTTGTCCGGATAGTCACCATTCTGGGAATCCTCTCCATCACCGTTACGGCGGTCTATATTTTGCAGACCGCGAACCGAATGCTTTCGGGACCTATCCGCGAACAACGATTCAAGACGCTCCCCGACGCGGACCTTGCGGAAAAAATCGCGCTAGTCACCATTCTCGTCTGCCTTTTTGGAGTGGGCCTCTTCCCCGGCTGGATTTCGGATTTTCTCGATACGGCCATCGCTCCCATCTACGCAAACTTTATGAGGTAAGAAGATGTCTCAATTGATTCTGCCGGACATTCTGCTTCTGCTCTTTCCCTTCGCGCTCATCCTCCTTCGCCAATTTTTCCCGAACCGGAGGGAATTGCCTTTTCGAGCGTCCGTCGTTTTTTTTGCCGCGCATTTTGTTCTTTTGAACGCGCTCCTCGTCGGCGACACGCAGACCTACCTTTCCAACTGGAGAATCGACAGCTTTGGCATCCTGATGCGCGAAGTCCTCGTTCTCGGAACGCTTCTTTCGCTCTTCTTCGCCAAGGACTACTTTGACCACCCGGCAGACGGAAAACCGGAACTTCACCAGTTTTCCGAATTCGCCGCGGTTCTTGCCGCCGCCACGTTCGGAGGATTCACGGTCATCTCGGCTAGCGAACTTCTAACGCTCTTCCTCGGGCTCGAACTCGCCACGCTTCCCATGTATGCGCTCACCGCCTGGAACAAGCGCGACCCCCAAGGTTCCGAAGCCGGGACGAAATACATCCTGATGGGGAGCGTCGCCTCGGCATTTGAACTTTTCGGCATCAGCTACCTATACGGTTTTTCGGGAAGCCTACGCTTTGACGCGATAGCGACTGCGGTCGGAACGAATCCCATGGATCCGCTGCTCTGGATTTCCGTCCTGTTCCTCTTTTGCGGCATCGGCTTCAAGCTTACGCTATTCCCCTTCCACACTTGGGCACCCGATGTCTATGAAGGCGCGCCGACTCCGGTCACCGCGGTTCTCGCCGTCACGAGCAAGACCGTCGCCATCGCGTTTCTCGCGGTGCTTGTCTATGGGCCGCTCGCCGGAATTCACGACAGGCTTATCCCGTTTCTCTCGCTGCTCGCCGGCGTGACGATTCTTTCGGGAAACCTCGGAGCGCTCAAGCAAACGCGCCTGCGCCGCTTTATGGCCTACAGTTCCATCTCCCAGGCGGGCTACATCCTGGTCGCCCTGGCAGGGCCTGCGGAAAGCGCAAGAACCGCCCTTCTCTTCTACCTGCTCCTCTATGCGTTTTCCAATTACCTCGCCTTTTTTGTCTTTGGCATCGTCGGAGAACATCGCGCGGAAAGCTTCGATTCCCTGGCGGGACTTTCGAAGGAATCCCCGAGCCTCGCGGTCGCCCTCGCGGTCGCCGCCTTCAGCCTCGCCGGAATTCCGCCGCTCGCTGGCTTCATGGGAAAGTTCTTCCTCTTTGAAAGCGCGGCCACGTCAAAGGCCTACTTCCTCGTTGCGTTCGCCTGCATCAACAACGTCATCGCGCTCTACTATTACCTGCAGCTAGTCAAGAGCGCCTGGGTTCTGCCGAAAGATCCGGATGCGCATCCGCTATGCGTCCGCCCGCGTCAAAAGTATTGCGTCATCGCGCTCACGGTCTGCGTCCTCCTCGCGGGAATCTGCCCCTTCGTCAGCTCGAACATCGCAAGGATTCTTTCCCTCTGATTCTTTCCGCCTGGAATTTTCGGTTCCGGGCGCAATTTTGTATCTTAGATGCCGATGAGGATTTTTCGCGGACTTCTATCGCTTTTCACGGTGGCGTTTCTTGCCGCCTGTTCCGACACTTCGAACGGCGACGACTACCGGTTTGAACGCGCCGTCCAGGATCTTTCCATTCTCCGCAGCTGCGCATCCAAGAGCGACACGACCGGTTCCTGCTACCAAATGCGCTGGCGCATTCCCATCGAAACCAAGAATCTTCTCCGCTTTCATGTCTGGATAGACACGCTAGTCGTCGGCGATTCCACAAAGAAAGTGCCAAGCGGCGCGACCGAAAAGTCCATCCAGATCCCCTTCGAAAATCCGGAAATTCTCTACGATACGCTCGACCTGACCGAGCATGTCGCCGAATACCTCCAAAGGGACAGTCTCGCCATCGCCATCTGGAGCGAATACGGAGATGGCGACGAATCGGGAGACATCCAGCACATCTTCGTCCACTTCGGCGACGACATTTCGCCCGCGCTTGTCACGATAACCGATTCCTCGTGGACTACGGGAGTGGCCATCGACTGGGCGCGCCCCACCGACCAGTACGACTACTACGCCCCCGAGAGCCTCTCCGGGAAAATAGCGGGCTACAATATCCTGCTCTGGGCCGAGGACTCGAGCCAGGATATCCGAAACGCCAAAGTCAAGATTCTCCACGACGGCAAGACGGATTCGACGGGAAAGGACTTCTGGCTCAGACACCACCGTTTCCGCTACACGAGCGACTCGCTCTGGATTGACACGACCTCTTCGCGCGACAAGAACTACCTGAGAATCGCAGTCATCGACGGGGACGGATTCGACTTTTCTTCGGACAGCGCAAACCGTTACCGCATGATAGTGGAAGGGCTTTACCCGGAAAGCAACTACACGATAGGGATCATCGCGTGGGATTCGGCGGGAAACGTCTCCGGGACAGGCTCCGTGGAAACGAACCAGCTCTTCATGACGACGGACAGGATAGCTCCGCTGATGGGAAGCGCGCTCTGGGCAAGGCCCGACACGTCGGATCCGGAAAGAGTCGCCCTCGATTCGAACCGCGTCCTTATCTACTGGCCGCGCAGCGTAGATCCGCTTTCCGATTCGAGCGGAATCACGATAGACTCGGTCATCCACATTCCGGGCAACTGCTTCGAAGGATTTTGCTACCGAAACGTCAAGAGCTACGACGTGGAAACGTGGAACGGAAGTTCCTGGGAAAAAGCGACGGGAGCCGGCGGCGTTTCGGACGAAAAGTATCGGACGTCCTACCGAAAGGACGGCGATTCCATGAGCGTTTCCGCGACCGGCGAATTTGTCGTCGATACTATCCGCTGGATAGTTCCCGGCGACACGCTCATCCTGAGAATTCGCGCCATCGACTCATCGGGTTATTATTCGAAGGCCCTGATCGATACGCTCGCAGTATCGAAAGGACCGGAATCGGATCTCGACTGCCCCGAGGGATTCGTTCCCGTCCGCACAAACGATTCGACGCGCTTTTGCATCGAAAGGTTCGAGCACCTGAACGAAGACTCGACCTTTGCCCACAACGTTCTCTACAGCGAAGCGGTCTCCGCCTGCGAAGCCATCTCCGCGTCGGGATTCCAGGTTTCGCTCTGCAAGTCGCAGGACTGGAAAGCGGCATGTCTTGCCCAGGGGAGAACCTCTTACGGCGTCATCGAGGAATCCGACTTTTCCGCGGCGGAATTTCTCTACCGAAACTGCGGCGTCGGCACGGACGATTCCACCTCGGCGACCGACATATCCAAGCGCGACAGGCTCTGCGCAAGCCCGGACGGCATCCGCAACCTCTCCGGAGGATTCCAGGAATGGGTCACGGGACCGGACACCCTTCTTCAGCTTCTCCGCGGATCGAGCTACGTCTATTACACGGGCGAATCCCGCGAGTCGCTCTCCAAGTGCACCACTTACTTTATCCCGAACCGCACGCGCGTCGCCTACACGCAAGACACCGTCTATCTCTATCGCGAAGGTTCCAAGGTCGATACGAGCCTCGTGCAGGACACGTCTCGCACGCTCTACAGGATTCTGACGGTCAAGGATTTCAAGGATTCCGTCCAGTTCTTCAAGGTTTCGTCTGCGTCCGGCGATTCCCTCGGCGAGGACTACGCCCCTCTTGCCGAATACAGGAAAGGCGGAGAGTCCTGGCTCAAGTCCCTCGCCGGAAACCTGGACTACGAACCAAGCCGCATCGAAGCCGTCTTCTTTACCGGAGGAACCGTCTCCTACCGCGGAGCGGCAGCCTTCTACACCGACCCGTCCATTTCGTTCCGCTGTTGCGCGTATCCGCTGTAGTCGAATGTCGAGAGGGGAATTTCTGCCGAAAGGCTTTTGACGTTTCACGTCTAGGCTTTTGTCGCGAAGCGACCTGTTTCCGCCTGGCGGCGGAGGGTGCGCCTGTCTGCCGACAGGCAGGCCTTCCCGGCGAGGGGCGTGCCAGAGTTTAGTCGGGAGAACTTAGATCTTAGA
>CAVGIM010000041.1:0-26731 GCA_963629575.1 Candidatus Methanomethylophilaceae archaeon
CGAGGTACGAGCCGTCCTGGCCCGTGATGCCGGTTATCAGTGCTGTTTTCATCGTTTTAAAAATAGATATTGAATGGTTTTAAAACTTCTCGTTCGCCAATAATCCCGCGCCAAAGAAGAACCGCGCAAGGGCGTCTTGGAAAAAAGCAAAAGCCTCGGTCGCGGGACCGAGACTTTTGCTATCGAAAGGCGTTTACGACTTGACGGAATCGCGACAAGTCACTTCAGCTCTTCGAGAGCCTTTTCGTTCTTCGCGACAATGTCCCGCTGCGTCGCGAGCTTCGTCCGTTCCGCATCGACAACCGCTTTGGGCGCACCGTTCACGAACTTTTCGTTCGAGAGCTTGCGCTCGATGGAGGCGGCAAAGGCCTTCGCCTTTTCGATTTCCTTCTCGAGGCGTTCGATTTCCGCTTTCGGGTCGAGAATCCCTTCCAACGGAATGTAGAGCTCGCCGCCGGGAACGACTGCGCTCGCGCTGAACTTCGGCTTCGGAGCCTTTACCGCAATGGACAGCGATTCGAGACCGCCGAGTTCCGTGATGATCGAAGCGCATTCCCTGACGGAAGCTTCCGTTGTGGCGTCATCGACGCTGAGCACCGCATTTAGTCGCGTCGAAGGGCTTAGGCTGTAACGCCCGCGGATTCCGCGCACGCTTTCGACAACGGAAAACGCCCGTTCGAACTTTTTCTCGATGTCCAGGTTGACAAGGCTTTCGTCCGCCTTGGGCCACGGACTGAGAATGACCCGCTCGGAACCCGGGAAGAGCGTCGCGTTCAGTTCTTCGGTAATGAAGGGCATCACCGGATGCAGCAGATCGATCACGCCGCGCAGCACGTGCGAAAGAATCGCCATGGCATTCTTCTTTTCCGCGTCGAGAGTCTGCCGGTTGATGACCGATTTCTTGATTTCGAGATAGCTGGAGCACACGTCGTCCCACACAAAGCGGTAGAGGAATCCCGCGAGTTCCGCAAAGTGGAACTGTTCGAGCATCTGGGTCGCGTCGCGAATCGTCGAGTTCAGGCGCGAAAGAATCCAGAAATCTTCCAGCCTGAAGAGCTTTGCGTCCATCGGAAGCATTTCCCGAGAGAGCGCCCCGGCCTGTTCGAGATGCGGGTAGAGGAAGCGGCAGGCGTTCCACAGCTTGTTCGAGAAGTTGCGTCCGATTTCGAACTTTTCGGACGTGTTGATTTCGCGTCCGTCCGGCTGCTTTTCCTTTTTCACCGGCAGACGCACGTCCTGGTTGTCGGTGCAGAGGCTTGCCATCACGAAGCGGAGAGCGTCTGTACCGTATTTCTCTTCGATATCCATCGGATCGACGCCGTTGCCTTTGGACTTGCTCATCGTCTGTCCGTTGCCGTCGAGAATCTTCGGGTGGATATACACCGTGCGGAAGGGAACCGTGCCCATGTTTTCCTGGCTGAAAAGAACCATCCGGGCGACCCAAAGCGTAATGATGTCGCGGCTAGTCACCAGCACGGAAGTGGGGTAGTAGCGCGAAAGGGTTTCCGTCCTGTCCGGCCATCCCATCGTGCTGTGCGGCCAAAGTCCGCTCGAAAACCACGTATCGAGAACGTCCGCTTCCTGTTCGAGCCGATGTCCCGGAATCATGTCTTCCGGAAGATTCTCTTCGCGGCTGCACACGAGAAAGCCTCCGTTCTGCGCCGGATAGAAATAGATGTCTTCCCGAGAACCGAACGCCCTTTTCAGTTCGTCTTCCGAAGCGTCCGTATGCCAAATCGGAATGCGGTGTCCCCACCAGAGCTGGCGGCTGATGCACCAGTCGCGCTTTTCGGCAAGCCAGTCCAGATACTTGTTCGCGTAACGTTCGGGAAGGATCTTGATTTCGCCGGACTTCACCGCGTTCATCGCGTTTTCGGCAAGGACGTCCATCTTTACGAACCACTGGTCGCTCAGATACGGTTCGATGACCGTCTTGGAACGGTCGGAATGCCCCACCTGCATTTCGTGATCTTCGACTTTGAGGAGAAGCCCCAGCTCTTCGAGACCGCGGACGACCGCATCGCGCGCCGCCTGTCCCTTGAGCCCCTTGAACTCGCCGGCGTTCTCGTTCAGGCTGCCGTCGTCATTCATGATGTTTATCATCGGAAGCTTGTGGCGAAGGCCTGTCGCGTAGTCGTTCGGATCGTGCGCCGGAGTGACTTTCACGGAACCCGTCCCGAAATCCATATCGACGAGAAGTGCGTCCGCAATCACCGGAATTTCCCGACCGACAAACGGAACCTTCAGCATCTTGCCGATGTACTTTTTATAGCGTTCGTCGTTCGGATGGACCGCGAGAGCGGTATCGCCCATAATCGTCTCGGGACGCGTCGTCGAAACGGGAATAAATCCCGAACCGTCCGCGAGCGGATACTTGAACGTCCAGAAGTGCCCCTTGACGGTCTCGTAATAGATTTCGTCGTCGGCTACAGCCGTCTGGAGCTTCGTGTCCCAGTTGACTAGTCGCTTTCCACGGTAGATAAGGCCTTTCTTGAACAGATTGAAGAACGCGTAGCGAACCGCCTTGGCGCACACCGGGTCGAGAGTAAAGCGCTGCCTGCTCCAGTCACAGCTCACGCCGAGACTTTTCAATTGCTTCGTAATCCGGGCCTCGTATTCGTCCTTCCATTTCCAGATACGTTCGACCAGGGCTTCGCGACCGATGTCGTGGCGCGTCTTGTGTTCGTCCTGGAAGAGCCTCTTTTCGACGACCGCCTGCGTCGCGATTCCCGCATGGTCCGTTCCCGGAATCCAGAGCGTGTCGCGGCCTGTCTTTCGGCGGTAGCGGACCAGAATGTCCTGTAGCGTATCGTTCAGCGCATGTCCCAGATGCAACGCGCCGGTAACATTCGGCGGAGGGATGACGACGGAGAAGGTGTTTTCCTTAGGGCCTTTTCCGCTCGGTGCAAAATCGTTATTCTTGTCCCATGCGTCGTGCCAGCGGGCCTCGACAGTTTTCGAATTGTAGCGTGTTTCCATTTCCATAGTGCCCCAAATCTAGAAAACGAAAAAGCCCCCGATAACGGGAGCTTCGAATTTACGAAATTCTTTTTCGCTACTTTTCGACGGCCGTAAAGATTTCGATTCCCGATTCCGCGATTACAGACTTATGAAGGATTTTTCCGCCGAGATTCAGGCTGGTAGCGGCATCCAGGGTCCCGATCGTCGCGTTTATCTGCATCGTCGTATCCATATGCAGGGTACCGAAAGAGGCAAACTGCAGATGGAGAATTCCGTTTTCCACGGACCACGACCCGGTATCTTCTTCGCCTCCAACGTCTTCTACGCTAGGATCCGTCGAATAGGTCAGGCTGAACTGCTTGCCTTCCTTCTTGCTGCTTTTGAAGACAAGAATCGAGGGGCTTGAAAAGGCATGAGTCGCCAACTGGTAGGAACCGTCCTCTTTTTGATAGTAAAGACCGTTCATGTTCCACGTCGCGCCTTCGAGACATTCTTCCGTGAGGCCGCCAGCGCACTTTTCGGCGAGAGAGGCTTCGCTCGAACTCGATGACGAACAGGCGGAGACGAGCATTCCCGCAAGGGCGATTCCAACAAGGGCACAGGATTTTTTCATGAGGATTCCTCCGATTTTGTTCAATAATATATATAAAAAGCCTCCCGATAGGGGAGGCTTCGAAAAGTTTTTGAAATTTGTCTAGCGACGACGGCGTTGCTTGCCGGTCGATTTCTTTTCCGCATCCGAAGAAGCCGGCTTGGACGTTGCGGCGGGCTCCGAAGCGCGAATGTCCTTCATCTTGAAGTTCACGTTGATTTCCGCCGTTTCGACCTTGGAAGAAGCGCCTTCCTTGTCCGTCAGCTTGAAGCCGAATTCATCGAGACCGTAGAATCCCTTGTTCGGCGTATAGACAAACGAACCGTCCTTTTCGTTGATGACGACCTTTCCGTTTTGCGGACGGCGGACCAGCGAAACGCGCGCGTCGAGCTTTCCGTCCGGATCGTACGCTCCGTTCAGAAGACCGTCCTTGGCGTTCACCTTGAGGGCTTCGCCTTCGCGGGTCTGGTAAGACTGGGACATTGCGACAGGCGGATCGTTTACGGGAATAATCGTGAACTTGGCGGAAGTCTGCGCCGAGGCGCCTTCCGGATCCGTTACCTTGAAAGTGATGGTTTCGGCAGGACCGTTCCAGTTTTCGCGCGGTTGCTTGATGGTGACGATGTTTCTCGCCTTGTCGTGATCCACTATCAGCTGCTTGTTGCCGGTAATCGTCCACTTGAGCTCGCTGAAGCTGTTGTCGCGATCGCGCACATACTGGTCGAGCTTGAGCGTCGCGAGGACACCGCCGTTTGCGTCTTCCTTCATCGTGACATCGCGGATCGGGCGAATTTCGGGAACGGCGTTCACGTGCTTCACTTCGAAGTTCACGGTGGTCTTTGCCGTCGCTCCGGCAGGATCCTTGACGATAAACGTGATAGCTTCCTTGCCGAACCAATCGACGCGGCTCGGACGAACGATCGCTTCGCGACCGCCCGTGATCATCACTTCGAGGTGACGATTGCCGGTGACGGACCAGCGCAGTTCATGCGGCTTGTTGTCCGGATCGGTCACATACAGGTCGAGCTTGATGGGCTTGAACTTGGTACCTTCGTTCGTCACCATGTCCGGGATCTTTTTCAGAACCGGAGGATCGTTCACCGCAGTGACGATGAAGTTCACTTCGACAGAAGCCTTCTCGCCCGAAGGATCGTAGGCGTTCACCGTAATCTTGTCCTTGCCGTTCCAGTATTCGTTTGGAATCGTCACGGTCAGGACACCGGCGTCGGAAAGGTCATAGGAAAGCGGGTGCTTTACCGTGGGACGCTTTGCCTTGCCCATGCGGCCGCGCTTGTTCTTTTGAGCCGGCGCGCCATCGTCGAGCGTCCAGCGCATTTCGGAAGGCTTGTTGTCCGGATCGACAATGAACTTCGAGAAGTCTATCGGCTGGAAATGTTCCTTTTCCTTGATTTGCTGGACCGGGACCTTGTTGAAACGCGGCGGATCGTTCACCGGGGTGACCGTAAATGTCACCTTCGTACTGGCGCTTGCGCCTGCCGGATCGGAAACGGTGAGCGTCAAGGTTTCGGAACCGTTCCAGTATTCGTTCGGAGTGGCCACGCTCATGCGGGATCCGCGGAATTCGACTTTCAGGTTCTTGTTGCCGGAGACCTTCCACTTCAGCTCGTTCGGACGGTTGTCCGGGTCGCTTGCATAGCGGGAAAGGTCAATGGGCTCGAAGCGTTCCTTTTCCTTGATCTTCTGGTTCGGAATCGCCTTGATGATCGGCGAATCGTTCACCGGAGTAACTTCGAAAAGAACCTGCTGGGTCGCCTTGCCGCCTTCCGGATCCGTCACCGTCAAGGTGATCTTTTCGGAGCCGTTCCAGTACTTGTCGGGTGTCGTCACCACGAGCTGCTTCTTCGCGTTGATGGAAGCCTTGAGGCTGCGCGGTTGCGAGACATCAAAGGAGAGCGAGGACGTCGGATGATCCGGATCGCTTACGAGAGCGAGCAGATCGATCGGCTGGAAATGTTCCTTTTCCTTGATCTTTTGGCTGGGAATCGGCTTCATGACGGGAGGATCGTTCACGGAAACGACTTCGAAATCGACGCTGCGCGAATCCTTGGCGCCTTCCGGATCCGTCACCGTAAAGACGACCGTACGCTTGCCGTTCCAATACTTGTTCGGAATGTTCAGGTGAGCGACGTGCTTGTCGTCAATCGTTACGGTCAGATCGTTTTCGGCCTTGGGCTCTTCGACCTTCGGCGCGTCCTTCTGCTTCGACTTCTTGCCCTTCTTCGCCGCTTTCTTTGCCGGAGCGGGAGCAGGCGCGGACGCCTTCTTCACGACAGCCGTCCAGGTGAGCTGGCTATTTCGGTGGTCGGCGTCGTGGACGTAGCTGTCGAGCGGAATATCCTTGAACACCTGCTTTTCCTTGATGGTCTGGCCCGGAATGTCCTTCATGACCGGAGGATCGTTCACCGAGGTGATTTCATAGACAACCGTCGTCGTCGCGGATGCGCCCTGCGGGTCCTTGACGGTAAGCGTCATGGTATCGGGCTTGCACCAGAAATACTTGTTCGGAGCGGTGATGACGAGCTTTCTCGCCGAAGTGATTTCCGCCTTCAGGTACTTGTTGCCGGAAACGGTCCACTTCATCTCGGAAGGCTTGTTGTCTGGATCCTTGACGTAGTCGTCAAGCGAAACCGCCTTGAACGCTTCCTTTTCCTTGATTTTCTGGTTCGGAATCTTCGAAATGACGGGAGGATCGTTCACTTCGGTTACGACGAAGTCCATCTTGTGCGAAGCCTTGCCGCCTTCCGGGTCCGTCACCGTAAAGGTGATGGTTTCCTTGCCGTGCCACTGCGCGTGGGGGACCTTGACATGGACCGTATTGTCCTTGTTCAGGACGACTTGCAGCTGGCGGTTGCCGGAGAAGCTCCACTTGAGAAGCTTGGACGGATGGTCGGGATCGGTCGCGAGCGTCGAGAGATCGATTGTCTTGAACTTGCCGCCTTCGCGAATGGTTTCACCGGTCGGCGCCTTGTCCGAAATCACGGGCAAGTCGTTTATCGAGCGAACCGTGAAGAGCGCGGTGGAAGTCGCCGAAGCGCCTTCCGGGTCTTTGGCCGTAAAGGAAATCTTCGCGGCGCCGTTCCAGTATTTGTCCGGAATGACAATGCGCGCGTTGTGGGAATTGTCGATTTCGACCGTAAGACCGCTCTTTCCGACCGACGACGTTTCTTCGGAGGCGGCCTTCTTTCCCTTCTTGCCCTTGGCCTTGGCCGGAGCGGGCTTGGCGGACGCATCGGAGACCTTGAAGCTCCACTGGAGATCGGTCTTCTTGTGGTCGGGATCCTGGATAAGGTCGTCGAGCTTGATGACGGCGAACTGCTGCTTTTCGTCGATCGTCTGGTCCTTGACTTCGCGGACAAAGACCGGCGGATCGTTCACGGAAATCACTTCGAAATCCACCTTGCGGGAATCCTTCGCGCCTTCCGGGTCTGTCACCGTAAACGTGACAGTTTCCTTGCCATGCCAGTATTTGTTCGGCGTCGTAACGGTCACCTTGCGGTCGGCGGTGATGGCGAACTTCAGGTTCTTGTTGCCCGCAATCGTCCACTTGAGCTTGCTGTTCGGATGGTCGAGATCGCTTACGTAGTTGTCGAGATCGATTGCCTTGAATTCCTGCTTTTCCTTGATGGTCTGGCTCGGAATGTCCTTCATGACCGGAGGATCGTTCACGGATTTGGCAGTAAACTGGACCGTCTGGCGAGCGGAAGCCCCGGCCGGGTCGGTGACGGCGAAAGTCACCTTTTCCGTCCCGTTCCAGAGCTTGTTCGGCGCCTTGATCGTCGCGACACCCTCCTTGGAAATCGCGATTTTCAAGTCCTTGTTGCCCGTAATCGTCCACTTGAGCGTCTTGAAGGCGTCATCCGGATCGCTTGCGAGTTCCGCAAGATTGATATCCTTGAACTCTTCCTTTTCCATGATAATCTGGTCGTTGATCTTTTTCAGGACAGGAGGATCGTTTATCGAGCGGACCGTGAAGAGAGCGGACTGCGTAGCCTTCGCGCCTTCCGGATCCGTCACCGTGAACTCGATGAGATCGGCGCCGTTCCAGTACTTGTTCGGAGTGGTCACCGTCGCGACGAGCGTTTTCGGATCGACGTTTACGGTAAGCCCCGTCTTGTATCCCTTGGGCGCGCCCGGAGCGGGCTTGACGTTAAACGACCAGGTGAGGTCGGACAGCTTGTGGTCCGGATCCTTGACGATTTCGCCGAGCTTGATCGGAGCGAACGGCTTTTTCTCGTCAACGGACTGGTTGTTGATCTTCTTCACGAATTCCGGTGCATCGTTTACCGACTCCACCGTGAACGTCACCTTGCGGGAATCCTTCGCGCCTTCCGGGTCCACGACTTCGAAAAGGAATGTCTCGGAACCGTGCCAGTACTTGTTCGGAACGATTACCGTGAACACGCGGTTCGGGTCAAGCTTGTACTTGAGCTCCTTGTTGCCGGTAATCGTCCACTTGAGCTTGGCGTTCGGATGGTCGAGGTCGCTCACGTAGTTGTCGAGCTCGATTGGCCTAAACTCCTGCTTTTCCTTGATGGTCTGGCTCGGAATGTCCTTCATGACAGGAGGATCGTTTACGGACTTGACCGTGAAGACGGCGGTCTGCTTGGCAGATGCGCCCTCCGGATCCGTGACGGTGAACGTGATGTTTTCGCTTCCATTCCAGAGCTGGTTCGGAATGACGACCGTGGCCGTTCCCGCCTTGTCGATGTTGACCTTCAAGTCCTTGTTGCCGGTAATCGTCCACTTGAGCTTGTCAAAGGCGTGATCCGGGTCGCTTGCGAGTTCCGCAAGATTGATCGGCGCGAACTGGGATTTTTCCTCGATGGTCTGGGACTTGATTTCCTTGAGGACCGGCGGGTCGTTTACCGAGACGACCGTGAACGTCGCCGATGCAGTCGCCTTCGCGCCTTCCGGATCCGTGACGGTGAACGTGATGACATTCGATCCGTTCCAATACTTGTTCGGAATGGCGATTGTCGCGACCATCTTGGCGTCAACGTTCACCTGGAGTTCCGGCTGTGCGCCTTTCGGGGAGCCCGGTGCGGCCTTGACGGAAATGTCGAGCGTGAGATCGGAGAGCTTGTGGTCCGGATCCTTGATTATCTCGCCTAGATTGATGGGCTTGAACTGTTCCTTTTCCTTGATTGTCTGGTCGGCGATTTTCTTCGAAAATTCCGGTGCGTCATTCACCGATTCCACGCTGAAGTTCACCGTGCGCTCGTCGGAGGCGCCTTCCGGGTCCGTCACCTTGAAGGTAATCGCCTCGGAACCGTTCCAGTATTTGCTCGGCAGGGCAAAGGTCGCCTTGCGGTTCGGATCGAGCGAGACCTTGATATCCTTGTTGCCGGTAATCGTCCACTTGAGAAGGTTCTTCGCGTGGTCGATATCCGTCACGAACTTGTTGAGTTCGATCGGCTTGAACTGTTCCTTTTCCTTGATTGTCTGATCGGGAATGTCCGTCATGACAGGAGGATCGTTGATGGACTTGACCGTAAGCTTGACGGTTGTGCTGGCCTTGCCGCCTTCCGGATCCGTCGCGGTGAACGTGACCGATTCCGAACCGTTCCAGTTGATATCCGGCGCCTTGATGGTCACCATGCGGTTCTTGTCGACATTGACTTTCAGTTCCTTGTTGCCCGAAACGGCGATTTTCAGCTGCGAAAGATCGTGATCCGCATCGGAAAGGAAGTCATCGAGTACAATCGGGTCAAATTCCGTCTTTTCGTCAATCGTCATGTCCGGAATCTTCTTGAAAACGGGCAAGTCGTTGATGGAGCGAACGGTGAACTTGACTTCCTGGCGCGCTTCGGCGCCCTCCGGATCCGTCACCTTGAAGGTCGCCACGGCCGATCCGTTCCAGTATTTGTCCGGGATTTCCACGGTAGCGACATGCTTGTCGTCGATATTGATGCCGAGCGGTCCCGTCGGGTGTTCCTTGCCGACGCTTTTCACGTCGACTTCCCAGGCGAGTTCCGCATTCTTGTGGTCATCGTCCTTGACAAATTCGTCGAGCTTGATCGATGCGAACTGCTTTTTCTCGTCGATGGTCTGGGCCGGAATCTGCTTGATAAACTTCGGCGGGTCGTTTACGGATTCCACGGTGAAGTTCGCCTGGGTTTCCGCCGAGGCGCCTTCCGGGTCCGTCACCTTGAACGTAATCGTCTCGGAACCGTTCCAGAGAGCGTTCGGAATCAGGATTTTCGCCACCTTGCCGTTCAGCTGGACCTTGAGGTCCTTGTTGCCCGAAAACTCCCATTTCAGCTGTTCGAACTTGTGATCGATGTCCTTTACGTACTTGTCGAGTTCAATGGGCTTGAACTGCGCCTTTTCCTGGATGTCCTGATCCGGAATCTGATCGACAAACTCGGGCGGGTCGTTCACGGACTTGACCGTAAACGAAGTCTTGAAGCTCGCCTTTGCGCCGTGCGGATCGGTCGCCGTGAACGTGAACGTCTCCGTCGGGCCGTTCCAGTTCTCGTTCGGAATGATGACTTCCGCGACGTTGTACTTGTCGATCTTGACCTTCAGGTCCTTGCCGCCTTCGACCGACCACTTGATGGTCGAAACGTCGTCATCGACATCGCTCACCAGATCCGAAAGGTTTATCGCCTCGAACTGTTCCTTTTCGTTTATCACCTGATCCGGCGCCTTCTGCACAATGGGCGGATCGTTCACCGGGCGAACCGTGAAGTTCGCGGAAGTCTTGTCGGAAGCGTATTCGGCATCCGTCGCGATAAACGTAATCTTGTATGCGCCATACCAGTTCGTGTCGGGAATGACGACAGTCGCGATGCGGTCCTTGGAAATATCGACGGAAAGTTCGCCTTCCGCCTGTTCCTTCGCGATGGGGGTCAGTTCGTATTCCCACGAAATCTGGTCCTTGGGATGATCGGGGTCCTTAACATAGTCGTCGAGCTTTATCGGGGAGAACTTCTTTCCTTCGTCAACGGTCTGGTCGGGGATCTTGGAAACTTCGGGAGGGTTGTTCACCGATTCCACCGTGAACGTAACCGTTTCCGAGCTGGAAGCGCCTTTCGGGTCCGTGACGGTGAACGTGAGGTCTTCCGAACCGTTCCAATACTGGTCCGGGGTCTTTATCGTCACGACGCGATTGGATTCGGTTACGACGAGATCCTTGTTGCCGGTGATTTTCCAGCGAAGGGTCGCCGGCTTGTCTTCGGGATCATCGACATAGTCGTCGAGCTTTATCGGGGCGAATTTTCCTCCTTCCTGGATGGATTCTCCCGGAATTCCGTTCAGGGACGGGGGATTGTTTTCCTTTGCCGGGGACGCCGCATCCGCTGTCTGGGCGGCATCCTGGGCCAACGCGAAAGAAACGAGAAATAGACCTGTTGTCAAGAACAGGGGTGAACGTGACTTTTTTCTACTCATTTACGATCTCCACTAAGACCATTCAACAAGGCCGAGCCACAAGGGGCGGTCCGCCTTGCCAAAACACTCAAGCCATTCTGGTCACCTTTCGGAAACCAAAAAGTGACTTTCATCACCAAATATAAAGTATTTCGGAAAGCGCGGACGATACTTTTTTGGGTGAATTTCAAAAAATTTCCAGGAAAGCCCAAACGCAAGGAGGGCGTCTTTCAAAAGGAAAATCGACCCTTTTTCAAGCTAAGTCCTTGACATAAAACGAATTAGGCTCTTTTTGCCAGAAAACGGAGCAAAAAAAAACGATACTCTCTCACGATTCCCAAGGTTCGAGGCTTCCCGCCGCGGATGACAAAAAGGACTTTTTTAACTATCTTGTTCAAAAATTGTTCAACAACGGGTTCTTTATGAAATTTGTCTTTCTCTGCGACGAAATCTACTTGAAAGGGGACAACGCCTCTTTCGTCAACAATTTCCCGACCAATCACGAACTGGTGACGATGTCCGGCGAAAGCCTCCTGCAGGCAAAAGGTTTCCCCGAGGACACGTTTGGACTTCTCGTTGAACGTTTCACCTGGCAAAAGAACTTCAGCCTGTTCCGCTATTTCGGTCTGCTCCCGATTCTCGAAACGGTTCCGCTCGCCGTGGTAAGCCGCAGCCATCGCTTTGACCCGCTCAAGGGACGCGGTTCGCTCCGCGGACAGGAAGCCGTCATCGCTCCGAACGCATCGTCCGAAGACCTTTACACGTCGGTGGAAAAGTTTATCGCGGCGCCTCCCCAGACGCATACTTACCCGCGTTGCGCCTGCAAGGCCTTTTCGAAAAAGGCTGCCGTCTAGTTCGGGCTCTTTCTCGAAATGCGCAGCGAGGTTCTCGAATCCTTGATTTCCCAGGGCTCGCTCGTGGGAATCGTCTGTTCGAAATCTTGCGACGTCGAAAAAAATCTTGAAAGTCTTATGCGCGCCCTTTGCGGGGATGCGCCTTTCCTTTTTGTGGAATATTCCCGAAAGAATGGTACGGGAAGAGCTTTCTTGCAAGAACTGCAACGGCAAAAGGACAGCGGTTTTCGCTATGTCCTTGTCCGCTTTTCCGACAATTTCGACAGGGAGACGGCTTCGGTACTCGCCTCCATGCGAATGACTTTGGTCCTTTCCGATGGAGAACTCGAAAGCGACATCCTTTCGGAGCTCGAAGCGGTCGCGCCGTTTAGTCCTGGGTTCTTGTGGTGGGTCGCTCCGAAGCCGAGCCGAAAAAGATTTCCGAAGCTTGTCAAATCGATAGGGAAGAACTGCCTCTCCGGATGGACCTCATCAAAGCGACTTTCCCTCGACAGCGAAGAAGCGGCAAGAATCTTTCTCGAACTTCTCCGCGCAAGGATCCTTCGCGAAAACGCCCTGGTCGGCTGGCCCCTCTTCTTTCGAAAATTTTTCGTTCCGCTCGGCGTACTTGTCGCCGCCATTCCGTTTCTGTTACCGTCCGGCATCGGTTCCGGTCCGTCCCTTTCGCGAAACATCAAGGCCGAAATGGCTTTTTACTCGGAAGCCCCCTATTTCGACTATACGTTCGACGGTTCGGAACCGTTCGAGCGCATCGCCCGATATGCCGTCGGACGCTTTGCCGCCCTGGTCACGACGGAGAAAACGCTCGGAGACTACGTCGGAGAAACGCTAGAAAAGAACGGATTTCCCGAAAATTCCTGGGAAAATGGCCGTCAGCACATCCCTCCCCAGGGAACGACCATCCGCTTTTCGATTCCGGAAAACCTGAAAAATCCCGATTACGATTCGATCGCTCCGGCGTGGAAATTCTTTACGCGAATCATCGGGGATTCGATTGCCTATGTCACGGAGCTCTACAGAGAAAAAGCGACAGCGCAAGGCAGAAAGCATCCGGCATGGGACGTGGCGAGCCGTTCGGGAGCGCGCATTCTTTCCCCGTTCAGCGGAAAGGCATGGACATTCAAGGACGAACGCGGCGGAACGGTCATCGGCATCGTTGGAGAAAAGCGGGTCATTCTCTTTATGCATTGCGATCAATTGCTGTATCTGGACGGACAGAACGTCATGCAGGGAGATCCCGTCGCGACCGTCGGCACCACGGGACACACGACAGGACCGCATGCGCACATGGTGACCGGGCTTATCGACCGGCATGGAAACAAGCGATTGGGAAACGTGCGCTACCGGGTAGTGAGCCCCCTCACTTGGTATTATTCCGGTAAATGAAATGTTACAATCAAGAAACTGTTTCCCGGAAAAAATTTGGTAATTTTGAACGCGGATTGGGATAGCTTTTCTATAGGAGTCTTCATGTTTGTTCGCTTGTTGGCAATCACCGCTCTCGTCTCTCTGCTCTCGGCGTGCTCCTCGACCCTTCCCTCGGCGGAAATCGCATCCCACGAGGACAGCTCGCGCAACATCCCCAAGATCGACCACATGATTGTCAATTTGAAGAAGTCCTACATTTCCCAGTGCTACAGCCCGATTCTCAAGAAAAATCCTCCGGAAAACCAGTGCCAGACGGAACTTTTCCAGATGCTCGAACGCCGTTATCACCTAAATTACAGCCAGCACCAGATAGACCTCGCCTCGAACGACCTCTTTTTCCGCGATGTCGATACGCGCCTCCGCAAGATGGTCCGGACCGATCCCGAAATCCGCCGCGCTATCCGCCAAGGGGCGTTTCGCAGTGCGGACGAAATGCTGAGCTACTACCGGACGAAATACGCGTTCGACACGCAAGTGCGAAACTAATGGAAATCGTGATTTTTTTACAAAAAGACGCGGCAAACGATTTACCGCGTCTTTTTTTTCTTATCTTGAAAGGGAATGAAAACCGATTTATCGAAAGGTGTTAAAAATGGAACAAGTCAACGGCTCTAAGCCAGGCTTCTTTGTCCAAGGCCGCTTTCTTTATACCAAGGACAACGAAAAGGTGGTTCTTCGCGGCGTAAACCACATGTTCATCTGGACGGATCGCGAAGGAAAGTCCATCCCCGAAATTGCAAAAACCGGAGCGAACTGCGTGCGCATCGTCTGGAACATGCACGGGAGAATGTCCGACCTGTATCGCCTAGTCGACGAGAGCATCGAAAGTTCCATGATTCCGATTGTCGAGCTGCACGATGCGACGGGACGCTGGGAACGCCTGCCCGACCTGGTCAACTACTGGACTCGGGAAGAATCCCTGCAGATGATACGCGACCACCAGGAATACATTCTGGTAAACATCGGAAACGAAATCGGCGGCGAAGAAGTGTCCGGCGCAGATTTTCACGATGCCTATGCCTCCGCGGTGACGAAGATGCGGGCCGCGGGAATCCGCGTGCCCCTGATCATCGATGCGGACAACTGGGGACAGAACCCAAGGAACATTCTCGAAGAGGGTCCGCGCCTCCTTGCCGAAGATCCCGAGCACAATCTGCTGTTCGACTTGCACATGTGGTGGCCATCGGAAAGGCACGATCCGGAAAAGACGGGCTACGCGACGGTCGAGGAGAGAATCACCGGCGTTCTCGAAGAATCCGTGGCAAGGAACGTTCCGCTTGTCATCGGCGAATTTGCCCCTGTCGCGGCAGGCGGCGCACGGGAAATTCCCTACCGATTCATCATGTCGGAAGCGGAACGCCTCGACATCGGCTGGCTCGCCTGGAGCTGGGGTCCGGGAAATTTCGACAGCCAGGAAATGGACATGACGACTCACGGTTCCTTCAATACGCTGGTAAACTGGGGAAGGGAAGTCTGCGTCGATAGCCCGCTCGGCATCCAGAATACAAGCGTCATCCCGTCCTTTATCCAGAACGGCGATTTTACCACGGGCGCATCGGACCGCGGGCGAAATCTCGTTTCGAACAGCGACTTTTCGGAGGGTTGCGCTTCCTGGGTTTCCGATTTCTGGGGAGGCGAGGCAAAGGCGGAAATCCAGAAGGGAAAGATTCATTTTTCCATCCTGAAGCCCGGCAAGGAAAGCTGGAGCCTGCAATTCAAGCAGACGCTTCCGCTGCGAAACGGCATCACATACATTTTCAGCATGCGCGCCAAGGCCGATAGGCCCAGAACCCTCAATGTCGATATCAAGCGGGCATCGAGGGATTACGTTCCCTACGCGAACGGACGCTTCCTGGATCTTTCGACAAGCTGGCAGGATTTCAGCTGGAAATTCACCATGAAGGAACCCAGCGACGAAAGCGCGGTGCTAGTCTTCGACATGGGCGGAAGCCCTATCGGGTGGACGCTTTCCGACGTTTCCCTGGTACAGGCACGGAGCGTACTGGACAGACTGAACAGAAGCTTCCAGCGAAATGTCCAGAAAAATTCCGGCTATTTCAACGCGCCGGCTGGACCGTGGGAACTTCATCTCTATTCGGCAAGCGGCGAGCTTCTCGAAGTTCTCGACAAGGGAAAGGGTGGCGAAGGGATGAAGCCCTTTCCAAAAATCGAACGCAGCGGCATCATGGTCATCACGGATCTGTAAACGCGAGGCGCTTATTCCATGTTGGAACGATTCGAGTGTCCACTTTTGCACAAACCAGGATAGATTATTCCCATATGGAACAAAGAAAGCCCCAGATACTTGTCGTCGATGACATAAAGCCGAACATCGAAGTGCTCGAAGGGACTCTCGCACAGGAAAATTACAGCGTTCATGTCGCGCTAAGCGGAAAGCGCGCGTTGGAACTTGCGCGGCGCCGACCGTTTGACCTGCTTCTTCTTGACGTGATGATGCCGGAAATGGACGGCTACGAAACATTCCAGAAATTCAAGGAAATACCGGGATGCGAAAGCACGCCCGTCATATTTCTCACCGCCCAGGCAGAAAACGACAGTGAAATGAAAGGGCTTTCGCTAGGAGCGGACGATTACATCGCCAAGCCTTTCAATACGAAGCTCCTCAAGCTGCGGATCCGGAACCAGCTGGAAAGAAAGTTTACGCGCGATCATCTTTCCGAAATGGTCGAGGAACGCACGTCGGAGCTTTCCCAGAAGACGAAGGATTTGCAAAAGACCTTGCAGGTGATGCTCACGAGCCTTGGCGCGCTGGCGGAATTTCGGGACAACGAAACCGGAGCGCACTTGAAGCGTACGCAAATCGTCGTACGGAAACTCGCCCAGGCGATGCGGCAAGACGAGAAGTACAGAAACATTTTCCCGGATGACGACACCATCGAGGAATACGCGATAGCGGCTCCGCTGCATGACATTGGAAAGGTCGGGATTCCGGACGACATCTTGCGAAAGCCTGGAAGCCTTACCGATGAAGAACGCGAAAAGATGAAGATGCATACCGTGCTGGGTTACCAGGTGCTTCTTTCCGCGACACATGAGCTGCGCGACAATCCAATGGTCGCCATTGCGGCGAATATCGCCAAGAGCCATCATGAAAAGTGGGACGGTTCCGGCTATCCGGAAGGGCTCTCGGGAGAATCCATTCCGCTTGAAGCGCGCCTGATGGCCGTGGCGGATGTCTATGACGCCCTGATATCCAAGAGGGTTTACAAGGAACCGATGCCTCACGCCGAAGCCGTCGCCATTATCCACAAGGCGAGCAGAAGCCATTTCGACCCGGACGTCGTCAAGGCTTTCGACCGTTTCGCTGACGACCTGCCAGAGATCTATAAGGGCTTTACGGATTGAAAAATCAAGATTCCAAGCGGGAACTAGGCTCCAGAATCATCTGGATCTATACGATTTCGACTTTGGTCGCGATGGTTTTCTGCTTTTTTGCCTTTACCGCCTACATGCGCTCCTTTCTCTTCGAATCGGCGTTCGAGGAGTCCGGAAAATCCCTGCAGCAGATTTCGACATCCGTGGCGCAAAGGATTTCGTCCTATGGCGAATATTTTGAAAGCTGGCGCCGCAACATCCAGCACAAGTCCAATTCGGGCATCCGTTCCGCCCTTTCGCCGGAAGTCCGCAAGCGCAAGACCGTCGATATCTACTACGGAACGCCAGAGGGTTCCTTTACCAGCGCGCGCGGTTTCAAGCGAGATCCCGTCCACCCGGAATTTCGCACCAAGTCCTGGTATCTCGAACCGAGCAGGAACAAGGGACTGGCCTATTCGGGACCGACGAACAACCACAGCGCCAAAAAACGCGTCCTGACAATTTCCGCGCCGATCTGGAAGAGCCGCAACAAAATCCAGGGAGTCGTCGCCGAAGACATCGACGTAAACGAGTTTCGCGACCTGCTTTCCCCGCTTTCCAAGGAAAGCGGGGGACTCACGATGCTCGTAAACAGCGAAACGGACAGCATATACACCTATTTTCCTTACCAGACGAACCTGGGAGAAATTACGCTGGATTCCGCCCAAACCCTCTTGGCCTCGACAAGTTCGCTTTTTAGTGTCGATTCGCTCAAGATTTCCGATGTTGCCAAATACCGATTTTCGGAAAACGACAAGGCCTATTCGGTCTTGGTTACCCCGCTTTCGAAGCTTCCGATGCACCTTGTGCACATCGTTCCCCAAAGCAAGACGGCTGCGCGCCTTAGCGAGAAGACCAAGGACTTTCTCCTGTTTGCGGGAGGCTGCGTCTTTTTCCTGGTCGTCGTTTCGCTGGTGGGAAGCCGCATTCTTTTCCGGAAGATAGTCTTCAAGGATCTGACGGACAGCGTGAATTCCAGCACAATCTTCGACGCGATACTCGAAAGCAAGTACTTTTCGCTCATCCTGACAGACAACCAGTTCAACATCTTGCGGACCAGTACAAGCATCGCCCGGGTGGCCGGAAGTTCGGACTGGCGAGACCTGCTTGGCACTTCTCTCTGGGAAATCATCCCGAATCCGGAATTCAAGAGCTTTGTGCTCAATGCCCAGAAGAACGCGCCACCGCAAACAAGCGAAATCGGTCAGCACCAGATTGTCTTGCAGCAGAAAAACGGAAAGATTCTCTGGTGGAACATCTCCTTCAATCTGCTCATCGAAGACGACGCTTCCGTTCGCTTTCTCTTCCTGGTTTCCGACGAAACGGCCGCGGTGCGCAAGGATTCTTTCCTCGACGCCATCATGTCGTCTTCCCAGAACACGATTTTCATCTTCGACAACGACCTGAAAATCATCTATGTTTCCAAGTGCGTGGAAAAAATCCTGGACTGTCCAGCGACATCGCTTGTGGGGAAATCCTACGATGAACTGGCGTCGTTCGGCATTCCGCAAAGCGTTCTGGACATGCCGTTAGAAGCTGTCGAAAACGGAAACATCTGGTCGGCAAATTTCGAACTCCCGCTGAGAAACGGCACGCAGCTCTGGTGCCACGGACAAGGCTGCATCCTGCAATCCAAGGATTCCAACAGCCTGGGCTATCTTTTCTTTATCACGGACATTACGCCCATCGTCGAAGCGGAAAGGGAAGCGAAAGAAGCCACCAAGGCAAAAAGCCTCTTCCTCGCGAACATGAGCCACGAAATTCGCACGCCGATGAACGCGATTATCGGGATGTCCGACCTGGCGCTCTCGACGGATCTCACGCCGCGACAGGAACATTATATCGACCGGATCTCGTATGCGGCGAAGTCGCTCCTTGGAATCATCAACAACATCCTGGACTATTCGAAGCTCGAGGCCAAGAAGCAGAAACTGGAGCATATTCCCTTTGCGATTCGGGAAACAATCGCCGGGGTGCTTTCCATCGCCGCGGTACGGATTACAGGCAAGCCCATCGAGCTACTGGCGGATATCGACCCGAACATCCCCAAGCGCGTTTTCGGCGATCCGCTGCACCTTACCCAAATCTTGACAAACCTGCTCAACAACGCGGAAAAGTTTACGGAACGCGGACAGGTCATCTTGAAAATGCGGCTGGTCGGCATAGAAAATTCCAAGGCGACAATCTACACAAGCGTCTGCGATTCCGGCATCGGAATGACCGAGGAACAGTCCAAGAAGCTCTTTCACGTCTTTACGCAGGCGAACGATTCCACGACGCGCAAATATGGCGGAACGGGGCTTGGCCTCGCCATTTCCCATTCTCTTGTCGAATTGATGGGAGGCAAGCTCCAGGTCAAGAGCGAACCCGGAAAAGGCAGCGAGTTCTACTTTACGATTTCTCTTGACTTTATCGACCGCCCAAGGAACAAGGGAAAATCCCTGCTCCAGGGAAAGCGTATTCTCGCCCTCGACGAAAACGCCGAAGCCCGAAAGATTCTGGAAAAGCTTTTTGACTCGCTCGACGTGGAAGCGGTATTGGCAGCGAGCACGGACGAATTTCAGGAACTCTATGCGCAAAAATCCTACGACTGCGTCATGATTGCCTGGAACTTGCAGGAGATGCCCGCATCGGCGTTGGCAAGGAAGCTTGCAAGTCTTGGCAATGTTCCGCCGCTTGTCGCGATATTCAAGCAAAACGACGAAGAACTTCTCAGGGAAGCCGTCGAAGCGGGCTTTAAGCGCTTTTTGCCAAAGCCGTTCCTGCGGAAGGACCTGAAAAACACCCTGGAAGAGGCACTGGGGTTCCGGGTCATCGAAGACAGCAAGACGCACAAGCCCAAGGTACAGCCGGAGTATCACTTCGAAAGGACCTCCATCCTGCTTGTCGAGGACAACGCTCTGAACCAGGAACTGGCCATCGAGCTGTTGAATCGGGTAGGGCTGGATGTCGATGTGACGGAAAACGGCAAGGAAGCCGTCGAAGCGGTCAGGAAAAACGATTACGCGCTAGTCCTGATGGACTTGCAAATGCCCATCATGGACGGCATCGAAGCGACAAAGATCATTCGCCAGTCGCCGGAAGAAAGAAAGCGCAATATTCCCATCATCGCGATGAGCGCACGCGCACTCCAGGGAGACAAGGAAAAAAGCCTGGAAGCGGGATTAAACGCCCATATCACCAAGCCAATCGATCCGGTAGAGTTTTACGCGGAACTCGCCAAGTGGATCAAGCAGAAAAAGCCACAGGTGCAGAACGAAAGCGAGGACGAAAGCCAGGTGAAAAAGATTTCCGCCAGGGATCCGTTTCTCGTCGCCTTTGACCGAATTCCTTACTTTGACGCGGAACTGGGACTTTACCGTTCGGTCGGAAGCAGACCGCTGTATCTCAAGGTCATTCGCCGGTTTGTCGACGACTTTGACGAATACATTCCAAAAATCAGCGAAGCGGTTCAAAACGGCGAAAAGGATTCGGCGATACGCATGGCTCACACGCTCAAGGGAATCGCCGGAACTGTCGGAAGCGCGAAATTGCAGGAAATGGCAGCAAAGCTTGAATTCCAGCTTTCGTCTGGCGACAAGGAACAGAAAACATTGTCCTGGAGAGAGCTTGACGAGATTCTCCAGCAGCTGATAAAGAGACTCCAAAAAGCGATTCCGCTAGCGACTGCGGCCATCGGGGAACAGAACGAAGAGCAGGTCGAAGATCCCCATGCGGACAGCAAGCTTTCGAAAATGCTCGACATGATTGAACCGGCAATTCAGGACGCCATTCCAATGGACTGCCGAATCGCCCTGAAAATCGTGGAACGCATCAAGTTTGACGAACGGCGAAGCGCACTGCTCAAATCGCTCCGAGAGGCGATTGACGAATTCGATTTTGAAGCGGCACACCAAATCGCCAAAGAGCTCAGGGAAGTCCAAAAGGATCGCGAGCTACACGACGCCGCTAAAGACGACCAGGAGAACAAGAGCGAGAATGCCTCCGACAATGGCGGTCAGGATTCTTGACGTTCTTTTTTTGCGGGATCCGAATTCGTTTTCCAGAATTTCGTCGTAGTCGGGCATTTCCAGGTCGGAGTTTTCGGCCCCTTCGGACCAGCCGGTTTTCGCATCGCTTCCGCATTCCCTGCAGCTGATGGAACCTTCCGGAATTTCCGCGCCGCAATGTGGACATACTTTCATTTCTAGACCTCAAAAAAGGTCTCGCACAAAAATGTACGAGACCCAAAAGGAACAATCGGACGCGCGAACTACTTCGCGAACGGAAGACGGTCGGCGGAACCGAGAACTTCCTTGTTCTTGCGAGCGTACATCTTCTTGAGTTCGTCACGGGCCGGTCCGAGATACTTGCGCGGATCGAATTCGCTCGGCGATTCGACAAAGACCTTGCGGATGGCCGCCGTCATGGCAAGACGTCCGTCAGAGTCAATGTTGATCTTGCAGACCGCGGACTTTGCGGCCGTGCGGAGCTGTTCTTCGGGAATGCCGACGGAATCAGGAATCTTTCCACCGTACTTTTCGATTTCGCGAACATATTCCTGCGGAACGGAAGAAGAGCCGTGGAGAACGATGGGGAAGCCCGGAAGCTTCTTTTCGATTTCGGCGAGAACGTCGAAAGCGAGCGGAGGAGGAATCAGGACACCGTCCGCATTGCGCGTGCACTGTTCCGGCTTGAACTTGCAACGGCCATGGCTCGTTCCGATCGAAATGGCGAGAGAATCGACACCGGTCTTGCTCGTGAAGTCGATGACTTCTTCCGGACGGGTGTAGTGAGATTCTTCGGCGGAGACTTCGTCTTCGACGCCAGCGAGAACACCGAGTTCCCCTTCGACGGTGACGTAGTCCTTCTGGGAGTGCGCGTAGTCGCAGACTTTCTTTGTCAGGGCGACGTTCTCTTCGTACGGGAGGGAGGAACCGTCGATCATCACGGAAGAGAAGCCCATGTCGATGCAGGACTTGCAGAGTTCGAAAGAATTGCCGTGGTCAAGGTGGAGGCAGATCTGCGGTTCGGCAAGACCCAGTTCCTTGGCGTATTCGACCGCACCCTGGGCCATGTAGCGCAAAAGGGTCTGGTTTGCATACTTGCGAGCGCCCGAAGAGACCTGGAGAATTACCGGGGACTTGGTTTCGACGCAAGCCTGGATGATAGCCTGCATCTGTTCCATGTTGTTGAAGTTGTACGCCGGAACCGCGTAATGATTCTTCATCGCGTCCGCAAACATTTCCTTGGTGTTGACCAAACCGAGGGTCTTGTAGGAAACTGCCATTTTTTACCTCTGTGAGTTGTGAATGCGGTTTTGCCCGCCATTCGTTTGCCCCATAATGTAGAAAATTCATCGGGCGCGGAGAGACGAAAGACGATTTTTTTGCCGAGAAGCGCGCCATGCGGCAAAAGAAGGCGCTCCATGCGGAGACAAGGCGTTTCAAAATGAAACCTGTTCGACCGGGATAGGGAAAGCGCCCTTTTTCGAGTGGATTTTTTAAATGGCACGCTTCTTGCTTATAGGATTGCGGTAAAAAAAAAATGCCTGCCGAATTTGGCAAGGAGGTTAAGATGTCCGAATTTTCAAGCGAATCCGAAAAGGTTCTTTCCAAGGCGCAAGAGCTGATGGACAAGAAGTCCCATTCCTATCTCGGCGTGGTACACTTGGCCTATGGGCTTCTGGAAGCTCCGGACGCCCGGTTGAAAAACCTGTATCGCGCCAAAAAGGCGAACGTAAAGGAAATGGAGGGAAGGCTTTCTCCGTTTCTGGATTCCGTTCCCAAGCTAGTCGGCGTGAACCCGGATGCGGGCCGCCCCGACGAGGATCTGTCACGCGTTCTCCGGGCGGCAATCCAGGTAGGACGACAGACGTCGCAAGCGGCAAGCCCGAGCAACATGCTGATAGCGCTGATGCGCTTTGCCGAAGAACGTCGCGTGGCGAAAGTCTTTGAAGATGCGCTGGGAAGCGCGGAGGTCGTGGAAACGTGGCTTTCCGACCCGATGAGCGCCGCCGCCGTCGCCGAAGAGGAATCCCCGCTCAAGCTGTATGGAAGGGAACTCGTATCGCTTGCCGAAGAAGGCAAGCTCGATCCGGTCATTGGTCGCGAAGAGGAAATCCGCCGCGTGATCCTGATTCTTTCGAGAAAGACGAAGAACAACCCTGTCCTTGTCGGCGAACCCGGTGTCGGAAAGACGGCGATCGTGGAAGGCCTTGCCATGCGAATCTACAAGGGAGACGTTCCCGACTCCTTGAAAGGGAAAAAGCTCTTTTCGCTGGACTTGGCCGCGCTGATGGCCGGAGCGAAGTATCGCGGCGACTTCGAAGAGCGCCTGAAGAACGTTCTGAACGCCCTGGAAGAAGACGGCAACACACTTCTCTTTATCGACGAATTGCACACGATTGTCGGGGCGGGAAAGACAGATGGCAGCATGGACCTGGGAAACATGCTGAAGCCCAAGCTTGCCCGTGGAGAACTCCACTGCATCGGTGCGACGACAACGCAGGAATATCGCCGCTACATCGAAAAGGACGCTGCGCTCGAACGGCGGTTCCAGCCGGTAACGGTTGCGGAACCGACAGAGGACGAGGCCATCTCCATTCTAAGAGGCGTAAAGGAAAGCTTCGAAACGCATCACGGTGTCCGAATCCATGACGATGCGCTTGTCGCGGCGGTCAAGCTTTCGAGCCGCTACATCGCGGACCGTTTCCTTCCCGACAAGGCGATAGACCTGATCGACGAAGCGGCAAGCACGGTAAAGACCCAGCTCGACACCGTTCCCGAAGCCCTAGACAATCTGCAACGCAAGGAATTGCAACTGAAAATCGAGGAAAAGGCGCTGGCAAGGGAAAGCGACGACAAGAGCAAGAAGCGCCTTGCGGAACTCAAGGAGGAACTCGCCACGACTTCTGCGGCGGTATCCGCCATGCAATCCAAATGGCAGGAACGCCGCGCAAAGTTCAACGAGCTGAAAACGGCAAAGGAACGGCTTCACAAGGCCCACGAGGAAATGGAACAGGCGGAATCCCGCTATGACTTGAACCGGGCCGCGGAGCTCAAGTACACGACAATTGTAAAGCTCGAAAGGGAAGTCGCCGAACTGGAAGAAAAAGCCCGCAAGGAATCCGAAAACGGCGAACTGACCGAAGAAGTCACCGAAGAAAACATCGCCCAAGTGGTGAGCCGCTGGACAGGCATTCCGGTAACTCGGCTCCGCGAAACGGAACGGGCAAAGCTTTTGCATCTCGACGAGCGTCTGCACAGACGGGTTGTCGGGCAGGATGCCGCCGTGTCCGCCGTTGCTGAAGCGATTTTGCGGAATCGGAGCGGCCTTTCCCGGGAAAACGCCCCGGTGGGGAGCTTTCTCTTCCTCGGACCGACCGGTGTCGGAAAGACGGAACTCGCCAAGGCTCTCGCCGAAGAACTTTTCGACAGCGAAAGCGCCATGATTCGAATCGACATGAGCGAATACATGGAAAAGCATTCCGTGTCCCGCCTAATCGGCGCGCCTCCGGGATATGTCGGCTACGAGGAAGGCGGACAGCTGACGGAAGCGGTTCGCACAAAGCCTTATTCCGTGGTGCTTCTCGACGAGGTCGAAAAGGCGCATCCCGACGTGTTCAACGCCCTGTTGCAGGTTCTTGACGATGGTCGATTGACCGACGGCAAGGGTCGCACGGTGAATTTCAAGAACACGCTTATCCTGATGACCTCGAACCTGGGATCGGATCTGTTTGCCGCAAGCCCGAGCAGGGATGTTTCGCTAGACGACGTAATGCCGCAGCTCAAAGGATTTTTCCGACCCGAATTCCTGAACCGCCTCGACGAAGTTCTTGTGTTCAGGAACCTTTCGAAAGAACAGATTCTTTCGATTGCAAGGCTCAAGTTCGACGATCTCTCGAAGCGGGCCGCTCGCGAAGGCTATATCGTCAAGGCGTCGGATGCCGCGCTTCGGGAAATCGCGGAAAAGTCCTACAGCCCGGAATTCGGAGCGCGTCCCATCCAGAGGTTCCTCGAACACGAAGTGGAACGGAAACTGTCGCGCGCCATCATCGCGGGAGACATCAAGCCCGATGTTCCTTGTACGGTCGATTACAGGGACGGAAGCTTCGTTATCGCGTAAGACGGGAAAACATCAAAAAGGACAAGCCCAAAGAGCTTGTCCTTTTTGCGTTAAACTATCGAAACGTTAGAATTCGAGAATTCCGTAAACGCCGGTTCGAACCCGGTCGTTGTTCTTTTCCTGCAAGATTCCGATGGCAATTTCCGCGGTTACGTGAAAGTAGGGGAGGATTCCAATTTGGACTCGCGGTACGATATCGACCATAAAATCATCGACTATGTTTCCAAGACTTCCGGACGTTTCTATTCCTATCATCGCGAGAAGCGCTTCCGTAAACTTGAATTCGGGAGTTGCGCCCAAAGCGATCGTCGCCAGTCCGCCGTCACTCACCACACGGTCAAGAAAGCCGATGCGCGCTTCGTAAAGGGTCGAAAAAATCCTGGAGAGTGGCTGAAGCTTCGCGTAGGAAACGACAAGGCCTGCGCCACGGTGATTTCCTATGCCGACGAGAAAATCCGCGCCAAGCGTCGAATATTCGAAGATTCGGTACTTTGCGCCAAAATCGACATACGCCTGGACAGATTCCAAGTCGTCTTCGGTATCGAAAAGAAGCTTGCCACCGATTTCCCAGAAATCGTTTATCGCGATTTGCACGTTCAGAGGCAAGTAGCCGTCCTCTTCGTAATTCGTGTAAAATCCTCCCCCCGCCGAAAAGCGATCGCGCGTCAGGAATTCCGGACCGAACGTATAGCGAGCGTCCCAGATGCGGTCAAGCGCAAAGGAAGAAACCGCGCCAAGCGCAAGCAAGAGGAGAGTATTGCGAAACAGGCTTTTCACGCGTCAAATCTAGAAAATTCAGCGTCTGAGCGTCGATGCCCAGATTTCGGTCAGCGTCGAAAGAATCTCGGTTCGCGCCTTGTCGATAAAGGCCGTTCGTTCTTCGGGAAGAATTTTCCTTTGCCGGTTGACAGCAAACGGAATCGGTTCGCCAGTGGGGGAAAGAGAGAATTCCAGCGAACCCTGGAAACGGATTTCCTTCGCCGCGAGAATTTTCATCATGACCGGACCAATCCGCAGCTGCGTGTGAAGCTCGACGGTCGAGACACCGGGAAGAATAGGCTTCGCCGAATCCCGAAAGGCAATCGGGAGAGAACCGAGCGAATCCAGAAGCACGGAGCCGTCTGCGGAACGCAACCAGAGCGTATCCGACGAAGAATTCCTTATATCGGCGTGAATGGCGAAGTAGAGCGTTCCCAGAGTGTCCGAAATCACACCCTTCGCAAGATTCTGGATCAGCAGGATCGCGTTCGGATTCGGAACAAGCCCGCCAAGAACCGAACCGGCAATTTTATCCAGTTCGACCTGGACAGAATCCAGCGAGACCCCGGAAATTTCCAGTTCGCACTGGTCAAGGATTCTTGCCGCCCGGATTTTACGGGATGCCGAGCATCCACAGACAAGCGTCGCCCCCAGGACGACAATCAGTATCGCATAGCAGAATCTAGAGAAGCTCATTGTGAAGAAAATAGTTTTTTATTTCCAAAGGATCATTGTTAGGTGTCTTTTTTCGCGAAATTTCTTGCGGAGCGGAGTTTTGCCCTTTCCTTTAATGTCCGATAATCGCCATTATGTAAACTAGAATCGAGGTTTTTGAGGATGTGTTTTCATCGTATGAGGATCAAGGCTTACAATCCGAGTGCTCCTAAATTCGGTTTTGTGCCTTGTGGTAAGTGCGAAGAATGTCGAAAAGCTAATAAAAATGCTTGGGCTTTTCGTCTTTCTGTTGAGCTTGAGAATTGTCGTAAACTCGGTTGGCATGTCGGTTTTTGTACGCTTACTTATTCTGATTCTGCGCTTCCCCACTTGCCGAAATCACTGTGGAAAGATTGCACAAAGTATAAATCTGTTCCGTGCTTCTCAAAGGATGATGTTCGTAAATTTGTTCTTTGTATTCGCAAAGAGCTTTGGAAAAAGTATCGAATTACGGGTATCAAATACATGATTTGTTCTGAGTATGGTTCAAATACTCAGCGTCCTCATTATCATGCTATTTTTTCTTGGTCTGGTTCTCTTTCCGCTGAAG
>CAVGIM010000042.1:0-26588 GCA_963629575.1 Candidatus Methanomethylophilaceae archaeon
CTTAGAGACGCAGAGCGATCCGCTTTACATTTGAACCTAAACGTCTGCGAAACTCGGATCTAAGCTCCAAGCTCTAGGCTCTGACCGCGCTCCAGGATGACAGCTAAAAGTAAAAGTTCGCTCGGAGTCCCACTCTCCACTCTCCACACTCCACTCTCAACTAAGCTCTCGGTTCTAAGCTCTGACTACTCTCGACTAATCCCTGATTTCGGTTCGGCAATGTTTGCGATCTTGGCGTGAACGGCTTCGACCAGATCCTTTGGCGCGATTTTCAGCTGGAGGCCGCGTTGTCCGGCGCTGATAAAGATGGTGTCGAATCCGGTCGCTGTTTCGTGGATGAAAATCGGGAACGGCTTCTTGAGGCCTATCGGGGAGCATCCTCCGCGGATATAGCCGGTGAGCGGTGTGAGTTCCTTGAGCGGGACCGTGTCGATTCGCTTGTTGCCCGATACCCTGGCAAATTCCTTGAGCGCGACTTCGAAATTTCCGGGAACGACGCCGACGAGAGGCCCTGTCTTGTCGCCGCGTACAAGAATCGTCTTGAAAACGCGTTCGATCGGCTCGCCGAGCGTTTCCGCGACGTGTTCCGCGCCTAGTTCCGTCTCCGTGACCGGGTAGGGGATGAGCTCGTAGGCAATGTGCCTTTGGTCTAGAATCCGTGCCGCATTTGTCTTCTTGATCTTTTCCATATCTATAAAAATCTTTTGCACCATTTGGGGACGATTTCCGTGGCGACGCCTTCGATGCAAACGTCCGTATTCGGATCGCTCGGATCGATTTCCAGGTTCAGGCAGGTGACGTGTGCGCCAAACCGCTTCGCAACCTGCTTGAATCCTGCCGCCGGATAGACGACGCTGCTCGTTCCGATATAGACGAATTCCTCGACATGGCGGAGTGCGCGTTCGATTCTTTCCATATAGAGCGGAATTTCGCCGAACCAGACGATGTGCGGACGGGTCGGTGCGCCGCACACCGGGCATTTCGTTTCGAGCGTTTCTTCTCCATCGAAGGGAAACACGTGCTTTTCGTTTGCCTGGCAGCGCAGCTTTTTCAGTTCGCCGTGCATGTGCAAGACGCGCTTCGAACCGGCGCGTTCGTGCAGATCATCGACATTTTGCGTTACCAGGAGAAAGTCGTCGCCCAGAACCTTTTCCAGCTCCGCGAGAGCTTCGTGAGCCGCATTCGGCCTGTATTTGGGTAGTGAGGTTCTGAGCGCGCTGTAGAATTTCTTGACGCGGAAAGGATCGCGCCGAAAGCCTTCGGGCGTAGCGACCGCTTCGATCGGTTCGTTTTCCCAAAGTCCGCCGTTTCCGCGAAACGTGTCTAGACCGGATTCCGCGCTGATTCCCGCGCCGGTGAGAACGACGACTTTCATGGGCAGAGTCCTTCGAAAAACAGAGCCTCGGCGACGATGCCTCGCTCAAAATCCGCGAGTCCCAGACTCTCGTTTTCTCCGTGCGCATTGCATTCCGGATCTTCGAGGCCCGTCATGAGAATGGGAATATCGCCTAGCGTGTCGCGGAAAAGCTGGGCTCCCGGAATGGACGCTCCGCAGCCGATGTACTTGGCTTCGTTTCCGTAGGCTTTTGTCATCGCGTCTTTCATGAGGCCGTAATAGGGGTGTGAAATGTCTGTCGTAAACGGGTTCGCGCCGTCTTCGGGGACAAGGCGGAGCGCAAGACCGTCGGGGCAGTTCTTTCGTAGATGTTCTTCAAGAAGCCTTGTCGCGCGTTCCGTCTGCATTCCCGGAGCGAGCCGTATGCCGATGCGCGCGTATGCGGAATCCTGGAGAACGTTTCCCGCCTGGGTCCTTGAACCCGCTTCGAATGCCGTGACGACAAGGGAAGGCTTTCGCCAGAGCGTTTCGAGAATCGAATTTGCGTTTCCGAGGATTCTTGTTTCGGGGAGCATTCCCGATTCCTTGCGAAAAGTTTCTTCCGTGTAGTGGAGCGCTCTGTAGCTTTCGCGTTCTTCTTCGGTCGGCTCCGCGATGCCGTCGTCAAAATGCTCCACCAGGATCTTCCCATCCGCGTCCGTGAGCGACGCTATCATCTTGCAGAGGGCCTGGACCGGGTCGGGAATGGGACCGGACCAGGAACCCGAATGGAGCGGGGCCTTGACGGACTTGACGACAACGGAGACGGCGGACATTCCGCGGAGCGAAGTCGTAATCGACGGGGTTCCAGCGGAAAAGTTCGAAAGGTCCGCGATGATGACCGCATCCGCCCGGAGAAGTTCCCGGTGCCTTTCGAGAAGCTCTCCGAATCCCGAGCTGCCGCATTCCTCTTCGCCTTCGACGATGATCTTGATGTTCGGCATCTTGTTGCCGCATACGGCAAACGCTTCCGAAGCCGCCGCGAGGTGCAGAATGATTCCCGACTTGTCATCCGCGGATCCGCGCCCGTAAAGGCGTCCGTTGCGGACTTCGGGTTCGAAAGGCGCGCTTTTCCAGAGAGCTTCCCGCATTGTCGGCTGCACGTCGTGATGCGCATAGAGAAGGACTGTCGGATTTTCCGGCCGGGTTTTCCGTTCGGCAAAGACGGAAGAGCGTCCGCTCTTTGGCGTGAGCAGTTGCGCGTTCGCCAATCCGTGGCTTTCGAAAAGAGCCTTGACGGAGAGTGCGGAACGGTGCACTTCGTTCTGGTCAAAACTGTCGAAGCTGATGGATGGAATGCGGATCAGCGCTTTCAGGAGTTCGACGTAGCGCGGAAACATCTCGTGGATGCGCGCCGGTAAAGTTTCGTTCATGGATAGGGGCCTCATACCGATGACTTGTTTTTTGTTAATTTAATCAAATATGGCAGGCTCTATCAAAGATTACGACTATAATTTGTCAAAAGGCGACCGGCTTCTCGCGTTGATTCGTAGCGTCTTTCGAAATTCGCCGGAATTCCGACACGATTCCCTGAAGCACGTGGCGCGTCTTGCGCCCTACATCCCGTTTCTCGGCGGAAGGCCCGTTTCCAGCCCGGAACAGGAAACGGTCATTCGCTTTCGGGACGGAAGCCTGCCGATTGCGCTCGGCTCCCCGATAATCCTTGCGGCGGGAGCGAACAAGACGGCGTATCGCGTTGCGGACTATGCGAACCTGGGGTTTGGCGGAGTTTCGGTCGGAACGGTCACTCGGCATTTTCGCGAAGGGAACACGCACCGTCCGCGCATCGGATTTCTAGAGCGCGACCGCGCTATCTACAACAGCATGGGATTGAACAACGACGGTGTCGAGGCGGTCGCCGCAAGGGTTCGAAGCCAAATCGACAGGGCGCACGGGAGAGGTCTCGCCATCGGAATTTCTATTGCGGAAACGCCCGGGATCCTTTCGGAAGAAGAAAAGCTTGTCGATGTTGTCGAATGCCTTTCGCATGCCTACGATGCCGCGGATTACATCGAAATCAACGCGAGCTGCCCGAACACGGGGGAGAACCGTCTGGACCTCGATACGCGATTCATCGAATCCCTTTTCCGCGAAGCGATGGCCTTTCGAAACGCCCAGCCCGCAAGAAAGGCCGTCTATGCGAAGCTCAGCCCGGACATGCCGGAAGAGGCTCTCGCGGCGACGCTCGAAGTGCTTTCGAACCTTGGCGTGAACGGCGTGGTGCTAGGCAACACGTATCCGACAGGAAAGATCGCGCAACTTTCGACAGGGGCCCGCTACGAGGACTTGAAGGTTCTTCGCGCGGACGGCGACAAGGGCGGACTCAGCGGGAGACCGCTTTACCCGAACACGTATCGGATGACGGCTTTCGCCAAGTCCCGCTTTCCGCAGCTGAGCGTAATCGCGTGCGGCGGAATCGACCATGGAAAAAAGGTATTCGATCTTCTCCGCGCCGGTGCCGACGCCGTGGAGTGCTACAGCGTCTGCGCGTTCCGCTGGATGCCCGCTCACGCCTTGCGCAGGGAACTTTCCACGGCTCTCGCCGAAGCGAAGATTTCGAGCGTGACGGAGTTGCATACAAACTAATTTCCCATGCGAAGCTTTGTCGGCATTTTCCTCGTTCTCGCTCTGAGCGTTTCGGCTCGTGCCGGTTTCTTTCTCGAAAGGGATGCCGTCGAAGAGGAAGCGAAATCGAACGACGTTTCGCGCGGATTCTCGCTAGGCGGGGGATCTTCGTTTTCCTTCTATCTGGGATCTTTGGACATTGCGCTCGAAGGACTTCTCGCGTATCGCTTCGAAAACGATTTCGGTCTGGGAGCGAATGTCTCGCTCGGGGTTTCGGAGCCTGTCCACGAGGCGAGCCTGGAGCTCGACCGCTACATCGGAACGGACGATTTTCTGGGAATCGGCTCGGGGGCGGTCCTTTTCGAACGCGGCGGAAAATATCGCCTGGCGCCGCGCATTTTCGTAGATTATGGGCGCAACATGAAGCCGTGGCCGCGCGCCCGCTTTGCGCTCCAGGCGAAGATCCGGGTTTCCTACCTAATAGGCGAATCGCTCGAAAGGAAGGAAGCTCTCGTGACGCACAAGGCAAACTCCGTGTTTTCCGGGCATTTTTCCCTTGTCTTTTTCTAGAGGTCCAGAATGTCGAAACCTTGGAACCGAATTTTCTTCTGTCTTTTTCTTCTTGTCGCTCATTCCTTTTCGGCGACGTGGCTCGGCATTTCTTTCAAGTCCGAACCGTATCAAGGCCAGATAGCCCTGAAAATCCAGGGAATTCATCCGGGGTCGGGGGCGGTCGGGAAAAACGTCTTGCCGGGAGACCTTATCGTCGGAATCAACGGAAAGAAGATTACGGGAATGGAAGTTGTCAAGTCGGAACTTTCGGGCGCGAAGACGGGAACAGGGGTTTCTCTCGAACTGGTACGGGACGGGAAGAGGTTTTCCGAAAAGGTTTCGATGACGGAACGACCCGACGACATTTCGAGCCTGACCGGTTCTTCGATAGGCAGCAAGGCGGTCGCTTTCGACAGGAACTTCTACAGAAACGGCGAAAAGCGAAAAAAGAAGCCCAGGGTGACGCTTCTCGATTTCTGGGCGACATGGTGCGGACCGTGCCGGATGACGCTTCCGATTCTAGCAAGACTTTACGAAAGGCTTGGCGACAAGGGTCTCGAAATCGTCGGCGTTTCGAGCGAATCGTCGAGCGTCCTCGAAAGCTTCTATCGGGAACATCCCTCGCCGTATCCGCTTTACCGCGACGCGACGCAGGAAATGTGGCGTCGCTATGGAATTTCCGCCGTTCCTACGCTGATGCTCCTCGACGAAAACGGATACATTTTGAAAGTCTGGCCCGGCGCACCGAACGAGCGCGCTTTGGAACAGGCGCTTCTCGAGGCGATGGACTAGTTCTTCCTTCTTTCCAGAACGCAGACGAAATCGGCGTGGCGCACGAACTCTTCCTTGTGCTCGATGGCTATCACCGTGTGTCCGCTCTTGCAGAGTTCCCGAACGAGTTCGAGCATTCTGTCGATATCCGCCTTGTGGAGCCCGCGGGCCGGTTCGTCGAAAAGAAAGAGCGTGTTCGGAAATCTCGAGCGGGAAAGCGCCTGGGAAAGCTTGAGACGCGCCGCTTCGCCACCGGAAAGGTGTGTGGTCGGTTGGCCTAGACGCAAGTAGCCTAGCCCCGTGCGGAGAAGAGGCGAGAGGCGATCCGTGAACTTGTGCGAAAAGCCGAAAAGAACGGCGGCCCGCTCCACGGTCATGTCCAGGATGTCCGCAAAGGAAAGCGTCTTGTAGCGAATTTCGAGAATCTCGTCGCGAAACCGCTTCCCGGCGCAGACGGGACATTCCGATTCCTCGTAGCCCGAAGGATCGCGGATAACGCCTTCGCCCTTGCACGTTTCGCAGCGCCCTCCGGGAACCGACGTGCTGAACCTTGCCGGGGAAAATCCCTTGACCTTGCTCTCGGGAAGCTTCGAAAAGAGATCGCGCAGGAGGCCCGAGATGCCTATCGCGCTTGCGATGGTACTGCGGCGGTTGCGGAAGAATCCCTTGGAGCTGAGAACGGAAACGTTCTGGATGCCAAGAGCCTTGAATTCTCCCTTTTCGAATCGCGGCAAGATGTGCTGGAAAAGAAGCGTACTCTTTCCGCTGCCGCTTTCGCCCGAGATTACCGAAAAGTGCCCGACGGGGAATTCGGCGGAAACAGGCCGCATGTCGTACTTGGCGAAGTTTCTCACGCCAATCGCTTTCTGAAAATTCCTTGGTTCCTGAAGGCTTGTCGCTGTCGATCCTGCCTGTTCGCGGAGCCACTTGCCGGTCGGGGATTCTGGATTTTTTCGCAGTTCGTCCGGTGTGCCCGCGAAGAGAATTCTTCCGCCGAGTTCGCCTGCGCCGGGTCCCATTTCGATGACCTTGTCCGCTCTTTCGATCAGATAGGGGTTGTGCTCGATGAGCACCAGCGTGTTTCCGCGTTCCCGAATTTCCTCGAAAATCTTCCACAGCCTTTCGACGTCGCTGCGGTAAAGTCCGCTGGCGGGTTCATCGAGGCAAATGCACATGCCGTCGAGGTGTCCCGTGGCAAGGGGCGAAAGCCGCAGCCTTCCGAGCTCTCCCCCGGAAAGCGTGCTCGCGATGCGGCCCGCGCCGAGATATCCAAGTCCGAGCCTGTTTACCGCATGTATGCGCGAAAGAAGCGTGTCGAACGTAGTTTTCAGATGTTTTGGAAGAATCGGGAGGAACGTTTCGGGAAGGGTCGCTTCGAGCCTTGCAAACGAGGATTCCAGGATGTCTTTCCAGGAAACGCTTCCGATGCTCGACGCGAGAATCTCCGGACGCAATCGAAGACCGTGGCATTCCGGGCATTCGTCCGCATCCCGGTCTTCCGTTTCGCTCGCTATCTCTCCGTCGCCTCCGCATTTCGGGCAGCGGGTCCGGATGGAATGCGGCGAAAAGTCCGCGGCGTCGAAAGCCTTTGCGGAAATGCCGTGCTCGCTGCAGAGCGGAACCGTGCTGAACGTCTTTCTTGTGCTTCCATCGTCGAGGACAACCTTCGTGCCGGAGAACCGGAGTGTCGCATCGATGGCTTCGGCGATGCGTGTGCGGATCCCTTCCCGAAGGACAATCCGGTCGAGGACGGTGTAGAGTTCCTTGGGCTTCCGCTTTCGCTCTTCGGGGGTCAGGTCTCCGAGCGAGAGACTCTTTCCGTCGGCAATCACGCGCGGGTATCCCTGGGAGAGGAGCGTTCCGGAAAGTTCGTCGAGCGTGAGATTCCCTTTCTCGATTTTCGCGAGAAACTGGAGACGGCTTCCTTCCGGATACTGCAAGACTTGCCGGATGATTTCTTCGCGGGTAAAGCTTTGCATGGGCTTTCCGCAGACGGGACACGCCGGGCTCGAAAGCGCGGCCCACAGGATGCGAAGCGGAAGCCCGCATTCGGAAAGGGAGAGCGGGCTTGCCGTGGGAGAGGCGTCTCCGCGCGAAGCGGAAATGGCGATGCTCGGGCGGAGTCCGTCTGCGCTGTCTAGCGGAACGCTCGTCTTTCCGCCCAGGACCTTGATGGCGAACGGGCTCAGCGTTTCGAGGTATCGCCTGCGGCTTTCCCCGTGCAAGACGTCCATGACGAGCGTCGATTTTCCGCAGCCCGAAGGGCCACAGACAACGGTAATCTTTCCGACGGGAAATTCCGCGTCGATGTTTTGCAGGTTTCGGAGGTGCGCTCCGCGGAGGGAAATCATAGGTAGCCTTCCGGCTGGACCCAGTTCCATTTCTTGATGCCGGATTTTGGCCACGAACTGATGGTCCACACGAGACAGTTCCCGTAGAGCATGATGGCCCAGAAGCCGAACGCGAAAAGGAGCACGAGCGGGATAAAGGCGAGCGAACCGTAAAAGAGCGACATCCGGGTGACGAGGCTCTTCTGCAAGACAATCAGGATAAACAGGTAGCCGCAGGTGCAAACCCAGATGGCGACGCTCACGAGAAGCGACGGCCAGAAAAGCTTTCGGTAGGACTGGTGGTGCTTTCGATAGGGAAGCAGAAAGATGGTGAAGAAGATGAGCGCGATGAAGACGACGTTGACGGTGATGGTCCAGAACGTGGTCATGACCTGCGGGACGGTTTCCGCGGTCAAAAGCTCCGTATTGCTCGCGATGTGCAGAAGTCCCGACTTCAGATGGTTCACGAACATGGCGAAGAAGGCAAATCCGAGCGCGGCGAGAAGAAGAAGCGGGGTGTAGGCGGCGAACTGCTTGACAAATGGTCTCGAAATCTGGTTTTCCCAGACGACGTTCATGTTCGTTTCGAGATTCCCGATGGCGAAGATATACGTGACAAACAGCGAGACGGAACCGACCACTCCGAGAGTCCGCAGGTGAATGTGCTCCGTGTTTTCGAGAAGCGGCATGATGTCGTCGAGCGGAAGCCCGAGCGAGAAGAACTGGTCGAGAACGGGAAGATACGTGTTGAAGAAGGACCCCAGGCCGAGAGAAAGGGATATGGCGGTGAGAAGGATGAAAAACGGGATGACGGCGAGAAAGGACGTGTAGGTCATGGCTGCCGCCCGGATGGTTCCGTGGTGAAACAGAAACGCCTTTGTCGAAACGATCAGCATCCTGAGCGGAACCGGCCAGTTGTGGGTCAATATGTCTATGCGATTTTCAAAAGTCATTCGGGAGAACCGTTTTTCGTAGGGGCTAAAATATATAATTTGTTATTATTGTCCTGTGGCTGTTTCCGCAAATCCGGTTTTCGAAAAAAGGTTCCCGATGCTTCGCCTCCTGGGATTCTTGGGCTTTTTGACCGTTCTTTTCTCCTGCGGCGGAGAATGGACAAGTGGAACCGGTCCAAAGGTTTCGTGTCGCTTTTCGGACGTCCCCTTTTCTTCGGCGAAGGCGATTTCCCTTTCCGCGGACGGCGAAGCTCTCTACGTCCTCGACATTTACGGCTCGGTCTATGCCTTCGACCGGAACGATGCGCGCGTTTGCGCCTTTGAACCGGCCCGCACCCCGGAAAATCCCGATGCGCGGCTTCCCATCCATTCGGCGGAAAAAATCGAAAGGGTCGGATCGTTTCTCTATTATCATGACGGCATATCGCTGCTTCGCGACGACGACGGGGACTGGAATTGCGACGTTTCGCTCTCTTCGATGGCGCTTACCGCGTCCTACATCTACGGCGCGGCATCTTCCGCGGGAATCTCGAAGCTGAAAATCGATGCGGACGGATGCTCGAAAATGGGAACTTCCTTTGCGGCGTCTCGGGTGATGGCGCTCGACGTCCGGTCGGAAACCGTTGCGACCGTGGAAACGTCAGGCGCGCTCTCGGATGCTCCCGAGCGTTTTTCCCTTTACGGTTCTGACGGTTCCCTGCGTGTGCGAACGGCTCTTTCGGGCGATACGGCAAGTTCGCTTTCCTTTTGTTCGGCGACCCGCCTCCGGCTGGGAGCCGCCTTTGCCGTTCTCCTGGATGCGAAATGCGGCTATCTGGGCGTGTTCGATCTTTCGGGCGGTCTCCTCCATCGCCTAAGGCTTTCCGATATGGGCATCCGGAATGCCGTGGATATCGATGTCATCGACGACGATCTTTACATTCTCGCGTCAAGTCTCGTCGTGCCGCTCTATCTTTTGGATCTCGCCTCCTATGCTTTTGGCGAAGAATCTATGTAGATTGTGGGGGATATGTTCAAGTTCAGCTTTCTTGTCAATCCGATTAGCGGCGGTGGCCAGGGAAAGGCAATCGAGAAGTTCGTGCCGGAAATCATGCGATCGATGGAATTTTCTCCGTCGGAGTGGTCGTCCTGCCTGACGGACGGTACGCGTTTGCGGGAACAGATCCGGGAAGTCGCCGAGCGTACGGAAACGCTGATAGCCGTCGGCGGAGACGGGACCATTTCGACGATTCTTTCCGTCTTGCTCGAATCGGGGCTTGCCGGCAGAGTGCGGCTCGGGCTGATTCCTCTCGGGACGGGGAACGATCTCGCCCGGGTGCTGAACCTATACGAAACGTTCGTAAACAAGGGACTGCTATTTCTGGTGCGCAGGCTTGTACTCGCTAGGAGCAGGCCGTTTGACATCTGGAAGGTGAACGGCAGGTTTGTCCTCGCAAACTACTTTTCGAGCGGCATCGATGCGCGCATCGCCCACGATTTCAATTCCGACCGTTCTCTCGGAAAGATTTCGAGTACTTCCGTCGTGGCGAACAAGCTGCACTACGTGAACCGCTTCTTTGCGGATCGCGGGCATTGCCTGGGAAACGCGACACTTCGCCTTTGCCTTGAAAACGGCGAGTGGACGGAAGAGGATGTCTCCGGCTTTCGGACGGTCATTGTCGGGAATATCCCGAGTTTCGCGTCGGGATCAAATCCTTTTGACGGCGGGGACATGGCGGACGGACTTCTCGAAGTCGTCTCCGTTCCGAACCTTCCTTTCTTTCTCGGCGCGATTGCCCTAGGGACGATTCCCCTTGTCGGGAAAATCTACAAGCGCTCTTTCCTGAAAACGGTCCATGCGAGAGAAGTCGTGCTGCGAACGTCCGAAAAGGAATACCACCAGCTCGACGGCGACGACCTGACGGCTCGGGTCGGTTCCGAAATTCGCATCCAGTACGGGTCGCAGGTCCAGATGCTCACACTCGAACCGGGATTTTGACATGAAACGTACGGCTGCCACGAAAATCGCGGAACTGCTTTCCGGAAACATCGAATGGATGGATTCGCGCTCCGATTTCGAACTTTCGGGATTCGCTCCGCTTTCCTCCGCGTCGCGGGAAGACGTTTCCTTCTTTACGGGAAATTCCGCGGATGGCGAACTGCGGACGTCTAGGCCCGGGCTCCTTCTGGTGCCCTCCGGCTTTTCGGGCGCGCCCGATGCCCGCGCTCTCTTGCGGGTGAAGAATCCCTACGCGTCGATGGTCAAAATCATCGAAATCCTGCACGTCCCCTTTGTCGAATACCCCGAAAGTTCCGTTTCCGTTTCCGCAAGGGTTCACCCGTCGGCCGTTGTCGAAGGCGTTGTCGAAGGCGGCGCCGTCATTGGGCCGGGATGCGTGGTGATGCGCGGAGCGTCCGTCGGAGCGGGGACCGTCCTCGAAGCGAACGTGACGCTCTACCCGAACGTTTCGGTCGGGCGCGATTGCGTTTTCCTCGCGGGAGCTGTCATCGGAAGCCGCGGGTTCGGATTCTTTGCCGGTGAAGACGGCAAGCGCCATCCTGTGCCGCACGCTAGCGGGGTCCGCATCGGGGACCGTTCCGAGTTCGGCGCGAACTGCGTCGTCGCCGCGGGATTTCTCGCTCCGACGAGAATCGGGGACGACTGCCATTTCGATTCGTTTGTGCAGATAGGGCACAATTCTTCGGTGGGAAACCGCGTCTATATGGCTTCGCAGTCGGGACTTGGCGGCACGACCGTGGTCGAGGACGATGTGGAGCTTGCCGGCGGCGCGCAGGTCGCGGGGCACCTCTCGATTGGTCGCGGGGCTGTCGTCGCGGCAAAGGCCGGCGTGACAAAGAGCGTTCCCGCGGGCGCCTTTTACGGAGGGTTTCCTGCAGAACCCATCGATCGCTGGCGCAAGGGGATTGTCGCCGTGCGCAGGCTTCTGGATGGCAAGCGCTGACCGCTAGCCGACGCTGTGTTCGAGCTTGAGGGTAAGGAGCTGCTTCGCCTCGGCGGCAAATTCGCCCGGGAGTTCCTTGAAAACGTCCTTGCAGAATCCGCCGACTAGAGCCTGGATGGCGTCCTCCCGCCGGATGCCGCGGCTTTCGAAATAGAACAGCTGGTTTTCGCTTATCCGGCTTGTCGAAGCTTCGTGTTCCGTGGAAGAAGTCGGGTTTGCGACGCTGATGTAGGGGAACGTGTGCGCGGAGCTTTTCTGTCCGACGAGCATGTTGTCGCATTCCGTGTAGTTTCTCGAACCGGCGGCGCTCTTGTGGATATCGACCAGTCCGCGGTAGGAATTGGAGCTTTCGTCCGCGCTGATGCCCTTGCTGATAATAGTGCTTTTCGTGTTCTTTCCGATGTGGATCATCTTCGTTCCGGTATCGGCCTGCATCTTTCCGTTGGTGAGTGCGACCGAGTAGAATTCGCAAACGGATCCGTCTCCCTGGAGAATGCAGCTCGGGTATTTCCATGTAATCGCGCTGCCCGTTTCGACCTGGGTCCAGCTGATGTGGGAATTCTTTCCGGCGCACTTGCCACGCTTTGTGACGAAGTTATAGACGCCGCCCTTTCCCGTCTTGCGGTCGCCCGCATACCAGTTCTGGACCGTGCTGTACTTGATGCTCGCGTTTTCCTTCGCGACAAGCTCGACGATTGCCGAGTGGAGCTGGTGGCTCGAAAACTCGGGCGCCGTGCAGCCTTCGAGATAGCTGACCTGGGCGTCCTTGTCCGCGATGATCAGCGTGCGCTCGAACTGTCCCGCTTCCTTGTTGTTGATGCGGAAGTAAGTCGAAAGATCGATGGGGCAATGGACTCCGGGCGGAATATAGACAAAGCTGCCGTCGCCGAAGACCGCGCTGTTGAGGGCCGCAAAGTAGTTGTCTCCCGGCGGGACGACGCTTCCCATGTACTCTTCGATAAGCTCGGGATATTCCTGGATGGCGTCCGAGATGGAGCAGAAGAGAATCCCCATTTCCATGAGCTTTTTCTTGTGGCTCGTGTAGATGCTCACGCTGTCGAAGACGGCATCGACGGCGACATTCGCGAGACGCTTCTGCTCGTTCAGCGGAATGCCCAGCTTGTCGAAAGTTTCGAGAAGTTCCGGATCGACGTCCTCGATGGAATCGTGCGCCTTTTTCGTCTTCGGAGCGGAGTAATACACGATGTCCTGCAGATCGACTGGCTCGAAATCGAGTTCCGCCCAGTGCGGGGCTTCCATTTTCAGGAGCTTTGCGTAGGCGTCCAGTCGAAATTTCAGCATGAACTCCGGTTCTCGCCGGATTTTCGATGCGCGCCGGATGATGTCTTCGTTCAGGCCCTTTTCGAACGAATCGTTTTCGATTGGGGTGACAAATCCGTACTTGTAAGGTTCCCTGTAGGCTTCGGCTTCTCCGCTCATGGCAAGGCTTCTCCGGGGAAATTGTCTTCGGGGACGACGCTCAGGTTGTAATAGACGTTGTCGCGGAGCGTGTCTTCGATATAGAAGAGCGTGCCTCCGCTCGATGCCGAGCAGCCCGCGCAGGCTCCCTGGAAGCGGATCTTGACATGGTTCATGTCGAGCATCCCGAGAATCTCCAGGTCGCCCCCGTCGTTCTGGAGCGCGGACCGTACATTGACGTGCAGGCATTCCGCGATGCGGTTCAGGCGTTCCTCGTCCGAGAGTGCGGCCCATTCCCTGTCGGCTTCGCTTCGGCCTTCCGCGGTCTGCGTGCGATACTTGATTTTTTCCATCGTCTCGCGGGCGGCGATGGCGACTTTCTTCTTTTCGGGGTATGATTCCACGAGCTTCTGGACCAGGCGCGCAAGGCTGCGGGGTTCCGTCGCCGCAAGCGGAAAGGCCGGGACATCCGGCGTATCGCGCAACTCCTTTTCTATCGCGTGTACGTTTGTCCTTTCCAGGTCGGAGACGGTCTTTCCCTGGAGACTTTCGCAGAGCGTATCCGCTAGCGCCGTGAAGATAGGCCCGCCGTAGGTGAAAAAGCGCGTTTCGACAATCTGGTCCTTTTCCGGATCGACCGTGATGTAAATCTTGAGGCTTTCTTCCTTCCCGTCGATCAGGGCCAGGCCGCGGTCGTCCGCTTCGACCTGGAAAATCGCTCCGCGGTATTTCGGGGCGCGGGCTATCGACTTGACTTTTTCGGAAACGAAGTTTTCTGGAATGTCGCTCATATGGCCCAAATTTAGTAAATTCCGACTTGAAACGCCCGAAAATCGGACGAAATCCCCAGAAGGGGAATTTTCCTTCGAACGAAAGTGTTTCTTGGCGGAATCCAACGCGGGAGTGTCTATGCAAGGCGAAAAGCTAGGACTGGTTCTCGAAGGCGGCGGAATGCGCGGCGTCTATACGGCGGGCGTTCTCGACTTTCTTCTGGAAGAAAATTTCTTTGTCGATGGCGTCATCGGGGTAAGCGCGGGGGCGGTACAGGCGGTAAATTTCGTCTCCCGGCAGGAAAAGCGCGGCTTTCGCGTGATTGCGACGTATGCGAACGACAGGCGCTACATGAGCTTTCGCTCGCTCCTTCTGACGGGCGATCTCTTCAACAGGAAGTTCTGCTACGAGCGGATTCCCGACGAACTCGATCCCTTCGACTACGAAACCTTCCGGAACTCTTCGACAAGGTGCTACGCGACAGCGACGAACGTTCTCACGGGAGAGGCTTCCCATCTGGAGCTTGCGGACTTGCGCGACGACATGGACAAGCTCCGCGCTTCGGGTTCCATGCCGCTCGTTTCGAACCTGGTGAATATCGACGGGATTCCGCACCTCGACGGGGGAGTCTCCGATTCGATACCTTTCGAAGCGTTCCGCCGGATGGGATATGGAAAATGCATCGTGGTCTTGACCCGCGCAAAGGGATACAGCAAGGGACCAAACCGGCTCATGCCGCTAATCCGCCTCAAGTATCGCAAGTATCCGAAGTTCGTCGCGGCCTGCGAAAACCGCTTCCGTGTCTATAACGAGACTCTCTGCGCGCTCGAAGCCGCCGAGGCCCGCGGAGAGATTTTTGTCATCCGCCCGCAGAAAACGGTCGAAGTGTCGCGCCTCGAACGAAACGCGGCAAGGCTCGAATCCCTTTACCGGGAAGGCTTTGCGGAAGCGAAGGAACGCTTTGACGATTTAAAGCGGTTTGTCGGGAAGTGGTAAAAATATGGTTTATAGCGATTATCAAAGAATTTTAGAAATTGCAGGGCATCAATTGCATTCTTTCGAAGGAAGGGTACTCGATATTCTGACGATAACCCGTCCTGTATCGTTGGAATATGCGATACAGCTTGTGAAAATTATTTCCAAACTTTCCCCGTTGATTGGAAATATGATCGAATTTTCGACGGTTGAGTTACTTAATGAATATGATTGGAAAAACGAAGGACGCTGGGTTCGGCAGGATCCGGGATTTCCCGACGCTCTATTTAAAAGTGATTCCGTTTTGCCAAATCCAGGTATAGAAATAAAAGCTTGGTTTCCCTTGGCGACTGAAATTACGGCTCGCTTTAAGGACAGCATTTCAATTTTCAATAAAAATCATATTGATGTTGCATTGGTTGCATGGTTGCCTGAAAATATTATTTGGGGCAAACCTAGAATTATCGATACGGTCGTTGTTAGCGGGAAAAGCGTAGCCGAGGCGCGAGACTTGCATTATCACAAGCCTCCTGATTATCTGGTTGTCGAACCGGAAGATACGAGTGCAAGAACTTTGAATTTACGGCAGACGAATACAAATGGCTATAAATTTCAAGCCGATAAAAGTGATATAGAATCTGCGAGAAAAATTGTTGCCGCTTGGGGTGAAAATGGAATGGATTATAGCCCAAAAGAGGAGTATCAAAGACGCCTTAAAAAGTTATTGGGACAATTTGTTTATCGTTTGGATACTAATTACGCAAAGATTGACCGGATAGAGCACTCGGGTATTGAATCTTTTAAGAAGCGAGTTCTAGACACGGTATTTAAGGGAAGAACCGTAAAGGAATGGTCTGAAACTATTTTCTCAGGCGATGAAACGGTTTTGAAAGAGGTCTTGACTTCTATTTTGTAGAGCCTGTTGAATCCGTTCCGATGCTATTTCAAAAACAGAGGGGTTGATCTCTGCACTATAGCATTTTCTATTCAACTCAAGAGATGCGATAGCGGACGAGCAGAGTCCGCCAAAGGGATCCCATACCACATCGTTTTCATCGGATGTCATGTTGATGATGCGCTTGATAAGTTCTAGAGGCTTTTGATTTAAGTGAATTGCTTTTTGTTTGTTCTTTAAGCGTTCTGTATTGCGGAGTTGCGGTGTTTGCCAAACATTGGTAACGCCTATTGGACAATAAAATTTTGAACGAAGTTTTTCCCAATCGGTTTTGGTCAGGGAATTTTTCCCGTCCAATGAAAAAAAAGGTTTTTCTTTTTTAGAACCGTAGGTATTTGCGTAGGCGACAATTTTTTCAAACGCTTCGGCGGGAGGCATGTACCATAAATGACATTTTGTAAAATATTTTCTGGTTGCCGCATCGACAACATTGCAGGCTTCGTTTGTTTTTGAAAAGGGAAGACCGGTGCGTTCCCATTCGAATCGAAGCCATTCTTTCATAGAAAGAATTTTTCCGTTCACACAAAAAGCAGGAGTCTTGGTGTATTGAACACATACCTCCGTAACAACGGGCAAGTGACGAATTGTTTTTGTATTCGTGTTGCCGGCTACATGGCTCATTCCCTTATCCCATACGCAGCAAGAAACATATTTCCAGCCATGCTTTTCAAGCATCGGGTGGACAGTAGCCCAGCCGACTTCGGTATTCCAAAACCAGAGAGTTGTCAAAGGCGAAGAATATAGGCTCCATTTTTCAATATGAGGCTCATACCATTCAGCTAAGCCTTGGTGGGAAAGCAAGTCACCGGGAAATCCGTTAATTCCGTAAGGACCGTCGCTGATGATAACGGTCGGCTCTTCCCATTCGCTATAGACGTTTATGCTGTCGGCACAATACAGATGAAGATTGTCAAAATCTTTTTTCGTTATCTTGCAACGATCTTCTATTTGCTTTGGCTTCATATACTTTGTGGCGATAGGTTTGATTTAATCAGTGATTTTTAGAATATAGAATAAAATGGTTGCTTTTTCAATTAGATAGCTTTAATTACGGCTTCTCAAAAAACAGAAAAAGCGGCGAAAAATCGCCGCTTCACTTTGAAAGAATGCTTAGAAGCTGTTTTCATAATCTTCGAACCAGTACGGCCGCACAGGAAACGTTGACCATGGCTTCCTCGACGCGGGTCGTGATCTCGAAATCCTTAGAGAGTCGTCGTGCGGCGTTCATCCAGGCGAACGTGCGCTCGACTACCCAGCGCCACGGGAGCTTCTCCCACTCGTGAGGCCGTATCTTCTCGGATATGTCCACGCGCCGGCCGAGTTCCCGCTCCGCTTCGCGGACGAACGTGCCGCGGTAGCCCGCGTCCGCGCAGAACGCCCGGATCGACGGATACCTCTCGCAGGCCTTCCGCGCAGCCAGGATGCCGGATTTCGTGTCGTGGATGTTTGCCGCGTGGACCACGACGGCGAGCAGGTTGCCCATCGTGTCCACTACGGCGTGGCGCTTGCGCCCCTTCGTTTTTTTCCCCCGTCGACGCCGCGACACTCGCTGTCCGCGACCGTCTTGGCGCTCTGCGAGTCGACCAGCGCGTAGCGCGGTCCCGCGCCCTTCCCCGCGTCCCTGCGCGTCCTTTCGACAAGGCCCGCGAGGATTCTCTCCCACAGCCCCGACCTTGTCCCGCGGCTGAAGAAGCTGTACACCGTCTGGTACGGCGGGAAGTCGTTCGGGAGCTGACGCCACTGGCAGCCCGTCTTCACGAGGTACAGCACGGCGTCCGTCAGCTCGCGCTTATGCCTTGCTTCTTTCATGCCAGTACGATACTAATTTTTCGCTATGAAAACAGGCTCTTACTTGCCTGCGCGGATTTTATTCAGCGAGCTTCCCGCCTTGAACCATTCCCACTGCTGTTCGTTGTAAGTCTGGTTGAGCGTTGCGGTTTCGACCGTACCGTCGGCGTGGTGGATTTTCAGCGTGAAAGGCTTGCCCGGCGCAAATTCCGTGAGGCCTTCGATGTCAAGCGTGTCGCCTTCCCGAACCTTTTCGTAGTCCGCGGGGTTGGCAAATGTCAGTGCGAGCATTCCCTGCTTTTTCAGGTTCGTTTCGTGGATGCGCGTAAAGCTTGGCCAAGGCAATTTTCAGAGGTTCCCTTTTGTTATATTGTCTGCATGGCCTTGAAAATATTTCCCATCGGTGTCCAGGATTTTGCGAAAGTTCGAAACGAAGGCAAGTACTATGTCGATAAGACGGATCTTGTCTATCGTTTGACGCATACGAACGATTACTATTTCCTCAGTCGTCCGCGCCGTTTTGGAAAATCGCTCCTGATAAGCACGCTGGAGTGCTATTTCGAGGGGCGCCGGGAACTGTTTACGGGCCTTGCCATGGATCGTCTCGAAAAGGAATGGAAAAGGTATCCCGTCCTGAAAATAAGCTTTGCTGGAAACAAGTACATTACGGAACAGGATCTTGCGGATACGCTCCAGAACAAGCTTTCCGAATTTGAAAAAATGTATGGGCTTCCCGTCGAAAGCACTCGCGCCTGGGGCGTTCGGCTTGAAAACGTTCTGAAGGCCGCATACGGGAAAACCGGAATGCAACCGGTCGTCCTTGTCGATGAATATGACGCGCCGCTTCTCGACAGCATGGACAAGCCGGAATTGCAGCTGACCTTGAAAGAGGAAATCCGAAAGTTCTTCAGTCCCCTCAAGGACATGGGCGGCATTCTCCGTTTCCTGTTCCTCACGGGAATTTCAAAGTTCAGCCAGCTTTCCATTTTCAGCGAGCTGAACAATTTAAATGTCATTACGATGGATGACGACTATGCGGCCATCTGCGGCATCACCAGGGAAGAGCTTCTCGCCCAGATGAAGCCCGAAATCCAGGCTCTCGCCGACAAGAACGGCCTGACATACGAAGGCGCCTGCACCGCGCTTCAAAAGAAATACGACGGCTACCATTTCAGCAAGAATTCGCCCGATGTTTACAATCCGTTCAGCCTGATAAATTGCTTGAGCAAGGGGGAACTTACCAATTACTGGTTTGCGACAGGCACGCCGACGGTTTTGACAAAGCTTGTCTGCCGCTACAAGATGGATCCCGAGGCTTTTGTCGAAGGATTCCCGGCGGACGAAGAAATGTTCAATGCGCCGACGGAAACGGCGACGGATCCTTTGCCGATGCTCTACCAGAGCGGATACCTGACTATCAAGAAATACAACGCCGGCGAGTTCTCCCCCTACATTCTCGCCTTTCCGAACGAAGAGGTCAAGGAGGGTTTTACGCGGAGCCTGCTTGCGTATTACGGGAACCAGGGGACTGCATATGTGACGGCGGCTAGCGAAATCATCAAGGGATTCAAGAACGGCGATATCGACAGGGTGCTGGAAATCACCAAGGCATATCTGAGCCGGATCCCATACGATGCGGAAAAGCAGGACGAGTTGCATTACAAGACGGTTGTCTATTGCCTTTTCCTCTTGATTACGCCATACGTCGTCCGCTGTGAAGAAAAGTCCGCCGCCGGGAGGGCGGACATCGTCGTGGAAACCGCCGACGCTGTCTATGTGTTCGAGTTCAAGCTAAACGGCAACGGATCCGCGGAAGATGCTCTTCGCCAGATAGATGACAAGGGCTACCTGATTCCTTATTCCGCAACGCTTGCCGCGGACGGTTCCCCGAAAAGACTATACAAGGTCGGTGTGGGCTTTGATGCGAAAAGGCGGACTGTCGGAGAGTGGGTGATTCGCTGACAGGCAAGACCGGGTGTCGTAGGAAACGGAATTTCCGCGTTCCCTTTCTATATTTTCCCGCATGAACTATCTCGGCATCGATTACGGTGAACATCGGGTCGGAATCGCGTTCGCGGATTCCGAACTCAGGTGGGCGTTTGCCCGCGAAACGATCGACCAGAAGAAAACGGATTTGATGGCGCGCCTTGCGGAGTTAATCAAGGAAAACAGAATCGATGTCCTTGTCGTCGGGATGCCTTACAGGCCCGATGGCCGAATGGACGGCAAGAATCTCGTCGTCGAGGAATTTGTACGGAATTTGCGTACAAGTTTTCCAAATATACGCATCGAGACCGAGGACGAATCCTATACGTCCGTCACGGCTCTTTCGGAAACAAGCTACCTGAAAAAGAAAAAGAAGCAGGCGGACAAGGGACTTGTCGATAGGCTCGCCGCGCAGCATATTTTGCAGTCCTATCTGGACAATCGTTAGTCGCTTCTCGATTCGCCTCCGTAGTCTCTGGACAACCGATAATTCCGGGACATCTACCTCTCGAAACATCTCGCGACTATTTTTGAATATCGAAAGGAAGAAATCCTTTTGAAAGGAGTCGTATGGGATTGTTACGCAAAATGCCTGTCTTTGGTTGCGCGCTGGCTTTCGCTTCGCAGACGTTTGCCGCTTCGCCGACCGTCAAGGTGGATTTTGACCAGAGCGGTCGAAATTCGAGCGAAGTATCGGAACCGAATTATGTTCCGTGGGTGGTGACAGGGGTGGCTTCGAAGGACACGACGCTTTCGGGCGTGAAGATTACGGTCGCCAAGGGGAGCGCGGGCACGGCTCTGAAAACCAACTGGTACAAGGCTTCGGTGCAGGCGCCGAATTACGCGCGCCTCGTGGGAGACGGCATCACGGTCGATGGAGGAAATGCCGGGGGCGAAATCAGCCTATCCTTTTCGAATCTTGCCGCGGGAACGCATTCTCTTTTGCTCTACCTGAACAATGTCGATGCGCCAACGGCTTACACGTATAGCGATATCGATGTCTATGTCGGTTCGAAGAAGCAACTTTCGGTTACGCCCTCGAATCGCGCGCTCTCCACGGAAAATGCGGCGATCGCCTACGTGACATTTGCCGTAAGCGGCACGGGCGCGACGACCACGGTGACGCTCAAGCCCGCTACTTCCAGCGCGTCTTTCCGGAACGTCACCCTGAACGGTTTCGAACTGAACGTCCCCAACGCGGCGGCCCAGGCAAAGGCTCCACTCCCGAGCGACGGAAACATGCATGCGGCTAGCGATAACGGAAGCCTGACTCTCTCGTGGACTGCCGCGAAAGGCGCAGCGAAGCACCGCGTCTATCTTGGAACGGACTCGATTGCCGTTTCGAGTGCCGACGATAATAGCGCGGAGTATCGAGGCGAACAAACGACGAATACATACAAAGTATCCGGAACGACGCCTCTTGAATCCTACTATTGGCGAATCGACGAGGTGGATGCCGGTGGAATTGTCACGACCGGAAATGTGTGGAAGTTCCAGCCGGGGCGCTTGGCTTTCGACGGGGCGGAAGGCTACGGGCGCATGGCGGTGGGGGGTCGCGGCGGGAAGGTCATCTACGTGACGAACCTGAACGATTCCGGGGAAGGTTCCCTGCGCGAAGCCTGCACGGTGGACATTGGCCCGCGGACGATTCTCTTCAAGGTCTCCGGCGTGATAACGCTGAGCGAACGTCTTGTCTGCAGCCATCCTTTTACGACCATTGCCGGGCAGTCTGCGCCGGGAAAGGGCATCACTATCACGGGCGCTCCCATAGGCTTTACGGGAAGCGACTTGATTGCGCGCTTTATGCGGGTTCGCCTAGGGTACGGGCGCACTTTTGACGGCATGGGATTAACCGGCGGGGAAAACTCCATCCTCGACCATGCGAGCATCAGCTGGACTATTGACGAGGCGTTCAGCAGCCGTGGCGGCAAGAACCTGACTCTCCAGCGCACCCTCATTTCCGAAGCGCTGAACATCGCGGACCACAAGAACTATCCCGCAGGAACGGGCCACGGATACGCGGCGACGATCGGCGGGGACGTGGGAAGTTTCCATCACAATCTGCTCGCTCACAATGCGGGCCGCAACTGGAGTCTGGGCGGCGGTCTCGATGGCGACGGCTATTATGCGGGGCGCCTCGACATTTTCAACAATGTCGTCTATAACTGGCATAGCCGCGTAACGGACGGCGGTGCGCACGAGGTGAACTTTGTCGGAAACTACTACAAGGCGGGAGCCGCTTCCGAGGTGCTCGACTACACGCTCAAGGCGGATCTGGAGGGAACGGGCAAGGGTTCGCAAAGCTATTACTACCACAACAACGTCTTGCAGGCGAAAAATGGAACTTTCACTTGTGACGGCAAGAAGGACGACTGCGGGCGGACCTATACGCTGAGCAACGGCCAGGTGCTGAACTGGACGCTTTGGCGCGACAAGCCTTTCTTTGAATCCTACGCGACCGTGCAGAGCGCGAAGGCAGCCTACAAGGATGTTTTAAGCGACGTGGGGCAGAGAATGCCCGTCCTCGATGCTCACGATGCGCGAATAATTGACGAGACGAAAACGGGAACGTATCGCTACACCGGGAGCGTCGGAAACCTGCCGGGCATTCCCGACCGCGAATCCGATGTGGGCGGAATGGAAGACTATCCGAGCGTAAGCTGGGCAGACGACTACGATAGCGACCTGGACGGCCTTCCGGACTGGTGGGAATCGATGTTCGGCTACAATCCGAAATCCGCGAAAGGCGACTTCGGCGACGCGAACAGGGATCGTCTGGGCGACGGCTGGACGGAACTCGAACGCTATCTGGAATGGCTTGCCCGCGCTCATTACATCCTGCAAAAGGGCGAAATCCAGGTTATCGATCTCGCGGAGTTTACCAAGGGGTATGACGGAGGAACCTACACGCTCTCGGAGGTTCCGGCCGGGGTGAACGCCTCGGTGGAAGGCTCCCGGATGACGGTAAGCCTTGCCGAAAGCTTTGGCGGAATCGGTTACGTAACCTTTACGCTCAGGGATGGAGATGGCGACACCTTTACCCGAAAGATCGGGGTTACCCAAGGCGTGCCGCTGCATTCCGAAAAATCCGAAAGCGCGGACGAAGAAACTCCGATGCCGATTTCGCATTCGCCCACTCGGGACTTTGGATTTTCCTTCCGGGAGAATGTAGCTTGTTTCTCGGGGCTTCCGGAAAGAACGTCCATCACGGTGACCGATGTGAGCGGCAAGCATCTCCTCGCGTCGAAAACGATCGCTTCGCCAAGCGGAACCGCGACGCTTGACCTGGGATTTTTCGGAAAGGGAATCTATGTGGTAAATCTTCGCGGAAAGGCTTTCCACAGGACAGCCAAGGTGATGGTTCGATAATTCGCACGAGGATATTTTCATGAAGCAGAAATTCAATCGTATCCTTTGCCTGGGAATCTTGGGACTCGCCGGCTTGGCGGGTGCGGAACCCAAGGCTTTTCCCGAGACTATCGGCTTTGGGGCGAACGTTTCGGGCGGGCGAAACGGAAGCGTTTACCATGTGACCAATTTGAACGATTCGGGCGAAGGCTCCTTTCGGGATGCGGTCAGCGCACCGAACCGCATCGTCATCTTCGACGTGAGCGGCATCATCGACATCAAGAGCGCCGTGTCCGTCAAGAGCAACATCACCATCGCCGGGCAGACGGCGCCGGGAGAAGGTATCGCGATTCACGGCGGAAAGGTATCGACCGGAAAACAGTCGAACATCATCATCCGCTATCTGCGCATAAGGCCCGGAGAAAACACGAGTTCCAAAAAGGACGACGCCTTGAACCTTTACGATTCGAAGGACATCATCGTGGATCACTGCTCGATAGAACTTGCGCCGTGGAACAACTTTGGCGGAAGTTCCGACAACGCCAATTACCGCATTACCGGCGTAACGGTCCAAAACACGCTCGTGGCGAATCCCATCGGCCAGCAGTTCGGAGCGCACGTCGAATCTGTTGATGGAACCTGGGCCTGGTATTACAACGCGTTCATCAACACGCACAACCGAAATCCCTTAGACAAGATAAACGACGTTTTTGTAAACAATGTCCTCTACAATTTCGAAGCGGGCTACACAACGCACACTTCGACGCACTTCAAGCACGATATCGTGAACAATTACTTTGTCTATGGTCCCAAGGGAAGCAATCCGTGGTTTCAGGTAGATAAGAACCAGTCTATCTACGCGAGTGGAAACATGATAGACAACAACCGCGACGGAGTCCTGAACGGCGTCCCATCGAACATCTATTATTACCAGGGAGCGGGCGAGGAACTTGTCGAACCCTGGAGCGAAGAAACGACGAAAAATCCCGTCTATAGCGCGGCGACCGCCTGGCGTCTCGTCAATTCGCAGTCCGGAGTCTTGCCTTACGATGACATCGATTCGCTGATTTGGCACCAGGCGGGAACGCTTGGCAAGGAAGGCGCGCTCGTCAAGTCCGTCGCCGACATGGGGCTTTCGGCAAACGGAGGCTGGGGAGAAGTCTTGTCCGGAGAGCTTCCCCTAGATTCCGACGGGGACGGAATGCCGGACTACTTCGAAGAGGCGCTTGGTTACGACAAGGAAAAGGACGATGCGACGGAGAAAGCCGAGGACGGATACCTTTTCATCGAAAAATACATCAACTGGCTCGGAGCGATGCACATGCGGGCAAAGCAGAACGCCCCGACCGACTTTGACCTGCGGACGATCACGCGGGGTTTCCTGGATGCTTCCCCGGTCTATGCGGTAGAGGCTTTTAACGGAGGAACGGTCGCGCTGAAGGAAAACGGTTATTCCGCCGAGTTTACTCCGGCAAAAGGTTTTCACGGCCTTGCGGCTTTCCGCTATACGGTCAAGGGGAACGATGGATCCGAATACACGGGCCGCGTCGAGGTTCTCGTCGAAAGGTCGGAAGAGCCTGTCGTGGATTCATCCGATGTCGGGGAAGACAAGACGGCTCTCTTGGCAAAAAACGCCCGGAATCCGGGGCTTGGTGCTTCGGTTCGTGACGGAACGCTCAAACTTTTCGGAATTCCCGAAGACGCTACGGTTTCGCTCTACGATCTGGGCGGAAAAAAGCTTCTGGAAACCCGTGCGGAACTTTTGAAAGAAGGAACCGCGATTTCTCTCGAATCCCTGGATCGCGGAATCTACGTGGTGAAGGTTCGGACGCTTCGAAGCGGCTTTAACCGAACGATAACGGTTTCCCGATAGAGCCCCGTTCGCTAGCCGACCGTTTCCGCGCAAACGAAAAAAGACGCCCGCATGCGCGGGCGCCTTTTGACATGGAGAGTTTTCGAAATCAGGTATTGCTGAAGATTTGGAATCCGCTGTAGGCTTCTTGTCCGTGTTCGCTCGCGTCGAGCCCGCGGAGTTCTCCCTGTTCGCTCACGCGGAGACCGATGGTCTTCTTGATGAGGAGGAAGATGACCGAGGCGCCGAGGAAGCAGGGAACCGCGTAGCAGACAATTCCGAGAAGCTGCGTTCCGATGGTGAATTGTCCCGTGATGTCGAAGATTCCCACGGCGAACGTTCCCCAGACACCGTTTACGAGGTGAACCGAGAGGGCGCCGACCGGATCGTCAAGGCGCAGACGGTCGAAGGTGAAGACCGATAGCACCACCAGCACGCCGGCAATCGCTCCGATAATCCAGGAGCTCATCGGGCTTACGACATCCGCGCCAGCGGTAATCGCCACAAGTCCCGCGAGGCATCCGTTGAGAGCCATCGTCACGTCGGGCTTCTTGCTGATTATCCAGCTGGTCGCTGTCGCCGTGATGATTCCCGCTACGGCGGCGAGGTTGGTCGTCACCAGAATCCAGGAGGTCGCTTGCGGATCGCCGGAAAGAGCCGAACCCGCGTTGAATCCCCACCAGCCGATCCAGAGGACGAACACGCCGATGGTCGCAAGTGGAATGGAGTGAGCGGGGAACGCATACACCTTTCCGTTCTTGTAGCGTCCGAGACGCGGTCCGAGGATCATCACGCCGGCGAGAGCTGCCCAGCCACCCACGGAATGGACGAGCGTGGAGCCTGCGAGGTCGTGGAATCCGAGATCGTTCAGGAATCCGCCGCCCCATGTCCAGCTACCGACAACCGGATAGACGAACGCGACATAGAGGGCGGTAAAAATCAGGAACGAGTTCAGCTTGACGCGCTCCGCGACGGCGCCGGAGACGATGGTCGCGGCGGTCGCGGCGAACATCGCCTGGAAGAGCCAGTCCGTGAAGTAGGTATAGTGCCCGTTATACGAGCTGCCGAATCCGCCGTCCGGAACATGCAGCCCGAACCCGTCGAATCCGAACACTCCGGGGATGCTGAACGCGTCCGGATACATCACGTTGAAGCCGAAGAAGGCGTAGAGCGTAATGCCAATCGCGGGGACCGCAAAGTTCTTGAACATGATGTTCGCGCAACTTTTTGCACGGCAAAGCCCGGACTCGACGCAGGCGAATCCCAGCCCCATGACGAACACGAGAAGCGCGCAACCCATGATCCAGATGTTTTCCGAGAGGAATGTCGAATTTGCGACTTCCGTTTGGAGTACTGCCAAAGTATCAGCGTTCATGAGTCATTCCTCCTTTATCCGATAGCCGCCGGGCCAGTTTCGCCCGTGCGAATGCGGATGCATTGTTCCAAGTTTTCGACGAAGATCTTGCCGTCGCCGATGTTTCCCGTGCGCGCGCCCTTGATGATGGCGTCGATGCATGGTTGCACGAATTCGTCGTTAAGCGCAATCTGCAGGCGGATTTTCTTGAGCAGGTGTACTTCGGTTTCCGTGCCGCGGTATGTCGAGGTATAACCCTTTTGCTGGCCGCAACCGAGAACGTTCGTGACGCTCATCTTGTAGATTTCCGCCTCGTAAAGCGCCTGTTTTACGCTTCCGAGCTTTTCCGGTTGGATGTATGCTGTGACTACTTTCATTTTGATCTCCAGTAAAAGCCCATACGAGCTTCCGCATCGCCTTTAAGCAAAAGCCGTGCCAAATCGACTTTGTGGCGAAAATTCTTCAAAAAACGCCATTTCGAAAAATCAAAACAGAAAACAAGACAAATTTGTTGGTAAACTTTCACAAAAATGTCAAACAAGAAGGGGGCGAGGTTGTGTATCGCGGCAGAGTTTAGCGGAGAGTGAAGTGTGGAGAGTGAAGAGTGGGACTCCGAGCGAACTTTTACTTCTAGCGGTCATCCTGGAGCGCG
>CAVGIM010000043.1:0-26270 GCA_963629575.1 Candidatus Methanomethylophilaceae archaeon
TTCGCAGACGTTTAGGTTCAAATGTAAAGCGGATCGCTCTGCGTCTCTAAGCTCTAAGTTCTCTCAACTAAGCTCTGAAAATGCGTGGCGTTGAAAATTTTCGGATGTTTTTTTATTTTTGGGCATTATTTCGAAGAGGTATTGTTTCATATGAAAAAAGTTTTGCTTCCGCTCGCTTCCGTGGCGATGATGCTCTCCTTGGCTGGTTGTGACAAGTCCGGTACGGTTTCCGGTCAGGTTCTCGATGCCTTTACCGGCAAGCCTGTCGAAATGCCGACTGTCTGGATGGATTCGACGATTTACGGTACGCAGTCCTCCAAGTACGCGTTCAAGGCCGAACTTGCGCAGGGAAAGTTCAAGTTCGAAGGCGTCCCGGTCGGAACGTATCTTATCAAGGCGCGTCGCAGCAAGTATATCTTGGGCCAGCAGTCGTTTACCACGACCAACGAATCGCCGAATGCGGAAATTACGCTTTACGAATACAGCGACACGGTCTCTCCGGGCATGTACATCCCGGGAGCGGACAGCGCGTCGAAAATCGCGAACAGCTGGGCCATCTTCTCGACGACTTGCAAGGAATCGGTCGCCGGGCTTCGCCTGAGCTTTGAACAGGACCTGAAGGCTTCCGCTCCGAACCAGAAAAAGGAAAAGAAGTCCAAGAAGGACATCAAGATAAACAAGTTGCCCGATCCGAAGGTCGTCGATGCCGCGCTCGACGTTCTTTACTGCAACCCGGGTTCCGTGACGACCGCCATCGAGGCCGCCACCTATCCGGCATCGACCGGAGCCGTTTCCGCCCACGCCGACTGCCAGGGCTTTGACGGTGACAAGAACGGCGTCTTCCCGGACGTTTCGAAGAAGACCGAACTCGCCGTGGCTTACAAGGCGGAAGGTCTCTTCTCCATCAAGGGAACGCTTCCGAAGGGAAAGCAGTTTATCGTCATTTCGAAGGACGGCAAGACTATCCAGTCTTACTATGTCGAAGTGAAGTAGTTTCCGGTTGGGAACAAAAACATGAAAACCTGCGGGCGTCGCTTGCGGGTTTTTTATCTTTAGAGGACCTCTGAAAATTACTTTGGTCAAGAAAACTTGCGCGAGACCAGGCGATGGCAAAAATGATGGACCAGCGCGAAGCGTCTCGGCCAAATTTTTGAAAATGGAATTTTTAGAGGCGACCTTTAATCATCCAGGTAATTTCTAGAGGTTCCTATGAAAAAGCAAGACAAGATTCCCTTATCGATTTCCCGCAAGGAAGGCTGGTGCATCTTCTTGACTTTGCTTGTTCTTGTCGGCGCGTTCTTCCTGTTTGACAACATCTCCGTTGCCTATGCGCGCTCCTGGGACATTCGCTTTGGATACTATGCCGTTCTCTTGACATTCCTTGTCCTCTTGGCTGGGCTTGTTGTCAATTTCAGGGAAATCGTCTCGCGGGTTCGGGAACATCTCCCGTCGGGGAAGAGCCTTGTCCTTCTTGCGTGTCTTCTAGGCTTCTTTTCGCTCTTCTCGTTTCATCACATCGAAAATTCGCATCGGGTGCTTTCGGACGAAACCAGCTGGGAGTCGATGGGGCTTCAGATGTATTTTGAACGTTCGGGCGGAATCTGCAACGAAGGTGTCTGGACCGACGGGAAGCTGGACTGCAAGGTCGAGGTGAACAATTTCAAGGGAAAGACGCTGGGCTTTGTCCATTCTCTCGCGTATCGCCTGGGAGAACCAAATCGCGATACGGCTCTCCGGGTGAATTTCCCCTTTTACCTGGCGAGCCTCGTCGCGTTTTTTTTCGCCCTTTCCATCTGGTTTAAAAGCGACCTGGCTGCCCTTGCCGCGACCGCGTTCCTCGGTGGAATGCCGATATACCTGATGCAGGCGAGGTCCGCTTCGACGGAAGTTCTGTACATCGCCATCTTTGCCGTCCTCGTCGCCTGGTATGCGCTAGTGCCTCCGAAAGAAGTGAAGTGGAAGCACTTTCTTTTGACCGTTCCGCTTCTCGGACTCTTTTCGGGAACGCGGCAGGAAACCGTCTTCGCCTTTATCCCGTTTGCGCTGTATTACTTCCGCTATTTCCGCGGCGAATTCTATCGGCTTCCGCTGTTTGTCCTTTCGGTCATCGCGGTGAGCTGGCCTGCGGTGAACACGATGGCGGCCTATCGCGGCTACGATTTCCAGGGTGGAAACCACGCGGCGCATTCCCTCGGAAATTTCGTCTTCAACTTTCGGACGGACCTTCTCGCGATGCTCAACCTGGGGAAGGACGCTTCGCACGGGGGAATTCTCGAAAACCCGTTTTACACGACGTTTACCGTTCTCCTCCTGCTTTCGACGGGATGGCTTCTGTATCGGATGATTTTCAGGAAGCGTTACCGTCGCGGATTTGTACTGGGATTTTTCTTTTGTTTCCAGATTTTCGTCATCCTGCTGAATGTTTCGGGAACTTTCGAAATCGACATTAACCAGAGATACGTCCTGGTCGCCCTTCCGCTGTTCGCGCTTATCATGGCCCTGGGAGTGAAGGATTTTCTGGAAACGTGCCGTCTCGATGCCAAGCGGGCTTCGGCAGTCACCCTGATTCTCGCCTTTCTTCTTTCTGTCGGGCTTGCCCTCTGGCACGCTTCGAGTTTCGACGCGAACATGCTCTACTACCGGAACAAGCTTTTGGGAGAGGAAAACTACCTGAACGCAAGGCTCAGGGATTTTCCCGAAAATTCCATTTTCATCTACGCCCGGCCTTGGCAGATGCTCGCCTCGGGGCATTCGAGCTTTAGCGAACGGACTTTCATGAACTGGACGACAGACGACTTTGCGAAATACCAGAATCTGAGTGGCGGACACATCTACCTTGTTCGAGGGCAGGACGGCTATGGGAAGGTAAACCGGGAATCTCGCGTGGTCGGGTTCAAGACGACGGACCAGGTCAATTCGATCCTTGACGGGTATCGCGTGGAAAAGGTTCTCTCGGAGAACCGTCTTTTCGGCTACCCGCTGACGATTCACCGCATCGCTTCGAAGCATGGACTTTCTCTCTACGCGCAGGGAATCTCTGTCGGCGAACTCTCGAACGGTCGCTTTGTCGTGACGAAGAGCTTTGACGAATCCGTCGCATACGACCTATTTCGAGGCGATTCCCTGACCTTGCACGGTGTCATCGAAAATTCGACGGATTCCGTCTCTGTCCAGGAAATCTCGGAGGGACTTTTCCGATACCGCTTCGATTTCTATGTGCCGGACGATACGGTACGCATCTTGCGCGACGTGTTTGTCGCTGGAGAATCGGTTCGGCTGCTCTCCCTCTTGCCTTTTGCGAGCGCTTCGCAGGACTGGGGAAATCCGGAACGGAACGAAAGCGTGGAGCATCACACGCTGCGACTAGGCGGCGAGCCTTATCGCTACGGAATCGGTTCCCATGCGAATTCTTCGATAGTCATCGACCTTTGCGCCGACGGAAAGTGCTCTTTCGGCAAGTTGGAAGGGCGTTTCCATGCGGTTGTCGGACTGGACGACGAGAGCGCTTGCGGCGATGGCGCCTCGTTCTCCCTCTTTTCGGACGGCAAGGAACTGTGGCGGTCGAAGCGTCTGTATGCCGGTGATACCTCGATTGTTCTTGTTCAAATTCCTCCTTCGCGCACGCTCGACCTTCGCGTAGAAAAAGGCGAAAACATGGACTGCGACCACGGGGACTGGGCTAACGCCTGGATTTCGGACGCCAAATGAAGATACTGGTCGCTCCGCTTGACTGGGGGCTGGGACACGCGACGCGAACGATTCCGCTTATTCGCAAGTTCCTTTTGCAGGGTGCCGAAGTCGATTTGGCGGTTTCGGGGAAAATGTCCGCTCTCTACCGGGGAGAATTTCCCGATTTGACACAACTCGAGATACCGGGCTATGGAATTCGCTACCCGAAGCGCGGTTTCGAAATGCCTTTCTGGCTGCTTGCCAATTATCGGCGCATCGCGAGGGTGATCCGGGGCGAACACGAGATAGCGGAACGCCTTGTCAGGGAACGCGGATACGACGTCATTCTTTCGGACAATCGCTTTGGCTTCTATGCGGCTGGCGCGAAGAATATCTACATGACGCACCAGCTGCGCATCGCCTTTCCGGGACCGTTTTCCGCGTTGGAAGGGCTTGGGGTCGCTTGGCACAGGCGAAGAATGCAGGCTTTTGACGAAATCTGGGTGCCCGACTATGCGGAAGCCCCCGGCCTTGCGGGAAAGCTTTCGCATGTCCGCTACCCGGAATGCTTTGCGAAAAAAGTGAAGTTCATCGGACCGCAATCGCGCTTTGCGAAGGAATGTCTTCTCCGTCCCATTGCGGAACGCCCGGAAAGGGAATTTGACCTCCTGGCTATCCTTTCGGGACCCGAACCGATGCGGACTTCGTTCGAAAATCTCGTGCTGCAAGCCTTTGCGAAGATTCCCGGAAAACATGCGGTTGTCCGCGGGCTTCCGGGCGAGAGCGAACTTCCGATAGCTCCGCCGAACGTGACGCTTTTCAACCACCTGGAAACGGGCGTGCTTGCGAAAACCGTGAAAAGCGCAAAAGGAATCGTTTCGCGTCCGGGATACAGCACCGTGATGGATTTGGAATGTCTCGGCGCGAAATGTATATTTGTTCCTACGCCCGGACAGACGGAACAGGTTTATCTGGGACATGTCCTGCAAAAAAGCGGCGTCGCGAAGCTGCTTTTGCAAAAGGACTTCTCGGCCAAGAAACTCAGGGAGACCCTTGAAAGATGAAACCGTTTACCATCGCATTTCCTCTTCCCGTTTCCAAGGAAGACGCTCCAAAATTTCTTCTGGAAAAATTGAACTTCGACTTAAGCAAAAAGCAGATGATGTTTCCCGGCTCCTCGATTTTTTTCGAACCGATTTTGCAGGGGGCTGTCGCAGGGCTCGAAGCGATTTTTTCGGAACACTTTGCGCTTTCCGCCGAAGAAAAAACGGCAATCGCGGCGCACAAGTCGCTTTTCTTCTTGCGGTTTCATGTCAAGACGGATGCGGATCTGGAATCGTTCCTGAACGTCGCGAAAAAGATTCTGGATGCGGGAGCCTTGGGTGTCTATATTGAAAATTCGGGGTGCGCCTGGAGCAAAAAGTCTTTTGAAGATCTGGCAAGCGGCGATGTTCCGCTCGAAGCGTTCCTCAACTTTGTCGAAACGTCCGACTCGATATTCACCCTGGGAATGGAACCTTTTAACGCGCCGGACCTTTGCATTGCGACAAAAAATGACAAACTCGATCTGCGGGCCGTTCTGGTTTCTGCCGCGGATTCCATTGTCTCGGACGGTGCGGATTTTTCCTCGGGCGCAAAATGGAAAGACGATAGCGATAACGAATTCGAATTCCGAAGCGAATCCAAACCGCCGTTCGCCAAGAACGCTCCCGAATGGAACGCCCAGGGCTATGCAAGGCTTGTCAAAAGGAGGTAACATGTCCAAGAAGTTCGTTTTCAAAATCCAGTTGAAAAACGTGTCGAAGCCGCCGGTATGGAGGCGTGTCGAGGTTCCTTGCGGCATTTCGTTCAAGGAATTTAGCGATGTCATCCTCCAGTCGATGGGTTGGGCAGGCGGACATCTGTGGGAATTCTCGGAAAAGACTTTCCGCGGCGTGCCCATCGCGATTCCTCACGAAGACGACATGTTCGAAGCGATCGATGCCCGCAAAAGGAAGCTCAGGCAGGTCTTCAAGACGCCTGGCCAGAAGATGATGTATGTCTATGACTTTGGCGACACGTGGGAACACCGGATAGAACTCGAAGAGGTGATAGACAGTCGCGAACAGGGAAGCTTTATCCGCGCCGCCAAGGGAAAATGCCCTCCGGAAAACTGCGGCGGCCCATACGGTTACTTGAATTTGAAAGAGACTTTGAACGATCCGAAATCCCCGGATTACGCCGAGATGCTGGAAAGGCTTGGCTTGGAAGATGGCAAGGAATGGGACGCGACCGACGCGGGCGTGGATCCCGGAGAGCCTGTGGGTACCGAGGATTTCGACGAGTTCTTCTCCTAGAGGAAAAGCCGCCTGGATTGACTTTTCCTGTCGCTTGTCGCTGTTTGCCAGAGCGTAAGCCCTATTCCGGTACCGCGGTCGCGAGCATTTGCGCAATATCTTCCGGGTTGGAATTTTGGAGCAGAGCCTGGTTCATTTCGATTTCGAAACCGAGATATTTCGCCTGGGGAAAAATCTTGCGGAGCGCGGTCGCGTGGCCGTCCGTTTTTCCGAGGTAGGGATAGTTGAACCGGATGCGGAGTTCCGGCGCGTAGCTTTTTAGGCTTTCGCGGAATCTTCGCGCCAGTTTCGCTTCCGCGCTTCTCGCCGGGTCGTAGAGAATTCCCAAGTCCGCGTTGCGGACTTTTCCGTTTAACTCCGGTGTAAAGCTGTGAATCGAAAGATGCAGAATCCGGGCGGCGTTATTCCTTTCGAGCTTGCGCTTTGCCGCTTCGAGAAAAGCGGCGCGATAGCCGCTGAAGTAACCTTCCAGAAACTTTCTTTCGGTCTCGGAAACGGTTCCCGTGTATTCGGAATAGCGGTGGTTTCTGTCGCAGTTCCGGTTCAAGTCGATAGCGAGTCGCGTGTAGGCGCCCTGGATGGCGTAGTCGGGATGGAGAATCTTGGCGAGTTCCCAAAAGACATCCGCCGCGCCGATGTCGTATGCCCGATGCGTCTTGAGGACTTTTTGGGCGGCGCGCCCCTCGAAATATCGAAAGAGAAATTCCGGAACCGCGTTCGAAGCGTGTTCGCAGCTGAGAAAGACGGAAAATTCGCGCTTAGACATAGAGCGTGTTTTCCGCAAGCGACCGGGCGAGCCTTGCGTATTCGCGGACAAGGTCTTCCCTAGACGGCGCCACGCCAAGCCTTTGGAAAAGGGCGTTCGCAAGCGTTCCGCGCTCGAGAATCCGTTCGAGAACTTTCCTTGATTTTTCGGAAACGTTTTCGCGGACCTTGGCGAAAATTTCCTTTAGCAAGTCCGAGGCCCGCATGGAGGGCGCGTCGATACCGAACAGCCGAAGATAATCCGCATCGTCGATGACAGCGCCTTCGGCATCCTTCACGGTCGCAAGGAGAATTTTTGCCAGACGGTCCGTATCGAACGCGCGCTGCGCTGCCTGGGAGGCAAAAATTCCGCCCGCAAGGGCCTTGAGAATCGCGACTTCAAATTCCGCAATGGCGACGTCCGCCTTGGGGCATTCCTGGATATCGACCAGCCGGATTTCCATCGCGCCGCGGTCAAAGCGCGCAATGGCTCCGCGGCTGTTCAGGAAAAAGTGGTTCAGGAGTTTTTCCCTGTCAAATGGCGCAATGTCCTTTTCGATTTTTTCGAAGATGAACCGGTTGTAGTCCGCCTCGGTAAAGACCGCCTCGGGGATGACCTTGCCCGTAATGCTCGGAATCTTTTCCTGGTTGTGGCGGTAGGTTTCGATGCGGGCGTCCTTGAAGCCCGTAAACCGCGAATCGAGATAGGGGCTCGAAGCGGCGACCGCCGGAATCAGCGGAAGGAGCAGGCGGATTCCCGCGTGGAGCGTTCCGAATTCCTCGTCTCCGGAAAAGGAAATGTTCAGGTGCGTCGATTGGAGGTTCGCCCAGCCGTGGCCGCGGCAATCGAAAATGCGGTTGTAGGCTTCGTAGATTTCGTTGCAGTCGTATGGCCAGAGAACCGTTTCCGTCATCGGATCCATGAACGGGTGCGCCGCGGACGGGAGAAGCTCTCCGCCGACAGAAGAAAGCTTTTCGTTTGCGGAAAGGACTTCCCGGTGAAAGATCTCGTCCCACCCGGCGAGCGATCGGGCGGGTTCCGCGCACTTGAATTCCAGGACATGCGAAACGAGTTCGTTCGAAAGCCCGACCGGCCCGTGTTCGATATCCGAAAGGTTCTCTCCGTTTTCGTCCTTGCCGAGAACCGCATCGACTTTGGGAAGAACCTTTTTCGAATCCTTGGAGACTATCATGTATTCGAGCTCGAGCCCGAAGCGTTCAAAAATGTGCCAGGGTGATTTCATACAAACGAATCGATTCCGTGATGTTGCAACAGGCGCTGTTGCGCCGAGTTCATGCGTTCCTCGATCCGGCGTCGCAGGGAATGCATGACGTTCAGGTAGATTCTTTCTCCGCCGAGCTGGTCTTCGACCCCGTCGTCGATACTCGGGTTGTCGTTCACTTCGATGACCATCGGCTTGCCGTTCACCTCTTTGAGATCGACACCGTAGAGCCCGTTTCCGATGAGGGCCGCGACGCGGAGCGCCGCCTTGATGATTCCATGGGGAACGTCGTCGAGGGGAACGCAATCGTAAAGCCCGCAGACATCGTCCTTGTTCTTGGAATTCCAGTTGTAGATTTGCCAGTGGTCCTTTGCCATGTAGTAGCGGCAGGCGTAGAACGGTCGTCCGTCCAGGATGCCGATTCGCCAGTCGAATTTTGTCGGCGTGAATTCCTGCGCGATGATGAGGTCGCTCCCTTCGAACATCTTGTCGAGCTGGGTCTGCAGTTCCTCTTCGTCCTTGACTTTTACGACTCCCATGGAAAAGCTCGAATCCGGCGCCTTGAGAATCATCGGAAAGCCGATAGCCTTGGAAAGCTCGTGCCGGTTTTCGGAATGGGCGATAATCGTGTGCGGCGCGGGAATCTTTCCGACGGTCATGAGTTCCTGCAGATAGACCTTGTTCGAACAGCGGAGAATGCTGTCCGGATCGTCGATGACGGCGATGCCTTCGGACTGGGCGCGCCTTGCAAAGGCATAGGTGTGATGGTTGACGTTCGTCGTTTCCCGGATGAAGAGAGCGTCAAATTCGCCGACTCGGTGATAATCCTTTTTCGTGATGAGTTCGACGCGGAATCCCGTCTTTTCCGCGGCCGCGATAAATTTCTGGATGGCCTTGGCGTTCGATGGCGGTTCCTTTTCGTCGGGATTCACGAGAATGGCGAGGTCGTACAGGTATTCGTCCGGGTGTGCCGACGTGAAACGGCTCTTGTCGAAATATTCCTTGGCGAACTGATCGACCATGTCCAGGTGGGATTCCGGAATCTCGTTTACGCAGATAGGGCCGATGCTCTGGATGAGCCATTTCTTCTTGAAGACGAAATGCGCGCGGAGCAGGGGAGCCTGGAAAAGACGGTAAAGCTCTTCGGAAAGTTCGAGATATTGCGGGCTGACGTTCTGTCCGAAATAGATAGAAAGGGTGAATTCGGTGCCGGTGAGTTTTTTTAAACTCTTCTGGATAAGGTCATCGATCTCGTCCGAAATGTTCTTGACGACCGCTGGCGCCTTGAAGTCGCGAATGCTCTTGACGTTGGGAATCACCTTGTGCCCGCGAGCCTCCGCGAGGAGCGAGACGTAGTAGCCCTTGCTCTGGTAGCTGTAATCCTTGCAGAGATTGAAGACGCGCACGTTGCGCATCATGGTATAGTCGGTTTTCGTCAGGTAGTCTTTTGCCGAGACTATATCGACTTCCGGAACATGGAACTTCCAGTTCTTCGGATTGTTTACAACGATGATCTTTTTCATTTTTTCTTCGGCTGGATGGCGAGAATCAGACTGTCGTAAGTGAGGATGCCTAGCAAGATGCTGTGCACCAGGCGGTTGCGTTCCACTTCGTAGTAGTTGTTGTGGGCTATCGGATTGGTGCTGTCCGGATCGGCGATGAGAAACTTCTTCTCGTCGCTTTCGCCATAGACGACGATGAAGTGTCCCATCGGATCGCCGTGAATATCGTCGAAAACGGACATGTTTTCCGAATTCGTGTATTCGCGCTTGCTCTGGTATAGAAATGTAGTAGAAACGCCCGCGATGAGCGGTACGTCTTTTTTAAAGTAGCGGTCGAAGAGTCCGGGTCGAAAATCCTTGAGGTTGATGACGCCGCCCGCTTCGAGAAAGCGGATGTAGGCCTTGATGGCGAGCCTTAGCTTGGCGCGTTTCTTCGCGGCGTATTCCAGCCGGAGCTTTTCGGCAAGCTCCTCCATGGACAGATCGACCCATGTCGGGTCGAAAATCTGCAGGTTGACGGAGTGTATGGTCGCGTCGAAGCCGCGCTTGATAGCGTCTAGCCCCAGGAAAACGCCCAGCGTCCCGCCGCCTTCGAGCATCTCGATTTCGTCTATCAGCCTGGGAAGGGAAATCCTGTAGCCGTAATGGTGATAGATGGCATGCAGACTGGTCGGTCCGCATGTCACGTCGTCCGGCTGGGGAAGTATCTTGACTTCCATGTGGCGCCTCTACGAGAAGAATCCCTTGACCTTTTCGAGCAGGCTGTTTTCCTTTGCGGTGTCCTTGTCCTTGCGAAGTTCGGCGAGCTGCCTGTAAAGGTCCTTTTCCTTGGAAGAAAGGTCGGTCGGAATGGAAGCGTTCACCTCGACAAAGAGGTTGCCGCGACTCTTGCCGTTCAGCGGGGGCAGTCCCTGTTCCTTTAGGCGGAACACGGATCCGGGCTGGGTTCCCGCCTGGATCTTGATGGAAAGCTCTCCGCCTTCGAGTGTCGGGATGCGCTGTGTTCCGCCAAGGGCAAGCTTATAGACCGGAATGTCTATCGAACAGTGCAGATCGTCGCCTTCGCGCGTGTAGAAATCGTCCTTCTTTTCGGTGATGACGACGAGAAGGTCTCCCGAAGCGCCTCCGCGCGGACCCGCGTGTCCTTCGCCGCGGAGCGTCAAGTACTGCCCTTCCGAAATGCCGACCGGAATCTTGATGGAAATCGTTTCCTCTTCGAGGTTCCGACCTTCGCCGTGACAGACGGAGCACGGTTTCCCGATGACTTCGCCGAGACCGCCGCAATCCGAGCATACCGATTCGCTGACCATCTGGAAGAACGACCGCGTCACGCGCTGGATACGACCCGTACCATGGCATGTCGGGCATGTCTTGACGTCCGAACCGCCCCTGCCCGCGCACTCCGTACAGGGCGCATAGCGTTTCAGGCGGACTTTCTTGGTTGCACCTTCGAGAATTTCCTTGTAGGAAAGGGCGATTCGAATCTGGAGATCCTGTCCACGCGGCGGTCCTTGCCGCGAAGATCTCGACGACCGGCCGAATCCGCCAAACCCGCCACCAAAGATGTCTCCGAACTGGCTGAAGATGTCCTCGAAATTGCTGAATCCGCCGAACCCGCCGGCTCCGCCTGCGCCACCGCCCGGCATCGCGTGTCCGAACTGATCGTATTGGGCGCGCTTCTTCGGGTCGGAAAGAACTTCGTAGGCTTCGGCAGCCTCCTTGAACTTTTCTTCCGCCTCCTTGTTGCCGGGGTTCTTGTCCGGGTGATACTTGATGGCGAGCTTCTTGTAGGCGTGCTTGATTTCGTCCGCGCTAGCGCTTTTCGCAACGCCCAATACTTCGTAGTAATCTCTTTTCTCTGCCATAATTCGTTCCGTGTAAAAGGATCAAATACATAAAAGGATTTCCCTTCCTCGCGAAAGGAAAATCCTCGTTATTCTCTAGTCGGCAAGTCGCATTATTTCTTCTTGTCGTCGTCAACGACTGTGTAGTCTGCGTCGATCGGACCGTCGTTCTTGCCGTTTCCCTTCGGAGCTTCGCTTGCATGCGGAGCGGAAGAGGCATCCGCGGAAGGACCGCCCTGGGCGGCTCCGGCCATCGAGGAAATCATGCTCTGCAGCTTGTTGATTGCCGCGTCGATTTCGTCCTTGGAACCGTTTTCTTTCTTGTCCTTGATTTCCTGGATAGCGGCTTCGAGCTGGCTCTTGGTATCCGCCGGGATCTTGTCGCCGAGTTCCTTCAGTTGCTTTTCCGCCTGATAGACTGTCTGTTCGGCGCGGTTCTTCGCATCTTCGCGTTCGCGGTCCGCCTTGTCCTTTTCGGCGTTCGCCTCGGCGTCCTTCTTCATGCGTTCGATATCCGCTTCGGAAAGACCGCTCGATGTCGTAATCTTGATGGACTGTTCCTTGCCGGTTTCCTTGTCCTTGGCGCTGACGTGGACGATGCCGTTCGCGTCGATGTCGAAAGTGACTTCGATCTGGGGCACTCCGCGCGGCTTCGGGCTGATGCCGGTGAGATCAAAGTGTCCGAGGGTGCGGTTGTCGCGAGCGTATGTGCGTTCGCCCTGCAAGACGTGAATCGTCACGGCGGACTGGTTGTCTTCGGCCGTGCTGAAGACCTGGCTCTTCTTGGTCGGAATGGTCGTGTTGCGGTCGATGAGCTTTGTCATCACGCCGCCGAGCGTTTCGATACCGAGGGAAAGCGGTGTCACGTCGAGCAGAAGGACGTCCTTCACGGAAGAGTCTCCCGAAAGAACGGCTCCCTGGACCGCGGCGCCGATGGCCACGACTTCGTCCGGGTTTACGCCCTTGTTCGGTTCCTTGCCGAAAAATTCCTTGACCTTCGCCTGGACCGCCGGAATGCGGGTCGATCCGCCGACGAGAATCACTTCGTCAATGTCGGAGAGGTTCAGTCCCGAATCCTGCAGGCACTTCTTGCAGGGACCGACGGTACGCTCCACGAGGTGCGCGGTGATCTGGTCGAATTTCGCACGGGTGAGCGTCAAGTCCAAGTGCTTCGGACCTGTGGCGTCTGCGGTGATGAACGGCAGGTTGATGTTTGTCGAAGTTGTCGCGGAGAGGTCGATCTTCGCCTTTTCCGCGGCGTCCTTCAGGCGCTGCAGGGCCATCTTGTCGCTCTTCAGGTCGATTCCCGGATTCGCCTTCTTGAATTCATCGTTGATCCAGTCGATGATGACTTCGTCGAAGTTGTCGCCGCCGAGCATCGTATCGCCATTTGTCGCCTTGACGGTGAACATGCCGTCGTCGATTTCAAGGATGGAAATATCGAAGGTTCCGCCGCCGAGGTCATAGACCGCGACCTTTTCGCTCTTTTTCGAATCGAGTCCGTAGGCGAGAGCCGCCGCGGTCGGTTCGTTCACGATTCGGAGAACGTCGAGACCCGCGATCTTTCCGGCGTCCTTTGTCGCCTGGCGCTGGGAATCGCTAAAGTAGGCGGGAACGGTGATCACGGCCTGCGTGACCGGCTGTCCCAGGTAGTCTTCCGCGGTCTTCTTCATCGCCTGCAGGACCATTGCCGAAATTTCGGGAGGGGCGAATTCCTTGTCTCCGATCTTTACGCGGAGCAGGTCGCTTCCCGAACCGACAATCTTGTAGGGCATGTGCTTTTCCGCATCGCTGCATTCCCCGGCGCGACGTCCCATGAAACGCTTGATGGAATAGATAGTGTTTTCCGGATTGGTAATCGCCTGGCGCTTTGCGACGTGCCCGACGAGCCGTTCTCCGTTCTTTCCGAACGCGACGATGGACGGGGTGGTGCGGAATCCTTCCGCGTTGGCGATGACGACAGGCTTTCCGCCTTCCATTACGGCGACGCAGCTGTTTGTCGTTCCTAAGTCGATACCGATAATCTTGCTCATGGATAAATCTCCTTAATTTTTTTTCGCCTTTGAATTAGCAAAATGCGTGCCAATTTTCAAAGTGCCTTAAATTTGTTGTTTTGGCGTTCGTTTTCGGAAAACGTTTCATTTTGAAGCGGTTCCGGAAGAAACGATGACCTTTGCCGTTTTCAAGAGCTTGTTCTTGAGCTTGTAGCCTTTCTGGAAAACCTGGATCACGTGAGACTCGGGAATCTTGTCCGAGGCTTGGCGCATCAGGGCTTCGTGATAGTTCGGGTCAAAAGGCTCTCCAACCGGATCGAGCTGTTCCAGGCCAGCGTCCTTCAGAATCTTCGCGAACTGGTCGTGAATCATCTGGATGCCCTTGGCGAATGCGTCGTAGTCCTTTTGCCGGTTGTTGTCCGGATGGGCGGCGCGCTCGAAGTTGTCGAGAACTTCGGAAAGCTTTTCGAGAAGCTTGGCGTTGGCCGTTTCGATTAAGTCTAGCTGTTCCTTGGCGGTGCGACGGCGGAAATTGTCGAATTCGGCCATCAGGCGGACATAGCGATCCTTGTTTTCGGCGACTTGCGCCTTGAGCGTATCGATTTCCTCCTTGGCCCTGTCCAGTTCGGAAATTTCGGCGGGCTTGTCCGCTTCTTCTTTTTCGTCGTTCTTTTCGACGTTTTGCTCGGCCTGTTTTTCGGCTGTGGAATTCATCGCCTCTTCCGCTTTCTGGACGATTTCGTCGCTTTCGGGGGCGTTCTTGCTTTCTTCGGACATGGTTTTCCCTTTATCGTTTGATAATCCAAAATTATAACAGCAAAATGCGTGCCATTTGGACTTTAGGAGAAAAAGTGCCGATTGGGACGATTTCCTGTTTAATTTTGAAACAAAACGCAAAAAAAAACAGCCCGGTGCCGCATGGCGGTGCCGGACTGCTTTACGGAATTTGGAAAGATTACATCATTCCGCCCATTCCGCCGCCCATGCCTTGCGGCATCGGAGCTGGCTTGTCTTCCTTCTTTTCGGCGATGACGCAGTCCGTCGAGAGAAGCATCGACGCAATGGAAGATGCGTTCTTCAGAGCGGTCTTTGTCACCTTGGCCGGATCGATAACGCCGGCGGCGATGAGGTCTTCGTAGGTGTCCGTCTTGGCGTTGTAGCCGAAGCCGTCCTTGCCTTCCTTGACCTTGTTCACGATGACGGAATCTTCGAGACCCGCATTCTTCACAATCTGGCGAAGCGGCTCCTCGATGGCGCGGCGAATGATCTTTGCGCCCGTCTGTTCGTCGGCGTTGTCGAGCTTGAGTTCGTCGATTGCGCTTGCCGCGCGGATGAGCGCCACTCCGCCGCCCGGAACGATGCCTTCTTCGACTGCGGCACGGGTTGCATGCATCGCGTCATCGACACGGTCCTTCTTTTCCTTCATTTCGACTTCGGTCGCTGCGCCGACCTTGATTACGGCAACGCCACCGGCGAGCTTTGCCAGGCGTTCCTGGAGCTTTTCGCGATCGTAGTCGCTGGTCGTCGTCTCGATCTGCTTCTTGATCTGGCCGACACGAGCCTTGATGGCGGCGGCATCGCCCGCACCCTCGACAATTGTCGTGTTGTCCTTGGTGATGGTGACGGACTTCGCGCGTCCGAGAACCGTAATCGGAGCGTCTTCGAGCTTTGCGCCGGTCTCTTCCGAGACGAGCTGGCCACCGGTCAGAATCGCGATATCCTGGAGCATCGCCTTGCGACGGTCACCGAATCCCGGAGCCTTGACGGCCGCGACTTTCAGCGTTCCGCGGATCTTGTTTACGACGAGCGTAGCGAGCGCTTCGCCATCGACATCTTCGGCGACGATGAGGAGCGCCTTGCCCTGCTTTGCGACCTGTTCGAGAATCGGAAGCAGATCCTTCATCGAGCTTATCTTCTTGTCGTAGAGCAGGATGAACGGATTTTCGAGGCTCACTTCCATCGTTTCCGTGTTGGTCGCGAAATACGGGGAAAGATAGCCGCGGTCAAACTGCATGCCTTCGACGACATCGAGAGTCGTTTCGGCGGTCTTCGATTCTTCGAGAGTGATGACGCCGTCCTTGCCGACCTTTTCCATCGCGCCGGCGAGAAGTTCGCCGATTTCGGCGTCATTGTTTGCGGAAATCGTCGCCACCTGGGCGATGTGTTCCTTGCCGTTTACCTTGACGGCCATCTTGGCGAGCTTTTCGATGACGGCGTTTACGGCCGCATCCATGCCGCGCTTGATGTCCATCGGATTTGCGCCCGCGGCGACATTCTTGAGACCTTCGCGGGTAATCGCCTGCGCGAGGACTGTCGCTGTCGTCGTTCCGTCGCCCGCGGCGTCGCTAGTCTTGCTTGCGACTTCCTTCGCCATCTGGGCACCGAGATTTTCGTAGGTATCTTCGAGTTCGACTTCCTTCGCGACGGTCACGCCGTCTTTCGTAACGTTCGGGGCCCCGTAGGACTTGCCGATCATCACGTTGCGGCCCTTGGGACCCAAGGTGACCTTGACCGCGTTGGCGAGCTTGTCTACGCCCTTCATCAATGCTTCGCGGGCGGCTACGTCGAATTTCAGTTGCTTTGCCATGTTTGAATTCTCCTAGTCAATAAATTCTGTGTTAGAGGATTGCGAAAATATCGCTTTCACGGACGATCAGATAGTCCTTGCCTTCGACCGCGACTTCGGTTCCGCTGTACTTGCCGTAGAGAACCTTGTCGCCGACTTTCACGTCCATCGCGACCGTCTTGCCGCATTCGTCCTTCTTGCCGGGACCGACCGCAACGACCGTTCCCTGCATCGGCTTTTCCTTTGCGTTGTCGGGAATGTAGAGACCGCTTTCGGTTTTGGCTTCTGCCGGAGCGGGTTCGATTAAGACTCTGTCTGCAAGTGGCTTGATCATGGTGATTTTACCTCGTTTGTTGAAATTTGCGCCGCATCGTGCGGCATCTTTGTTCGCTTTGTGCTACGCAAGAATCGTGCCAACAGATATTTTGGGAAAATTTTTGGATAAAATGGCGAAAAAACGAAAAAAAAAGAGAATTCTGTTTCAATATATGTTTCACTTTGAAACAGTCTGTCCGTTTCCATGCTGCACGCTGGCTTTCCGGTTCGAAATCTTTTAAAATCCTTCTCTGGCATCTTTTCTATATTTCGGCGCAACACAATGCGAGGTTTCCGATGAGCTACCAATCCAAGGCCGAAAAGAATTTTCAGAATCTGTCCACAAATCCCTATCCCGGCAGGGGAATCGTGCTTGGAACGTCTCCGGATGGCAAGTCCCTTGTCCAGGTTTACTGGATCATGGGGCGGAGCGAAAACAGCCGGAACCGTGTCTTCGAACTGGAAGATTCGGGATTTGTCAGGACTCGGGCCTTTGACGAAAGCAAGCTTTCCGATCCGCACCTGATTATCTACTATCCGGCGCGCAGCCTGCCGAACGCCCATATCGTAACGAACGGGGACCAGACCGATACGATTTTCGATGCGATTCGTCTGGGAGGGACCTTCGAAAGCGCCCTTTCGACCAGGGAATACGAAGACGACGCGCCGAATTTCACGCCGCGCATTTCGGGGATTACGTATCGCGCGGCAAGCCCATACGTGTATCAGCTTTCGGTTCTCAAGTCCGCGGACAACTCGGAAGAGGCGGGCTGCATTCGCGAAACGTTCAGCTATGAAAAGGCGCTTCCGGGTCTCGGGCACTTCGTTTCGACCTACGTGACGAACGGAAGCCCGATCCCTTCCTTTGAAGGCGTTCCCCAGTGGATGCCCATCTTCGATTCCGCGGAAAAGACGCTCGACGCTTACTGGAACGCCCTGGACGCTTCGAACAAGGTGTCTCTCCTGGTGAAGTGGATAGACAGGGAAACCTTTGCCGCCAAGACGCTTCTCGTAAACAAGCTAGGATAGACTTTTAGTTTGAATACAAAAAAGGCTCTGCGTGTTCGCGAGGCCTTTTTCTTTTTCCGTTCTATTTTCGCCCGCCCTATTTTCGGAGAGCGGAAAGGAAATCCTTGAGACGTTCGTCTTTCGGATTTTCGAAGATTTCCTTGGGCGTGCCGTCTTCCTTGATAACGCCGTCGGCAAGGAAGAGAACCCGGTTGGCGACTTCGCGGGCGAAGCTCATCTCGTGCGTAACGACGACCATCGTCATGCCGGAGCTTGCGAGGTCCTTCATAATTTTTAGTACTTCGCCGACCATTTCCGGGTCGAGCGCGCTGGTCGGTTCGTCGAAAAGAATGACTTCGGGATTCATGGCGAGGGCCCGCGCGATGGCGATGCGTTGCTGCTGTCCGCCGGAAAGCTGTGCGGGGTAATGGTTCGCCCGATCGGAAAGCCCTATCCGTTCGAGAAGTTCCTTCGATTTCGCTTCGGCTTCGGAAACGGTCATTTTTCCGAGCTTGACCGGGGCAAACAGGATGTTCTTTTGCGCGGTCATGTTTTTAAACAGATTGAACTGCTGAAAAACCATGCCGATACGCTCGCGGACGAGATGGCTCGGAACATCCTTGGCGAGAATGCTCTTGCCGTCGAGCAGAATGTCGCCGTCGGTCGGACGTTCCAGAAGATTCATCAGACGCAAAAACGTCGATTTGCCGCAGCCGGAAGGCCCGATGACCGCGATAACGTCGCCCTTGTGAATGTCGAGGGAAATTCCCTTCAAAATTTGCTTGTCCCCGTAGGACTTGCCCAGATTCTTGATCTGGATGAGAATTTCGCGATTATCGTTCATTTTTCTTCAACCTTTTTTCGAGACGGGCGACGCATGCCGAAAGGCTCGCGACGAGGATAAAATAGATGGCGGCGACGGCGAGAAGCGGAAGCATCGCTTCGTAAGTCGTGCTGCGGATGATGTCGCCAGCGCGCGTCAGGTCGGTGAGACCGATGTAGCCGCAAATCGACGTTTCCTTGATAAGCGAAATGAATTCGTTGGTGAGAGCGGGCAGTGAATTTTTCGCCGCCTGCGGATAGACAATCGAAACGAGAATCGTACGGAAACGGAGTCCGAGACTTCTGCCCGCTTCGATTTGCCCCGGATCGACTCCCTTGATCCCTCCGCGGATGATTTCGGAAACGTAGGCGCCCGAATTGATGCCGAAAGCGATGATGGCGACTAGAATCTTGTTGATGTTCACCGAAGAGAAGACGATATAGTAGATGATAAGCAGCTGGACCATCATCGGCGTTCCGCGGACAATCGCGACGTAAGCCTTTCCGATTGCATTCGGAATCTTGAAGTTGCCGTTCATTTCGTTGCTAGTCCGGACGACCGCGATAAGGAAACCCGCGAAAATGCCGAAAAGCGCGGCAAAGAAGGAAATGAGCAGCGTGTTTCCGAGTCCCTGGACGATGTACTTCCAGCGCGCATCCTTGACGAAATTCTTGTAGAAATGATCCCCGAAGCTTTCCCCGGAAATCGCTTTCTCGTCGCCGCGGACAACGACAACCACCTTGTTATCGGCGTATGTATCGGTGAAATTGATGGACTGTTTCCGTTCCTCGGTAACGGTGAATCCGGAAAATCCGATGTCCGCCTTGCCGGAACTTACCGCATTGATGATGGCATCGAACTCGATGTCCTGGATTTCTAGCGAGCGTCCGAGATAATCCGCGATATATTTGCCGATTTCGATGTCGATGCCGACAATGCCCTCTACCGTGTGATATTCGTAAGGCGGAAACAGCGCGTTAGTCGAAAGGATAAGCTTTGGCGCGTCCTTGACCTTTTGGGAATAATGGAACGATCCGCTTTTTTTGATGTATGTGTTGAAGATGGAATCGTAAGTTCCGTCGGACTTGAGCTTGCGGATGGCTGCGTTTACGCTGTCGAGGAGAGCCTCGTTTCCCTTGGCGACAACTCCGGCATAAGTTTCTTCGACAAAGATTTCGTCAAGGATTCGAAGCGACGGATTCTGTTCGACAAACGCTTTGGCCGGCTGGTCGTCGCTGAGGACGGCGTCGATTTTTCCCTGGAGAAGCGCCTGGATGGCGTCGGCGAGCTTCGTGTAGCGCTCTACCTGAATTTTGGCGGTGTCGCCTCCGAAGTCGGAAGCGTAAATGTCCGCCGTGTTGCCGATCTGGACGCCAACTTTCTTGTGGCCTAAATCGTTTACGCAAAAAACCTTGTTTTCCAAGGCTTTGTCGTTGCTACATGCCGCAATGGATAGAAGTATCGCTGATGCGGCAAGAATCTGGAATATTTTTCGAATCATCTTCAAGTTATGGTTGGTTGTGAAAATCCGAATATAGGATATTTGATGGAAATTGACAAAAAAAGGTCGCGTTTTATCGACAGGGACCTGTCTCAACCAGAGCTTTTGTGATTGCCTATTGCGTTTCTTGCGGAAGTTTGCTATATTTCTTTCTGTAATTTTATCTTGGGGGTGCTCTGGTTTGCTTCGCCCCGGCTTTTCGCCGTGTCTCACCCCTTCGGGGCGTAACGCGAGGCGTTACGGCTAAAACGCTCCCGTTGGTCGCGTTTTATCGACAGGGATCTGTCTCGACCAGAGCTTTTAGCGTGGATTTGTTTTCCTGGAGAAAGTTTATTATATTTTATATGTCTTCTCACTTGGGGGTGCTCTGGTTTCGACAGGGCTGCTGAAGGGTAAGTTGCGTGCCGAGGGTCTGGTTGGCCTCGTTAAAAAACCGGAAAACAATAAGTGCTAACGAAGAATACGCACTCGCTGCTTAGTTTATAGCAACGCCGGAACCTCTTCCTCTCCCACGGGAATAGGAGCTCCGGTCGCAATGTGGGATAGGAATGTGCCGTGCTCCGGGGTGCAGTCCGAAATTTTCGGGGCTGGCTGGGCTTTGCGCCGACCTTCTTGGGCGTGAAAACCGGCGAGACTTTAAATACGAAGGAAACGCACGTAGGAATGAACAGGGATGCGGTTTTGGACAGGAGTTCGACTCTCCTCACCTCCACTTCTAGCGACAGTCGCTTGTAGGCGGCTGTCGCCTTTTCAATTCGATTGTTAGGCGGAGCGGATAGCCTTGAAAAAATCCTGAAGCTTCTTCGGGTCCTTTTTCCCGGGCAAGCTTTCGAGCGAAGACGATAGGTCCACAAGTTCCGGCTGGAATCGTTCGACGATTGTTCCGATGTTTTCGGGCGAAATGCCTCCGGCCATCCAGAGAGCGTTCCTTTCCCGGACGGTATCGACCAGAGCGTCTGCTATCCGCATTCCTGTTCCGCCGAGGGTTTCGGGTTGGTAGGCGTCGATGAGCGTTCGAGGCAAAGATAGGCGATAGTCTTTTCGGATGTCTTTTGCCTGGGATTCTGTCTGGATGCGTCTTGCTTCGTAGCCTCCGAAGTTCATGGCGCTTTCTTCGGGAATGCGGTAGCCGTGAAACTGGATGCCGTCGAGCGCTCCTTCGCTCGCAAGCGAAAGGGCTCTCGCTTCTTCCGGGGATCCGCTTTCCGCGACGACTCCGACGAGAAGCGGTCCGAGGTCTCCGAATTTTTTTCGGATTTCTTGCGATATCTTCCGGACGGTCTGCGCTTCGGCCTTTCTTGCGCTTTTTGCGTAGAAGACAAATCCCAGCATGTTTGCCCCGAGTTCCGCGGCGAGAATGGCGTCTTCGGCGTTCGTGATTCCGCAGATCTTTGCGAGAGGCTTTCCGGGAAATTTTTCGCGGACCGATTCGCGCCTTTCCGCGAGACGCTTCCAGAAGGCGCCATGGCGGTCTGGTTTCGCGTCCAGAAAAGCTTTTACCAGGTTCTGCGCGCTGTCGGGAGCCTTGGCCGCGGCTTCTCCGACGAGGATGCCTTCGAAACCAAGCCTTCTTGCGAACGCGGCGTCTTTCGGCAAGAGAATTCCGCTTTCGAAAACGGCTCGGGAGCCTAGATCTCTGCGGAACGCGGCGGGGACTAGCGGGTCCATGGCGAAAGTCTTGAGATCTCTGGCGTTTACGCCGGCGACGGTTGTTCCGTCCTTTTGCACGAGCTTTAGCTTTCGCAGGTCATCCTTGGTCCGGACTTCGACAAATGGCGTCATTCCAAGAGCTCGGGCGCGTCCTGCCATCGTCTTGATCGCTTCGTCCGAAAGAATCCGGGCGATGAGAAGAACCGCGTCCGCTCCAAAATCGTATGCGACATCGATTTCTTCCGGGAAAAGGAGAAAATCCTTGCGAAGTATGGCGACGTTCGGGGCGCTGCGGGCGACACGGTCCAAGTCGGCGAGCGACCCGTGGAAATAGTTCGATTCGGTCAGAACGGAAATGGCGGAGGTTCCGGCCGCTGCGTATTTTTGGGCTGTCGCCTTGGGGTCGAGGTCCATCGCGATGTTTCCCTTGGACGGGGAAGAACGCTTGATTTCGAGAATGGTACCGGGGCTTTCGATGAAAGGATGTAGCGGACGGTTTCGCTTGGGGCGGTCCATGCCGAACGTGATTCCCTGGCGTTCCATGTCCGCCTTGCGCTTGGCGATGATTTCTGCAAGAATGTCTCGGCTCATCTTTTACTCGCTAGTTTTTTCATAAAATAGAAAAGGCGACCGTTGCGGTCACCTTTTGGGAGAACGGAATTCTTTCTATATCCCGAATGCGTCGTTCGCGGATTCCGTAGAGGTTTCGTCGCTTGCCTGCTCGGAGCTTGTCTGGCGAGTTTCGGCTTGCTTCGCCTTTTCGCGACGCGCTTCCGCTTCTTCGTGACTGAGCATCGTAAGACGGTTAGACTTGAACTTGTCCATGGCGATGGTGGTGGGCTTTGACGAGAGCTGGAGATAACCTGCGACAGCCTGTTCGTTGATAAAGCGAGCTTCTTGAGCCATCATAACGACAGCGCGAAACGTAGAGCCCTTGCAGGCTTCGCTTGCATAAATATCGTCAAGGTAAACGCGATGATTGGACATAAGCCACCTTGTAAAGTTTAGAAGAGGGAGAGGGATTCGAACCCTCGTTACAGTTAAGTAAACACGCTTTCCAAGCGTGCGCCTTCAACCACTCGGCCATCCCTCCAAAGGATGCGTCCCAAAGATAGTAAAAACAGTTGGAACTTGTCAAGCGGTAAAAGGGGATTTTTTTTCACGGTGCGACGATTTGCGGAGACTTGACAATTCGTCGCAAACGTCCCGGATCAGAGGTTCGATGGTTTCCCTGGAAAAATCGAAGCGGATGTCGGCCCGGGCGAAAAGTTCGGGCAGCGGACGGCTTGAACCGAGAGCTTCGGCGGCGAAAAGATTTTCGAGAGCCTTCGCCGGGTTCTTGCGAAAATTTGCATAGACCTGGAGAGCGCCGAGCTGCGCGATTCCGTATTCGATGTAGTAAAACGGCACTTCGAAAAGGTGCAGCTGCTTTTGCCACAGATAGGCCCGGGCGTCTTCGAATCCCGAATAGTCGATTCCGGCGTCATAGCGATCCATGACCGAGAGCCACATCTCCTTGCGGTCGCTTGCGGTGTGGTTCGGGTGCGAATACAGCAGGTGCTGGAAGGCGTCGATGGAGGCGACCCACGGAAAGAGCCAGACGATTTCTTCGAGTTCGCTTGCGCGGCTTCGATTCGCGTCTTCGGGGTTCGGGTAGAATGGCGAAAGGTCCGTCGATCCGATGAGTTCCATGCTCATGCTCGAAACTTCGGCAAATTCGGAGGGAATGTCGTGGTAGGCGGTGAGCGGAATCTTTGTGACTTCGAATTGCTGGAAGGAGTGCCCGCTTTCGTGGAGAAGCGTGTAGATGTCGCCGTCGGTTCCCGCCGCGTTCATGAAGATGAAAGGCTTGCCGCTTTCCTCGAAGCCTATCTGATAGCCGCCCGGAGCTTTTCCTACCCGGCTGTCCGGATCGATCAGGTGTTCGTCTTTCAGCGTGCGAAAGTATGCGGATGTCTTTGGGGACAGCCTGTCGAAAATCTGGCCGACCTTTTCGATGAGTTCCGAACCATCGCGAAACGGCTTTAGCGGTTCGCGCGAAAGGGCGTCTGCCTTGGTGTCCCATGGGCGGAGGCGTTCGAGCTTCATCGCGGAAGCCTTTTCCCGGTAAATATCCCTCAGGTGGGGAAGGACGATTTTCTCGATGCTTTCGTGGAATGTTCGGCAGTCCTTGGGGGTGTAGTCGAAGCGGGACTTTGCCTTGAAGATGTAGTCGAGATAGTCGGAGTAGCCCGAGTTCTTCGCTATTTCGATGCGCAGCCTGAAAAGCCTGTCGAATGCGGCGTCAAGCCGTTCCTTGTCCTCTAGCCTGCGGTTTGTGACTAGTTTCCACGCTTCTTCGCGGACGTTTCTGTCGGTCGAGGTGAAAAGCGCGGACATCTGCGGGAGGGTCTTCGTTTCGCCCTTGTATTGCACGCTCATCGTGCTCGTGATTTTCTGGTAGTCCTGGATGTCGGTGCTTTCTTCGGTGAAAAGCGGGATGTTCTTCGGGTTGAAGAGGGAAAGGCTCGTGCGGACATCGCGAAAGTAGATGCCGAATTCGCACTCGAGATCGGCGACGTTCGGGTGCGCCATCATCTTGCGTTCGAGCTTGTTTCCGTAATCTTCGCAAATCGGATCGATTTCCTGGACAAAGTCCATGTAGGCCTTGGCGATTTTTCCGTCCTGCGTATGGCTTGTCATGGCGACGTAGCGGCGTGCGCTCGCTTCGGAAAGGACGGTCGAAAGTTCGTTCCAGCGCAGAATCCAGTCGCGGAGCGAGTTCGCGCTTTGCGGAATGTCTTCGCGGAGAAGCTTTTGATAGTATTCGGTGACTTGCGCCTTGTCGTCTGCCTGAAAATTTTCCGGAATGAATGTTCGCTTCATCATGATTCCAAATTAGATAATTCGCGAAGAAGCCAGGATTCGTCATGGATTTCGATGCCGAGCTTCCTTGCCTTTTCGAGCTTTGAACCGGCCGCTTCGCCGGCTAGTACCCAGGACGTCTTTTTGCTCACCGAACTCGAAACCTTTCCTCCGTTGTCCTCGATGAGCTTTTGCGCGGAACTCCGGTCGAGCGTGGGAAGCGTTCCCGTGAGAACGACCGTCTGTCCCAGAAAACGGTCCTTGACCTCTCCCTTGAATTCCGTCGGGAGACCGGCATCGACAAGCCGATTGACTTCATTGCGGAAGGATTCGTCGCGGAAAAAGTCGTGTACGCTTTGGGCGATTCGTTCGCCGATATCCGGGATTTCGGCGAGTTCTTCGACGGTGGCGTTTTCGAGTCTTTCGAGAGTTCCGAAGTGCCTGGCGAGAATGCGCGCCTTGGTGCGTCCGACGAATCGGATGCCGATGGCGAAGAGAAAGTTCTCGAGACTCCTCCCCTTGCTCTTTTCGATAGCCGAAAGGACATTCGTTGCGCTTTTTTCGCCCACGCGGTCAAGGCTTTCGAGATCGTCCTGCTTTAGATGGTAGAGGTCCGAAAGGTTCTCTATTCTGTGCGATTCGAGAAGCGCCGCGATGAGCGACGGTCCCAGGTTTTCGATGTTCATCGCTTCGCGGGAGACGAAATGCTCGAACAGTCGCTGGACGCTTGCCTTGCAATGGAGGTTTTCGCAGCGCAGATCGACCTGTCCGTCGTTTTTCGCGAGCGGCGTTCCGCAGACGGGGCAAAGTTCCGGAGGTTCGACCGGATGCGTTCCCTCGGGACGTTTCGTCAGATCGACCTCGATGATCTTCGGGATGATTTCTCCGCCCTTTTCGACGCCGACCGTATCGCCGACGCGGATGCCCAGCCGTTCGATCTCGTCGAAGTTGTGAAGAGTCGCCCGCTTGACGGTCGTTCCCGCGAGGCGCACCGGTTCGAGGTTCGCTACAGGCGTGATGCGTCCTGTTCGCCCGACCTGGAAATCGATGGAGAGGACTTTTGCATAGGCGCGTTCCGCCTTGAACTTGTAAGCGAGCGCCCAGCGCGGGCTTTTGGCGGTCGTTCCCAGTTCGCGCTGGAGTTCCAGATCGTTCTGCTTGATGACCATGCCGTCGATGGGATAGGGAAGCGCGTCGCGACCGGCGAGAATCTGGTCGGAAATCTTCATGATTTCCTCGGCGCTGTGGGCTATCCAGAATTCGTTTGTGTGAAACCCGAAGTACTTGAGCGCGATCAGGTTCTCGGAATGCTTCTTGTTGCCGATGTCTTCGGGAATATGGTAGGCGAGGAATCGCAGGTTCCGCTTGGCGCATTCCTTCGGATCCTTGAGCTTGAGCGTTCCCGATGCCGTGTTCCGCGGATTCTGGAATCCCTGGAGTCCGCGTTCTTCAAGTTCGTCGTTCAAAAGTTCGAACGTCTTGAACTCCATATAGACTTCGCCGCGGACTTCGAGAAGCCCCGAAGGGGCGCCGATGAGTTTGTGCGGAACGTCATCGATGGTTTTTACGTTTGCCGTCACGTCATCGCCGACAGAGCCGTTCCCCCGCGTAGCGGCCTTTACGAGAATTCCGTTCTGGTAGGTGAGCGACATGCTGATGCCGTCGATCTTTCGTTCGCAGACCCATTCCTTGGCACTTGGAACGCGTTCCGTCGCCTGTCGGATAAAATCTTCGACCTCTTCCTTCGAGTAGGCGTTCGAAATGGAGAGCATCGGAATCCGATGTTCCACCTTGGCGAAATCGTTGAGCAGGTCGTTTCCGATTTCCTGGGTGACCGAACTTGCCGTTCGCCATTCCGGGTGGGCGGTTTCGAGCGCTTCGAGTTCCTTGACGCCGAAGTCGAAGTCCTGGTCGCTCATCGGCGAGAAGCCGTTCCTGTAGTAGGAATCGCTTGCCGCCTTGAGCTGCTTCTGAAGTTCTTGGTAGCGGGTATAGTCGCTTGGATCTTTTTGGCTCATGCGATTAAAGATAGATATTCGGCGCTTACTCAAATAATCAGAGCTTAGTTGAGAGAACTTAGAGCTTAGAGAGGCAGAGCGGGCTTTTTACTTTTTGCCGAAAGGCTTTTTGTCGCGAAGCGACCTGTTTCCGCCTGGCGGCGGAGGGTGCGCCTGTCTGCCGACAGGCAGGCCTTCTCGGCGAGGGGCGTGTCAGAGCTTAGTGAGCAGAACTTAGAGCTTAGAGACGCAGA
>CAVGIM010000044.1:0-25875 GCA_963629575.1 Candidatus Methanomethylophilaceae archaeon
GCAAGGCAGAAAATTTAGACGGCCTCCCTCGCGGGAGGCTTTTTCGTTTTTGCGGAACTGTCGAATCGCGGCTGTGTTGCATTGACAACTTGAAACCGCCACCCCTTAAATGTCCTCCAAATGCTGTCAAAATCCCCAGCTTCGTCGTGGAATTCCATGTGAAGCGCACGGGTCGCTCCACGTTTTCCTTCGTTTTCTTTCGAATTTCGGGGAATAGTCTTTCGTATTGCGTGGAATTTTGCTGTGGATTATCACATTTGCCGTTCCTGCGCCAAGTTTGTCTGTTCCGGTTTTTTACCGAGATTTACGCGAGTCGAAACTTCTCGATCAAGTCGTCCCGATTCGAACTTTCCAGGAAATAGGCCAGGGCTTTGCGCTCGCCGTCATTCGCCGTCGGAATTTCCTTTTCGTGGCGCTCCAGGTAGCGAGAGATCCTGTCCCATTCGCCAAGTGTCACAAGAATGCATCCATACATGGGCGAAAACCGATCGCCGAGACGGAACTTTTCGTGGGAATCGAGCAGTTCCTCCTTGCGGGCCGGCGAAACCACTTCGCAGAGACCTTTGAGGTGCGCCTCCTTTGGATATTTTTCGTAAAGGGCTTCCGCCAATTCCACGGCTTCCCTTTTCTTTTCTTCCTTGAAGAGAAGCCCGATCTTCAAATCCATGTAATCTTCCTCGTCGGCTCCTTCGGGATTCTTGACTTCGTCGGCCAGTCGGTTCGCATTGGGCAGGTCGTTCGCGGCATAGTAAATGTTTGCCACGCCGAGAAGGGTTTCATTTGTCCGGTCCGGATCCTTCCGAAACGCGACCTTTTCGTAAAGGACCGGATCGTTCGCCCCGTCCGCCATGAAAAGAAGTCCCGATAAAATTTCTTCCTCGTTTTCCAGCCTGTGGACCGTTATGGTCGAAAGAACCATTTCCACAACGCGTTGCATTTCTTCTTGGGAAAGGAACTCGTGCGCTTCAAAGAAGACATCCAGACGCGCTTCTTCATCGACGGAATTTACAAGCAAGTCATGCGTTAGATTCATGACATATTCGCGATTTTCCAAATTCTTGGCCTTTTCTTCGAAGAGAGAGGCGGCATCATCGAACAGTTTCTGGACCTCGTTGAAGAATTTTTCGTCGCTTTCGTCGTCGAAATGGGCGTAGCAGTTCATGAGCCAGACAATCATTTCCATGATTTCGGCGTCCGATTCCAGCTTTTGGATTTTTTCGAAATTCCACGCCAAAAAACGGAAAACTGCCTCCAAGGGCTCGTCGTACAACTCTCCCCTGGCAATCGAAACGAGCGCCGACCGAATCTTGTCCGTCTCGCGCATGTTGGAACGGGCCAGAGCCTCGGATTTCCAGACTTTTTTCTTCTTTGCCATGTTATTTCCTTCCTAGAATACGTTGATAGACTTCCTGGGACTTCGCTTCGTCTCCGGCGTTGTAATAAGCGTTTCCGACATTTTCCGCCCCGATTCGCCCTTGCGAATTTCCAAGCTTCCAGGCGTCCATGTAGTTTTCGAGAGCTTCGCCGTAACGTTTCTGCGAAAAATAGATTTGCCCCAAATCGACAAGCAGCAGGTCCTTGCCCTTTTCGAAGCGGAGCCCTTCTTCGAGCGTAAAAATCGCCATCCACGGAGAATCGTCCGCGAGATACATCTGTGCGAGATAGCGCCTTGCCGACGTATTCTGCGGATCGGTCAAGAGCCCGCTTTCCATTTCGCGAATCGCCTTTTTCGTCGAATCCATCCTTGCGTAATAGTGGGACAAGGTATAATGGACATCGGCGCCGGCGCTTGCCGTGTTATCGACGGCACGCTTTAGTGTCCTGATGGCATATTCGTAATCGCCAAGCGTTTCATAGACTTCCGCAAGGCCATACCAGGCTTCGATTCGGTCTGGATTCAATCGCGTAGCCGCTTCGAAATGCCTTTGCGCCAAGGCCAGTCCGTGCGACTTGAGAAAGCACTCGCCAAGCGCATAATGGATGTGGTCCGATTCTTCGCCAAGGTCAAGCGCGCGCCTGTAGGCGGAAATCGCAAGTCCGTAGTCGCCTCCCAGATAGTAGAGATCTCCCAAAAGCACCCAGGCCCGGAAAAAATCCGGCATCAGTTCCACGGTACGCCGGTAGGCGACGATCGCGATGTTCTTCTTGTCTAGCTGGACAAGGCTGTTTCCCAGGTTGAACCAGGCAAACGGCTCGTACCTGCCGTCCTGAATCGCCGCCCGGTACATCTTGACCGCCCGCTTGTAATCGCCCTTGTCGTAAAGCTCGTTCGCCTGCTTGAAAAAGTCTTCCGCAAAAAGCGATGAACAAAGCGCAAACACGGCGACAAGAACAAGCGCGGGCAAATGCGTCTTCTGGCGGATTCTACGGAACAAACTTGAACTCCTTGGTCGCTTTCTGCGCTACGGGATAGTTGCCAAGCTTTGCCGGTTCGAATTTCCACGCGCGAATCGCCTTGAGCGCTTCGCTTTCGAAACCGTAGCCTTTCGGATCGACCGAAAGGACATTTGCGCCCGTTACGTTTCCATAGACGTCAATGACCATGAACACCTTCACGTAGCCCGCAACGCCGAGCTTTTTCGCGCGATCCGGATAGACGGGATTTACCGCCTTGAGCGCGCGAGCTTCCTCATCGACATCCCCCGCTTCATAGACGACGTTCTGCATTCCGCCGCCAGCGCCGACGGCGACACCGTCCCCCGCTCCGTCTCCGCGCGACAGCGAAAGGTCCAGCTGGAAATTGGAACTGCGGCGTTCTCCGCCAGACATCCGGGAATTCGCCTTGAACGAATTCGGCTGCGCGATTTTCCGAATCTGCCTTTGCGGCAAGACCTTTTTCTTCTCGTGAATTATCGTCTCGACTTCGGTCAGCTCTTCCAGACGCGGCTTTTGCGGCGTGGAATCCGTTCGAAAGAGCAAGACGTTCAGAACGGGAATCGCCAGGAAAAAAAACGAATTGATAGCCAAGGCGAAAAGAATCGCCAAGATCCAGCGCGAATGGAAGAGAATTGTCGAAAGACGCTTCAATCCTACTCCTTCGAAGCCGAAATGGAGACCTTGCGAACGTGCGCCAGATTGCATTCGTCAAGCACATCGACGATTTTTCCCGAAGGCGCGTCCCGGTCGGAAACGATGATGACAGGCCTATCCGGAGATTCCGCCATCATCTGCCGGAGAATCGTCTGGAGCGACGAAAGGTTCACCTGCGTTTCGTTGATGTGGATTGTCCCCTGCCGCGTCACGCCGATGAGGATGCTTTCTTGCGAAAGTTCCTTGACCGAGCTCGCCTTGGGCTTTGAAACGTCAATGCCCGTTTCCCGCGTGAATGTCGAGGTGACGACAAAAAAGATAAGCAGGATGAACGTCATGTCCATCATCGGAGAAATGTCGATTCCGCTGCTTCGGCGGCGATCCCTGCGAAAGAAGCTCATGCCTTTTCCTCCGAGAATATTTCGTTTTCGAATGCGCTCGCGTCCCTGTCCGCGGAACTTTTCAGGCTCTCTATCCGAGCGACCAGCTGGTTGTTGGCGACGACGAGCGGAAAGGCGACAAGAAGCCCCGCCTGGGTCGTGAGCAAGGCCTCGGAAATGCCGTCCGCCAAGAGCACCGGATTTCCAAATCCAAAGGACTGGATGGTATCGAACACATGAACCATTCCCGACACGGTTCCTAAAAGCCCGAGCATCGGAGCCAGCGCGGCGCAAATGGATATCGAGGGAAAGGAACGGGAAAAATCCACATCGACCGAATGGCGAGCGGCATCGAGCGCATAGCGCACGGCGTTCCTTCCCAGCGGAGCGTTCCGGGAAATAACGCTTCGAAACTGCGCCCGAATTCCCCACTCCTTTCCGCTTTTCGCTCGGCGATAGGCAAAGAAACGCTCAAGAAGAAGCGTCCAGGCGTAAAAGCCGACGAGAAAAATCGGAAGCATCACCCAGCCGCCTTGGACCAGCAGCGAACGAACTTCTTCCAGGACGGAGAGGCGAAGCATGTCAGCCCCGAATCCAGCGGGAATTGAGAATGGCCAGTCCGGCCTTTTCCATCCGGGCGCGGATCCCGTCAACACGGTTCGCAAGGAACGTGTGCAAAAGCTGGAGCGGAATCGCGACGATCAGGCCCGCTTCGGTCGTCACGAGGGCGACGGAAATGCCTCCGGCCAAAAGCTTCGGGTCGGATGTTCCATGCATCGTGATGACCTGGAAAAGTTGGATCATTCCCATCACGGTTCCCAAAAGCCCGAGGAGCGGAGCCGTCGTCGCCATGACGGAAATCGTGGAAAGCCCGCGTTCCAGAGCGGGAACCTCCGCGGCAAAGACTTCCTCGATGGCCTTTTCCGCCGAAGCCCTGTCCGCATAGTCCTTGAGAATTCCCGACTGGATGACTTTTCCCACCGAGCCGTGCATCTTTTTCGCGAGAAGCCTCGCCTCCTCCAGATTCCCGGAAGAAGCCAAGTCCACAACCTTGCGATAGCGGAGTGAGGCGCCCTTGACAAGCAGGACGACGAACCGCTCGATGACGAGAAAAATCCCGACAACAAGAAGAAGGGCGATGGGATACATCAAAATTCCGCCGTCGTGGAACGTTTGCAGAAGAGTGTCCCGAAGAGACTTCTCTTCCGAATTGGCAAGCTCCGTCGAAAGCGCCGTGCTCAGCAGGACATCGACCGGGAGCATCATGTATTGGGAATCCCTCGACGCCTCAAACGCCTGAAAGACTTCCGCATGGATACTTCCCGAGTTCATGTTCCGATAGGCAAACGACACGCCGCGTTCTCCCGCGACCGGAAGCATCATCGAGACCAAGCTGTCCGCGCCCGAAGAACGGCGTACCGCATAGATTCCGCCAAGTCGAATTTCTTCGCCGGTAACGACCGTCCCGTCGAAGACCAGTTCCCCGGTTTTCCATTCGATTTCGCGGCTAAAGGCTAGTTCTCCTTTCGCCAGTTCGAAAAAGCCCTTCGCGACTTTCAGCGGATTGTCCTTGTAAAGCGCGGCGCCTTTTTCCGCCCGGTTGAATTCCTCGATCCGCTGCGGCAATCGGTAGGGAATGCCCCGTTCCCGAATTTCCCTGAACGGTTCGATAAGTGACTTGTCGGCGACAAGAGAAAGGAATTCCGTCCGTTTTTCCTCCGCGTTCTGCTTGACTTGCGCCAAGTCTTCCCGGGCGACCCGAACATTCTCTTCGAGCCTCACCCGCTCTTCCATCAGACGGTCCAGGTCGCCCTTCGCCTCTTCGTATTTCTGGTTGAAGAGTTCCCGTTCCTGGTTGGCCTTTTCCCTGTCGTTCCAGCGAGCGGCAACTTCCATGTCGCGCTTCTGCCTGGCTTCTTCCAGGTCTGCCTTTGCCTTGTTCAGCTCGGCGCGCTCCCGGACCAGCGCGTCGCCGTTTCCCGAGGGACCTTGTTGGGAAAGCGCCGTGGAAATCGCGACAAGAAGGACAGGGACGATACGATTCAAGAAATCGGTTCGCATGGCTAGTCCTCCCGCTTTGGAGAAGAAACCGGAATTCGGACGATATGCGGAGCGGTCTTTCCATCCGCTACCTTTATCGCGTCCTTTACGTTTGCGCGAAATTCCAGATCTTCCGGAACTTTGTTCCAGCGGAAACCGTCTCCGGAACGAGAAAGCCAAAAGTAATCGTTACCGTCTCTCGATTCGAAGATTGCCGCCACGGCGCCGAACCGGAAAAACTTTCCCGAATATTCCCGCCCCGTCTCCGGATCGCTGAGGAATCCGTCCCAGCTTTCTGTCGTGTATCCCATCCGGATACGCTCGAAAAAGACTTCCAGTGTACGGGAAAGCGCGGCGTCCGGAGAGATGATTCCCTTGCGAAGTTCCGAAGCCGTCTCCCGAATATTTTCGACAGCCTGGCTTGTGCGGTAGGGAAAATCCGACTCGAAGCAGGGAACCAGCGACTCGATTTCCTGCGCCAGGTCCTGCGCGTATTTCTGCTTGCGGGATTCGTAAAGGCGAATCACACCGGCGGACTTGTTGCGCGCCTCCGAAAGCCTGGAAATTTCCGCCTTCATCGAATCGATTTCCGCCCGGAGCGACTTTTTCTGGTTGTTCAGCAATACGACTTTTTCGCGTCCCGAACGCACAAAGGCTTCGTGGCGTTCGCGTTCCTCGGCGTGAAGCCTTTTTTCGCGCGCGGTCTCTTCGTTTACCGCCTTGATCTGGCGACGAACGCCATCGACGGTTTCCGCGGAAAGGGCAAATCCCAAGCCTAGCAGGACTATCAGAAAAAACAATCTGTTCATGGGCCAAAGATACAAAAAACGCCCGCCAAAAAGCGAGCGTTGACCAGTTTACCGCCAAGGAAAGCGAACGGAAACCTCTAAAGAGACCGAAAAAATCAGCGACCGAATTCCTTGATGTATGCCGGCGTGTTCTTCGCCCCGTGCTTTTTCAGGTAAGCGATAAGCCGTGTGTAGCCTTCGTTCCTCGCCCAGTCGAGGACCGAATAGCCCTGGCCGCATTTCGCGTTCACATCGACGCCCTTCGAAACGAGATATACCATCGCATCGTAGTTTCCGCCCTTGACCGCCAGGTGAAGGGGATAATACGTGTCTGCGCCGCGCGTTTCGAGAGGCGCACCGGCATCGCCTAGGATCTGCAAGATGTCCGCATAGCCTAGCTTTGCGGCAAGAGCCACGGCCTGGGCCGAGTTCTGGATTTCGCCGGTTTCCTTCATCTTCGCCACGAGAAATTCCACGACGTCCTTTCGCTTGTTTTCGATAGCGTCTTCCAAGAAAGTCTTGCCGTTGCTGTTTGTTCCGTCAAGCTTTGCGCCATGGTCCGCCAGGTACTGGATCATCTCCAGGTTTCCCTTGTTCACGGCAATGGCCATCGCGTTGTTGCCGTTTTCGTTCGGCGCGTCGATTTCGTAAGAGGCCTTGAGAAACAGCGACATCATGGCGGTATCGCTCGAAACGACATACGAGATGAACTTGTTCGGGGTCAAGGGAATGCTCTGCTTTGCCAGATGCTTGCGCACGGAAGCCGGATCGTTTGGATCCATTTCGTCGGAACAGGCGGAAAGACAGAGCGAAAGGGCGCACGCGCCCACGGCCAGAAAGAATTTCTTTTGCATCGAAAAAATCTCCAAATGGGGAAAATCAACAAGAAAATACACAATTTTTCAAGGAACGGATAAAAATTTGCGTAAATTTTCCAAAAATTTGCAGAGAGCGCCATGTTCTTTCCCACAAAAAAATATAAACTTATGCCGTGATGCTTCGAAAGCCTTTCCATATTCCGCTTTTTCTCGTTCTGGCTTTTCTTGTCGGGACGGCTTTTGCCGTGACCGACTCCACCGCCATTTCGCCAGGTTTTGGCAAGGATTCGCTGCAAACCCCGGGAAAGACCGAGAAGTCCAGTCCTCTCGTTCACATCGGATTCATGTACGAAGTGGCGAGACTTCACAAGGCGGACTTGAGCTACGACATGACCCGCGAGGGCAAGGGCTACCGTCTCGATGTCGATGTTTCGGACATGGTCGGCATAGTCGGACGCTATGGGCTGAACCAGTGGATTTCGTTTATCGGAATCCTGGGGTACCAGAAGTTCGACATCGGCTACGCTCCGAAATCCGGGGATTCCCCGAAAGACAGGAAAAGGTTCGGCATCCAGAACATTCTTCTGCAACTAGACGCCGAAGTCGGCTTCTCGTTCCTCGAACTGAAAAATTACCAGTTCCGCCTGCTCGGATTTTGCGGCGGAACGACAGGCATCTCGCTTATCGGAGACGACTATTACATGAATACGCCGCTTTTCGGCTACACCCGCGGCATCGCGCTACAGATAAGCGTTCACCGCGTCGAGCTTCTCGCCGGCTTGCGCTCTTCGCACATCTATTTCCACACTTACAAAACTAGCCACAGAAACGAAGACGATTACTCGTTCATGCTCGACTTTGACACGATGTCGTCTCCCTTTTTCTCTATCGGAATTGGATTCTAGCATGAAAATTCTAGTCACCGGCGTCGCAGGCTTTATCGGATGCGAAACGGTCCGAGCATTTTTGGGCGACGGGCACGAAGTCGTCGGAATCGACAACCTGAACGACTACTACTCCCCGAAACTCAAGCGAGACAGGCTCGCCCGGATTCCAAGCGAGAACTTTACCTTTGTCGAATGCAGCCTTTCGGACAAGGGAACGCTCTCCCGTCTTTTCGGGAGACACGCTTTCGATATCGTCGTCAATCTCGCGGCGCAGGCGGGCGTCCGCTACAGCCTAATCAATCCGCAGAGCTATGTCGATTCGAACATCACGGGATTTCTAAACATTCTCGAATGCGCACGGGCGTTTCCTCCAAGGCATCTCGTCTATGCATCGTCGTCGAGCGTGTACGGCCGTAACACCGAAACGCCCTTCCGCACGACGGACCGCGTCGAAAAGCCGTCGAGCCTCTATGCCGCGACAAAACGTTCGAACGAGCTGATGGCGGAAACCTACCACCACCTTTTCCATCTCAACCTGACCGGGCTGCGCTTCTTTACCGTCTATGGCCCGTGGGGACGCCCCGACATGTCGCCATGGCTTTTTGCGGACGCGATTACGCACGACCGCCCGATCAAGGTCTTTAACAACGGCAGGATGATGCGGGACTTCACCTATATCGACGATATCGTCGAAGGCATCAAGCGCATCGCTTACGATGGAATCGAAAAGAAGGAACCGCTGAACCGCCTCTACAACATCGGCCGCGGAGAACCTGTCAAGCTGATGGATTTCATCGCGACCCTCGAAAAAAATTTCGGACGGATTGCCGAAAAGATCATGATGCCGATGCAGCCGGGCGACGTCGAAGTCACCTGGGCGGACACGGAAGCGCTCGAACGGGACATCGGCTACAGACCGGGCGTCTCGCTCGAAGAAGGCATCGCCCGCTTTGCGGAGTGGTTCAAGGAATATAACGGGTAGATTCGGGCGGATTCGCCCTCCCCCGATTTCCTATATTTGCACCATGGAAATTTCTCAAAAAGACCGTCTAATCCGCGCGACCGGAGCACACGTTCCGTTTCGCCTCGTTCTTGCCGATATTACGCGTTCCGCCGAAGAACTCGGAAAGAAGCACGGAGCGAGCACGCAAGCCCTGAAGCTTCTCGCCGAAACGTCCATCGCTTCGCTCTTTCTCTCTTCGGGTCTGAAGTTTCCGGGAACCGTCTGCGTCAAGGTCTCGTTTTCGGGCGACATTTCCTTTGCCGAAGCGGATTCGACCCCGCAGGGACTTTTGCGCGCGATGATTCCCCAGAGCGATATCCTGGCCTCGAAAGAATTCGAACCGGCGCTTTCCCCGCAGCATTTCCAGGTCGTCACGCTCGACGAACGCGGCAAGCGCGCAAGCGAAAGCATCATCGAGGCGGTTTCCGAAAGCATGGGAAGAAACCTTTCCGTCTTTATGCTCCAGTCCGCCCAGACGCGTTCCGCGGTAGGCATCGAAGCCCGCGTGAACAGGGAAAACCCCGAAAAGCTCGACTACGCCGTGGGATTCTATCTCGAACCGTATGCGGACATCGCCGACGACGAACTTTCCATCCTCGAAAAGCAAGTGGCGAAGCTCCCCGCCTTCTCGGAATTTTACGACGGCAAGGCCTACAACCTGGATTCCCTGATGCAGGCGATTTCCGGCGAATACCCGACGACGATCGTCCGCGAAATCGAACCTCGCCCCTACTGCCCGTGCAGCAAGGTCCGCTCGCTCGCCACGCTCGGAAGCATCCCGACCGAGGATCTCGAAGAACTTATCGAGGACGGCAAGGACCTCGAACTGGTCTGCGATTTTTGTCGCAGCAAGTATATCGTCACGCCAGACGAAATCCGCGAAATACTGAACGAACGATTGAAGTGAGCCAAAACGATGTTTAACAAGCAATGCATTGTCACTCTCGACATGGAAGGCGTCCTCACGCCCGAAATCTGGATAGCTGTCGCCGAAAAAACCGGCATTCCCGAACTTCGGCTGACCACGCGCGATATCCAGGACTATGACGAACTGATGCGCGGGCGACTGAAGATTCTCGCCCGGGAGCACCTGAAACTCGACGACATCCAGAAGATCATCGGAAGTCTTCCGCTCCTCGACGGCGCCATGGAATTTCTGGACACGCTCCGCGACGAAGCCCAGGTCATCATCCTCAGCGACACATTCCAGGAATTCGCCTACCCGCTTATCCGGAAGATGAAGTTCCCGACGATTTTCTGCCACAACCTGGTCGTCGAAAATGGATTTGTCGTCAATTACCGTCTGCGCCTAGGCGACCAGAAGCGAAAGACGGTCGAAGCCCTGAAAACGCTTAATTTCAAGGTCTTTTCCGCCGGGGATTCCTTCAACGATACCGGAATGCTCCTCGCGGCAGACAAGGGATCGTTCCTCTTTGCCCCGAAGAACGTGACGGAAAAGTTCCCCGAACTCGCATCGGCCAATTCCTACGCGGAACTTCTCGACAGTTTCCACAGGTTCCAGGAATCGCTCTGATGTCCGCGGAATTTCCCGTTCTCGTTCTCGAAGAAGGCAAGGAAAAGTCCGCTATCCGAAAGCATCCGTGGATTTTCAGCGGAGCGATTCGGCGCGTCCAGGGAGAGCCGAAACTCGGCGACACGATAGAAGTACGCTCGGCGCATGGAGAGTTTTTGGGACTTGCCGCCTACTCGCCCGAATCGCAAATCCGGGCTCGTTTCTGGACGTTCAAGGAGCGGACACCTATTGGTCGGGATTTTTTTTCAAAGATTCTTGATAGGGCGATAGAAAATCGCAAAAGCCGAGGATTCGACGTTCTCGATCCCGATGCCGCGTTTCGACTGGTCTATGCCGAAAACGACGGTATCCCGGGATGCATCATCGACAAGTACGGTCAAGTTCTATCGGTCGAAATCCTTTCCGCCGGAGCCGAAAGATTCCGAAAGGAAATCTACGGGCTGCTGGCAGAAAAGCTTTCCCCGAGGGGAATCCTCGAACGCTGCGATTCCGATGTCCGCGAGAAGGAAGGACTGCCGCTCCGCAAAGGCGTCGTCTATGGAAGCGTCCCGAAGGAACCGGTCGAAATTCTCGAAAACGGAATCCGTTTTGACATCGATGTCTGGAACGGCCACAAGACGGGATATTACTTAGACCAGCGAGACGCCCGTGCCGAAGTGGGAGCCTTTGCCCGCGGAAAACGCGTCCTCAACTGTTTCTCCTACACGGGAGGCTTTGGACTTTTCGCCCTGAAAAACGGAGCGGAAAGCGTTACCGAAGTCGATGTGTCAAAAGAGGCGCTCGCAATCGCCAAGGCATTGGTTCAAAAGAACGGGTTTGACGCAAGCCGGGTAGAACTTCTCGAAGCGGACGTTTTCAGCTATCTCCGCAAGTGCCGCGACAGCCGCAAGGAATTTGACCTGATCGTTCTCGACCCGCCGAAATTCATCGAAAACAAGTCGCACCTTGCCAAAGGTTCGCGCGGCTACAAGGACATCAACCTGCTTGCGCTAAAGCTGCTCGCTCCGGGCGGGATGCTCGCTACGTTCAGCTGCTCCGGGCTGATGACGATGGACTTGTTCCAGAAAATCGTCGCCGATGCCGCTCTCGACGCGCACCGGGATGTCCAGATAATTCATCGTTTTGGGCAGCCCGAGGATCACCCGGTCAAAAGCTCTTTCCCCGAAGGCCAATACCTCAAGGGGCTTTTGCTGCAGGCGGAATAATCACCGTCTCGGAAGCTTGTCCGCGTTCCGTTCCTGCCATACGGCGTCTTCCCAGGCACGCTCCGCTTCCCTCGCCCATTCCGAATTCGGGTAAAGCTCGACCGCTTCGCGGTATTTGGCGACCGCCGAGCGAAAATCCCGACGGACGCGATAGATGTTCCCGATTTGAAAGAGCAGAAAGGCCCGATCGCTTTCGTCGCGAGTCCGTTTTTGCAGCGCCTGGTAAGCGGAAAGCGCTCCGGCGTAGTCTCCCTGCAGGTAAGCGTCGTTTGCCTGGGCTATCGAAAGTTCTCCCGTTTTCTTCGGAGCGGGCTTCGGTTCGGAAGGAAGCGTTTTTTCGGGAGCGGATTGCGCTACACTCTCCTTGACAGAATCGCGGACAGCCGTTTCGCTCTTTTCGGAAGTTTCCGCAGCGGGAACTTTCTTCACCCCGGAGAGTTCCTCCAGTCGCGCCTTGGCGTTCGCGACTGCGGATTCGTTTTTGGAAAGCTTGACATATTCTTCGAGTTCCGCCATTTCCTCTTTCGCCTTTCCCTGTTTCCTGTAGATAAGCGAAAGGTAATAGTGCGCATTGTACCCCAGTTCCGAATAGCCGAAGGAACGCTTCAGGTTGTATTCCGCCTTGTCGAGTTCCCCAAGTTCGTAGCGACCCGCTCCCGCATAGTAGTAAGCTCCCGGATGCCCCGGTTCTTTCAAGAGAAGCTCCCGCGCGGCGGAGCAGGCGCCTTTGTAATCCTTCGCCTCAAAGGCGCGCTTTGCCTTGAGAAAGGCTTCGGACGCATACGAGTATTTCGAAGTTTCGCTCTTCGGCGCATTTTGCGCTACCGACTTCGGACTTTCGGATTTTCCGCGCAGTTCCGCGGCCCGTTTCCTGTCACCCAGCATTTCGTAGGCCTTTGCGGCGCCTTCGCGGGCATCCTTCATCCCGGCATCATACTTGATGGCGAGTTCGTAGTTGGCGATTGCTCCCTTGTAGTCCTTCATCTTGAAGCGGACCGTTCCCGCCGCGTAAAAGGCTTTGGCGTTGTGCGGCTCCGAGGCGAGGATCGAACGGTATTCCGCGAGAGCCTTCTCGTACTTTCCCGCCGCTTCAAACCGGGCGCCCTGTTCAAAGCGGGCGTCTGTCGCAAAAGCGAAGGCTGTCAAAAGAACAAACGAAAATCCAAGAATCTTTTTCATATATCGCTAAGATAGAAAAAGATTGGCGCGATGTTCCGAATCAGTTTTTCACGCAGCGAACGGAAAGCGCACTGGAATAATGTTCGTCATTCATATGGTAGGATTTCGGATTCATGTAAAAAAAGCCTTTCATTTTCACGACCGAATAGACATTTAGATAGGATCCGTTTTCAGGAGTCCAGAAATAGGCGGCTTCACCGACATCGGTAAACTCGCCGCCGTCGCGTTTTCCAGCCGGAAGCGCCGCAAAGCCCAAGAGATCCGAGCCGTTCTTTCCAAAATCCCAATAACCTTCCGCATAAAGCGGATAGAGGTCGTTTCCGAGTTCCAGAGAGTAACGATTCAACAAAAGCCATTCCTCTAAGCGAGGCAAGTGCCAGCCGTCCGGACATATTCCTTGAAGCCGGGCGTCCGTTTTTCCGTTACAACAGTCTTCGAGAAATTGCTCGTAGTCTGCACTCCCAGAGATTACCGCTTCATACCAAGCATAAAGCCTTCCGTATTTTTCGCAGTTTTCGGAAGAATCGTTATAGCAAAAGCTCGAGTCCGCTCCGGCAAAATTCAGGTTTTCAGCCATCCAGACCTGTTCGCCGATGGCGACCGTCTTATAGACTTTTCCGTCGCGGGAATCGACAAGCGTTCCCTTTACCGTTTCTTCAATCGGGTACAGCCACGAATACTTGCCGCGTCCGTAAGAGGAATCCCATTTGCAAACATATTCATACGCCGAGCGAAGCGTGTCGCCTTCCGTGTAGCTGGAGCAGCCCTTGCCGAGTTTCATTTCCATCGGAGTCGCCAGGCGGAACGAATCCGAATCGCAGACATAGTAATTCGTCTTGACGAGATTCCCCGAGACAATCGCGCCGTCTTCGGAACATTCCAAAGGGTAGGTATCGGACACATCGTAGGAAACAAGTTTCCATTCCCCGTTATCGCAAATGTAGGACCGCCCGTGATTGGGACAGATATCGAACGAATCGCGTACAAACGTGCCGGCATTTTGGGCTTCGCATTTTGGAAATCCATGAACGTTTCGCCAAAAAGCTTGGCGGTATTTCTCGATATCCGGTATCGTATCGGAAATATTCCAGCTCTCCATCTCCTGGCGAATCATTCCGGTTGGAAATTCCGCTTCCGACAGCGCAAACTTCAAGGTATCGTTATCCCAGACGCCATCCTTTTCCAAATCGGAAACGAAACTATCGATCAACGACTCTGGGGGCTTATTCTGTACGACAGAAAAGGACAGGAAACGGGCTGCGAAAAAAAGCAGTTCGGCATCTTCTTCGCTTTTCCCGAAAATGGACAAATCCTCCGAATTTTTATCGGTTGACTCGAAACCGAAAGCGGCGAGGATCTCGTTCAAAACCTTGTGTTTCACTTCGGAAAAATCCCATCCGTATTTTAGAAATTGGAGGACGCGCCTGTATTCCAGATGTGTCAGGAAATTCACGTTTACCTTTTCTCGGTCCTCTAGGCTGGTCAAGGCGTAAAGCGTAGCCGTATCGGAATCGCCAATTTCGCTCGCAAAATTTATTTCGCTCATAAATTTTCCTTTCACCTCGAAGAGCGCATACGGCGAAGTCAACTCAACATCCGGTACGGTAAACTCGCCGCGTTTTCCCGAAACCTTTCCCGAAAAGCTCTTGCCCGTCTTTTCCAGGGTGACGCTATCGAGTTCGTAAAGCGTTACCGTGGAACCGTCGAGAAATGGCCCCTTTTCCGCAAGCCCGGAAATCGTCTTTACGTGAATCAAAGAATTTTCGTTTTCCGAGGAAGATGTGGAATCCGAAGAGCAGGCGACAACAGTTACAATAGAAGCCAGTCCTATCGCAAAAAAGCCTTGGCGAAAAATGCCCATACCGTCAACTCCTTGTAGTATTTCTTTAAAAGATAAACTCTTTTAAACAAAAAAAAAGACCGCTGCGAGCGCAGAGGCCTTTTTTGCAAAAGACAGATTACTTGTCGGTGAGGAACGCAACGCCCGGAAGGACCTTGCCTTCGAGGAGTTCGAGCGAAGCGCCACCACCGGTCGAAGTGTGGGTGACCTTCTTGTCCGCACCGAACTTCTTTGCCGCCGTCGCGGTATCGCCGCCACCGATGACGGTAATCGCACCGGCCGCCGTCGCTTCGACGATCGCGTCGGCCATCGCCTTGGTCGCCTTGGCAAACGCGTCGAATTCGAACACGCCCGCAGGACCGTTCCAGACGATAGTCCTTGCGGACTTGATCGCGTCGCAGAAGAGCTTTGTCGATTCCGGTCCCACGTCGAGACCCATCCAGTCGGCCGGAATGCCTTCCTTGTCGGAGACAATCTTGTTCGCGGCGTTCGCGTCGAACTTTTCCGCGGCGACGTAATCCACCGGGAGAATGATCTTCTTGCCGGCGGCCTTCGCCTTCGCCATCAGTTCGGGAACGATCTTTGCGCCTTCCTCGTCAAAGAGGGACTTGCCGATTTCGATGCCATCGACGACTTTCTTGAACGTGAACGCCATGCCGCCACCGATGATGATTTCGTCGGCCTTGTCGAGCAGGTTGTTGATGAGCTGGATCTTGTCCGCGACCTTTGAACCGCCGAGAATGGCGAGGAACGGACGCGGCGGATTGTTCAGCACCTTGTCGAACGCCTTGAGTTCCTTGTTCATCAGGAATCCCGCGGCGCGGAGCGGCAGTTCGACGCCGACCATGGAGGAGTGCGCACGGTGAGCGGTGCCAAACGCATCGTTCACGTAAACGTCCGCGAGCTTGGAGAGAGAAGCGCGAAAAGCTTCCACCTTCGCCGGTTCCGCCTTGATCTTCGTCTCGGTACCGTCGGCGTTCTTCACCTTGGACTTGCCTTCCTCTTCGATATGGAAGCGGAGGTTTTCAAGAAGGATGATGTCACCCGGTTTTGCCTTGGCGCATTCCGCTTCGACTTCCGGACCGACGCAATCCGAAAGGAACTTGACCGGCTTTCCGATGAGTTCTTCGAGCTTCTTTGCGACCGGAGCGAGAGAGAACTTCTTGTTCACGGAACCGTTCGGACGGCCGAGATGGCTCGCGAGAATGACAGCGGCGCCCTTGTCGAGCGCATACTGGATTGTCGGGAGAGCCGCTTCGATGCGCTTGGTGTTGGTGATTTCGCCCGTCACCTTGTCCTGCGGAACGTTGAAATCGACGCGGATGAAAACGCGCTTGCCTTTGAGATCGAGATCTTCAATGGAAAGTTTTGCCATCGTGATACCTTCTTTTGATGTGAAATTTTGCCCCTTTAATATAGCAAACTGCCTCGCTTGGCGACCTTTCGTCTTGCGAAAAAAGTCCTTGAGGTCTTCGGGAATGGCCACCGGGCGTCCGCGTTTCAAATCGACCAACACCCAGGTCGTGACCGCGGAAAAGATTTCCTTTCCATCGGACTTTCGGATGAATTTCGAATAGCGGTTCGTCGCGATTTTCGAATACTCGGGAACCCAGGTCGTTCCGATGATTTCGTCGCCGAGAAAGGCCTGCGCCTTGTACTCCACGTGTTGCGTCCGAATCATCCACCCGCATCCGAGTTCGTCCATTCGGCGTGTCCCGCCTGTCACTTCGGAATGTTCCAACGCGATGTCCTGGATCCATTCCACGCAGACGACATTGTTCAGGTGACGGTTCCTGTCGATCATCGTTTCTTCGACGCGAAACGCCTTTTCGTATTCTTCAAAATTCGATTCCGATTCCATCGAAGCGTGCATTTCAATCTCCGTTTTTTGAAAAGCGCGAAAGGAACGCATGCAGGCGTTCGTTTTTCGATTCCCCGAAGACGAATTCGGGGGCGCCTTTTTCCACGATGATTCCGCCGTCCATGAAGATGACTTCGTTTGCGACATCCCGGGCAAAGGCCATCTCGTGCGTGACGATGACCATGGTCATCTTTTCTTCCGCAAGCGACTTGATGACCTTGAGAATTTCTCCCGTGAGTTCCGGGTCGAGCGCGCTCGTGGGTTCGTCAAAGAAGAGAATCTTTGGATTCATGGCAAGCGCCCGCGCAATCGAGACGCGTTGCTGCTGCCCGCCCGAAAGTTCGCACGGATAGGCTCTCGCCTTGGATTCGAGCCCCATCCGCCTGAGCAGGGACACGCCGAGTTCGCGAGCCTCTTCGCGAGACCGGCCGAGAACGCGCACCGGAGCGAGCGTGACGTTCTGGAGGACGGTCAGATGCGGAAACAGGTTGAAGTTCTGGAAGACAAGTCCCGTAGAAAGCCGAATTTCCCGAAGCGTCCTTGCCGGCGAATAGCGAAGCGGACTCGATCCCGGGATGACCAGGTCCTTTCCGCAAACGCGGACCTCGCCACCGTCTAGCGTTTCGAGCTGGGTAATGCAGCGGAGAAGCGTCGATTTGCCGGAGCCCGATGGACCGATGACCGAAAGCACGTCGCCGGCATTCATGGCGAACGAAATGTCCTTGAGGACAGCGAGAACTCCCTTCTTTCTATCGCGAAAGGATTTTTTCAGGTGCTTGACTTCGAGAATGGAGTTTTCCGACATAGGGCTACCTGTAATAGTTCAGCTTGCGTTCCACATAGCCGAAGAACACGGAAAGAAGAAGATTCGCCACGTAATAGAAGATGCCCGCGACGAACAGGGGAAAGATGCTCGCGTAGGCGGCCTGCTGCTTTTTCGCTAGCGCAAAGAGTTCCGTCACCGCGATAACCTGGGCAAGCGACGTATCCTTGACCAGCGTGATGACTTCGTTCGCGCTCGCCGGGACAACGCGCTTTACGACCTGTGGAAGGATAATGCGAAAAAATGTCTGCACCCGCGTAAGGCCGAGCATCTCGGCAGCCTCGTACTGGCCCCGGCTGATGGATTCGATTCCCCCGCGAAAAATTTCGGCAAAGTAGGCGGCATAATTGATCGAAAAGGCGACGATTACCGCCGGGAAACGGTCGAAGGAAAGATTCGAACCGAGCGATTCCGAAAGATAGTAGGTGCCAAAGTATATCGCCACGATTTGCAGAAGAAGCGGCGTTCCCCGCATCACGGAAATGTAGAACGCGACCGGGTAGCGGACAACTCGAAAGCGCGACATCTTGAGAACCGCGACGAGAAGCCCGAGCGGAATCGAAAACAGAAGGGTCAGGCCGAAAATGGCGAGGGTCGTCTTGAACCCTCCCCAGAGAATCGGGACCAGGTTTCCCAGGTCGGAAATCACTTGCCAAACCACTTGGCGGAAATTTCGGCAAACTTGCCATCCGCCTTCATCTGGGCGAGCGTGCTATCGACCGCATCGCGAAGCTTCTGGTCCTTCTTGCGGAAACCGATTGCATAGACTTCGTCGGAAAGGCCCTCTTCGAGAACGACAAAGCTCTTGCCGTTCGAAGTGATCCAGTAACGCGCGACGATTTCATCGAGAAATACCGCATCGACTCCCCCCTTGTCGAGGTCCATCAGAGCGGTCTGGTTGTCGTCGAACGGTAAAATCTGGGAAGCGGCCTTGCCCGTTGCGGAAGCTTCCAAAAGCTTTTGGGCCGTCGAACCGTTCTGCACGGCGATTTTCTTTCCGGAGAGGGCGGCGAGAGAAGCGAGCGCGGAATCCTTGACCGTGAAAATCATGCGGTTTTCGAGGTAGGGAGAGCTGAGATTCATCGCCGCGGCGCGGGCGCTATCGACGCTCATCCCGTTCCAGATGCAGTCGATCTTTCCCGTGTTCAGTTCCTGTTCCTTGGCGTCCCAGGAAATCGGCTGCGTGCGGAGCTTCACCCCGAGCCGCCTTGCCACTTCAAAAGCCAGATCGATGTCGAAACCGACGATTTCATTGTCCTTGTTGCGGAATCCCATCGGCGGGAACGAATCGTCCAGTCCAAGGACAAATTCGCCCGCGCTTTTCACCTTTTCAAGAGACTGGTCGCCTTCCTTTTTGGACTTGTCGTCACTTGAGCAAGCGACAGCGAAAATCAGGGCGAAGAGAAGAATGGGCAGTTTTTTCATGGAATGACTCCAGTTAAAGTTTTTCGCCGAAAATTTAGTTCTTTTTCGCGACGCGGAATTTTTCGTCATCCTGGCGTTTCAGCATTTTCGAAACTTTCGAAACGAGATGGCGGAAAGCGCGACAAAAAGAATAACGACCAGCGACAACAAAAGGAATGGCATCCAGGGCCTTGCAAAATACAAATCCGAAAGGGAACCCAAAGCGAGCAAAAGCAGAAAGACGAAGACTAGCGAAACCTGGTTCGCCGCGCGAGCCGTCTTCACATGCAGCGAAACGAAAAGCGAAATGCCCGAAAAGCAGAGGCAGGCAAGAATCCCGGCCAGGACGGATTTCCACCAGAAGGAAAACACGAAGATTCCCGAGACAAGCGCGTAGGCAATTTCCGCAAGAATAACGAGAATGAACGGAAGAGGCAAAAGCGCAAGCAGCTTCCCGTAAAAAATCGTCGCGGGAGATGCGGGCAAAAGCAGGAGGAGTTCGAGCGAACCGCGTTCCCGCTCGCCGGCAAAGCTGTCGGATGCCAAAGGGACAATCATCGGGGCTATCAGGAGAGCGCAGAAGAGCATCATCCGCGAAAGGATTTCGGGCGAAACATCTTTCGGTAGAAAGAGCACCTGCGAAGCGACAAGGAGTACGGGCGGAAATAGAAAGGGCAGAAGAAATTTCGGTTCGCGCAAGACCTGACGAACTTCGTGCCTTGCAATGTGAAGCATCGACCTTTTCACGGTTCCTCCGAAAATTTGCGGATCGCTTCGCGATAGACCGATTCGAGCGAGCGCCTTTTCGGTTCGACGGAAAGAACCTTTACCGTCGGCGGAACGCCATCTTTCAACGATTCGGGAGAAACGCCTCGGGGAAGCCGCACGTTTACCGTATATTCGTTTGTGCGTAAATTTTCGACGGAATCCTTGCACAGAACTTTTCCCCGATAAAGGATGGCGAACGATGTCGCTACCCGGTCCATTTCGGAAAGGATGTGCGAACACACGACAAGCGTGCCGCCGCATTCACTCTTCCAGCTTTCGAAAAGCTCCCAGACCGCTTCCCGGGCGCACGGGTCGAGGTTGGCGACAGGTTCGTCGAGAAGAAGCAGTGCGGGACGGTGCACAAGAGCCCGCGCTATCTGCACCTTCTGGCGCGTGCCATGCGAAAGCTCCCCCATCCGAGAGGAAAGTTTTGGAAGTTCGAGCCGTTTCGCCAAATCGAAAATTCTTTCCGTGACATTTTCTGTCGTGTAAAATTCCGCGAAGAAACGGAGATACTCTTCGATCGAAAGCTTGGGATAGACGCCGGGACTTTCAAGCAGAATGCCGCAACGCGAAAGGTCCAGCGCATTTCCGCATAGAAATCTCTCGGCAATCCGAAGCTCACCGGAAACAGGCGAAAGGCGTCCGCAGAGAATTCGGAGAAGAGTCGTCTTCCCCGCTCCGTTTGGACCGAGAAGCGCAAAGGTTTCCCCCGCCCTGACCGAGAGATTTACACGGTCCAGCGCCCGTGCCGAAATTCCGGGATAGGAAAAAGAAAGGTCGGTAAACTGGAAGAGGGATTGCATAGGGGACAAGCTAGAAATTTCTATATTGGACGCCATGCCCAATCCGATTTCACAAGAAGGTTTCGACAGGCTGATGGAGGAATGGAAACGCCTCAAGTTTGTCGAACGACCCGAAATGCAGCGCCAGGTCGGCGCCGCCGCCGCCGAAGGCGACCGCTCCGAAAACGCCGCCTACACTTACGGCAAGATGCGTCTGCGGGACATCGACCGAAGACTCCGCGCCCTCGACAAGATTCTCGACCGCGCAAAGGTCGTAAGCACCGAAGCCCCTGCCGACGGTTCCATCCGCTTTGGCGCGACAGTCACCCTCAAGGATTCCAAGACAGGGAAAGCGCGCGTCTATACGCTCGTGGGAGTCGAGGAAATCGACCCGCTCCAGGGACGCATCAGCGTAAACTCTCCCGTGGGAACGGCGCTCATCGGCAAAAAGAAGGGCGACAGCGTCTCCATCGCGATTCCTCGCGGTCTTGTGGAATATTCCGTCATCGAAATTGCATACAAATGAACTTTGTCGATTCCCACTGTCACATGGATTCCTTCGAAGAGCGGACGGGCATTGGCTTTAAAAGCTGGTGGAATTCCGCCGACCCGAAGCCGGACGCGATAATCCAGGTCGCATGCGAAGAGGCGGATTTCGCCTACGCGAAGAATCTTTCCGACGAATTTCCCCAAGTCTATGCGGCCTACGGCGTGCACCCGATCAATGCGGAATCCTACTCCGCCGAAACGGAAAAAAGGCTCCTGGAACTCTGGAGCGATCCGAAAACGGTGGGAATCGGGGAAATCGGCCTCGATTATCACTACGAAGGCGCCTCGCGCGAAAGACAGCGAGAAGTCTTTGCGCGGCAGCTCGAAATCGGAAAGCCCTTTCGGAAGGCATTCGTTCTGCACCTGCGGGAAGCGGAAGCGGATTCGCTCGACGTTCTTCGGAACGCGCGCATAAACGGGACGACACTCCATGTGCACAGCTGTACGGCCAGCGCGGAATTTGTCGAAGAAGTCCTAGCTCTCCCTGCAAGCGTCTATGTCGGCTTTACCGGAATTCTCACTTTCAAGAACGCGGAGAGCGTTCGCGAAGCGGCCTCCCGGGTCCCGCTCGAAAGGCTCCTGCTCGAAACGGACGCTCCCTACCTCGCCCCGGTTCCGTTCCGCGGAAAGCCGAGCCACGCCGGGATGATTCCGCAAATCGGAGAGGTTCTCGCCCAGGTCAAAGGCGTCCCGTTCGAAACCCTGATGGATACGGTCCGAAAGAATACGCGGGACTGCTACGGAATCTAGGGACTAAAAGCCCGGAATCTCGAATCGTTGTCCACGGACAACGATTCTCTTTTTTATCGTTCCGCAATAGACGTCGATAATTTATTTTTTCATTGCAAATCACAGAAGGGAACCTCTAAAAATTGCATCGGTCAAGAAAATTTGGAATTTTTGGAAGTGACCAGAGGAGAAGGATATGAGGAATTTTGCGTTTTTGATCCTTGGGACGCTTTTTGCCAGTGCCCAGGCGCTTACCGTCACGCAGTCTGGCGGACATTTCGAAGCGGCTTACGCCAAATGGTCTCCCGTTAGCGGAGCGAGCGGCTACAACGTCTATCTCGACGGGGAGAAGATTCACGACCCGCTCATCCGATCCTACGGTTCCTATGTCCGGGCGGACATTCCCGGCATTTCGGCGGGTTCGCACTCGCTCAAGATTGTCGCCGTTTCGTCCGGCGTCGAAGGGGAATCCGCCACCGCAACCGTATCGGTCAAGGCCCATGACCGTTCGGGATTCGCCTTCCTCGGCGGAAAGGTTCCCGGCGCCTACAAGACGGACGGAACGCTCAAGGACGGCGCCCTGGTCGTCTATGTAACGGAAAACACGAAGAACGGCGTTTCGCTCGATGTCAAGACGGATTCCAAAGGCGGCACGACAACATGCCAAGGCTTCCAGGGCATCTTGAACTGCATGAAGAAAGGCTACGAGACAAGACCCGTCGCCATTCGGCTTGTCGGAAACATCACGGATCCGAGTCTGCTTGTCGATGGGGACATTCTCATAGACCTCAACTCTTCGGAAAGCAGCTATCTCACCATCGAAGGAATCGGCGAGGACGCCACGGCAAACGGCTGGGGAATACGCATCAAGAACGCGAACAACGTCGAAATCCGGAACATCGGCATCATGAACGTCGATAGCAAGGAAGGCGACAACATCGGACTCCAGCAGAACAACAGCTACATCTGGATTCACAATAACGACTTTTTCTATGGCCACGCAGGTAGCGACGGAGACCAGCTCAAGGGAGACGGCGCCCTCGACTGCAAGCTCTCGAGATATGTCACGTTTTCCTACAACCATTTTTTCGACACGGGAAAGAGCAACCTGCTAGGGCTATCGGAAGGCGTTTACAGCTACAATGCCACCGACTATTACATCACCTATCATCACAACTGGTATGACCATTCCGATTCCAGGCATCCGCGGGTACGCTACTTCAACGCCCACGTCTATAACAACTACTATGACGGAATTTCCAAGTATGGCGCTGGTTCGGCGCTTGGCTCGTCCGTGTTCATGGAAGGAAACTACTTCCGCAACTGCAAATACCCGATGCTCACCTCGATGCAGGGAACGGATCTCTATGCGGGTTCTTCAAAATCCTCAACGGACAACGCGATTTTCAAAAAGGAAGCCGGCGGAACGATCAAGGCGTTCGACAACTACATGACCGGAAGCTACACGTTCATTCCATACGGCGCGACAAGCTACACGAACAAGGGTTCGACCGTTTCCGCAAGCGACATGGGAGTCAACACGGCGACGGATTTCGACGCCTACGTGGTTTCCAATAGGTCCGACAAGGTGCCGGCGAGTGTCAAGTCCAAGTCCGGAAGCCACTATTACAGCAACTTCGACACTGACGAAAGCAAGATGTATTCCTACACGGCAGAGACTCCGGAAGCGGCGAAAACGACGGTGCTCTCCTATGCGGGCCGCGTTGGCGGCGGGGATTTCAAGTGGACGTTCGACAATTCAAGCGACGACGCCTCGTCCGACGTAAACACGGCGCTGAAAAACGCGCTGACAGCCTACGCCACGACATTGAAAACCATCCAGGGCGAAGGGGAATTCGTCGCGGAGCCCGCTTCGAGCAGTTCAGCCTTTTCGAGTTCAAGTTCCGCACAAGTCTCTTCGAGTTCTTCGAACATCGCCGTCTCCAGCTCGTCGGAAATTTCCAGTTCTTCGGCGCTTTCCAGTTCCTCGGAAATTTCGAACACGCTCCTTCCGATTCAAGCCGACGTGACGCACAACTTTACGAAGGACGGAAAGGAAAGCCGCTACTTCCTCGTTTCGGGTAACCTTTCTTCCGCCAAAGGTTCCATCGAGATTGGCGGAGAAACGCTCACCCAGTGTCTCAAGATGGAAAGTTCCACGTCGATTTCCTTTACGCTCGAAATTCCCGCAACCGTTACGCTTTACCTGGACGCGGGCTTTTCGAAGAATGTCAAGATCAATGGTGACGCCTATACGGCGACGGACGGAAAAGTAACCGTCGCGCTCGAAAGCGGAAACCACGTTATCGGCAAGGGAGACGCGGCAAATCTCTTTTTCATCGAAGTTCGGACGGAAAAGACAGATGCCATATCGACGCCAAAAAGAAGCGAACCGCGAATTTTGTTCGACAGGCTTTCGAAAAGCCTCCTGGTCGAAAGCGCCCGCGTCCAGCGCGTCGAAATCGTTCGACTTGACGGCACGATTCTTTACCACGCGGAAAGCGTCCGGCGGATCCCGATGTCCGCCTATCCGAAAGGCGTCTATCTGGTCCGCGCGAAAACCGGCGAAGGGACCCTGCTGCGGAAAATCCTGGTCGAATAGGTCCGATTTGCCAAAAGGCTAGCCTCTATTCCGTTTCCGCGGAAAAGAGGCTTTTTTTTGTCATCGCTCCCAAAGCGTTTTTCTATTTTTAGGCCGCTTCAAAACTCGAGGTTTTTCATGAGCAAGAATTACAAGATAGCGGTTCTCCCGGGCGACGGAATCGGGCCGGAAGTGATGAAAGAGGCTGTGCGCGTTCTTGACGCCGTGGCGGACAAGTTCGGATTTTCGACCGAAAAGGAATGGGCGGACGTTGGCGGAATCGCTTACGATCATTTCCAGAATCCGCTGCCGGAAAGCACGCTCAGAACGGGCGAAGCGGCCGACGCGATTCTCTTCGGATCGGTCGGAGGACCCAAGTGGGAATCCCTGCCGCCAAACCTCCAGCCGGAACGCGGCGCGCTACTCCCCCTCCGCAAGCACTTCAAGCTTTTCTGCAACCTGCGTCCGGCCCGCGTGTACAAGGAACTCGCTCCGGCCTGCCCGCTTCGGGCGGATATCGTCGGCGACGGTTTCAACATCCTGACCGTCCGCGAACTCACGGGCGACGTCTATTTTGGACAGCCCAAGGGTCGCGAAGGCTCGGGCAAGGACGAAATCGGCTTTGACACGATGAAATACAGCCGCTACGAAGTGGAACGCATCGCGCGCTTTGCCTTCGAAGCGGCCCGCCTCCGCAAGAAGAAGGTGGCGAGCATCGACAAGGCGAACGTCCTCACGACAAGCGTCTTCTGGCGCGAAATCGTCAAGGAAATCGCCAAGGAATATCCGGACGTAGAACTGGAACATCTCTATGTCGATAACGCCGCGATGCAGCTGCTCCGCCGTCCGCGCGAGTTCGACGTACTCCTCTGCCCGAATCTCTTTGGCGACATTCTCACCGACGAATGCGCGATGCTCACCGGTTCCATGGGGCTTCTCCCGTCGGCTTCCATCGCGGAAGGCTCGTTCGGCCTCTATGAACCTGCTGGCGGCTCCGCTCCGGACATCGCGGGCAAGGGAATCGCGAACCCGCTCGCCCAGATCCTTTCCGTCGCCCTGATGCTCCGCTACTCCTTCAAGGAAGAAGAAGCCGCCCGCGCTATCGAATCCGCAGTCGAAAAGACGATCAGCGCAGGATTCCGCACCGGCGAAATCTGGAAGGATGGCGATACAAAGGTCGGAACGACCGGCATGGGCGACGCGGTCCTTTCCTTTATCCAGTAAGGATTCGGCCTTCTCGTGAAACAAGCCTCGGTTTTCCGAGGCTTTGCGTTTTAAGAAGCTGTTTTCATCAGCGCCGAACCCGAGCGATTTTTCCGCAAGCGCTCTGAAACGCTCTGATTTCTACCCTCCCGCATACATCGCTTCGATTTGTGCCGCAAAGCGTTTTTCGACCGCTTTCCGGCGGAGCTTGAAAGTCGGCGTCATCAGGCCGGATTCCACCGAAACGGGTTCCGAGAGAAGCGTCCACTTTTGAATACGCTCCCAATGGTTCAGCTTTCTGTTCACGTGCTCCACGTGCTCGCCGACAAGCGAAAGGATCCGGGAATTTCGAACAGATGATTCCGGGTCAAAGGTTCTGCGGTTCTTTCCGAGAATCCTCATCGCGGAATCGTGGTCCAAAAAGAGAAGCGCCGATACGAACCTCCGGTTGTTCGCTTCCACCAGGGC
>CAVGIM010000045.1:0-25492 GCA_963629575.1 Candidatus Methanomethylophilaceae archaeon
AGGTCACCTCTAAAAATTGCTTTGGTTAAGAAAATTTGAGTGAGACCAAGCGAAGGCAGGAATGAAAAGTGGCGAATACTCTCGGTATTTGCCACTTTGAATGACGAACCAGCGCGAAGCGTCGCAACCAAATTTTTGAAAATTGAATTTTTAGAGGTGACCTAGAATCAGGCCATCGCATAGATTACCGTTCCACTGAGCGCCAAATACCCATAAACGCATCTTCGCAAAATTTTCGTCGAAATCTTATCAAAGACTTTGCCGCCTAGCCAGTTTCCGCCCAGAACAAACAGAAAACCGATGCAATAGGCAAACCCCACATGCCACGTCAAAAATCCATGATAACCTCTGGCAACACTCATCAGTAAATTTCCGGACAGAAGATAAGTTTGCATACAAGCGATATAGGCGTTCTTATCCATTCCCAACACCATAAAATACAAAACGGCAGGAGGTCCCTGCATGGCAAAAAAGCCTCCCATCATCCCACTCAGTGTTCCCATGGAAAGTTGCGTCTTCATATTGGGCTTCAGATGAATCTTGTCGTTGAAAAATAAAAAGTATAGACTGCCCAATACCAACAGGATGCCTAAAACTTTCTTTATCTGGTGATCATCAATCCGGACCAGCAAAAAAATGCAAACGACGGACACCAGCATAAAACAGAGCAGCATCGGAAAAAAATTTCTCCACTGGATAAAACGTCTCTTTTGAAGCACGACCATCAAGGAATTCGTTCCCGCCAACAATCCCGAAAGCATCGTCGCTTCTCCATAGCTAGGAAGCAAACAGGGAAAAACGGTCATCACGAAAATTCCAAAGCCAAAGCCTGTCACCCGTTGGATAAAGCTCCCCAAAAAGCAAAAGGCACAGAGCAAAGACAGACTTCCTAAAGAGAACATTTTACAAAACCATCAAAAGAGTTCCCGCCCCAATCAACAAACAGCCTACCAAGGATTTCCAGGTAAATGCTTCATGCAAAAAGACAAAGGCAAGGACGAGAGTAATCACGACACTCATTTTATCGACAGGTACCACCTTGGAAGCTTCGCCCAATTGGAGTGCCTTATAATAACAAAGCCAGGACGCCCCCGTAGCAAGTCCCGACAGAATCAAAAACAACCAGCTTTTTCTGGATATTTCTCCGATTCCCGCTCCTGCGTTGGTCACAAATACCACCAACCAGGACATTCCCAAAACCACAACCGTTCGAATTGCAGTCGCCAAGTTCGAATTAACGTTTTCAATTCCTACTTTAGCCAAAATCGAAGTCAAGGCGGCAAACAGCGAAGAAAATACGGCAAATAAAATCCACATAGCCAAAATATAGAAAATTAATGAAAACTCAAATTAAAACCAAACTAATTCACATTTTATCCAATACAATTTTCAGAAAGAGTGTTTCCGTCTCGGTGAAATATTCTAAATTGTTTCACGTGAAACATTTTCAAGATTCCAACCAAGAACAGCTCTTGCTAAAATTTCTCGCCGACAGGGAAATCACCTTGTCCGAAGAAATGCTCGAAAAAATTTTTACCTATGTAGAATTGGTTATCCAGGGAAACGAACGGACCAACTTGATTTCCAGAAACGACATTCCCAAGTTTTTAACAAGACATATTGCCGATTCGCTCTATCCCTACATCGTTCTTTCGAAACAAAACTATTTGAAAAAGGGAATGATCTGGGCAGATATGGGGGCCGGGGGAGGCTGTCCCGTGTTTCCGCTCGCCATCGTCTGTCCCGAAATCCATTTTTTCGCATCGGAACCTCGCCACAAAAGAGTTCTCTTTCTCGAAGAAACAAAAAAATCCTTGGATTTAAAAAATCTTGAAGTGGTGGGAAAACGTTTCGAAACGTCGAACATTTCAAATTGCGACATCATCTCCTGTCGGGCTCTTTCCCGTTTTGAAGCGGATTACGAAAGGGCTTTGCCGGCTCTCAAGAAAAACGGTCTCTTCATTACGTTCAAAAGCAGAGAAATCGCAAAAGAATTAAAGAACATCCCGAATCTGCATCAAATTGACTACCGTCTTCCAAACGAAACTCAAGAATACTCATTACTCATGAAAGGAATCTATGGGTAAAATAATCGCTATCTGCAACCAAAAGGGTGGAGTCGGAAAAACGACGACCGCGATCAACCTCGCCGCCAATTTTGCCGCCCTGGAAAAGAAAACCCTACTCATCGACATGGACCCGCAAGGCAACGCCTCACAGGGTTTGGGCTATCTGGAAACACAGGAAGAAGACATCCACGAAGCACTTGATTTGGCAGAAAGCCCGGACGCCGTCACGGACGAAGCCCTCCAGAAGTTCATTCTGAAAACAGAACTGGATTATTTAAAAGTCATCACTTCCGGTCCGGACCTTTCCGTCATGGAGCTGGAACTTGTCAATTCGATGAGCAGGGAACATCGCCTCGACAGAATCACGTCCGTTCTCAAAAAAGACTTTGACTTCATCATCATCGATTCGCCGCCCAGTCTAAACCTCTTGACGCTCAATGTGCTGACGGCATCCGACAGCGTCCTGATTCCCGTACAGTGCGAATACTACGCCTTGCAAGGTCTTGCGGAGCTTTTCAACACCATCCGCCTGGTACAGAAAAACCTGAACAGCCGCCTGAACATCGAAGGCGCGCTTCTCACCATGTACGATGCAAGACTCAGCCTTTCGAGACAGGTTGCCGACGAAGTCCGCAGTGTCATTTCGGAACGCGTCTTCAAGATAATGATTCCTCGAAACGTCAAGCTAAGCGAAGCACCGTCACACGGGAAACCTGTCATTCTCTACGACGTAAAAAGTACCGGTGCGCAAGCCTACATGAAACTCGCCGAAGAAATCATCAACGGGGTAAAATAGCCATGGGAAAAAAGTCAATGGGTCTTGGTCAGGGGCTTGCCTCCATCATGCAGAGCCACCAGAACAGGGAAAGCGAAATTCACCAGGACGAAAACGGCAACACGGTCCGGATAGAAAAGATAAATCTCGACCTGATCGACTCGAATCCTTACCAGCCGCGAAAGGATTTCAGCGAAGAAGAACTGCAGGAACTGGCCAATACGCTCAAGGAACAAGGACTTATCCAGCCGATAACCGTCCGAAAGTTTGATGGACGCTATCAAATCGTAAGCGGAGAAAGGCGTACCCGGGCGGCAAGAATTGCCGGATTTTCCACAATAGACGCCTATGTCCACGATCTTCTTTCCGACAAGCAGATGGCGGAATGGTCGCTCATCGAAAACATCCAGCGTGTCGATTTGAACGCCATCGAAGTGGCAAAGTCCTACGAACAGCTGATTCGAGATTATGGCTATACCCATGACGATCTTTCCAGAAACCTCGGAAAGTCCAGATCGGCCATCACCAATTCGCTCCGTCTTTTAAAACTGCCGGAGCAGGTACAATCCTGGATTATCGAGGGAAAGCTGTCCCAGAGCGCTGCGCGGTCCCTTTTAAGTCCGGACATTGCCGATCCGGAATCCATCGCGCGCGACATCATCGAAAAAGGGATGAATGTCCGCCAAGTGGAAAACCTGGCAAAAGAGAAAAAACAAAAGGAAAAGACAGCTTCCGAAGCTTCGGAAAAGCCTCTCGATCCGAACATTGTCGAATTTCTCCGAAAAATGGAAGAGTTTCTGGGAACCAGCGTAAAGCTTCAAAAAGCGTCCGACGACGCTTCCAAGGGAAAGCTAGTCATCGATTACTATTCCTTTGAAGACTTGACCCGAATTCAGGAAAGAATAGAAGGAATGAATTGAAAAACCGTTACCACATCATCCAGATTATTCCGTCCGACGCGGGAAAGACCGTTTCCTTCAAGCTCCACGCCTTGACCTGGAAAGTGTTCGTGTTTCTTGTTTTCGCTATCTTCCTCTTAGGCGGATTTCTTATCTACAAAATCGCCACGATAAACGCGATGCTCGTCAGTTCGCGGGAAATTCACGCGCAAAACGAGCTCTTGCTTCAAAAGCAAAAGGAATACGAGCTGTTTTTCTCGGAACTGGACTCCATTTCGACAATGGAACGTCAAATCAAGAACATTCTCGGAACGTTTTACGAAACGGATTCGACAAGACTTTCCGAAATCATCGAAAAGAATCGCTTCGATTTTGCCCCTCTTGCCAAAAATCGCTTCCATGCGGAACTTGCGGGCTACTCGGAACAGGAAAAGCGGCAAAACTGGTCCCAGATTCCGAGCATCATTCCCACCATCGGCATCATCAGCAAGCATTATTCGGCAGAAGAAAGCCACCTCGGAATCGACATTTCCGCGAAACTCGACGAACCGGTCTTCGCCACAGCGGACGGCAAGGTTCTTTCCGTTTCGAAAGTGAAAGACCGCGGTCTCAACATGCAGATCGATCACGGAAACGGCTATGTCTCCAGCTATTCCCATCTCCAAAAGACCTATGTAAGGAAAAGCGCGGTAGTCAAGAAAGGCGAAGCGATTGGAACGGTCGGCACGTCGGGAAATTCAACGGGACCGCACATCCACTACGAAATCACCAAGGATGGCGAATCCATCGACCCTGAACTTTTCATCGAGGAGTAAACATGGCAAAAGAAAACGATAGCCAATTCACGCAGATTAGCCCTTCCATGAATATCACGGGAGATCTTTCCGGTTCGAGCGATTTGCGAGTTGCCGGGAACATCAAGGGAAACATTTCCACGACCGGCGATATCGTCATCGAAAATTCCGGCTACATCGAAGGAACCATCAAGACGAAGAACGCGACTGTCGCAGGGAAAGTTTCCGGAGACATCGATTGCAGCGAAAAGCTGGTTCTAGAATCCAAGTCGCTAGTCATCGGAAACATCCGGACCAAATTGCTAGTCATCGAATGCGGCGCAAGGCTAAAGGGAAATTGTGAAGTATCGGTCGAAGACAAGGAAATCAAGAAGTCCTGACGGGCTTCTTTTTTTATGCACCGCCCTCTTTAAATATTTCCCTTATTTATATAAAAGAAAATGAAAATGACAGGGGGGATATGTGGAAAGATTGGGAAATAACGCATACAACTGTTTGATTTTTAACAAGATACAAAAACAGTGGACAAGTTTTCTGTTTTGATAATCACCAGACTTGTTCACAGGATTCAACGTTGAAAACTCGGCTTGGAACTTTTGTCAACATCTATAAAGAAAGGTTCCACAAAGCGGTGTTGAATCCCGGTTTTCAACGGATTATTTGTCCCCATGTGGATAATTTTGTTGAATTGATTGCTATCACATTGAAATGGAAAGAGTTAAAAAGGATTTCAAAAAGTGGGAACTTTATGTAGATTTGTGGTATGGGACTGGAAAACGCATCGTTTCGGGTTGGACAGATTTCCGATATCCACCTTGTCGCCGGAAAATCCGGAAAGGACGGTTTGGATTCCGTCGAAAGTTTTGAAACCGTACTTTCCGATGCCAAAAGCCAGAATCTCGATCTGCTCGTTTTTAGCGGAGACTTGACCGAGGACAGTTCAAGGGAAGAGTACGAGCTTTTTTTCGGTATGGTGAAAAGCTACGACAAGCCGTGGTGCGCGATTCCCGGAAATCACGACAATTCAATTGACTTTTCGAAATATTCTCCTCTCCCTTTGGAATTTTCGGAAGGAGAAATTTTCTACAGAAGGACGGTAAACGGTTTTCCGTTTTTCTTTCTCGACAGTTCGACGGGCATCGTTTCGAAGCGCCAACTGGAATGGCTGAAAAGCGAAGCGAAAAAGGAAGAGGGGGAAGTTTTTCTCTTCGTGCACCACCCGCCTTGTCTGTGCGGGCATCTTTTCATGGATTCGCGCTATGCGCTGAAAAACTGGAGAGAAGTCGGCGAGACTCTTGACGGCATCGGAAATCTCCATTCGATTTTCGTGGGACATTACCATTCCGGAATGACGATTGACCGTGGAGCGGGCCAGACGGTCTATGTGACGCCCTCGACGCAGATGCAGCTGGATCCGGAATCTTCCGAATTTCGCGTTTTGAATCGAATCCCCGGTTGGCGCCTTATCGAATATTCCGATGGAAAGCTTTTCACGGAACTGCGGTTTCTCGGAGAAAATTTTGACAAAAGATGATTTATTTTCGCGCCATCCCTTGAATTCTTTTGGAAATTTGTTTAAATTAGGCTCATCTGGCGGTTTAGCTCAGTCGGTAGAGCAACGGAATCATAATCCGTGTGTCTGTGGTTCGATCCCACAAACCGCTATTATCTCTTCTGGAAGGAGCCACAATTGAAACAAAAGTTCTTCACGTTTGTATTCGCAGTGGCTTCTTTTTTTGTATTGGCCGGTTGCGGTGCGGACCAGTCGGAATCCCTGACGCCGTCTCTCCCCAGGCAGGACGCTAAAAAGCAAATCGCTCCGCTTTCCGTCGCCAAGTTTGTCACCCCCAATACAAGCGTTATCGACGAGAAGAAGGCGAACCAGTATCTGAACGCTGTCGCCGCGCTTGTCATGCTCGGAGAAGAATGGTCGCTGAAAATAGAACAGGCCCATGGCGACGAAAAGATTCTGATTCTTCAGAATTACGAGAAGGCGAAGGAACAGGTTTGCGTTCGGGTAGGGCTTTCGGGACTGGAAGAGTTCAATTGGATAACGAATGTGGCCTTGAAAGATTCCGAAAATGCCGAAGTTCTCGCCAAGGTCGGGATCAAGGCAAATTGATTTTTTTGATTTAGGTAACCTCTAAAATTCAATTTTCAAGAATTTAAGTGCGACGTTGCATGCTGCTTTGTCATTCCTGCCATTGCTTGGTCTCGCTCAAGTTTTCTTTACCAAAGCAATTTTTAAAGGTTTCCTAGAATATTCAAATGTCTTTTCGGCTTAAGTGTCAAAAAGAGACCTGAAAAGAGGTCGTTCTCGTTTAAGTGTCATTTTGGCACCCAAAATTGCTTGCAGCCCTTTAGCGCCGGGGGCTGTGGGCGAAAAAAAAGTTCCTCAATCAGCACTTTTCTGCGTTCTGCCGACAGCCCACTGTGCAGTCGCAATTTGTCCTTGACCGACGAGAACAGCGCCTCCATTTCGTTGTTTGTATTGGGGAGGCCGAGTTCGGGCCTGTCGTAGAAGGTCCACAGCCAGGACATGTTCCTTTTGATGCTGTTGTATGCACTTCGCAGGTTCTTGTGGGTGTAGAAGTTCTTCCCCTTTCGTCGGCGGTTCTTTCGTTGAGGAAGCCCTCCCGTTTCGCATGCCATTCGTTCAGCAGGCCGATGAAAGATTCCTTGTCTGCATGGCACAGGAGACCGGCCAAACCCAGCAGTTCTCTCGACGCCCTCAGTTTCGGATTGGCCGTCAGCTTGTGTCTTGCCGTCTGCATCTGGTGGAACTGGCAATACTGGAAAGGATAGGCGGAGAGCCTGTCCCGCAGGCCTTTCAGCCCGTCGCTGACGACGCCCCTGAACCCCTGTTGTTCGAGCGCCTGGACCCTTTCGACATGGTCGCCGACCCGCTCCTTCCTGTCGATGAATTTGTGCCACAGGACGGTTCCCGAAAAGTGGTCCTTGATGGCGACCACGCCGAAATTCCAGCCCCAGTAGGCGGCGTCCATCATGGCGACGACGGGCTTTGGCTGAAGCCTGGCGCAAGGCTCGTTTCTGAAGCTCCTCAGTGCGCGGCAGACGGTACTTCGCGATATTCCAAGCAGACGGGCAATGTCCCTTGTTCCCTGCTTGCCGTTTCGATAAAGTCCCAGGATGTCGGTCTTGGACGGCTTTTCCCTGCCTAGAAAATCGCGACGGCAGTCCTTGCAACGCCATTGCTGAACGCCATTTTCTAAACCCTTCTTAATGACGGCCTTTGAGCCGCAAAAAACGCATTTTTTTTCTCATATGACAAAGATATTCCTTGAGGCCAATGTTTACAAGGGATGGATGCATTTTTGGGTATCTTTTTGACACTTATGCCAATTTTTCTTGCCCGTTTATTGATTCTTAGTTTAGGAAAGTCATTTGTTTTAAGCTTTTTTGCATATGGACGCATGTTGAATTAAATTTGCAATCTTTGCTGCTTTTTGTAGCTATATTTACAATATGATTTCAAAAATCATACAGATTTTGTTTGCGCTTTGCTCTATTGTGTTTTCGCAATCTGTGGAAACGGGCGATGCGTTCAACAAATATATGTCCCCTGATGGAGGAATCAATCCTTTATCGGGAACGGTTAGCTTTAGTGTGCCTCTTGCAACGCTGTCGGCTGGGGATGTGTCCACCTCGTTTGCTTTGAATTATTCGGGCAATGTTTCTCAAAGTGTCAAAAATCGTAACGATATAAGTCCAACAGGCTGGGTTGGTTTAGGTTGGTCTATGGGTTTTGCTAAAATCGTTAGCGAAAATAACCATTCGATGAGTCTTTTAGATGATTTTTATTACTTGATTACCGCAGAGGGTGTGCACTATAAATTGATTTATGAAGGAAATCGATGGTGGATTGAAGATCTGCCGTATTGGTTGGTCGAAAGGCATGTGGAAACGAAGAATTTGAATGGCAAAACTTTTGAAATTGTCGTTGGGTGGGTTTTGACGGATGATTTGGGCAATAAGTACCAATATGGAGATATGTCTTATTGCTTGACCATCTCGGCAACTTCATATTAGGATAAATTATCTTCGTTATATGGATTTTCATGATGCGCGCTTTGATTTGCTGTATTAGTTTACTTTCATTATTTTTATTTGATTGTAGTTTTGGTGAAAGACGAGGAGAACTTCAAGTTGATTCTTTAAGTGATGCCCGTGGAGAATGTCATCGCTATGAAATGTGTCTTTACAATGATGTAAGATATCATTGCATTATGGATGCCGCTGTAGTAGATGATATTGTTCACTTTATCGAAAAAGTAGAACATAATATAAAAGATTGTCGCAATTGTTTCATGGATACAACGGTGGTAAATGAATTGCTTCAGAATGCAGAAAAACAAGGATATAATACAGAATCTGATACAAGTAATCTATATAAAATCTTTTCTATTGAAGGATATTACGATCCCAGAAAAACAAAGCATGCCAAACATTCTTGTTGTTACGCAACAAATAAAAGTAATGGTTGTGACACATTAAAAGTAACGACAATTATCAAAGACAAAAAAAATGTTCCTCATGGAAGTTCATATGAAATTATAAAGGATTCCTCTGGATGGAAAATTCTCAAGAAGGACCTTTGGGTACATTGATTTCGTCGGTTCAACATTTTGGCTTGGCCTATTTCCCCGTGACGGATGTCCAGGGGAATATAAGGGGCTATGCAAATACGTCGGGAGTCCAGAGCGCATACGCCTATTATCCCTACGGAACGCCAATCGAATTGGCTCACGGCAATGCCGAAGATTCCAGACGCTGGCAGTCCAAGGAATTGGATTCCGACATAAACAAGTATTACTTCGGAGCACGATTCTATGACCCCCTCTTTGGACTTTGGCTTACGCCGGACCCTGCAGGACAGTTTGCGAACCCCTATACCTACGGTGGCGACCCGCTGAACTATATAGACCCGAACGGAGAAAGTGTAACGGCTGCGATTGTCATTGGAGCTGCGGTTGGAGCGGCGATCGGCGCATCCGTTTCCGCCGTGAATTGCAGCGGTGCGAACGAGGTGGGGTGTGGCAAGGCGATGGCGCAAGGAGCGGCTGTCGGTGCCGTGGCGGGTGCTGCTAGTGGCGGAGTGGGAAGCGCAGTCAGCGGGGCAATAGGTGGTGTCGGCGGTGCGATTGCTGGTGGTGCATCGGGTGGTGCAACAAGTGGAACAATTAATTATTTGGGAAATTCTGTTACTGGCAATGGTTCTGTTGATGGCATGGGCTTATGGACTGCTTTTTGGCAGGGTGCTGTTGGAGGTGCAGTGAGCGGTGGCGTTGGTGCGTATTTGGGGGACGCAGGTTGGAATTTACTGGGAAATCGGGGCGCGGAAATCTTTGCCAGTGGTCTTGGTGGTGGAATAGGTTCCAGATTGAATGGGAATAATTTTTGGGATGGCTTTACTCAGGGTGCTGTCTTAGGACTTGCGTCATCTATACTAACGGGGTTAATTTCCCCCGATTTTGAATATGACGGAAATAATTTGGGCGAGGCAAAATTACAAAAGGGGGACGTTATTGGTTGGGGATCTGATGGGTCCCCAGTGTCAGGAAGTATCATTGCTGTAACCGGAGAAGACTTCTCTCATGTGGGGGTTGTGGATGAAGATGCCCATGGTCTGTTTATTCGGGAAGCCTCTGGCGAAGGTAAACAAATTGAAACCAAATTAATAGATGGACGATATCAAAATCGGCCTTACAAAGTTTATGGGAATCGACGGATTGTTCAACCATTCGTGGAACAATCTTATGGTTACAATTTGGTTGAGACGAACTGCACCAGCCAAGCAACGCGCTGGACGGGCATGAGTTTCACGAACAACCCTGGGGTTTTGTATAGACGAATGAACGGCATTACGCCTTTTTATACCAGTTCTACCTGGCAGAGGTATCATCTATGGTGAATTTAAAAAATACAATATTAGCCTTTTTCTGTATGGTCTTGTGCGGATGTTTTGTAAATCATCTGCTAAACTATCCGTTTCGTTTGATGGAAAATATAGCTTCCCTTCCAATAGACTTCGATAGCAGGGACTCATTGGTTTTTGAGTTTGATAATATCAAGTCTGAAAAGATATTCTATCTTTATCGTCAAAATCTCCAGGGTCCTTATAGCGTTGATATATGTACGGATGATGATTATATGGATAATTTTAATGTAAAAATTACCGTTACAATGATTGTTGGTGGTATAGAGCACAAAGAAGTCAATACGCGTTTATTCTATGGGGGATTGGGCTGTAATGCTAATGGTTGGACTGTGGGTAGCTTTAGTCTTCCTAAGGATTTTAATCGAAATCAAAAGTTGACGATAATTCTTCAAATCTTGGAAGATAAAGATGGCTTTCTTAAGAAACTGAAAAATCCAAAGTTGGTTCTTTGGGCTGGGACAGGAACATTCTAATGAATGAAATTTGCTGGACGCAAAAGTCAACAAGAACTAGAACTTATGACAACAAGGGACGCCTCGTTGAAACACGCGAAGGCAATTCTATGTTGGCTAGCTATACGTACAGTGCAAATGGGAATGTTGTATCCAAACATTATTACGATGCGGGAACCGAGGTGCTTGCGAAAACCGTTCGCCGTGATGTATATGGAAGGCCCGTCGTACTGGACTATAGGAACGGCTCTACGGGGCTTTATTCCGAGAGCATATCGTATGAAAGTCCCTTGTCCGTGCGACAGGCGATCGTAACGAGGGTGTGGGACCATGCCGGTTCGGCAGGGCGAGTCGTCGAGAACGCGACCTACACGTATGACTATCTTGGCCGCCTCGCGGAAATGTCCGGGACTAGGAATGCAAGCTATCGCTATGACGAACTTGGACGCTTGACACGGAAAACCGAGGGAAACCAGGCCATTGGCTATGACTATGCGGACCAAGGCTATTACCATCCGAGCGGGATGGCGATTTCGGGGCGAAGTTACACGCCGTATGAATATTATTCCTACGATGCTTCGGGAAATGTCTGGCTGGACCGCTATGCACGAGCCTCCTACGAACTGGATTCCAGGGCGTTGCCGGAAAAGGTGCGACTGTATCCTGAAGTCCCGCCGGGAATCTCGCTGGAAAATTTGGATGATTTCGAGTCCTTAGAATTGTCTCAAATCCGCATGGCCTATGACGAAAACGGGCAACGAGTGTGTTTTAATTACAGTGACGGAAGTTCTGGTTACGTGGAGGCGAACCTGAGTGGGGTGGGCGTTTACCGCAAGGATGGAACAGGAGATTATTCTCTTGTACGAGAGGATTTGATTGCTGGAGGCTATCGCAAAAATGGCTTGGCCTATTTCCCCGTGACGGATGTCCAGGGGAATATAAGGGGCTATGCAAATACGTCGGGAGTCCAGAGCGCATACGCCTATTATCCCTACGGAACGCCAATCGAATTGGCTCACGGCAATGCCGAAGATTCCAGACGCTGGCAGTCCAAGGAATTGGATTCCGACATAAACAAGTATTACTTCGGAGCACGATTCTATGACCCCTCTCTTTGGTCTCTGGCTTCCGACAGAAAACGCCGCCAAAAAGGCGGCGTTTCGAATTTTGACTTTTCCCTCTAGATTTTTTCGAAAGCCTGTTTCATATCGGCGACGAGGTCGTCTGCGTTTTCGATACCCACGGAAAGGCGAATCAGGTCGGGCCGGATTCCGCTTGCGATGAGCTGTTCGTCGGTCAGCTGGCGGTGCGTGTGACTTGCCGGGTGGAGAACGCAGGAACGCGCATCGGCGACGTGGGTGACTATCGCTATCAGCTTGAGCGAGTCCATGAACCGGATGGATTCTTCTCTTCCGCCCTTGATCCCGAAAGCGAGTACGCCGCAGGGAATTCCGCCCTGGAACTGCCTTTTGGAAAGTTCGTGATACTTGTCTGATTCGAGCCCTGCGAAATTGACCCAGGCGACTTTTGGATGGTTCTCCAGGAATTTTGCGATTTTCAAGGCGTTTTCGCAATGTTTCGGCATTCGTAGCGCGAGGGTTTCTAGCCCGACGTTCAGGAGAAAAGAATTTTCCGGTGACTGGATGCTTCCGAAGTCGCGCATCAGCTGGGCGGTCGCCTTGACGATATAGCCCTTTTTGCCAAAAGCCTTGCTGTAGGCGAGACCGTGATAGGATGGATCGGGTTCTGTCATTCCCGGGAACTTGTCGTGATGAGCTTCCCAGTCGAAGTTTCCGCTGTCGATGATTGCGCCGCCGACGGTCATCGCGTGACCGTCCATGTATTTTGTCGTTGAATGGGTGACGATGTCCGCCCCGAATTCAAACGGCCGGCATAGAATCGGCGTGGCAAACGTATTGTCGATGATGAACGGTACACCGTGCCTGTGCGCAATGTCTGCAAACTTCTCGATGTCCGTGATGTGGCATGTCGGATTGGAAATGGTTTCTCCGAAGAGAGCCTTTGTGTTGGGGCGAAACGCCTTTTCGATTTCTTCTTCGCTTGCGTCCGGATCGACGAACGTGCATTCGATGCCGAGCTTTTTCATGGTGACGGCAAAGAGATTGTAGGTGCCGCCGTAGATTGCGGAGGAACTGACGAAATGATCGCCCGATTCGCAGATGTTGAAAATGGCGAAAAAATTGGCGGCCTGTCCGGAGCTGGTGAGCATTCCGGCGACTCCGCCTTCGAGTTCCGTTATCTTTTGGGCGACGGCATCGTTTGTCGGGTTCTGGAGGCGCGTGTAGAAATAGCCTTCCGCCTTGAGGTCGAACAGGTCCGCCATCTGGGCGCTCGTGTCGTACTTGAAAGTCGTGCTCTGGTAAATCGGAAGAATTCTCGGCTCGCCTTTTTTGGGTGACCATCCGGCCTGGACGCATAGCGTTTCGTTGTCAAGTTTCTGCATACTGTTCCTTTTGCGTAAATGTGAATTTATGCATAAAAATAAATAATTATCGTCAAAATGGGAAGTTATTTTTTCCGGGAAAAAAATTTTCTCCATTTTAGGGGGAAATATCCACGAGTTCGTATTTTGTGCTGCGCCCCTTTCCGTTCGTCTTCTTGACTACTCCCTTTTCTGCGAGACGGTTTAAATCGCGCAGGGCGGAATCGTGGGAAATTCCCGAAACTATCGCCCACCTTGTCGATGAAACTTTTTCCTGGGGATGTTCCCTGAAATATTTGGTAAGACGCTGTTCGCGTTCCGTCAAGGGAATTTTTCCGAGCAAAAGCTGGCGCCTTGCCGTTTCAAAGCGTTCTGACCATTCCCTTTTGGCATTTTCGAGAGAAGTTTCCATTCGGGAAAGAAACCACAGGATCCATTCCGTGATATCTCCGTTTGAATGGCCGACGGAATACAGCGTGTCCAGGTAGTCGCTCCTCTCTTTTAGGATTTCCTCGTTAATCGAAAAGAATCGCTGCGAAGAATTTTCGCTTTGCGAAATCAGCATGTCGCATAGAAGTCTCGAAAGGATTCCGTTTCCCGACAGGAACGGACCGATGGCAAGGAACCAGAAGTGCGCGATGCACGCCTTGAGAATTCCATCTGCCTGGGATTTGTTGAAAAAGTCTAAAAGCCTTGCCGTTTCTTGCGGAATCCGCTCCCAGGGAACGCCGCGAAAGTCCTTGACCGCTTCGCTTTTTTTTAAATCGACCGTTTCGCGATAGTGGCCGCCGTTCTCGATGATTGCCGCGTGGAGCGAAAGCAGACGCTTTTCGTTCATCGGTAGGGAAAAGTTTCGAATAGCGGCATAAGCGATTGCAGGAACTTCTTCCCGATGGGAGATTTTGAAGAGGGCCTTTAGATCGCGCTCTCGGATGGATTCCAGGAAGGCGAGATCCTTTGCGAAGGAAATCTTTCCCTGCAGGTTTCCCTGTAAAAAGCGTACGCGACAGAGCGGCTCGATAATCGCTTTTCGGGAATAGCGGAAGTTTGTCCAGTCGGGGTATTGGTGGATGAACAGCATGGCGATTTTCAATTTAAATAAATGACGCAAAATATGCGTAGAAATTTTATGAAAAAGAATTTTTTTGTCGGTACACAATCGGTTCGGAATAAGGCGATTTGCGCGATTCACCAATGTTTAAACATTTTCAGGTGTTGAAAATTTGTTGTTTTCAATGATTTATCTATAAATAACGCAAAATGTGCGTAGATAAAAGGGTATTTTAAAATAAACACTGTTTTTGTCTTTGACTTTTGGCGGTTTCGGGCTATCTTTGTCTTGAAACGAAATCCCGTTTTTCGGGAAAGGGAAAGCAAGATGTACTATCCTTCTGTAAAAGTTCTCGACTGCACCATCCGCGACGGTGGACTTGTCAACAAGCACGATTTCAGCCTGGAATTTGTCCGTCGCCTTTACCAGCTCTTGACGGCTGCGGGAGTTGACTACATGGAAATGGGCTACAAGAATTCTCCGGAGCTTTTCGACCCGAAGGAATACGGCCCGTGGAAGTTCTGCGAAGACGACTTGCTGTGGAAGGTTCGCGACGGTATCGACAGCCCCGTGAAGCTCGCCGTGATGGCGGACGTCGGGCGCGTGAACATGAACGCTATCAAGCCGGCGTCGGAATCCCCGTACCAGATGGTTCGCGTGGCGAGCTACGTGAAGAACATCGACAAGGGAATCGACCTGGTGAACACTTTCCACGACCTGGGATTCGAAACGACCCTGAACATCATGGCGGTGAGCCGCGACCGTGGCCCGGAACTCGACGAGGCCTTGGACCAGGTGGAGCACGAATGCAAGGCGGACGTTCTCTACCTCGTGGATTCCTTCGGCTACTTTTACCAGGAAGATATCGACCAGTGCATCAAGCGCTACCGGGATCACGTGAAGTCGAAAAAGTTCGGCTTCCACGGACACAATAACCAGCAGCTCGCCTTCAGCAATACGATCCAGGCGGTGATGGACCATGTCGATTATCTGGATTGCACGGTGACCGGAATGGGTCGCGGCGCGGGAAACTGCACGACGGAACTTCTCCTTAGCTTCCTCAAGAATCCGAAATTCGACGTTCGCCCGGTGCTCGAAGCGATTACCGAACTGTTCGTTCCGCTTCGCCAGAAGTACGAATGGGGCTACATTATCCCGCAGATGATTACCGGTTCGATGAACCTGCACCCGTCCGCGGCGATCGAGTTCCGCAAGACGCCGGAAAAGGATAAGTATCGCAAGTTCTACGAGATGATGGTGAACGAGATAAACCTTTAATCGTTTCGCTTGCCTGGATTTTGGAAGCGCGCTCGGCGGTCTTGTCGGCGCGTTTTTTTTGATGGTTTTTATTGTATATTTCTTAAAATGGAAAGAATGGAACTAAAAACCTGGACAGTTTTAGGAAATCTTAATGGTGAATCAAATTATCAAATAAGCGATGAAACGGATTTATTTGATTTGCCCGCATTGAAACTTTTATGGAGGGAATAATGAAAAGACTTGTTGCCGTTTTATCGTTTATTTTAATTTTAATCGGTTGCAATGATATTCCATCTCAAGGAAAGCTTCCTTTCTTGAGAAAGGAAGCCAATCTGGGACACTTGATGCGAACCAATGCGATTGGCGATGATTATGTTCGTACTTTTTTTTCGCTTCACGATGAATTGCTTTATTGATACAAATACTTTGGTAATAGATTCCTGTCTTGTTTTGACTGCTTCCGGCATAGATGGGTATGAATATCCCGCTTTTTTGAAAGTCCAGATAAAGTCCAGCGAGGATACGGCGTGGAGCAGTGTTTTGTCATATCTTTCTTTTAATCATTCCGATAAAAATTTAGGCTGGATGGTGCAGCCAAAAGGATATTATGAAGGTTCTGAATATATTCCCTCGGACACGATTCTCGTTGAGGATAAATACATTCCGCAAAAATCTCTGGGCGTATTTGAATTTGAAATCCGGGATTCCTTTGGAAACAAGATAAAAATCGGGCTGGATCTACGCTCTCGGCTGCCACAGGTTTCCAAAAATTCAAAGGGAAATCTGGAATTGCGTTGGCCTTCGGATTCCTTGCCGACTGCGGTGTGCGTCGCTTCTTTATGCGATAACGAGGACGGCTGCTCTTCTCCTCTGCGAATCTTGCAGGTGGATTCATCGGTACGGGAAGAGTATAGCTGGTTTGATTTTTGCCTTTCTGGAAACGAAAAGGAAGAAATAGCGATTCCCGATTCTTCCTATTTGGAGAAGTACGGAAGTTTTGTGGCGGAAACAAAGATTAACTGGTTTGTTTTTGACGGTAGCGTGGCTGTTGAACGTGATTGCAAAAAGAGAGTTTGCATCGAAGAAGATATACGCAATCAATTATTCAATCGTCATTATCGGGTTTATTACAAATAGATGGTGAAATGCGTGAAATGTTTTGTCTGTCCGGGTTTTAGAGGCTTGCTCGGCGAATTTTGTCGGCGCGTTTTCTAGTTTTGGAAATGATTCTGGGAATTCTATGAACGAAAAGGCGTATTTTCCGGCGATAGACGGCTTGCGGCTTCTAGCTTCGCTGAATATCGTGATGCTCCATTTGGCGTCGTCTTCGGCGCTAGGCTATATGTCCTCGCTTTCGTGGTTTTTTCCGGTCGTGACGGCTCCCGCGTTTGCCGCCGGGCTTTTCTTTATTCTTGCGGGCTTCCTCTTTGCGTCGAAGTTCAGCGATCCCGATAGACGGCTCCCCGTGATTCCCTTCATGTTTGCGCGGATTTCGAAGCTTTACCGCTGCCATTTTGCGATGACCGTGCTGATGTTTGCCGCCCTGTATGTGAAGCTCGGCGGATTCGAGGGGATGTTCCACCCGGTCCGTTCGCTTTTGATGCATCTGTCGCTCACGTGGACGTTTTTCCCGGAACAGGGAATGAAGCTGAACGAGCCGAGCTGGTCCCTGACCGCGTTCTTTATCTGCTACGCGATAACGCCCTTTTGCGCCCGGAAGCTTGCAAAAGTCGAGAAGAAAAGTTCGCTCTGGATTCTGTGTGCGCTGGTCTTTGTGCCGGGGATTCTCTGGGGAATCTTCTTTGCATATGCCGGTACGCTAGGGGAAATTCCGCTGCTCGGAAACTTTTCGAACTTTGACGTGCGATATCGTTATTTTCACATGTTTCCTTTCGTCCGAATCTTTGAATATCTGTTCGGGATGATCCTCTTTCGGCTTTACAGGACCGGTGCCTTTGATTTTCTGAAGAAGGATTACGTCGCCGGGGTTTTGCAGGTCGCGCTGCTTGCCCTTCTGTATGCGAGCATCTTGATGATGAGACCCGGATATGTCGCATGGAACTTCATCTGCCATCACTCGGTCGCGGTGATGATTTACGGCGCCCTGATAGTGAGCATCACGACTTCGAAGGGCTGGCTTTCGAAAATTTTCTGCATTCCCCTTGTGCGCTCGGTTGGCCGCGCGTCGTTCTATCCCTACCTCATCCACTTGCCGCTGATTACTATCGCGTGGAGCTTCTGCAATATGAACCGCCCGATTTCCACGGTGATCTTCCTTGTCCTTGTCTATACGGCGAGCACGCTCTACCAAAAGCGCAAGGACCGTCTGCGCCGCTTGAAGAAACAGGCGCATTCGCTTTCGCCCCAAGGCTAGCCGCTAAACGGTCAAAAGAGCCGAAGCGCGTGTCAAGCCTTATCTTCGTTGTTCGAATTTTCTAGTTTTACGGGACAAAATCAAAAAGGAATTTGTCTTTTATGAGCATTATCGATTCGCTCCTCCACAAGGTTTTCGGCACTCCGCACGAGCGCAAGGTGAAATCGCTCCGTCCGATTATCGCGCAGATTCACGAGGCGCGCAAAGGGCTAGAAAGTCTAGACGACGAGGCGCTTGCCGCAAAGTCTCTTGAATTTCGCGAAGCCCTGGAGAATGGCAAGACTCTCGAAGACATCAAGGTGGAAGCTTTCGCCGTTTGCCAGGAAGCTTGCGATCGCCGTCTCGGCATGTTCAATATCTTCAAGCCGGAATACGGGTTCGATTTTTCGTCGCTAGGCGATGACCCGGAAGTTCTTTCCGCTGTCGATGCGGCCAAGGCGGATCTTGCGGCGGGGAAGCCCGAATGGGAAATCTTCATGCCGGCGAAGTTCTACGCGAAGATGCGCACGCTTTACCCGGAATCCGTGAAGCCTTTCCGAATGCTTCCTTTCGATGTGCAGCTGATCGGCGGTCTCGTGCTCCACGAAGGCGCGATTGCCGAAATGGCGACGGGTGAAGGCAAGACGCTTGCCGCGGTCTGCCCGGTTTACCTGAACGGGCTTTCGGGAAAAGGCGTCCACGTCGTGACGGTGAACGATTATCTGGCCGGTCGCGACGCGAAGCAGATGGGATTTGTCTATAAGTTCCTCGGACTTTCGGTTGGCCTGATCGTTCACGATCTGAATGCGGACCAGCGGCGCGAAAGCTACAACTCCGACGTGACATACGGAACGAACAACGAGTTCGGGTTTGACTATCTCCGCGACAACATGGCGGTCGATCCGAAGGAAGTCGTCCAGCGCGAACCGAACTTCTGCATTGTCGATGAAGTGGACTCGATCCTTATCGACGAGGCCCGTACGCCGCTCATTATCAGCGGTCCCGCGGAAGACGCGACGGACAAGTACACGAAGGCGAGCGGTCTCGTTTCGCAGCTCGTCCGCGGCAAGGATTACACGGTCGATGAAAAGGACAAGCTCGCCCAGCTGACCGAACGGGGGACAAACCGCGTCGAACAGCTCATGGGCGTCACGAACCTTTACGGCGAACATGCGGAATGGGTGCATTTTATCAACCAGGCGCTCAAGGCCCACAACCTTTTCATCCGCGACAGGGACTACATTGTCCGCGACGGGGAAGTGGTTATCGTTGACGAGAACACGGGCCGCTTGATGGAAGGCCGCCGCTATTCGGAAGGCATTCATCAGTCTATCGAGGCAAAGGAAGGCGTGCAGATCCGCCGCGAGAACCAGACGCTTGCGACAATCACTTTCCAGAACTACTTCCGCATGTACAAGAAGCTCTCCGGCATGACCGGTACGGCCGAGACGGAAGCGACGGAATTCATCAAAATCTACAACATGAACACGTGGGTCATTCCCACGAACAAGCCCTGCATCCGCAAGGACATGCAGGACATGGTCTATAAGACCGAAGATGCCAAGTGGAAGGCGATTGTCGCGGAAATCAAGCGTCGTCACGAAAAGGGCCAGCCGCTTCTCGTCGGTACGGCTTCGGTGGAACGTTCCGAAAAGCTTCACAACCTGCTTGTGAAGGAAGGCATTCCCCACGACGTTCTGAACGCGAAGAACCACAGCCGCGAAGCGGAAATCATCCAGTTTGCGGGTTACAAGGGCAAGGTGACCGTCGCGACGAACATGGCGGGTCGCGGAACGGACATCGTCCTCGGACCGGGCGTCAAGGAACTCGGCGGTCTGCATGTTCTTGGAACGGAACGCCACGAAAGCCGACGCATCGACAACCAGCTGCGCGGGCGTGCCGGTCGCCAGGGAGACCCGGGTTCGTCCCAGTATTTCCTTTCGCTTGACGACGACCTGATGCGCATCTTTGGCGGCAGCAACGTGAAGGCGCTGATGAACCGCTTTGGCGTGGGCGACGACGAGGTGATTACGCACCCGATCGTTTCCCGGTCGATTCGCGGGGCCCAGAAGCGCGTGGAGAACCAGAGTTTCGATACGCGCAAGTACCTGCTCGACTACGACAACGTGATGAACGAGCAGCGCAAGGTGATTTACGGTCTGCGCCGCCGCATTCTGAACGGTGACGATGTCCGCAAGGATATTCTCGACAGAATCGAGGACGCAAGCGACATCAAGGTTTCGCAGTTCGTGTCGAAGGACCGCTTTGCCGACGAATGGAACTGGGAAGGACTCGCGACGGCGCTCAAGCTCGGATTTGCCATCGAATACAACCCGGGCGAAGAGGAACGCGGCAAGAAGAGCGCGGAACAGGTTCTCGACGAGGTCATCGATCTCTGCAAGAAGAAGTACGAAAAGCTCGTGGAAATCATCCCCGATGCGGATTTCCGAAATATCGAGCGGCGGATTCTCCTCTATACGATAGACCAGCACTGGAAGGAAAACCTCTACGCGATGGACCAGCTGAAGGACGCGATTCGCTTCCAGGGCTACGCGCAGAAGGATCCGTTGGTGATGTACAAGAACCAGGCGTTTACGACGTTCCAGACGTGCCTCGAAAGCATCGCGACGATGACCGCCCAGAGAATCCTGAATATCCGGATCCAGCTGGCGAACGGCGTCTCGGTTTCGCCGGAACAGCTGCAGAAGATTCCGCGCCCGCAGGCTCCGCAAAAGACGGAGGAAAACACGCAGGCTCTCGAAGAATGCGCGTCCGGGGCGGTGGAACAGGCTCCGCAGCCGACCTCCAACGCCATCCCGAGTTCCGCGCTGCCGGGAACGCGTCCGCAGGGAATGCGTCGCCATGTCGGAGTTCCCGGTGCGCCGGTGAAAAACGATCACCCGAAGCTCGGCCGAAATGATCTCTGCTGGTGCGGTTCGGGTCTCAAGTACAAGAAGTGCCACGGGAAGAATCTCGAATGATCCAGACGGCAAGGCGTTTCTTTTGCCTAGAAGGCATTGACGGTTGCGGAAAGAGTACGCAGCTGAAGCTCCTTGCCGAGTTTCTTGCGCAAAAAGGCTACGAGGTCCTTTCGATTCGCGAACCGGGCGGATCCGAAATTTCGGAGCGTATCCGCGGAATGCTTCTCGATGTCCGTTACAAGGGCGTCATGGATTCCGGAACGGAACTTTTGCTGTATAATGCCGCGCGGTCCCAGGTGATTGCGGAAAGGATAGCGCCCGCGCTCGCTGCGGGAAAGGTCGTTCTCGCGGATCGCTTTGCCTGGAGCACTCTTGCCTACCAGGGCTATGGCCGCGGAATCGATCGGCGGACGATTCTCGAACTTTCCCGGATTGCCTGCGGAAAGTTCATGCCGGAGCTTACCATCGTGCTTGACCTGGGCGTCGAAGAGAGCCGTGCGCGGCAGGCTTCTGACGGTCGGGTGCCCGACAGGCTCGAAAGCGAAGCGACCAGCTTCTTTGAGCGCGTCCGTAACGGTTACGTGGAAATCGCGAAGGATTTTCCGGAATGCGTCGCGCTTGTCGATGCCGACCGGGATATGGATTCCATCCGAGAGAAAATCCGGACGCTCGTCCTGGAACGTCTATAAAATTCTCTTTTATGCAGCGTTCGGTTTCCTAGATCCTGTAGCTCAGATAGGCTCCGATGGAATGCATCAATCTCGACATCGGCTGGACTCGCTCGTATGCCGCGATTTTCAGGTAGGAATTCAATCGGACGCCAAGGGCAATGTCCATGGGAAGGTACACTTCGAGGTTTGCGCTGTTGAAGGCGACAAAGTCGTAGCCTTTCATGCCGTAGTGCGGCTCGGTGTTCGGGATGCTGCGGAAGAGAAATACCGAAGCCTTGTTGTAGAAGCGCCCCCACCGCTTGAGTTCCATTTCGAGCATCGCCTTGTAGCTCACGCCTAGGCTGTATTGATAGTCCCGGGTTGCCTCGTAGTTTGAATCCGCCGCGGCGAGCACCTTGTCATAGTTGAAATCCGAAGAACCCAGGAGAACGTAGGACGGCATGTGCGACATCCGAAAGCGAATCTTCTCGGAAAGGTCCAGGTTGATGTCGGCGCCAAATCCGATGGACAGGGCGGACATTTCGACCAGGTCTCCGTAGAACGTATCGAAATGGAGGTAGGTTCCGAGGTCCATCCAGTTCTTGCCGGCGTGCATGTTCAAGTTCTTGAGCTTTCCCACGGCGGAGAGCCGCATCAGCATGCCGTCATGGCTCTGTTCCTGGCTGAAGTCGAAAGTGAAGTATTCGAAGGGCTGTCGGATGCGTCTGTCCGCGCGTCCATAGACAAGGCTCAGTCCGTAAAAGAGGGCCGCCTCGTCCCAATCCTCGCTGGATCTGTCGTCTGCGTCTTGGTCGTAGCGATAGTCGTTGCCGAAGCGCTGTCCCGCACCGAGAAAGACGGAAAGAACGATCGGAGCGTATCCCGGATTGGCTGGGCTTGCCCCGTTGATTTTTTCCTGGATGTAGGCGAGCGGGTTCATGGCGAACGCGCCGATGTTTTCGAAGATGCCCGCGTCGGGTTTCGCGAGAAGCCTTGTCGAGAGCCGGTAGAGCATTTCGCCGTAAATCGTTCCGCCGACGCTTGTCGCGATAAAGTCGTTTGGCGCAGGGTATTCCCGTTCGCAGAACATTTCCCAGATGTAGGAGCCGGTAGCGGCAAAGAAGAAGCTTGCGTAAAAGGAGTAACCCGAAGCCCGGGCTGCGGAATAATAGTGGCTTCCCTGGTAGGGATGCCCGAAAAAGTTGATGGCGAAATGGTTGTCGTCCCATTTCCAGCCTTCGCGAAAGTTCCTCTTCCAGATGGAGGGGCCGATTTTCGCATAGTTCTTGTCTAGGACGAAACGGTCCCACGACCAGACGAATGCGTCTTGCAGGACGACTTCCATGAAGGGGATGATGACGGGCAGGCGCTTTCCGGTGGGCTTTCTCGGCGTGTAGAAATCGGAAGAATCCGCTTGGAACGAATTGGGAGCGAAAAGCGAGTCTGGTTGGGATTTGTTCGCTTCGCCGGCAAAGGCTATGGAGGAAATGGCGAGAACGAGGAAAATGCCTGGAAAAATTCGCATGATGTTAAAAAATGGCTTTTTTGTAAATTTTTTGTGGGGTGAATTGGATAAAAAGCCCGTTTCCGTGGATAAAAAGGGGAAAAACGCAATTTCTCCCCGGGAGCGGGGGCGGTTTGTGATTTCCTTTCGATTTTCTATATTTGGGCATTATGGAACTTTGTCTGGAAAAATGCCAGCTGGAATCAGTCCAGCGAATCCTGAACGCCCACTTTGAAGGTCTGGAGGTGGACGCCTACGGCCCGCGGGTGACCGGAGTCAACCTCACTCCGGAATCCGCCCTGAACGTCGTCGTCATCTCCGAGAAGCCGATTCCGGTCGAGGAAATGCTGGTTGTCGAGAAGGCGTTTGCCGACAGGAATCTGCCGTTTCGGGTCGATGTCGTCGATTGGGCAAAGCTCACGGAAAGCATGCAGAAAAGCATCCGAAAAGAGCATATCGTCATCCAGGAAGCCGGTACGGAAAAGGCCTGACAGGGAGAATCCATGCTTGGACACTTTAGATTTTTTGTCGTCGCCATTGTCCTTTTGTGCGCATCGGTTTCCTTTTCCGCAGAGGAAGGGGCGTGCGCCGGTTCGGGAATTTCTGCGCTCAAGCCTCTCGTCGATAGAAAGCCCTTGTCGGCGGACGGGGCAAAGGCTGCCGAAGAGCTTGCGAAATGCCTGGTTGCCTCCGGAGACACGGCGAACCTGAAAATTCTTTCCGGGCGCTTTTTGGAATATTATGCCGGAAGCCCGTATCGCGCCGGGATGGAGACGATCGTTGCGGAAAGCCGCCTGAAGGATTCCGTTTCCGCAGGCGTCGAAATGCTTTTGAACGTGCTCTCTTACAGCAAGGATTCGTCGGTTGTCTCGAAAGCGAAGTCGCTCCTCCTGAAAACGATCTCGGAGGATTCCCGCCTGTCCGTTTCCCTGCTTACCTCGATTGCGGACCATGCGAACGTGAACCGCTCCGTGGCGAATACGACATGGCTCCGGCTGGGAGACGAACTTTCGAAACAGAAAAACTTCAAGGCGGCGCGATACTGGTATAAAAAGGTGATCGCCGCCAAGGAAGACGAAAACCGGGTGAATCGTGCGAAGGAGGCGCTTTCCGCATTGGAAGGAAAGCCTTCGATTCCGACGGTTCTCGTGCTCGCTCCGATGTCGGGGGATTTTGCGGAATTTGGATCCGATGCGGTGAAGGGTGTCCGGTTGGCCTTCGAAAAGGCGAATCTGAACGGCAAGGTGAACTTGCGGATAGCCGATACGCGGGCAGATGCCGTCGAGGCGCTTCGCCGTGCACGGCAGGCGGTGGCCCAGGATAGCGTCGTCGCGATTGTCGGTCCGCTGATGAGCGCGCCTTCCGCAGCGGTTGCCGCCTGGCTCGGTTCGACACACTCCGCAATCCCGATGCTGACGCCGACCGCGACCGATGCGGGGATTTCTCGCATGGGGCCGAACATTTTCCAGGTAAACGTGAGCATGGACAACCTGGCGGCGGGAATCGCCAAGTATTCGGTCGAGTGCCTGGGAATCCGCGAATTCGCGATTCTTTCTCCGATTGGGGATTTTGGGACGGCGATGACGCAGAGCTTTAAGCGCGCCGTGGAAAGCCGCGGAGCGGCGGTAGTCGCCGTGCAGGAGTTCGAAGAAGGGCATCCCGACTATACGACGGAATTTCGGAAGCTTCGGGCACTTCGCTTCGAACAGCTGCTGCACCGGAAAAACATCGCCCGAGGTGCCAAGGATATCGATGCCATCTCCGCAAAGGACAAGCGTTCCTTCTTGCAGGATTCGGTCTTTAAGATTCCCGGGATATTCATTCCGAGTTCTAGCCCTTCGGATGCGGGCCTCATCGCGCGGCAGGTTGCCTTTCACAAGCTGAACGGAACGCTCCTCGGGACTTCGGGCTGGCATGGCGAAGACCTGTTAAACGAAGGCAAGAAGCTGGTCGAAGGTTCCTACTTTAGCGTTGCCTTTACCGGCGAGGATTCGGACTCTGCCTATGAAAATTTCCGTTCCGCCTACAAGTCCAAGTGGAACGAGGACCCCAAGGCCGACAAGGTGAGCGGGCTTTTCTACAGCGCGGCGGATATCGTGCTTTCGCTGATCGCTTCCGGTGAAACCGGCCTGGTGGGTAAAATCCATTCGCAGAAAAACTTCCCGGGCGTCTATGGAAAGATTCGCTTTGAAAAGGGCGCAAACGCCAATGTCCAGATTATGGGAGTCGATTCCGGCGCATTTGTGAACCGTACCTCCTGCCCGAATTAGTTAAGGGGTGAAAGTGGAGGGTGGAGAGTGGGACTCCGAGCGGTCATCCTGGAGCGCGGTCAGAGCCTAGAGCTTGGAGCTTAGATCTGAGT
>CAVGIM010000046.1:0-25248 GCA_963629575.1 Candidatus Methanomethylophilaceae archaeon
TGCATCTGAAGGTATTTGACCGAAAACTTTAATCGTCCATTGCGATGAGTTATCCAAGGAAATTCCTTCAAACGGTAAATATTTATCACCGGCAAAGTGAATGTCAATCTGATCTTCTCGTGTTTGCGCCATACTGCTGGACCAACATGTTCCTGAACCTGATTGGCCTGAAAGTGAAATTTCTGCATTGATACAGACATATGGAGGAATCCCCGAATCAGAGAAAACTTGTACAAAAACATCCACTATTTTTCTGCCATTGGAGTTTACGAAATTTTCAGATGTCAAGCTGCCTAAATCCGTAATCCGATACTCAAAAAACGAATCCGTTTCCTTGGACGTTTTCATATCTTCAGTGAGCAAAATAGGTCTAGATATCACAGCCCTGTAGTGGTCTTTTTCCAAATAGGCCTTTTCCATCTGCTTCAAATCAAGCAATATTCTTTCTGGAGCAAGCAGTCCCTTACGGAAATTGTCCCAATAATTGGTCTGAATATATGACTTATTGTTTTTATCATTTGGAATCTCGAAATGATACGCCCTTTCCGCCATCTTGGCAACATCAATCAATAGATTTACATACTGTCTAAAGACCTTGCCGAGTTCCTTTTCAAGCCAAACGTACAAATCATTGTTCGTAAACTTTTCGCTCAAAACTTCACAAACCTGTTCGGAGCGAAGAATCTCGTTTTCAATATTTTTATGTTTTTTCTCGACTTGCTGAGTCTTGATTTCATTCACGACTTCCTGTTTTTCGACTTCGACGATTTCGGCGTCGGCAAGTTCATCTTCGACGGTCCATTCCTTTTTGCGGCGTTCCAGCTCTGCCTGCAATTTAGTCTTTGTTGCGTCTAGTTGCCGCTGGGCAAACCTTGCAGCGTAACTTTCTGCCGCACTTACCAGATTTTCGGCGAGTTTCGTCCCGCCAAGAGATTCGATGTCGAAGCGAGGTCCGCCAAATGCGTTGGTAACGGCGCCGTATTTAAAATCGGGAATCTTGAATGTCGCGGACGCCATGTTGCGGACTTTTTCGACCGTTTCCTGAATTTTTGCGACCTTTTCCATCAGCTTCCGGTACTTTTTCTCGGCAGCCGAAACAAGGTGCATCGCCTTTTTCTTCTTGGAGGCGCTCTTCTTTGCCGTTTTCTTTTCTTCTAGCATGGTCTTTTCGGCTTCCAGGGACTTGATTTCCATCTCGTGCACGGCCTTGCTTTCGGCTATTACCGCCTTGTCGCATTTTGCCTTGAACACTTGCAATTGTTCCGCATCCTTCTTTTCAAGGATAGAGAGCAGGTTACGCCCCATTTCTGCCGCATCTTTCGCCATATCGACAGCAAGTTTGACAATCACACGGAAACGATAAATGGAACGCTCGTCGTTTGTAGAATTCAGAATAGAATCGACAGATAATCCCATCGCCCGTGCTTTCGCGAGTATTCCCGGATCAATGGGCGGGGCAAACAAGGCAAGCGTTCTTTTTACGCCCTCAATATTCAGACTATTGCGAATCTTATAGAGTCTGTCAGCAATTTTGTCCCAATACGAAAACAGGGTGTCATTTCTCGGCACGGTGAAATAGAACATGGATTCCACAATGTTCCCTGTTCGGCGAGCCCTGGCATCCATAGACCTTGCGTTGACAACCTTCGCTCTGTCCCGACCAATAAGGGCCGAGTTTTCATATTCGATAAAAGCGTTGCCAAGGTTATCTGTGTTCGACAACAAGTCATTTGCGGTAAGCGGTGCAGATGGTTCAGGTTCCGGTGCTTCCGCGTTTTTGGATCCGAGCAGTTCTGCAGCCAGCAAGTAGAACTGTATGGCCAGATTCACGGATTCCGTGGTGTCCTTGGCGAACTCCAGATCTCCCCATCCGATGAGGGTGTCCAGGTATTTCATCACCACATATTTCTGGTATGCCACATTGCGGTAACGGGCAATCAGATGCGGATTGAACGGGTCATTCTTCCACTTATCGACAAGGGACGACAAAGCTGTCCGGTCAGGAAGCCTATCCCGGTTGGTCGGGAGGCCTAGCATCTGCAAAATGGACTTGTCCGCATCTTTATTCGCAAAGAACGACAGGAATTTCCAGTATTTTGCACCTTTGGGTAAATCCTTGATGAAGCGTTTTGTCTTTTCATACGCAGAGAAATTTTCTCTAGGATCAAATACCAGCTGCAGCCACAGCAGGGCTTCTTCGTAACTCTGCTCCGCAATCATCTTTTCGGCGATGAGCATCGGAACATAGAAGAAAAGTTCCCAGTTGTACATGGCATTTGCACCGCCCCATACGAAATCCACCATAGGAGCAGGGTACGGTCCATCGACACCACTCTTGTCGGGACGATAATTGAAACGGAATATGTTCTGCCCCAAATCCCACGACTGCCAGTCGCCCGCCATGTAGTAGCCGAGATAGACGCTGAAATAGTAGTTGTAGTAGGAATAAGAATAATAGTAGCTGTCGGAAATGGGCAAAGCCTGCGTTTCGCGGGTATAAAGCCATTTGGTGCCACCGTCGCGGTAGCGTTTGTAAAATTCATCGACCAGCGAATGGGAAACAAGTTCAAATCTATAATTCTTTTGACTCTGGTTTACATTGCCGTCTTTCGGAACAGGATGGACAAAGAATGTACGGCGACCGTCCATGTAGAAGAACGGCAAATCTTCCGATTCGTCCTTCTCGTCTAGCGGGATCATCGAAAGGTTTGTTGAAACAATCCTGAACAAACCGGGCGTATAATTCAGGACGGCATTGTCTTCGGGATAATAAAGGCCTTTATTCCCACAGGTAAATTCCTCTTCTTCCTTGAAGATTCCATGAACCAGTTTCGTTCTTTCCGGAGCATAATCATAGATTACCTTTTCGGGGGAATCAAAATCTATTGAAATGGAATCGCTTGCGTCAGAACCGACCGTTATCGTTGCAATCCTACGGAAAAACTGTCTTGTGTAATCGTATGTCCGTTTTATAATCTTCCTTGTCTTGAATTGCCCTTTCATCACTTCGGTGGAGCCGACAACCTCTTCAAATTCCTGATAATGATAGCTGGTTTTCACAATGGACACCGCAATGGAATCGTCGGCGGCTCTTGTTTTTAGGCTATACCTATCCTCAATGCTCTCATTGTCCCCAAGGGTAAAATCGAGTTGATTTGTCGATGCGTCGTACAGAGCGTTCTTGGACATGCGGGTTCCCGTCCATTTCGTCCCCGTTTCTGCTACCGGATAAGCCATAAAAACACCTCGTCAAATCCCAACATATGTTTTAAATATACCTTTTTTGAAAAACGGACAAAAAAAAACAGAATATTTAAAAAAAATCCTAAAAATGCCGATTTTTGGCGATTTTCGATAATTCTAGAGTCTCGCGTTCCCCTCCATGCAAAAAAAAGACCGCGGCGTTTCATTGCTACGGTCTTTATGCTTTTGGCCCCTACCGCTTCGCTACAGGGTGACCCGAGATTCCCGCTCGGAGGCGGGAATGACATCCTACCAACTACACTTCTTCAATGCTTGCATGATATTCCTGCAACGACTTAACGGCGCCATGGCCGTTTCTTGCGGCGGCGATGCCCTTCACCGTCATGTTCGCGGCGGCAAGCGTCGTGATGTAGGGGACCTTGTACTTGATGGCTGCCTTGCGAATCGCGCTTTCATCCTGGATCGCGTCGCGGCGTGCCCACGGCGTGTTGATGACGAGCGAAACCTGGCCGTTCAGGATGACGTCGAGAACGTTCGGGCGCCCCTCGGCGATCTTGTTCACCGCTTCGCACTTGACACCGGCGGCTTCGTAGAACTTCGCGGTCCCTTCCGTCGCGAGGATTTTGAACCCGAGCTTCTCGAATTCCCTGCCCACTTCGATCGCCTGTTCGCACAAATTCACCTTGTCCGAGAGGCTTATCAGGACAGAACCTCCCGAAGGCAAAACGGATCCCGCCGCCTCTTCCGCCTTGTAGTAGGCGAGCGCGTAGCTGTCGGAAAGCCCGAGGACCTCGCCCGTCGAGCGCATTTCCGGTCCGAGAACCGGGTCCACGTGCGGGAACTTGTCGAACGGGAAAACCGCCTCCTTTACGCCGTGATGCCGGAACTTCTTTTCCTTCAGCTTCAGGTCCTCGAGCCTTTCGCCGAGCATCAGGCGCGTAGCAAGGCGCGCCATCTGCGTGTTGCAGACCTTGGAAACCAGCGGCACGGTACGGCTCGCCCGAGGATTCGCTTCGAGAACAAAGACCTTGCCATCTTCAATCGCATACTGCATGTTCATGAGGCCGCAAACGTGGAGGGCTTCGGCAATCTTCCTGGTGTAGTCCTTGATGGTCGAAAGGTTCTCCGCGGAAATCGTCACCGGAGGAATGATGCAGGCGGAGTCTCCGGAGTGGACGCCGGCGAGTTCCACGTGTTCCATCACCGCGGGGATATAGACATGCTCGCCGTCAGAGAGGGCGTCGGCTTCGCATTCGAGAGCGTTGTGGAGGAACCGATCGACAAGAAGCGGGCGGTCCGGCGTCACGCCGACGGCCTTCGCCACGTATTCGCGAAGCATCGGTTCGTCGTAGATAACTTCCATGCCACGGCCTCCGAGTACAAAGCTCGGACGGATCATGATCGGGTATCCGCCGATTTTCTCCACGCAGGCGATCGCCTCGTCGATGTCCGTCGCCATGCCGCTTTCGGGCATCGGGATTTCGAGCCTGTCCATCATCTTGCGGAAAAGGTCGCGGTCTTCGGCGATGTCGATGGAGTCGATGCTCGTGCCGAGAATTTTTACGCCTTCGTCGGAAAGCGCCCGGGCGATGTTCAGCGGGGTCTGGCCGCCGAACTGCACGATGACACCGGCGGGTTTTTCTTTATGATAGATTTGCAGCACATCTTCCAAAGAAACCGGTTCAAAATAAAGCTTGTCCGACGTGTCGTAGTCCGTGGAAACCGTTTCCGGGTTGCAGTTCACCATGATGGTCTCGTAACCCAGCTCGCGGAGCGCCATCGCCGCGTGGCAGCAGCAGTAGTCGAACTCGATCCCCTGTCCGATACGGTTCGGGCCACCGCCGAGAATCATGATTTTCTTCGGGTTCGACGTTGCCGGGGATTCGTCCTTCGCATTGTAGGTGCTGTAGTAGTAGAACGTGTTCTCCTTGCCGCTCACCGGAACCGCGCACCAGCCTTCGACAACGCCCAGCTCCGTCCGCTTCTTCCGAACGTCCCTTTCCCGAATTCCGAGAATCTTCGCGATGTACCTGTCGCTGAAACCATCCTTTTTCGCCCGGACAAGAAGGGAATCCGCAGGCATCGATCCCGGCGTCCTGAGCATTTCCTCTTCAAGTTCGACGAGTTCCTTCATCTGGAGGATGAAATAGGCCTTTTCAAAAGTCACCGCCTGAATTTCTTCGACGGTCGCCCCCTTGCGGAGCGCTTCATACATCTGGAAATGACGCTCGCTCGACGGCGTCCGCAGCATGTTCAAAAGCTCGTCCTTCGACTTTCGGTTGAAGTCCTTGGCAAACCCGAGACCTGCCCGACCGTTTTCAAGTCCGCGAATCGCCTTCTGGAGCGTTTCCTTGTAAGTCTTCCCGATGGCCATCACCTCGCCCACGGCCTTCATCTGCGTGCCGAGCTCGTCATCGACTCCGCGGAACTTTTCGAACGCCCAGCGCGCAAATTTTAGGACGACATAATCGCCAGACGGCGTATATTTTTCAAGGCTCCCGTCCCGCCAATACGGAATCTGGTCAAGCGTCATGCCGGAAGCGAGCTTTGCGGAAATCAGCGCGATCGGAAACCCGGTCGCCTTGGAAGCCAGCGCCGAGGAGCGCGACGTCCGCGGATTGATTTCAATGATGACGACACGGCCTGTCTTCGGATCGTGCGCAAACTGCACGTTCGTTCCGCCGATAACGCCGATCGATTCGACAATCTTAAAGGCGTCGCGCTTCAAGCGTTCTTCGAGACTCTTGTCGATGGTGAGGAACGGCGCCGCGCAAAAGGAATCCCCCGTATGGACGCCGACCGGGTCGATGTTCTCGATAAAGCAAATCGCAATCATCTGGTTCTTGGAATCGCGGACCACTTCGACTTCGAGCTCTTCCCAGCCGAGAATCGATTCTTCGATCAGGCACTGGTGCGTCATCGAAAGTTCCAGTCCGTTGCCGCAGATGTTCCGAAGCTCTTCCACGTTGTAGCAGAAGCCTCCACCCGCACCGCCCATCGTATAGGCCGGGCGCACGACAACCGGAAAACCGATTTCGCTCGCAATCCTTTCCGCTTCCTCGACTGTATGGCAAATGCCGGAACGCGGCGTGTCTATGCCAAGCTTCTGCATCGTCTCCTTGAAAATTTCGCGGTCCTCGCCGCGTTCAATCGCATCCAGGTTCACGCCAATGACCTTCACGCCGAACTTGTCGAGAATCCCCGCTTTCGAGAGCGCACTCGCGAGGTTGAGTCCCGTCTGGCCTCCGAGGTTCGGAAGAAGCGCATCCGGACGTTCCTTTTCGATGATCTGTTCCAGACGATGCAGATTCAGAGGTTCGATATATGTCGCATCCGCCATCACAGGGTCCGTCATGATAGTCGCCGGGTTGGAATTGACCAATACGACCTTGTAGCCCTGTTCGCGCAAAGCCTTGCACGCCTGCGTTCCCGAATAGTCAAACTCGCACGCCTGACCGATAACGATCGGACCCGAACCGATAATCAGAACCTTGTCGATACCTTGAATCTTCATATAACCTCCCGAGGAAATTGGATTTCAAAAAAAATGCCGAACGGAAACGTTCGACATGCAAAAGACAAAAAAGGCTTGAAAAGGGAAACAGAAAGACAGGCGACATGCCAAGCGTCATGCGAATATCCGCGCGTATTCAGAAATACCGTCATCTACTTTCCGTTTCAAGAGGGTTAAACTTGTGCAAATATAGACAAAAATGTATAGGACGTTTTCAAATTTTCCATTTCGCAAAACGGAATTTGCCCCATTTCGAGAAAAAAAAAGATCCAGACCCGAAAGCCTGAACCTTTTTGGAAGAAAGATATGCAAAAAATTGCCAGACGACGCTTCTACCTAAGAACGACTTGGCGGATTGCGTTTCCAGAATCCGAACGGACGCGCACCACGTAAAGCCCATTCGGCAGATTCTTCAACGAAAGAGTTCCGTTTACGTTTTCCGCAAGGAACACCGGGCGTCCCTGCATATCGAAAAACTCGACAGTCGCATTCCTTGCGCCGTTTACGCTCAGTGTCTTTCCCGTCACCTGCAAGTCCAGATTTCCAAAGAAAGTCTTTCGGGAAACAGACGCCAGTTCATCCGGACATCCCACCGCCTCGATCTTCGAAAGGTAGATGCCCGAACCGTTGCTGTTGAGCGTAATCTGCGTCGGAGCGGCAGAAGAATCGCGCACACGCTGCAAATCCACCGTTGCCGCAGCCGCGGCTGTCCCCGAAGCGGAAACGCCATACTGCAAGCTGAACCACGGAGAATTCACGCCGACATTCACGTAGTTTATCCCGCCGATTCCCTGCATCGTCAAAATCAGGTTTTCGCACTTGCTCATCACGTTCTTCGAAACGGCATCATCCGGGAGCGTATAGATCGCATGCTGGTAACCGCAAGAAGATTCGCTCTGGTCGCACCCGGCAAGGGGAATCTTCATGTAGCCCGATGCCGAGACATACTCGGGAGAACCCGCATTCACGTCGCTCGACCAGCTGCCGACATTCTCCGATCCCGCCACGGAATAATCCACAATCACGTAAGTGGCCTTGCCAAATGTCGAGGAACCGTTTTCCCATTCGACCGGATTCACGCTGCCCGCCTTGGTCACCGTCGAGGCGTCATGCGCCTTTAGCGAGACGACAAGACTGTCGTAAGCGGGCTTTTTGGCAAAGCTCGAATCAAAAATCAGACCGTTGAACTTTCCCTGGTCCTTGAGCCAGCTGTACTTGTCGCTCAGTCCCCAGATGACAAAGGCTTCCATATTGTCGGATTCGAGAAAGACATCCATGAATTGACGGTAGAGATGTCCCTGCGCCGCATAGTCCGCCGCGGTAACTTGCGTTCCCGATTTAAACCCGATGTCGAGTTCCGTAATCTGCAGGATCAGACCCAGACTCTTGAGCTTGGAAGCAAAGGTGCGGACATTTGTCGGGGTGGACGTATGCGTGTTTTCGATGTGCGTCTGCGTGCCGATTCCCGTGATGTAGATTCCCGCCTTCTTCAAGCGAGACGCCACGGAATCATACACGAACTGCGCCTTGCTCCCCGATCCCATTCCCCATTCGAGCGCGTAATCGTTATAGTAGAGCCTTGCATCCGGATCCGCTTCGTGCGCCCAGACAAAGGAAGAATCGATAAAGTCGCGACCGATATACTTGTACCAGACAGATCCTTCCGAGCGCCATCCTCGGTTAGAACCATCGTCGTTTACGGCTTCGTTCACTACGTCCCACTCGCGGATCTGCCCCTTGAAATGCCCGACCACGTTGTAGATGTGATTTTTCAAAACGGCGAGGAGCGTATCACGTGCGCTGCCGCCCGAACTTTCGACGCTTTCCGCGAGCGTTCCGACCCAGGCGGGAACCTGGCTGTGCCAGGAAAGGGCGTGTCCGCGGACCTGCATTCCATTTTGCGCCGCATAGCTCATCAGCTTTTCGGCCTTCGTGTAGCTGAAGCTTCCGCGAGAGGGTTCCGTCGCGTCGAACTTCATCTCGTTTTCGGCAACGACCATGTTGAAGTTGCCCTTGTGCAGTTCCTCGTAAATCAAAGCATCCGAACCGAGCGCATTGTTGAACCAGTCCGAATTCAGGATTCCGCCGATAAAGCGACCGCGGTTTTCGGCGAGTTCGCGAAGCGTACTGTCCGCATCTGCCGCAAAAAGAGTTTCGGACCCGCAAACGGCAAGTCCAAAGACCAGAGCCTTGGAAAGAAGTTTCATTCTGCATCCTCTAGGATAAATGGAATCATACCATCCTAAATCTATCTTATTTGTTCGGATTTTACACGGGGTTGCGATAAAATTCCGCTCCAAGAAAGGCAACAGCCATCGAGACTGTCATCGGAGCTTTCGCTTTTTGTCTGAAAAGATTACGTATAAATTAAAGTGACAACTTGATAATCCCTTTATTTTCGGCACTTCTAGACTACTATAGTTTAAAACTATAACTAGAACTCAAAAAATAGTATAATCCATACCTCTTGTTTTTCGCTCCCGAAATTCTACCTTGTGAATCGTCGGAACACTTGAGATCACCCCCCCCGAAATCGGGAGAATCTTCTCAATAGAGCCTCTAAAAAAAACGTTCCGGGCAACCGCCCGGACGGTTAGGGACTTCACGCATTCAAACCGCAGAGCGATCTGCACTGGAGTTTTACAATGAGCGAAAAGAAAGTAGTAGTCATCACGGGAGCCGCCCAGGGCATCGGTCTTGCCGGCGTCAAGAAATTTCTCAAGGAAGGGTGGGCGGTCGCCGCGACTGACATCCGGAAAGCGGAACTCGATCGGGAAGTCGAAAAACTCGCCAAGGAAGGATTCGACGTGACCGCCTACGAACTCGACGTAACCGATTTCAGACAAGGTCAGAAAGTCATCCAGGAAGTCGTCAAGAAATATGGCAGGATCGACGCCCTCTTTAACGACGCGGGAATCACGGGACACCGGAAAGGCATTCTCGATTTCGATCCCGAAGAAATCAAGCAGGCGGAAAACGTCAATCTCTGGGGCAGCCTTTACCTCATCCAGCACGTCGCCCGCGTATTCGTCGAAAGAAAAATCGCCGGATCCATTGTGAACGTGTCGTCCTTTGTCGCTTCGCTTTCGGAATGGTCTCCGTTTGCCTATGGCATTTCCAAGTCCGCCGTCGATGGCCTTACCCGGGTGGCCGCCTTCCACCTCGGAAAGTACGGAATCCGCGTAAACTCGGTCGCGCCGGGATGCACCAAGACGGAAATGGCAATCAAATACGACTATTCCGATCCGACCATTCGAAAGATCCAGGCGGAAAACGCCGTTCTCAACCGTTGGATAGAACCGGAAGAAATCGCCAAGGCGGCGTTCTTCCTCGCAAGCGACGAAGCGAGCGCGATCACGGCGGTCAAGCTTCCCGTCGATGGCGGATACTCCAGCACCAAGTTCAACAATCAGAAAAGCATTTACGGCGAAAACGTCTAAAGGAGAACTCCATGTCCAAAATTCACAAGTCCATCGCGGAACTCGTCGGCAACACGCCACTCGTCGAACTTTCCAATTACGAGGAAAAATACGGAATCGAAGCGCACATCATCGGAAAACTGGAATACCTGAATCCGACCGGCAGCGTCAAGGACAGGCTAGCGCTAGCCCTCATCGAAGACGGAAAGAAAAAAGGACTTATCAAGAAAGGCGACACGCTTGTCGATGTCACCAGCGGCAACACGGGAATCGGTCTTGCGGGAATCGGTCACGCCGAAGGTTTCGAATTCGTTCCCTATCTCGAACCGGGAACCTCCGAAGAGCGTACCAAGATCTTCCAGGGATACGGTCTAGACGTCCATACCCTCTACGACATCGACGAAGTCAAGGATTTCGAAAAGACAGGGCTTGTTCTCGACGACTTGATTCACGGAATCCAGCGCATCGCCAAGGAAAACGGCTGGTACTATACAGGCCAAACGGTCAACGAGGCAAACCAGGAATACCACTACAGGACAACGGGGCCCGAGATTTGGCGCGACACCGACGGAAACGTCGATTACTTTCTCGCGATGGGAGGAACCGCCGGAACTATCGTCGGAGTCGGGAGATTTCTCCGCGAAAAGAATCCGAACGTCAAAATCATCGGAGTCCAGGCGGCGCCTTCTTCCCGACCGGACAGTCCCGACTTTACGGGACACATCGTCGATGGAACGCTTCCTCTAGGCCGCGTCGCCGATCCGCTGGTTCCGACGCTCATCAAGAGCAACGAGAAGAACGGATTTTCCTTTGACGAAATCATCGACATCAAGGCGGAAGAAGCCTACAGGACCGCCCAGGAAACCGCGCGAACCGATGGACTTTTTCTCGGAACGTCCGCAGCGGCCGCCCTGACCGCGGCCATCCAGGTCGCAAGGCGCAAAGAGGCAAAAGGCAAGAACATCGTTGTCATCTATCCCGACAACGGCTACAAGTATCTTTCCACGGATCTCTACAAAAGGCTCTAGACAAGGCCAAAGGAGTTTTCGACATGAAACTAAGATTTTCAACAGAGCTTCCCTTTCACGCCCGGTCGTCCGAAGATTACCTGGCGGCGGTGCTCCAAATTGTCAAGTATCTAAAGACAAACGAAGTTATCACGCCACAGGGAAAATACTGGAAGGTAAGCCCGGAACCCGGAAACGAATACAAGGGCGACCTCATCATCACCCCGAAAAGCATCTACGCAGGTTCCGCGGGAATCGGGCAGTTTTTTCTCCAGCTTTACGAGGTTACAAAAGATCCGAAATATTTGCAAGAGGCGAAAGACGCCGCCGAATATATCCTGAATACTTACGAGGGACCGGATTTTTTCAGGAACGTTCTCGAAGGTATCGATGGCGGCGTCTGGCCGGTCAAAGGCTGGGGCACAAGCGTCTATGCGGCTCCCGCCGGAGAAGGAATTTTCCTGGAACAGCTCTACGAAGTCACCCGCGATAATCGCTACCGCGAATTTCTGGTCAAGACTGCAGACGATGCGATTTCTGCCGGAAAGGACGACGGAAAGACTCTCCACTGGAGCTCCGAAGCGGATCTGATGGCCGACGGCTCCTATGGATTCTTCTTTCTCTATGTCTATCGCAAGACGGGCGACAGGAAATATCTGGACGCCGCCAAGAAAGTCGTCGCGTTTACGGACACGCGAATCGTTCCCGCCAAGGTCGGCGGAATTTACTACAAGAACGTCGATCTTACGCTTGTCGGCTGGAAATCCAGGGAAACCGTATTTCCGAATTTTTCGCACGGCGCGGCAGGAAGCGCCTATCTCAACGTTCTTCTCTACGAAGAGACCCGGGAAAAGGCGTATCTCGACAAAGCAAGAGAAGTCGTCAAGTTTCTTTCCGCGATAGTCGAAGGCGACGAAAAAGGCGCGCTCGTTCCCTATCTCTACAATCCCGAAAAGGGAAGTTTCCACGACTTCTACTATCTATCGACTTGCCACGGTCCGGTAGGCACGACCATTCTCTTTAGAAAGCTCTTCGACGTCACGGGCGACCCGGAAGATCTCGCCTGGGTCAAACTTCTCACCGATGGCATTCTAAGGACCGGAGCGCCTCTTGTCCATTCCCCCGGCTACTGGAACAGCTATTGCCTGTGCTGCGGGGCCCCCGGACTCCTCGCCCACTTTGTAAAAACCGCGAAAGCCCTAAACGACGAGTCTTACATCCGGCAGGCAAGACTGACCGCCGACAAGCTTCTCGGCGACTCGTTTAACGACGAAAAGGGACGACGCTGGTATGCCGCCTGGACGCGCAAGCTTCCGAATTTCGTCGAAACCTACACAGGTCTCTACGATGGTGCCGCCGGTGTCGGAAGTTCGCTTCTCGCCCTTTACGCTCACGAAAAGGGAATCCAGATTCAAACGGATACGCTCGAATATCTGTTCCTAGACAAGTAAGGCCCTCTGAAAATCGCAGGCTTTCCATCGCAGGAGAACCTGTGACTCTTCTCTTGGACAAGGGAAATTCAAATGCCACGATGTATCGACACCAAATGCATTCATCTCGAAGAAGAACAATCCGATCGCGCCATATCCCACTTCGGAGCGATCAGTTTTCCCATCTACCAGACAGCGACATTCGCCCATCCCGCAGTCGGAAAATCCACAGGCTTCGATTATTCGAGGCTCCAGAATCCCACGCGCGAGCATCTGGAAAAGATCGTTGCCTCGCTAGAACACGGCGCATCCGCAATCGCCCTGTCCTCGGGAATGGCGGCGATATCGCTTCTCTTCGAAATTTTTGAACCCGAAGACCAAATCATCGCAGACTCGGACCTTTACGGCGGAAGCGTCCGCCTGTTTGCACACGTTTCCACAAAGAACGGGCTGCAAGTTTCGCAGGTCGATTTTTCAAGAGAGGATGTCGAGCGATTCATCACCGAACGAACCAAGGCCATCTACCTTGAAACGCCGACCAACCCGATGATGCACGTTTACGACATCGAAAAGTACGCCCGTATCGCCAAAAGGCACGGTATTCTCCTGATCGTCGATAACACGTTCCTTTCTCCCTATTTTCAAAATCCTCTAGAACTCGGCGCGGACATTGTCGTCCATAGCGGAACAAAATATCTAGGCGGTCACAACGACACGCTCGCCGGCTTTCTCGTCACGAACCGAAAAGATGTCGAAGAAAGGCTCCGCTTCCTTGTCAAGACAACAGGCGCAGGCCTCGCCCCGTTTGATTCCTGGCTTATCTTGCGCGGACTCAAGACCCTCGGCGTCCGCATGGAACGCGCCCAGGAAAACGCGTTTCAAGTCGCCAGGTTTCTCCTGCGCCAAAGGGAAGTTACCCGAGTCATCTATCCCGGCCTGGAATCCCACCCGGGATTTCGAATTCTCCAGAAGCAGGCCCGCGGATTCGGCGGCATGATAACCTTTCACGTCCAAAGCGAGCAGATAGCGCTTTCCGTCCTGCAGAATGTACGGCTGGTACAGTTTGCCGAAAGTCTCGGCGGGGTCGAAACGCTCATCACCTACCCGGTTACGCAGACACACGCCGACGTTCCCAAGGAAATTCTCAGGCAAAACGGAATTACGGAAAAGACGCTCCGCCTGTCCGTCGGAATCGAGAACATCGAGGATCTCTTGCAAGATTTACAGAACGCCTTTCAAAAAACAAGGGAAAAAGCCAAATGACAGAACGCAACTTGAATTTTGACAAACCGATTAATCGACGCGACACCCATTCCCTCAAATGGGACTTCGCCGTCGAGCGCGGAATCGCAAAACCTGGCAAAAGCGACGACCTGATTCCTCTCTGGGTTGCCGACATGGATTTTCGTACATCGTCCTATATCCAGGACGCCTTGACACGGCAAGTCGCGCACGGAATCTTTGGATACAGCGAAGCGAAAGAAGGCTATTTTCTAGCGCTCCGGGATTTTTACGCTCGCAGGCATGGGCTTGAAATTCCGACCAGCGATTGGATAATCAAGGCTCCGGGCGTGATGTTTCTACTCTCGATGGCCGTAAACGCCTTTACCGAAAAGAACGACGCGATTCTAATCCAGGAGCCCGTCTATATGCATTTTCGGGAACTCATCGAAGCGAGCGGCCGAAGAGTCGTCAGCAGCGACCTGGTTCTCGCCGAAAACGGTCGCTACGACATCGACTTTTCCGATTTTGAAAAAAAGATCCAGGAAAACCGAATCAAGCTTTTCTTTCTCTGCAATCCACACAATCCCGTAAGCCGCGTATGGAGCGACGAGGAGCTGGAAAAACTCGGAGAAATCTGTCTAAGGCATCGCGTCATCATCGCTAGCGACGAAATCCACAACGACTTTGTCTTTTACGGGAAACATCGAATGATGGCAACCCTGTCCAAAGAAATTTCGGACATTACCGTTTCCGTGACAGCCCCGACAAAGACTTTCAATCTCGCCGGGCTGCAAATCGCCCACGCCTTTATTTCCAACAAGAATCTAAGAGCGGCGATTCAACACGAAATCGATGCCGTCGCCTACAGCCAGGTCAATGTCGCCGGACTAATCGCCTCCGAAGCCGCCTACCGGTACGGCGAAGAATGGCTAGACGCCATGCTCGAATACATCCGGGGAAACATCGACTTCACAAGCGAGTTTGTAAGCGAAAACCTTCCCGGCATAACGCTCACTCCAATCGAAGCGACCTATCTCGCCTGGCTGAACTTCAACGGGTTAAAGAAGTCCCCGGACGAAATCGACGATATCATCCTGCACAAGGCAAAGCTCTGGGTAAACAATGGAATAAGGTTCGGAAATCCGGGAAGAGGATTCGAACGCATCAATCTGGCATGTCCGCGTTCGACACTCGAAATCGCGTTAAAAAGGCTGCAAAAGGCCTTCTACGGATGAATCAGTCTGTTTCCGAAGCCTTTCGAAGCGCGTCTTCCAGGGTCATTCCCGCATAGTCCTGGGCAGAGAACAAGCGCCCGCTTTTCCCGTCGTCAAGCAAATTTCCGACAAGCGCGCCAGGGATAACGGAAGAAACGTCGTTCGGCGCATTGGGACCTCCCAGATCCGTTCGCAGCCACCCCGGATCCATCAGATTCATCATCACGTTCGATCCATCCAGTTTACACGCGAAATCCCGGACAAACTTGGAAAGAGCCGCCTTGGCACAGGCGTAGGCGGCAAGTTCCGGCTCGTTCGCAATCCCGCTAGTCGTAAAAAGCATCCGACCAAAACCGTTTTGAATCATCTTCGGTAGAAAATGATAGGCGATCTGGACCTGCGCAAGGAAGTTTACCGCCATCGCCTGACGAAAATCTTCCAGAGTGTTCTTCGTATAGTCCGAAAAGTAACGGCTCATCTGCCCCGCGTTGTTGAACACCAGGTCGATATTCTGCCCAGTCGCATCGATTTCCACAAGCATGGCGCGGACGGATTCCGGATTTTCCAGATCGCACGCTACAGGCAGAGCCTCGACCCCGCGGATTCTCGCAAGCGAAGCGATTTCCTCCGAATGCTTCCGGGAACGGCTCTGCAAGACCAGATTCGCCCCGAGAGACGCCATCCGATTGGCGATTTCGCGACCCACGCCCCGAGAAGCCCCCGTAACCAGACACCAGCGATTCTTGACATTCAACATTCTTTCCTCTCTTCTTTCGATTCTTGAACGGGCCACCATTCATTTTACCAAAATTTTCTGCAGTCGAATCGTTACAAATCGCATACGGGCACCGAGAAGTCCCCCGAAAAGACCGACTTCCAGAAATTTTCGGGATATTTTTCCTCGTTTTCCCGCATCAAGCGTCATATAAAGCGAAATTCAACCATTCAATCTTCACACGGAGGCAAGATGCCAAGACGGATTTCAAAAAAATGTCCTTACGCAAACCTGATGACGGATCTCATTTTCAAGAAGGTCTTCAATCCCGACAATGCATTTACAAGGGAAAACCTCGTAAACCTTCTCAACGATGTTCTAAAACCTCAACTCGCCGCTCCCATCCAGGACGTCTTCTCGCTAGACAAGGAAATGAATTCCAGCGGAAGCCGAGCTTCCAGGACAAGCGTATTCGACTTGCATTGCAAGGATTCCCAGAACAGGACTTTCATCGTCGAAGTCCATGGAATATTTCATCAAGCGTTCCTTCTTTTATGCCGGACAGGCAATCGTCCGGCAAGGCGTTCCCGGAGACTTTTACGATTACAACTTCAACCCCGTCTATGTCATCGCCATCAGCTGGCCCAATCTTTTCAAGGACAAACGCTATGTCCATCACCTATCTCTCTACGACGTGAAGACTCACGCGCCTCACCGCGATTTTGCAAGCTTTACGTTTCTCGAGCTCCAGAAATTTCCGGGAATCGGAACCGGTCACGACGCGCTCCGCAACTGGATGTACCTTTTCCGATATCTGCACACCCTTCAAAAACTGCCGACCGAAATGCAAAAAGCAAAATTCACGCGATTGCTAACGCTCACAAAAGTTGCTAGATTGAAAAGAGAGGAACTCCAAATTTACGAGAAGGAAGTCATGAGTCTAGAATGGGATGAATACGCAGTCCGGAAAACCCGCGAACGTCTCGATCGGGAACTCCGCGAAAAAGCGACAAGAGAAGGACGCGCCAAAGGAATGGCGACAGGACTAAAAAAAGGACTCGCGAAAGGTCTTGCTAAAGGTCTTGCTAAAGGTCTCGCCAAGGGCAAATCCCAAGGAATCGCTTTGGGAATGCGCAAAGGGCTGACAGAGGGCGAAGCCAAGGCCAAAGCGGAAATGGCAAGGAATCTTCTTGCCGAAGACCTCCCCCTAGACGTCATTGCACGCTGCACAGGCTTTTCCGTTGCGAAAATCAAAAGGCTGAAATAACTTCTTTATGGATACAGGAAATTCCCCAAAGTCCAGCGGAAAGGCAAAGATTCTCGCGACAACAGGCCTTGTATGCGCCATGGGCGGCTACATTTGCGGCGATAAAAGCGACGAACACGACAAGCTAAAACAAAACCGGCAACCCTACGAAATTGCAGCATCTCTCCTAGACAGCGCAACAAAGAAACAAGCCGAATGGCTAAAAATCCAGGAACAAATCGAATCATCCAGCACATCCTATAGAATCACGATCGATTCCCTGGAGCGCATCATCGCCCAACTCGAAAATTACCAATACGAACTAGGAAACAAGAACTTCGAACTGAAACAGTGCGAAAATTCCAACGAAACGCTCCAGAAAGAGAAAGACGGGATCCAGCTTGCTTATGAAAACGAACAAACCGAAGTCAAAATCCGGGACAACCAAATCGACAGCCTGGAAACCCTAGCGCAAAGCCTCCAAAAGGAAATATCGAGTCTTCAAGACGATTACAGGGACCGCTCCCCCATAGAAAACGAATTCCAGGCGATTCACAACTGCATCAATGCCCAAGGCCATTCCATGAGTCCCCACGAATGGGAACGGCAAGTCAAGTGCTGTATCAAAACTCTAAAAAAACTGCAGAAAAAATACCCGAAAGACAAATTCGAAGACATCGCCCTGAACTGCAATGCCAACTGAGAAAAGTTCCAACCATCCGCTGTTGAGAGAAATCGACAGCCTTCTCGCTAAAAACGAAAAATCCTTTGGCAGCGCAGTTCGAGAATATCACGGTTGGTGCGCCGACCACGGCGAATGCGAAAACGACAGCCAGAAAGAAGCCAAAAAATGGGTCGAAAAGTTCAAGAAGTACCGATCACGCCTTGGCGACGATCCAAAATCCCTCCCTTATCTAGAATTGTCGAAGTTTCTTCAATATCTAAAAGACGAATGTCCTGTCCAGCCGCAACCGCTACTGGATCTTGTCCAAGATGACCCGATTGGCGAAGAAATGAAAAGGCTCTCGGCAAAGATTCGCGAGCAGATTATCGCCGAAGAAGAAAATTCAGAACCCTAAAATCTGTCCCCAATTGTCCCCACGCACAAATCTAGCTTTCTGGATGTCTTGGAAAATCCCTTTCGAGACTTGTCATAGGAGGCTCTTATGCCACAGCCCAAGCACGATCCGCACGGTGCCGGATACCCGTCAAGAAATCCAGGACATCCGTCCGGCAAACATCGCGGAAACGATTGACGCCCGCATCCCGACAATCGCAGTCCGACGGCCTACAGACTGGTTCGGCAACAAATCCCGCGCATGGGTTGTCCGGACTGCGCATTCTTTCCATGGCTCCAAATTTGCAAGAAAAAAAAACATTCAAAATAACAATAAAATTTTATCTTTCAAATTACAGTTCATTTAACAGGAACCGATGAATACACAAAAATACGGAGATTTCGAGATGCATCGTCAAATAGGTGACAAGCTTCACGACAAGGTATTGACAATAGCGCCCGTTTCTCTTATTTTTATGACACATAGCGAGAAATCGCGATTGGAACTTAAAGAGCTTTTGCACCTTATTCTCAAGACTGGAATCGGCAAAATTCACGCGCAGAGAATAAGCATGCAAACGCTCACGTCCCATTCGGGGCGTGGGTCGTTGTCGTCTGTTTGTGCGTATAGGTTTTGCCGAACCTCAGTCTGCAAGCACGCGAAAAACGGAACCCACGCCTTTTCTGCATCGAAAGGGCGCAAGGCCAAGCTCCGGGAGCCGTCGCGGATCGTTTTCGCGAAAAAGGAGCGTTTATGCTAAAAAAATGGGTACTCGTCGGATTTTTTTCCCTTCTGTGCCTGGCCTGTAGCGGAGAAAACGGCACAAACGGAAAAGACGCAAGCGTCAACGTCGATTCCCTGGCAAACGTCCTTCGGAGCGAAATCACGGGAACCCTCTGGGACACCCTGTATGCCAAGCCGTATATTGACACGGTCTATAATGCCCTTTTCGACAACGCGTTTTCGTCGAGCTGGATGGATTCCACCCGAGAAGCGCTCATCGACAGCCTCAAGCGCGCCGATTACGATTCGCTCTACAGCAAGCTCTACGACAGCGTCTATTACGACATCTATTCCCAGAGCGTCATCAAGAATCTCGAAGCCTCGCCCTATACGGCAAAAGAAAATATCTATACGGCATTCGCGAACCAGTACCCCTTGATGTACAAGGATTTTACCGGATCCTCCGGAACGTCTCTCCCTTATCCCGTCTCCATCCGGGTCAGCAATACATGCCAAAGTTCCTACTTTTCGACAGTCCCCTGTTCCTACAAAAAAATTCTCGTCAAGGCCTGGGTCGAAGATTTCAGCGATACGGGAAGCGTGAGCGGTTTCGTAAATCCGGACACATCCGAGATTTTCGCCCCGCCGATTCGCTTCAAGCCGGAAAAGTATCTAGACCTCACGGCTCCCATCCAGGCGCAATTCCAGGTGCGGGCCTACGCCCTCGAAAACGATCACGAAATTTTGTTCTACGCGGCATCCGAACCGACAACGATTCATCCCGTACAAATTAACGGCGCAGAGCTTCAAGGCGTCGAAAACAGAAACTGGTGGTGGGCTGTCTGGGTGACGCCCGGAATGGATTCCCTGCAAAACATTCTGGACGATCTGTCCGCGAAACTTCCCGACGGAACGGTAAAAGTCTACCAGAAATACACGGAAGACAAGGATATCACAACAAGTTCCAAGCGGGTGGTCCAGGCCGTTTTCGAAGTTCTGCAAAGCCGGCACATCAACTACGTACAAAATAACGGTGCGGGAAGCCGCGGACAAAAAATCAACTACCCGATCGAAATCTTGCGTTCGAGGGACGGGCTGTGCATCGAAACGACCGTTCTCTTCGCCTCCATTCTAGAAGCGCTCGGGATGCAAGCCTTTATCGTCAGCGTTCCAAGCCACGCCTTTCTCGGGTGGCGCATCGATAAAGATTCCGACACGCTCGACTTTGTAGAAACCACTTTGATAGAGTACGAGACATCGACATTCGAACACGCCAATTCCAGCGCAACCGACCGCTACAACGAAGAAGTCGATGCGGGGACCTTTGAATCCGGCGAGTCCGAACTGATCGATATCGAAAAAGTCCGCCAATACGGCATTATGCCGAACGACATTCCCTAAAGAGAGCATTTGATGAAAAAGTTTACCCTTGTTCTTTTTCTTTTTTCTTCATCGCTTTTTGCAAACGAGATGTGCGCCCAGCTTTGCGTCCCGTGCAAGGAGAACGCGAGCGATTCGACTTGTTCGCGGATCGAAACCCTGTGCGATTGCGCCACCCTTCTCGACAGCATCCAGGCGAAAGAAATGGCCAAGGCCGAAAAAATCAAGGCCTTAAAGGAAACGCTCAAGACAAATCTTTCGGAAAACTGCCAAAAGGAATTTTGCGCGTTCAAGGTCAACATCCAAGGCGACGAGCTCAAGTATTTTCACAAGGCAAAGCTCCCCAAGTCCGTCAAAGGCCTCGTATCCGAAGCGCAGGCGGAAAAAATCGCGACGGATTCCACGGCAAAACCCGAAGCGTTCATCGCACTGAGCTCCGAATGCCAGAACTTTTGCGGATTCTGCCCGGCAGAGAAGGCGAAAGACAGCTCGTGCGTTCGAATCGAAAGCATTTGCAAGTGCCATGCGTTTGCCGAACAGGAAGCGCGCCTCGCCGAAAAGGCCAAGGCGGACAGTCTTCAAAAATTCCAGGAACTTTTCAAGAAGACCGAAAATCTGTCACTCGCCGCGGATTCCATCTACGCATTCCAAAAGACCGTTCCGGATTCCATCGTGCATGTCACGCTCAAAAAGTCCGACCTGACAATTCTTGACATGCAAACATTCAAGGAACCTCCCAAAGATACGATTTTCGCGGCACCGCTCGCCGTGCTACCCGCCGACACGGCAAAGGCACCCAAGGATTCCGCGCAGCCATCTCGAAACGCTCCCAATCAATTACCCGCCACTCCGACAGAAAACAGCTATCGCCATTTTTACCTGGGAATTTCCGCCCATGTCGGGCAGATTTACGACAAGTCGCTTCTCGACCGCAAGACTTCCCGGGACGCGAGCATCACGGTGGGACTTGACGTCTTCATGCGCTCCTACATCTACAAATACGGCTCGTTTCAATGGGGACTCGGCGCGGTCTATCAGTATTGCGAATACGATTTGGACGACGACAGAAGCTCGAGCGCAGGAATTTCCTACCACAATATCGTTGCGGAACTTCCCATCGAATTTCGCTTCGGATTCCCCATCGGAAAGGCCTTTAGCCCGTTCATCAGCATAAACTGGAATATTCGAAAGCCTATCTACCAGTGGTACAATTGGTTCTCTAGATACAGGAACGATTACTATTACAGCGATTCCTACGGTGACGAATGGGAAGCCAGCACCTACGCCTCTTCGGATTTCGATTTCCTGGGATTCCTAGGTCTCGGTCTCGAGATCTATCGCCACGTTTCCATCGAATGGCAATGGCTCGCTAGCGCCAAGAGCACATACGCCGACGACAAGGGCACCCCATACAAAGACGGAGCCGACACCTGGCGCGTCAAGCTGGACTTCGCATTCTAAAGGAGAAAACGATGACTTTTGCAAAAACCTTGCCGATATTCGCCCTGGCGCTTTTCCTTTTCGGATGCGGCGACGAGAACGGACTTTCCGCCGCCGAAGATGAAATGGACTCCGCCATTTACAACCAAGACCTGGAAAAAAGGAACTGCCGCAACGGAACATCCGACTATTCCGATTCCTGGTGCTGCGAGTATTACGGCTACCAGTGCTACAGCAGCAGTTCCTCGCAAAGCGAAGCGACCGCCTGCTATTACGGGACTTCGACCCATTCCGACTATTGGTGCTGTTCCAATTATGGATATCAGTGCGGCTATTCCAGTTCCAGCACGTATTATTACTACTACTCGAGTTCCAGCGCAAACGCAAAATACTACACGGAAACCGCCAAGACGCTGAACTTTTCCATGACATACTACAAGCAACTCGTCAAATTCGACGAAAGTTCTCTCTCCGATGGCGACCCGAAAATTTCCTTCACCATCAAGCTTGTGAACATCACCGGAGACACCACGAAAAAATCAACGGGAACGCTGCTTTCTCTTTCCGATCAAGGAAGCTGGTCTGGCACAATGACCGTCACGTTTGCCATCCCCGCCAACACGGAAAAAATCTACGTATGCCCCACGGTTCTAGACGTAGATGTCCTTTTCGACGACAATTACAGCTCGGGCTATTGCTACATCAAAAGCTATATCGGCTATCTGGACGACTACGAAAAGGTCTATCAGTCGGACTACGAGAGCAAAAAATACAGCCTCGAATGGGAATGGTATCTGTATTGACAGGAGAACAAATATGAACAAATTTCTAGCAATCCTCAGCCTTTTCTTCTTGCTTTTCCTTTCCGGATGCGCAGTCGTCGGCTGGCATAAGCAGGGGGTCAGCGACTTCGAAACGGAAAACGCCCTGGCCCAATGCGAATACGAAGCGGGCATAAACCATGTCCAGCGCGGAGACTTCGTTTCTAGCTGCATGAAGCGCCAAGGATTCCGCTGGTATTGATACTTTTCATAAACAAACGCAACTTCAACAAGGACAAAAAACAATAAGCCTTATGGGTCAAAAATAAAGGATGCACATTCTAAAAATCATTCATGGTTATCCTCCTGAATATAATGCGGGTTCAGAAGTTTATAGCCAATCCGTATGCAACGAACTTTCAAAAGAGCATAAAGTTTCTGTTTTTACAAGAGAAGAAAACCTCTATGCAAGAGATTTTTCTCTTCGGGAAAAAACAATTAATAAAAATTTGAAAATCTACATAGCAAACAATCCGCAAGGAAAGGATGGCTACAGGCATAAACAGTTGGATAAAGTTTTTTTAGATCTCCTTGATAAACTTCATCCAGACGTAGCCTATATCGGCCACTTAAATCATTTATCCACAGGAATCGTCAACGCGCTCAAGTCAAGAAGCATCCCAGTTATCTTTATGCTACATGACTACTGGCTTATGTGTCCACGCGGACAATTTCTTACCCGTAGCATCGGCACCGAAAACGACTTTCAGGTCTGCAATTTTCAATCCGATTCAATGTGTGCACAAAAATGCTACAGCGTCTATTTTTCCGGATATGACGAGAATTTCAACAACGATCTGTCTTCTTGGACATCATGGATTCACCAACGCATGCTTGAAACAAAATCAATTGTTGGCAAGACAGATCTATTTATTGCACCATCCCATTATTTAAGGAATCGATTTATCGAAAATTTTAATATTCCTAAAAACAAAATCATCTATATGGATTATGGATTTCCTTTAGATTACCTTAAAGTCTCGCAAAAAAATCCAGACAAGAAAGACTACACATTTGGCTACATTGGAACCCACATTCCAGCAAAAGGCGTAAACCTACTAATTCAAGCGTTCAAGGCAATTACATTTCCATGTCGCTTAAAAATTTTTGGAAGAAGCTACGGTCAAAGTACAAATGCGTTAAAAAAAATGGCACAGGCCTCGAATAATCCCATTGATTTCTGTGGTGAATACGCAAACAATGAATTGACCGAAAAAGTTTTCAAAAACATTGACTCAATCGTCGTTCCTAGCATTTGGGCAGAAAATTCACCGCTTGTGATTCACGAAGCTCAAGAATGCAAGATTCCCGTTATTACAGCAAACTTCGGAGGGATGGCCGAATATGTACACCATCATATAAACGGTTTATTATTTCAACATAGAAACGCCTCATCTCTTCAAAAGCAAATGGAATGGGCTGTGACCCATCAAGACAAAATGACTGAATTTGGAAATAAAGGCTATCTCTATTCAGAAGACGGCCATGTTCCAAACATTTCAACTCACTGCAAAAACCTTCTGGAGATCTTCAAGCATGTGCAACAAGCACACACATAACAAACTTTGGAGAATCACTTTAGATACAAATCCAGAAGACTGTAATTACCATTGCATCATGTGTGAAGAGCATAGCGAATTCAGCCGTTTTAAGAAAAACCTGAAAGAGCAAGGAATAGACTCTCCTCGCAGAATGCAAAGAGATCTTCTTTTTCGTATTTTTGAAGAAGCGCAAAAACTGGGAATCCACGAAATAATTCCATCAACCATGGGGGAACCCCTACTATACAAATGGATTGACGACTTTTTTATGTTTGCTCCCAAATACGGTTTTAAAATCAATTTAACGACCAACGGGTCATTTCCGATAAAAAAAATTGAAGACTGGGCTCAAATAATTATACCTAATACATCAGATATCAAAATTTCTTTTAATGGAGCAAAAAAGGAAACCTCCGAAAAAATCATGCTCGGCAGTTCGTACGAAAAACAATTAGCCAACATCAATTTTCTAGTCCAATATCGCAATAAGTGGTATAAAAAATATGGGACCTATTGTTCAATAACTTTACAGTTAACCTTTATGCAAAACAATATGAAGGAGCTTGCCGAAATTATAAAACTGGCGGCAAGTCTTGACATAGATCGTGTCAAAGGACATCACTTATGGACACATTTTGAAGAAATCAAAAACTTATCGATGAAATTCAATAATGCAAGCATAAGACAATGGAATAAATATGTCGATGAAGCAGAAATCGCACAGGAACTTTTCCGAAGACCTAATGGCAAAAAATCAGGCTAGAAAATATTATCAAACTTTCAGAAGACACAAGAGAAGGCATTTCCGAAACATATAACTGTCCATTTTTGGGAAAAGAGCTATGGATTGCCGCCAATGGAAGAATTAACCCATGCTGTTGCCCCGACGAAAAAAGACGCCTTTTAGGTGATTTCGGCAATGTCAATCAAATTAAAATTTCCGAAGTCATTGAATCTGAAAAATACAGAAGCCTTTTAAAAAACTATAAGATACAAGAAGTCTGCAAAACCTGCAACATGCGGAGACCTTAATGGGAATTGCGTTCTTAATTAGACATGCGGAACGAAACCACATCGTCAATCCGAGAGAGCATACCGCGGAACTCTTGAACGAAAAGGGCAAAACAGAAGCAATCAATCGTGGCATTGAATTGTCCAAAGTATTCAGTTCCATTGTCATCTATTCGAGTCCAATCAACCGAGATTGTGTAAATTTCTTTCTGTAAAATCAACAATTCATGAAAAAGGTCCTACTTGGGCCTATAAACAAAAAGTGGAGTTCCCACTTCCTGTTTTTGGTTTTGCGACAAGT
>CAVGIM010000047.1:0-985 GCA_963629575.1 Candidatus Methanomethylophilaceae archaeon
GAAGGTTGCTTTCGAACCCAGTCATTCAAATACGATTTTGCTTCAATAAAGATGGGTAAACTATCCCATTCGGATAATGTAACAAAAGCAAGGCTGTCGCCTTCTATAAATTTCGGTGGATGATAGCTACCGAAGGTATATCCGTATCCAATTTGACGTAAGGAATTGTTTACTTCGATTTGACTTGTCTTTTGTTGATTTTGTCGCCAAAAGTTTTCATAATAGATTTTCCCGTCTTTCTCGTAGATCAGCGAATAGTCAAAATTAATTCCTTGTGTACTTGTAATCGAAGAGGCGAACGAATTAATAATTTTAGAACCGGAAGAATCTGTCCTCGAAAAGAAATATCCGCCGGGCCTGCTTATCCTACTGGTTCTAATTTTAGAAGAGTCTAAAAAAAGTCCTGTCATTCAAGGATAGTAGTCAGAATTTTGTTCCATAAAAACGGAATCAATTGCGATATTTTTAAGCGTAGTTCCCCGACAGACGCCGACAATTATTCCTAGATGATCTCCGATGTAAGGTGATTTGCCAAACATATTGACAGAGTTGGATCGTATGAATCCATAGGCATTTACATTTTCAAATCTAGCTCCCGGCAGAGATTTTGCTGCAATTCCTCCGGCAAAGAAATTGTCTTTTGAAATGTCTTTAGAAAAATCGAAATAAAAACTTTTTGTTGTTAGATTTTTTATAATCCCACGGACATAACCGAAAAGTCCATAAAGCCCGTTTTTTGTTTCTGACTGCCTGACACAAATATTGGAAATCGTGTAGCCATTTCCGTCAAATTCGCCTTTGTACGCCTTTGCGCTATCATAGGCAATCGGCTCCCAACTAGCGGCATAGTTTGTATCGAGAGAGGAATTTGTGTAACAGTTTACATTTTTTGTCAAAATGGCATTGATTTCCGTAAATCCTGAATTTACTTTGTCGCGAAACCATGCCAATTCCTGGCATTTTGAAATTTGGTAATAGGCTACTC
>CAVGIM010000047.1:1018-25085 GCA_963629575.1 Candidatus Methanomethylophilaceae archaeon
GGACGGCTCTATAGAAGTCAAGTAGGTTGATTGGGAAAAAACAAAGTTAAATCCCAAGAAAAAGTATGTTGTTAATATTTTAGCATTCATGTGATTCCTCTAATTTTTAGCTGTATAGCTTAGATAAATGATTGTGTCCTCAATGGGGTAGGTCTCGTCAACCTTATCCAATCCGGTTATTTTTAAACTCCATTCTGAAATAGCTCCGGCATCTTCAAAAATCTTTCGACTATTTGAATCAAAACTAAAATCAAATAATCGAGGCTCTTTATTGGCGAGACAGGTTGCAAATGTTCCCTGTTCTCCGGCCTGAACAAAATCATCTTCCTTGACCGCATTTTTCTTTATATCGATAAAACATTTTGTCAATGATAATTCTGCGTTCATGAAGCAACATTTTTCGTCAGATAACTTTATCTGTAGCCGAACATCTTTGATCCGGTGGAAAAAGAAATCTTCAAAATCGGCACTAAATAGTTCTATTCCGATTTTAAAGGTACATGCGCCTGAAGAGCGTAAAATATCTAGGGCACATTCTTCATTATCAGATGTCTTCAAATTTTTCAACGAAATGGGTTTTGTGATTTCAATTTCATGCACATCATTTTCAAGATAGGCCTTTTCCATCTGCCTCAAATCAAGCAATATTCTTTCTGGAGCAAGCAGGCCCTTACGGAAGTTATCCCAATGATCGGTTTTGATAAAGTTGTAATCAGCGTCCGTTTGTCCTTCTATTTCAAAATGGTAAACCCTTTCCGCCATCCTGGCTACATCTAGCAACAGGGCTACATAGCTTCGGAATACCTTGCCCATTTCCTTTTCTAGCCAGCCATACAGTTCGCTATTTGTGAACTTCTCGCTCAAAATTTCGTAAACCTGTTCGGAGCGAAGGATTTCGTTTTCTATGCTCTTCTGTTTCTTTTCGACTTGTTGCGTTTTGATTTCGTTGATGACTTCCTGCTTTTCGACTTCGACAACTTCGGCGTCGGCAAGTTCATCTTCGACAGTCCATTCTTTTTTGAGACGTTCCTGCTCCGCCTGCAGCTTTACCTTGGCGGCGTCGAGCTGCCTTTGCGCAAACCTTGCCGCATAGCTTTCTGCTGCGCTCACCAGATTTTCGGCGAGTTTTGTTCCGCCTAGAGATTCGATGTCGAAGCGGGGACCACCGAATGCGTTGGTAACGGCACCGTATTTGAAATCGGGAATCTTGAATGTCGCGGACGCCATGCTGCGGACTTTTTCAACCGTTTCCTGAATTTTTGCGACCTTTTCCATCAGCTTCTGATATTTTTTCTCGGCTGTCGAAATAAGGTGCATCGTCTTCTTTTTCTTGGCGACGTTCTGCTTCGCCGTCTTCTTTTCTTCAAGTCGGCCCTTTTCCGTTTCCAGAGACTTGATTTCCATTTCGTGCACGGCTTTGCTTTCTGCAACTACCGCCTTGTCGCACTTGGCCTTGAATGCTCTAAGCTGTTCTGCATCCTTCTTTTCCAAGATGTCGAGCAGGTCACGACCCATCTGGCAAGCATCTTTTGCCATATCGACGGCGAGCTTGACAATAACTCGGAAACGATATATCGGCAACTTTTCGTTCGTTGAATTTAAGATGGAATCGACAGATATTCCCAGCGCTCGGGCTTTCACGAGCATTCCCGGGTCAATTGGCGGGGCGAACAAGGCCAAAGTTCGCTTTACACCCTGGATATTTAAGCTATTGCGAATCTTGTAAAGTCTGTCGGCGACCGTGTCCCAATAAGAGAACAAGGTATCGTTTCTAGGCACAGAGAAGTAGAACATCGATTCGATGATATTCCCTGTACGCTTTGCGCGTTCATCCATTGCGCGGATTTCTAGGACCTTCGCCTTGTCCTTACCGATCAGAGCCGAGTTTTCGTATTGGATAAAGGCGTTGCCCAGATCGTCGGTTTTCGAAAGTAATTGTCGAACCGTCAACGGCGAAGTTGGTTCCGGTTCTGGAGCTTCCGGACTTTTGGGACCGAGCAGCTCTGCCGCGAGCAAGTAAAACTGGATTGCCAGGTTTACCGATTCCGTGGTATCCTTCGAAAATTCCTGATCGCCCCAGCCGATAAGAGCATCCAGATATTTCATTACCACATACTTTTGGTAAGCCACATTGCGATAACGAGCAATCAAGTGCGGGTTGAACGGATCGTTTTTCCACTTATCCACAAGAGACGAAAGTGCGGAACGGTTCGGGAGTTTGTCCTGTTTCGTTGGGAGTCCCAACATTTCCAGAACGGATTTGTCGGCATCCTTGTTCGCAAAGAATGGAAGGAATTTCCAATAGCGCGCCCCCTTGGGCAAGTCCTGGATAAAGTCTTTGGTTCTTTCGTAGGATGAGTATTTTTCTTTCGGGTCGAATACCAGTTGCAGCCACAGGAGCGCTTCTTCGTAATTCTGTTCCGCAATCATCTTTTCGGCATAAACCTTACCCGCAGAAAACGGAACACCGTTCTTATTGAGTGTTCCTGAAACAGTCCAGTCTGTGGGGGCAGGATAAGCCATCGATACCTCTCACAAGCAATTTCGTGCAATGCATGAAATAAATATAATCTATTTCCGAAAAAAAAAAGAAAAATATTTTAAAAATTATGTATAGCTGGAAAAGTTTTCGCACGAAAGCATTTCTAAAAAATCGTTCTTTTTGGATTTTGATTTATCCCCAAGGGAGAAAAGTTTTGCCGAAAAATGATGCCTATTGCTTTTTGATGTATGTGAATTAGCATAACTAATACAATTGATAGAATAAAAAAGAGCGAATCTTAGCCAAAAATTTCAAAATGTGAAATTTTCTCCCTTGCTTTTTAGAACAGTCTTTCTAATTTTGGGCGTGAACTGCAGCGCGTTTGTGCCGAGCAGCAACTTTAGAGGAACGATATGAAAACCATTATGGTGAACCCCAAGACGGTCACTCGTCAGTGGAAGCTCATCGATGCCGAAGGCAAGCCCCTTGGCCGCGTTGCGAGCGCCGCTGCCCGTCTTTTGATGGGCAAGCACAAGGCTATCTATTCCCCGAACGTCGATACCGGCGATTTCGTGGTCATCATCAATGCGGGCAAGGTCGGAACGACCGGCAAGAAGGCCCAGCAGAAGCAGTATTTCCACCATACGGGTCACATTGGCGGTGAACGCTGGATCACGTTCGACGCTCTGCTTGCCAAGCACCCGACGGAACCTCTCGCCGAAGCTATCTGGGGCATGCTCCCGCATAGCGCACTCGGCAAGAAGATGATGAAGAAACTCAAAATCTACGCCGGTGCGGAACAGCCGCATGCGGCCCAACACCTCGAAACCGTAACTCTCGATTTCTAGGACGGAGGATAACGCTATTACTACCGCAAAATCCAAAAAGATCTACCGTGGCACGGGTCGTCGCAAGAACGCCATCGCTGCTGTTATCTTGAAGCCGGGTTCCGGCAAGCGCACCATCAACGGTCGCGATTTCAAGGAATATTTCCATTCCGACGTTCAGAATATGATCGCCAACCTTCCGTTCTCCGTTCTCGACAACGCGGAAGAATGGGACGTCGAAGTCAACGCCCACGGCGGCGGAATCTCCGGCCAGATGGGCGCTGTCCGCTTGGGCATCGCTCGCGCGCTCGTTGCGAACAATGCGGAAGACAAGTCCGCTCTCAAGAAGGAAGGATTGATGACCCGCGACTCTCGCGCCGTTGAACGCAAGAAGTTCGGCCGCAAGAAGGCGCGCAAGAACTTCCAGTTCTCGAAGCGTTAATTTCCAAGGCGAAATTTTCGAAGAAAAGGCTCCCGGTTTCGGGAGCCTTTTCCGTATGCCAGTCACACGAGGGGCGAAAGGATTTTGCAAATCCATCCGAGCAGTCGCCGTGTGCGGGAAACCTGGAAATCGTAGGTTTCGAGGGTCAATTCCTCGCTCTGGAGAAGGGTCGCTTGGAAGTCCTTTTCGATGTCCTGGATGGAATCGGTCTTGAAAAGAAAGGCTCCGCACTCGAAGTGGTAATAGAAACTGCGGTAGTCCAGGTTGACGGATCCGACTGTCGCCATCCGATCGTCCGCGACAAAGATCTTGGAATGGACGAATCCCGGCTTGTACAGATAGACGCGAACGCCGTTTTGAACGAGAGTCTTGGCGAACCGCAGCCCGATGCAGTAGGTAATGTAGTGGTCGTAATCTCCGGGAAGGATAACTTTCACATCGACTCCGCGACCCGCGGCAAAAATTAGCGCATTGAGGATGCTGTCGTCGAGAACCAGATAGGGCGACATGACGTGCACGTATTTTTGCGATTTTCCTAAAATGTAGTGGTAAACGTTTTCGGCGAGATCCTTGGAATTGTATCCGTCGTCCGCGTAGGGGATGACGGCACCCGTTGCCGAAAGTTCCTGTCCCTGGATGTTCAGATATTTTTCGCAATCCGACTCGATTTCGAAAGCCTTTTTGTCGTGCGAGTGCCAAATTTGCAGGAACATCTTGGTGAAGGACTGGACCGAGCTTCCTTCTACTTGGATGACGCTGTCTTTCCAGTAGGCGAACCGGCGATGATCCCGGTTGATGTATTCGTCGGTAAGGTTTACTCCCCCGGTAAAGCAGATTTTTCCGTCGATGTCCATGATCTTGTGGTGGTCGCGGTTGTTCAGCCCCATGTCGAAGACGGGAACCATCGGCATGAATTCCCGTGCCTCGATTCCCAGGGATTTCAGGGCGCGGCAAAAGCGGCGAGAAGCTAGCCCGACAGAACCGATGCTGTCGAAGAGTACGCGTACCTGTACACCGTGACGCGCGCGTTCGGCGAGAATTTCCAGGATTTGATTCCAGAACGTTCCGATTTGAATGATAAAGTAATCGAGAAAGATGAAGCGTTCCGCCTGCTTCAATGCGGAAAGCATATCGGGAAGGGCCGCTTCGCCGCTCGGGTAATAGGTTGTCCGGTTGCCGGAAAAGCAGGGAAAATGCTCTGCGCTTTTTGTGTAGGCGGCGATGTCCCGAATTTCGGGGAATGTTTCGAGCGTTTTTTCGTCATGGTCCGCGCTTGCGGTGAACTTGTTTGTAATCTCCTTTGCAAGGGAAAGCTTCTTGCCGACTTTCCGTTTTCCGTAATTGTGTCGCGTGAAAAAATACGTGGATATTCCGAATATCGGGAAAATCAGGACGGGAATCAGCCATACCAGCTTGAAGTCGTTCTTTTGCGATGAATTGATCAGGTAGAGGATGAATGCGAAACTGATGACAAGGTTGAGACCGACCAGAAAATGGCTATACGGGGTAAGGCGCAGACAGAGATAGACATAGTAGGCGATTTGGACGAGGATAAGCAAAAGCGCCAGCAGAAAGCGACTATAGACGAGGAATGTCCAGGCCTTGTGCTTTTCAAGTCTTTTCGATTTCCGTTTCATGGAATTAAAAATAAAAAAGGGGGGCGGGAAAGGAAACATCATTGCCTTTCGTTTTGGGAAAACCTATTTTTGAAAAGTGGCAGCATAAGGGTCTTATGTCGGAAATGGTTCAGAAAGTTCGAAAGTTCCTGCCCGCGGCTTCCTTTTTTGGCGGCTTTACGTGGGATTCCATCACGCTCGGAAAGCTGGTGCAGACGTCGGATCTGGCGATCCTTCTTTTGTATTATGTCGCATCGCTTGTCGCGCTGGTCCTGCTATCGGCGGCTCCCGGAAAGTTCCTGGACAGATCCTGGTCGGAAAAATGGCAGGGGCGCTTCACGTATCTCGTACAGTTCTGCTTTGGAAGCCTTTTCAGCGCGCTTGTGGTCTGCTATTTCAAGAGCAGCGGTTCTGTCGGAGCGTTTTTTCTTGTCGTAATTCTTGCCGGCTTTTTGGTGGCGAACGAATTTTTGCAGAAAAAATATGCGATGTTCGGTTTTTCGCTTGCCCTGTTCAACCTGTTGGGTACGATGTATCTGAACTTCCTGATTCCGCATCTGGTCGATGGGATAGGATTTGGCTGGTTTTTTGTTTCGGTTCTCGTTTCTTTCGGCGTCTGTTTTGTCGCGTTCAAGGTTTCCGGGCGTTCCCTGAAAACGCTGTTCGCTCCGATAGGGATTTCGGCAGCCTTGCTCCTGGCGTATCTCTTTAACTGGATTCCTCCGGTACCGCTCGTTCTCAAGGACCAGAATGCCTGCGTCGAGTTTTCGAAAGATTATTCTTGCCTGGTGGATGAACCGGGAATTCTGGAAAAGCTGGGGATTCGGTCTTCGACCGTGACCGTTCGCAAAGGCGAGCCGGTGACGTTCCTGAGTTCCGTGTTCGCCCCGGCAAGGATAGAGGTTGATCTCGAACATCGGTGGTTTGTGAAGAATCCGCAGACGGGAGCCTATGAACTCGTGGATAGAATCTCCTCGTCTCGGATGCGCACGCATGGCAGTCGGGAGGAAGGATTCCGCATCTACACGCAAAAGAAGAACGTTCCTGCCGGAAACTGGATGGTCGAAACGGCGGTGAAGGGCGGCTCGGTCATCGGTTCAGGGAAATTCCGGGTGGAACAGGCGACGGGCGACCTTCCCGAGCGCAAAAAGTGGAAGATTCGCTAAGTTTTTACAAAAATGGCGTACTGCAAAATTTGGGGATTTTTTAAATTGCAAAAGATGTCAAACGCGAAAAAACTCAGCCAGAGCCTCGAAGACTACCTGGAAATGGTGCACATGCTGCATCTGTCCAAGGGAATTGCGCGGCTCAAGGATATCGCTTCCGAACTGGGCGTGAAGGCTCCCTCTGCCGTCCGGGCGATGCACGAGTTGAAAACGCTGGGCTATGTCGAGCAGGAACCTTATGGAGGGGTCAATTTGACAAAGAGCGGGCTTTCTGTCGCAAAGTCCGTTTTTGGCCGTCACACGCTTCTCAAAAGCTTTCTCCTCCAGTTGGGGGTCTCCCCGAAGAATGCGAACGATGACGCTTGTTCCATCGAGCATGTTCTTTCGAGCGAGACGCTGGATCGAATCGAATCCTTTGTATCGAAAAACGCGCCGGGCAAGACGCGCAAGTGATTTAAATCCCCGTTCAGTAACAGGTAACCGAAAAAATAAGGCGAAACCCTATGATTTAGCCTTGACTAATCTTTTTCGCTGTACTACATTTAGCCACGGCTAATTAGTTTTGACTAAAAAAAGTAGCCAAAGCTAAAATTATGGATTTTCATATCAAAGGAAACATCATGAACAAGACAATCGGCATGATCCTCGCTTCCGCTGTTGCGGCAGTCCCTCTGTTTGCACAGGAAGCCAACGTTGAACAGGCGAAGTCGGAAGGCCCCCAGTTTTCCGTCGCTGGCGAAGTGGAGTTCGAAGCGAACGCCCACTACGAAAAGGCTTCTAGCGAGTCGAAGCTTTTCCACGATTACTCTTCGACGTTCAATCTCGTGTTCTCCGTGAAGTTTAACGACAAGTGGTCTGCGGAAGCGGCCATCTCCGCCGATGACGAGAACACCGCGCCGGGTTTCGCTTACGACGGCGCGTTCATCCAGTACCAGATGAACGACAACATCGCCATCAAGGCCGGTGACTTTACCTATTCGGAAGGCGCTTTCCGCTATTACGACTACGATGATCCGGGAGATGCCGCCATCGGCATGACCGAACGCGATATTCGCGGTCTTGAACTGAATCTCTATGGCCTTACCCTCGGTCTCGGTTTTGGCCGTGGCGATGACGACTGTATCGATGTCTATGGCGAAGAGGAAGCCCTCTGCAAGTCTTACGATGTCCATGCCGCTTACGATATCGCTCTCGGAAACCACACGATTCGTCCGTATGCGAACTACCAGAGCTACCAGCAGGAACACGCCAACCGTCTTCGCGCCGGCGTGACGGCAAATCTCGTCTTTGGCGAACTTGCAAATGTCCAGGTCGCCTATGGTCTTCGCTCCGACCGCATAACGGAAGACGAACCGAAGATGGTCCATGCGTTTGCCGTGGAACCGGAATTCAACTTTGGCAAGGTGAACGTCAAGGCTTCCGCCTTCTACGCGGTAATCGACGAAGATGAAGACGAAGATGCCGAATCCATTCTCGAAGTTCCGGAATACATGTTCTTCTATGTGGAACCGTCCTTTGCCATCAACGACCAGTTCGCGATTGGCGTCCAGGGTGAATATCATACGCTTTCCACCGATTCCGATGCGAGTCTCGAAACCATCTACGTCGGTCCGCGCGCCTATTTCAACCCGATGGAAAATCTTTCCGTCGAAGGCTATGTTCGCGTTTGCCTCCCGATCGGCGACGACTACGAAGGCGATGCGGAAGACCCGTACTACGGTGCCGGAGCCACCATTGGATTTACGTTCTAACACATAAAAGAGAGGTCAGTGCGATGCCTTTGACATTTTGCTCCATTGGAGAACTTTTTACGGTCAAGCGTCTGAGCGGCGATGCCGCTGTCAAGCAGCACCTGAACGAGCTTGGATTCAGCGTTGGTTCACCGGTGACGGTCGTTGCGAGCCTTGGCGGAAACGTGATTGTCAAAGTGAAGGAATCCCGCATCGCTCTCGACCACAAATTGGCTAGCCGCATCATGGTGTAATGCGGCAAGGAGACAGAGATGAAAACGTTACGTGATGCAAAGGTCGGAGAGACCGTCAAGGTCTCGAAGCTGCGGGGCGAAGGTGCCTTGAAGCGTCGCCTGATGGATATGGGATTGACAAACGGTGCGGAAATCTATGTCCGAAAAGTCGCGCCGCTCGGAGACCCGATAGAAATTACGGTTCGCGGTTACGAACTCAGCGTTCGCAAGGATGACGCGGAACGCGTGGAACTGGCATAGGGAGAACTGAAATGGCAACTACAATTGCTCTCGCGGGAAATCCGAACTGCGGAAAGACTACGATGTTCAACGCTCTGACCGGAGCGAACCAGTATGTCGGAAACTGGCCTGGCGTTACCGTGGAACGCAAGGAAGGCAAGCTGAAAAAGTCCAGGGAAACGGTTGTTGCGGACCTTCCGGGCATCTATTCGCTTTCGCCTTACACCCAGGAAGAAGTCGTCAGCCGCGACTATCTGATGAGTTCCGCGCCAAACGTGATTCTCGACATTGTCGATGCGACAAACATCGAGCGTAACCTTTACCTGACGACCCAGCTGCTCGAACTCGGGAAGCCGACGGTGATTGCGCTCAACATGATGGATGCGCTCAAGAAGTCCGGCTCGACCATTGACGTAAGGAAACTTTCCGAAAAGCTCGGTGTCGAAATCGTCGAAACGCAGGCGCTTTATGGCAAGGGCGTTCAGGAAGCGGCGGCGAAGGCTGTCGAGATTTCCCGTTCGAATGCCACCCAGGTGACGGCGAAGTTCGCGGACGATGTCGAATCGGCGATTTCCGAAATCGACAAGATTCTTCCGGCAAGCGTCGATGCGAAGCTCCGTCGCTGGTTCGACATCAAGCTTATCGAACGCGACAAGAACGTCTATAACCGTCTTTCCCTTTCGGAGGCGGACAAGGCGAAAATCGAAGAAGTCGTGGCGAATCTGGAAAAGGCTCGCGATAACGACAGCGAATCGATCATCACCGACGAGCGCTACAATTACATTGCAGACGTTCTCGATGGAGTTCTGAAAAAGTCCGGCAACCGCTTGACGTTCTCCGACAAGGTGGACCGCGTAGTCACCAACCGGATTCTCGGCCTTCCGATTTTCCTTCTCGTAATGTACTTTGTCTATTACATCTCGGTTTCGACGGTCGGTTCGATGGGAACGGACTGGGCGAACGACCAGTTGATGGGCGAAGACGGCTGGCATCTGTTCGGCATCGGTTCCTCCGCTTACGAAGAAGCCGCTGGCGAATTCGAAGATGCAAGCGCAATCGCGGATGCTTCCGACAAGCGTGACGCCTACAAGGCCGCTGCCCAGAAGATTGTCGATACCTATGCGGTGCAGAGCCAAATCTGCGCAGCTTCGGCAAAGGGCGATTCGATGGTAACGATCGGCGACAAGACCTTTGCCCTGGCGGATTCCGCTGTTGTCAATACGGCGAAGGCTTTTGTTGCGGAAGGTGCGGAACTTTCCGTTCTGCCGGAAGCCGAAAATGCCGAAGTTTCGGACGGCGAAGAGGGTGAAGAAAAGGAACCTGCCGAAGCGATTGTGATGACTTACAAGCGCGCCCAGGCGATTCTTGCCGACAAGGACGAAGAAATCAACCCGGCGTACATCACTTTCGAACGCGAAGCGGAAGAAGGCGAGGAACCGACGGTGGATTCCGTTGCGTTCAATGCCGAAAATATCGCGGCGGCGAAAGCAGTTGTCGAAAAGGGCGAACCCGATCCGTCCGATTACGGGATCTTCATCCCGGGATTGACGGCTTTTGTCAGCGGTCTTTTGGAAAAAGGCGGCGCGAACGAAGTCCTTTCTGACGCTCTTGTAAACGGGGTCATCGGCGGTATTGGAGCCGTTGTGGGCTTTACCCCGCAGATGTTCATCCTGTTCATTCTTCTTTCTCTTATCGAAGACTGCGGATACATGGTTCGTATCGCGTTTGTCATGGACCGCATTTTCCGCCACTTTGGACTTTCGGGCAAGAGCTTTATTCCTCTTCTCGTCTCGTCGGGCTGCGGAATTCCGGGCATCATGGCGTCCAAGACGATTGAAAACGATAACGACCGCCGCTTGACGATTATGACGACGACGTGGATTCCGTGCGGTGCGAAGCTCCCGGTTCTTGCCTGCATGGCCGGTGTCATTGCCGCCCAGATGGGTTCCGGTTCGTGGGTCGCTCCGTCGATGTACTTTATCGGCATTGCGAGCGTCCTGATGGCCGCCATCATGCTCAAGAAGACAAAGCCGTTCCACGGGGAAGCCGCTCCGTTCGTCATGGAACTTCCGCAATACCACTTGCCGCAGCCGAAGACCGTTTTGCTGCATGCCTGGGAACGCACGAAGGGCTTCCTTATCAAGGCGGGAACGATTCTTTTCCTCGCCTGCCTCGTGATGTGGTTCATTTCGACTTACGGCTGGGAAACTCCGGCTCCGGAAGCGGAACAGGAAGTTGCGGCAGAGGTCGTGGAAACTCCGGTGATGGCTGTCGATGGAATCCAGATTCTCGGAACGGAAAAAGCTTCTGCCGCCGAAGAAACCGCAGAAGAGGAATCCTTTACCGCTCTGACGCATGATTCGGAAAACTTGGAATTCGGCATTGTCGAAAACCAGGCGAACTCGATCATTGCCCGCATCGGCGACAAGCTCCGCTACATTTTCATTCCGCTAGGCTTTGGCGGTGAACAGGGCGGTTGGCAGGCTGCGGCCTCGTCCCTCTCCGGATTCTCCGCGAAGGAAGGCATTGTCGTGACGATGGGCGTCCTCGGTGGCGTCGATGGTGACGATGCGGATGCGGCTCTCGAAGAAGAGGAGGCGACGAACAAGGTTGTCGCTGCGGTGAAGACCTGGTTCCCGACGGCGCTTGCCGCGTTCTGCTTCCTGCTCTTCAACCTGCTCGATTCGCCGTGCCTTGCCGCCATCGCGACGATGGCCCGCGAACTCAATGACCGCAAGTGGTTCTGGTTTGCCATTGTCTTCCAGAACGTTTGGGCCTGGGTCATGACGTTCATCGTCTATCAGATCGGTAGCGTGGTGATGGGTTCTGGATTTACGGCGTGGACGGCGATTGCCTGCGTATTCGTTGCCGCGATTCTCTTCCAGCTGTTCCGTCCGGATCCTTACAAGGGCAAGACGTTTGGCTCGGTCCGTTCGGTCGATGCCATCGCAAGCCAGAAGTAGTCGAGGTGCCCATGCTTGCAAACATCCTGGTTGTCGCGGTTCTTTTTGCCTGGGGTCTTGTCTCGCTTCGCTATGTGCTGAAGATGACAAGGCACGCGGTGAAAAAACGCGGACCGGCCTGTATCGGCTGCCCGGGATGCGGCGCGGGCGTAGGACGGCACTGTAAGTAACGTTTGCCATAGACGATTCCCTCGGGGCGAAAGCTCCGGGGGAATTTTTGCAAGGACTGTTTTCGATGTGGAACGGTCCTTTTTTCGTATTTTTGCCACATAACGGAGCCCATCTGGAAAACCGGAACAGCGTCGTCGAGGCTTTGGTGTATAATTTTGAAGTTCCCGAGCGTCCTATAAAGCGGGTTTCTTCAACGGAAAACTCCACGCAGCTGGCTTTGCCGTTGTGACGTATCGGATAAAAAAAAGGACCGGCACTTGGACCGGTCCTTTTTGATTGCGCGATAAATTTTCGCCGTTATTTTGCGGAGTCGGCGGTTTCGTTCGGGACTTCGGCGGAGAGTTCTTCGGAAGCCTTGTGGACGATAAGAGAGTCCGGCGTGTATGTCGGAATCGGAGCGGCCGGCACGACTTCCACGGAAACGGGCTTGTTGGCGGGAGCCGGTGCTTCGAAGAAATTGATCTTGGAAAGACCGAACATCATCAGCCACGAAATGACAAGTCCGCCTATCCCCAGGATGATTCCCGTCTTGGCCATTCCGCTTGTGTCCGTGTAGCCGGTCGCATGGGCGAGAGCGTTGGGAGGCGTGGAAATGGGAAGACACATGCCAAGAGAACTTGCGAAGGCAACGGAAACGAGCAGCGCCGTAACGCCTCCGAGAGGAGCCAGATTGTCCTGGCAGGCGACCGCGACGGCGATAAAGATGGGAACGAGAAGGCTCGCCGTAGAAGTGTGGCTCATGAAGTTCGCCATGAAAAGGCAGATGAGTCCGCTGCCGATCATCAGCGCGAACGGTGACCAGGTTTCAAACGGAATCGCGTTGATAAGATGCTTGGCGAGTCCGGTTTCCTGCAGGCCAAGACCGAGCGCAAAGCCTCCGGCGACAAGCCAGAGAACGTCCCAGCTCATTTCGTTCAAGTCTTTCTTGGTGATGACGCCCGTCAAGGCGAATACGGCCATCGGAATCATCGCAATCACGTTGTCGTTGATGCCGTGGACCTTGTTTCCCGTGATCCAGAGAACGACGCAGAGCGCAAAGGTTACATACACGATAATTGCCCGTGGGCTCGTATCGAACTTGTTTGCTCCCTCGCCTTCGATTTTCAAGACCATTTCCTTCATCTTGATAGGGTAGATTTTGATGAGCAGAATCCAGGCGATAGCCATCAGAACGATAACGTAGGGAATGCCGAACATCATCCATTGTCCGAAGCTTACGTTGAATCCCGCGCTTTGAAGCGCTCCGAGAGCGATGGCGTTGGGAGGCGTTCCGATAGGAGTTCCCATGCCGCCGATGTTCGCGCCGAGCGGAATGGCAAGCGCAAACGCCGCCTTGCCGCGGTCGTCTTCATCGAAGAGCTTGAGGACCGGGCCCAGGATGGCGAGCATCATGGCGGCGGTCGCCGTGTTGCTCATGAACATGGAGAAGCATGCCGTAATCATCAGCAGTCCCAGGAGCACGTATTTCGGATTTTTTCCGAACGGCTTGAGAAGTACGCGCGCGAGGTTCTTGTCCATATTGTACTTTGTTGCCGCGGCGGCAAGGAAGAACCCTCCGAGGAAAAGCATGATAATCGGGTTGGCAAACGTCGCCATGATGGACTTGAACTGGAGAGGCGTGACGCCTTCGACGCGGAACGGAAGCAGCGCGGAATTCGAAAGGGTCAGGATCATCAGCACGATGACTAGCATCGAGGTGGACCAGATGGGGAACGGTTGGAGAATCCAGAAGAGAGCCGCCATCACGAAAATGGCAATCACGCGGATTTCCAGCGGGTTCAGGAGGTTTTCCCCGGTGAGGCCTAGAGCTTCGTAGGGGACGAAAAGCGCAGCGATCGCTAAAATCGATGCGATGATAAGTTTTATCAGTTTTGCTTTTGTCATGATTTTTCCCATGTTACGGATAGGTTCGACACCTATCGAATGATTGCGCAAAGTTAGTAAATTCACATTGCAGTGGAATCGCCGCTCGAAAAATGGAAAACGGGAAGAAAGGATAACAAATATTTACACGGAAGATTCGCGGATAAAGCGACCGGAACGGGGTATTTTCTGTCGGGGAGCGGTTTCGGCAATTTGTATATTTCCGCTATGGCTACAAAGCAATCCCTGGCAGAAAGATTTTCCAATTGGTATATTCCCCTGGTTTGCCGGAACAAGTTCAAGGCGCTGGCCTTCTATCTGGTTCTCGCGCTCGTTCTCGCTTTCCCTATTTTGGTCTATCCCGGGCTGAAGCTCGATGCGGACCTTTCGAAGCTCTTGCCGGAAAAGACGCCGAGCGTCATCGCCCTAAAGGAATCCTACGAGCGGTTTGGCAGTACGGATCGCTTCATGATAGCCATCCAGAGCGAGGATCCGGAACTGGTCGCCGCGTTGCAGGATTCTATCAGCGGCTACATCCACAAGAATTGGCAGGGAGACTTTGTTTCGACGCAGGTCGATAACGATAACCAGTTTTTCAAGGACAAGGCTCTGCTGTATCTTCCGACTAGGTATCTGGAAAATCTCCGGGACAATCTGGAAGACGTGCAGCTCGAAATCGGTCGGAAGAACGCTCCGCTGACCGTTGACCTTCTTGGAGATTCCGCTCCGAAAAAGGAACGCGTCTGGTTCGACGCGAGCATTCCGCAAGAACTTGGCCTGCCCGACGAAGCGGCCGGAGCCTTTGACGCCTTTTTCAAGAAGGATTCGCCGAAAGAAAACGGAAAGTCGGAAGAATGGGACAACAAGGCGCCCGTCCCCGCGCACTTGAAAAACCGCCTGATCGGTTCGCCGAAGCCGGACAGTACGGGGAAAATCCTCTTTAACGGTGTCGTCAACGCGAAGCTGCTCAAGCCTTCGACCGACTATGAATTCGTTACCCATATTCTTGCGCGTACCGATACGCTGCTCGCCTATTTTGGCAACAAGGAATATTCGGTTCCCACGCGCTTTACGGTGGAAGGGACTTACGAGGGTCTCAAGGAAGTCGACGAAGTGGCAAACGATAGCGTATCTTCCTTTGCCATCAGCCTTGTCCTGATTCTTCTGTTGACCATATTCTTTTTCCGGAGCATCAAGGGACCTGTTCTTGTCGTGTCCTCGGTTCTCTATGCGTGCATTCCGACGCTTTCCTTTGCCGCAGTCTTTTACGGTCGGCTGAATCCGTTTACGGTTTTTGTCGCTTCCATCATTCTCGGTATCGGCATTGACTATTCGATTCATATTTTGGGAACGGCGCAAAAGCTGCTTCGCAAATACGCAACGCTCGAAGAGGTGCTGATTCATGCCCAGAGAAAGATGATAAAGCCGTTTTTCCTTGCGAGCCTTACGACCATTGCGGCGTTCTTAACGCTGCTTGTCGCCCATTTTAGAGGATTCTACGAATTTGGCGTGGTGGCTTCGTGTGGCGTTCTCTTCAGTATGCTGACTTCGGTTCTCGTGTTGCCTGTCTTTGTCAAGTGCCTCGGGGGTATTCCCGCCGCGCCTCAAAACAGTTTTTTCCCAAGGTCCTGGGACGAGACGAAAATATTCAAGTTCTTCAAGTGTGCCGCGGTGATCGGGTTCATCTTGGGCGCTGTTTCTATCTGGTTTGCGCGCGATGTGGATTTTGAGCATAACCTGAAAAATCTTCGCCGCGTATCGACGGCGCAGAGCGTGGCGAAAAACAAGATTTCGACAAAGGTGACCAAGGCTTCGAACAAGGCTGTCACATCGACGCCTGCGGCCGTGATGGGTTCCAAGCCGGAGCAGCTGGACAGGCTGTATGATACGCTGATGGTACGCCTGCGTGACGAAAAGGACCCGATGCTTGGAAGCTTTCTTACGCTTCGAACCTTTGTGCCGCCGCTCGATTCCCAGAAGGCGCGTCTTGAAATCATCGACGAAATTCGGGAACTTGCCGGTTACAAGGTCTTTGATCGGGCGACAGGCGAAGATTCGGCAAATATCGCCGCCCTGAGAAAGCTGGCCCAGGTTGACGAAACGTTTACCGCCGAGGATATTCCCGCATGGTCGCTCGACCTCCTCCGCGAAAAGGACGGCTCCTACGGAAAGATCGGCTTTATTTACGGCGATTTTCCGAGCTGGGATGCAAACGCTCTCCATGAATTCCAGGAACGATACGGACATTGGAACTTTGACGGCGAGGAACTGCGCACCTTCTCTTCGCAATTCATTCTTTCCGACGTGATCGAATCCGTAAAGGAAGACAGTTTCAACCTGGCGCTTCTCATCATTCTCGTCATCGTCGCGACGCTTGTGATTTCGTTCCGGAAACCGAAGCTGTTTATCGCGGGAAGCGTTGCGTTTGGAATGGGCGTCCTTCTGACCCTTGGACTGTTGGGATTCCTCACGCATTTCTTCGATTTTGGAAAGATCAGCATCTACAACGTGATTGTCATCCCGATGACGCTTGGAATCGGAATCGACGCGACGATTCATCTTGTCAGTGCCTGGATTTCGACCAAGGGAATTACGATTCGGGAACTTCTGGATACCACGGGCAGAAACGTGATGGCGAGTTCGACAACGACCGCGGCCGGCTTTGTCGGAATGCTCTTTACGACGCACCGCGGCTTGAAGGGAATAGGAGACTTGGCCTGCATCGGCATTATGGTGTTCCTTGTGTCGAGCATCGTGTTCTCGGTCTTTTTCTGCAAGCTGTGGCTTTCGCAAAAAGGAAAGTGATCAGAGTTTAGCCGAGAGAGCTTGGAGCTTAGAGACGCAAAGCGGGCTGTTATTCTTCTGGCCGAAAGGCTTTTGACGTTTCACGTCTAGACTTTTGTCGCCAAGCGACCTGTTTGGCCTGCCTGTCGGCAGATAGGTCTACCCGGCGAGGGGCAAGGTAGGGGAACCTTTCCGAGTTGCGAAACGGGCCGTTTTACGCTAGAGCCTAGATGTTTGCGGTTCTAAGATCCAAGTTCTAAGCTCCAAGTTCTGACTACGGCTGCATGTTGTCGTTTCGAAGCAGGGAACGCAACACTTTGCTTGCCCCGATGGCATGGTTTCGCCAACGGACGGAAAGAGTATCGTCGGCGGGGGAGTAGATTCCGTCCTTTCCGCGATAGATTTCCTCGCTTTCGAGTCCGCCGGTCAGGACATAATCCCGAAATCCCAGGAAGTAGGCGTTCTGGGAAAAGAAGAGAGCTGGCTGTTCTGCAGGGCGCCTTTCGGTGAGCAGGTCATATCCCCAGAAATGGTTCGGAGCCTTTACCTGGGCCAAATCGAGGATGGTCGGTCCGATGTCGAGTTGCGAAGCGACATCTTTTCGAATTTCCAGTCCGGAAAAGAGAGCCGAGTCCGCAGAAAAAATGCCGATGAAGATTTGTGCGGCGGCGACGCCTAGCGGTTGCGGAACCGCATAGTCGATTGTATCGACGGGGGTATCGTGGTCGCCCAGAATGACGATGGCCGTTCGTTCGAAATCCGGTCGCGCGGCAAGAGCCTTGAAGAGTTTTCCGAGCTGAGAGTCCGTATAGCGCAAGGCGTTCCGGTAGCGTTCCATCGCGTTGTCGGGCTTTGGCGCAAAATCGTCCGGGTAACCGTAAAAGGGAATATGCGTCGCTATCGTATTGAACGTCAGAAGCCAGGAGGAGTCGGTCGGCAGGCTTTGCAACATCTGCAAGACGACATCCATCCCCAGACTGTCTGTTGTGCCGGGCTTCCCGGGTTCGGGCATTTTCCAGCCGTTCCCGTAGAATTTCTCGATAAATGGCAGCGTATGGTCAAAGATTGGATTGGAAATCGTCATGTATTTTCGGATATAATCCGTCATCAGCTCGGGAAATCCCGTGAAGTGGTTGGAGGCGTAGAAGCTCGGAACGTCGCGGTTCGGGTGGGAGGGAAAACCCAGGTAGGTCGCCATGGTTCCGCGGACCGTCGGGTATCCGCCGCTGAAAGCGTTTTCGAACCAGAGACCGCCGCCTCCGTTTAAAAAGTATTTTCCCTGGGAAAGCGCCCAGATGTTCGGAGCGAGCGTCGTGTCTCCGGAAAGCATCTGGTCGAGAATGCGCCCCTTGAAGGATTCTCCGAAGATAAAGACGATGTTGTAGGGCCGTTTCGCCCGGTATTCTCTGGTGGGAGCCTTGCGGTATGCGGGAAATTTTCTGTCGATTCGTTCCCTTTCGAAATCTTTTGGCAAAAAGGCGTCGAGATCGGCGACGAGCGCGTCCGTAATCGTGTAATTGTCCTTGACAAATTCAAAGGTTTCTTCGGCAGCAATGTGCAGAATCGGAGCTGTCAGCGTGTGCTTTCCGAGGGTGAAGCGCATATCGACCTGTGTTCCGAGGACGGGAATCGTCTTGATGCCGCGCGTCCCGGCGAGAAACAGCACAAGCGGGATGACGGAAAGAAGCATCCCCACGGTAAAGAGCGCGACGGGAATCTTGAATTTTCCTGCCTGGCAAGCGACCTTTTTCTTTCGGGAAAGATAGAGGATTATCGAGGCGAAGCCGACGATATCGACGAAGAGAAGAAAAAGCCAGCCGAGGGTTCCCTTGAAGTCTCCGCCGAGCGTGGAAACGGTCGTCGAATCGGTGATGTTCGACAGGTGGAAGTAGGTGCGCAGGAACGAGTAGGAGAGCCGCTGGTGCGAAAATCGGAAAACTTCGTAATCGACCGCGGCGAGGATGAAGTAGAAAACGAGAAATACGGAAAGGGCGCGCGGCTTCTTGAAAAAGGCGAAGAGGGAAACGAGAACGAGAATCGCTCCGTATGCCATGGAAATCTGCCAGACGGTTTTTCCGGCGAACATTTCCGATAGGGAAAGTCCCAGCGGATCGGGAAGCGCGTAGAAGAGAACGAGCATCGCGCTTTGCAGAAAGATGGCGAATAGAGAAATCAGGATAAAGGGATTCATAAAGATTTATCCGAATGAAGGCGAAGTCTGGAACCGCATGGAGTGCGGACGATGCGCAAGGCTAGTGGATGTTCGACTTGATCGTTTCGACTACCCGTGCAAAAGTCGCGTCTTCCTGCATTTCCTTTTCGATGGTCTTTATCGCGTGCATGACCGTGGAATGGTCGCGGTTTCCGAATCGCATTCCGATGCTTTTGAGGCTGAGCGTCGTGAGCTTCTTCATGAGGAACATGGCGACCTGGCGCGCATGGGCGACTTCCTTTGTGCCGCGTCCCGCTTCGAGGAGCTTGTCCTCGGGAACGTCGAATTCCTGGGAGACGGCGTGGATGACCGCTTCGATTCCGACACGACGCTTGATGTTCGGGATGATGTCCGCGACGACTTGTCGCGCGAGCGAAATGCCGATGTCCTGCTTGAGAAGGCTAGACTGCATCGCTAGACGGACGATGGCCGCTTCGAGCGGGCGTACGCTGCCTTCGATGTTTTCGGCGAGGTAGGCGAACACGTCGTCGGAAATGTCGAGATGGCTGTTGGTAGCCTTTTTCCGGAGAATCGCTTCGCGGGTTTCGAAAGCCGGCGGCTGGATATCAACGGTAAGTCCCGACGAAAAACGGCTCACCAGCCGGTCGGAAAGGCTCTTGACTTCGGCGGCGGGGGCGTCGGACGTGAGGACGATTTGCTTTCCCGCCTGATGCAGCGTGTTGAAAATGTGAAAGAACTCGTTCTGGGTTTCTGTCGAACCGCTCCAGTTCTGGATGTCGTCGATGAGAAGAACATCGACATCTTCTCGGTAGAACGTGGACCATTCGTTCGTGTTTCCGTTGCGGATGCTTTCCGTGTATTCGCGCTGGAAATCGTTTGCGGGAATGTAGCGGACGACTTTTCCCGTCGCGTTTCCCAGGATATAGTTGCCAATCGCCTGCAAGAGGTGCGTCTTTCCCAGCCCGGACGCTCCATAGATGAAGAGCGGGTTGTATTTGCTGTGGTCCGGATTCTCGGCGACGGCGAACGCCGCGCTGAAGGCGAGCTTCGACTTGTCCCCGACGACAAAGTTCTCGAAACTGAGTTCCTCGGAGAGCTTTATCGGCTGGCAAAAATCATGGGACGCCGCGGATGCGCTCGGATTCGCTTCGACATGCTGGAAGTCGAAATCCAGATGATTCCCGGTAGCTTCCTGCCAGCTGATTTCGAGAAGAACCTTGTAGGGCAGATAGGACTTGATGTCCTTATTCGGAGGAAGCAGGACGGAACACCGGCGGTCGGTGACATTCAGCAGGTCCAGCTTGGCAAACAGGTCGTTAAAGACGGCATCCGAAATCTTGCCGTGCAAAAGTTCCAAACATTTCTCGAATTGCGGGTTCATAAGGCTTAATTTAACTATTATTGGCTCCATGATGGATTGGATTCTTGCTGTCGGGGCGCTATTTTGGCTGCCCCTTGTTCTATGGCCGACCCTTTTTCTCTGGGCGCGCTTTTTTGCCTATCCGATTGCGCTAAAGCGCAAGATCCGTCTGGGAAAAACCTGGTGCTATGTCCCCGCGTGGTGGTCGAAAAAGCCGCTTTTCCGGCTTTGCGCGTGCGCGGTCCTGGGGCTCCTTTGCGCATCTTCCGCGCTTTCCGTGGCGGCGACCCTCTATTGGGCGTTGCGGTTTCCCGCCTATTTGCTGCCTTTTCCGTTTGTTCTGTGCCTTTTTGCCGAGAAGCCGTTCGTGAATTTCGCGATGAATCGCGTGTATCGGCTGGAAGTCAATGCCTATTTTTGGGAGTACAAGAGGCAGGACGCTCTTTACCGCAAGTCTGGACACCCGCTTTCGGAAGACGACCTGGCCGGGCATTCCGCCTGGGCGTTTCGCAACGCGCTCGTGAAGGCGGATTCCGAGAAGAGGCTTTTCAAGCTGCTGAAGGAAATGGCAAAACAGGAACTCGCCATGGAAAAGGAACTCTCCGCCTATGAAAACGCTTGACCCGACGGAAATTCAAAATCGCTTTCTCTATGCGGACAGGATGCTTCTCCTCGTATCGCGCACGTTCGCGCTGAACATCAACCGCCTTTCGGGAGATCTCCGGAAAACGGTACTGCTCGCCTATCTCTATTTGCGGATTGCGGATACGGTCGAGGACGATTCCCGGCTTCCCGTCGGTGAAAAGCTTCGGCTCCTTAAAATGTTCGCGGATGTTTTTCGGGACGGCTCCGATGTGGAAAAATCGACCGAGGCCTTTGTTTCCGCCTTGCCGGAATATTTCCGCTCGTCGCAAAACCCGAATTACGAACTTTGCGAAAACGCCTTGGCTGTCGTTCCGCTGCTTTGGATTTTTGACGCGGATTACGTGAAGCCCGTGTGCGAAACAGTCGTCGAAATGTGCGAAGGGATGGCCGCTTCGCTGCAGTCGATGGAAGCGTCTCTTGAAAAAGGCTGGTTTACGCTCGAAACGATGTCCGAACTTTCGCGCTACTGCTACTATGTCGCAGGGATAGTGGGAAAGCTCTTGACGAGGCTTTTCGCGGCGAAGAACCCGGCGATAGGCGGCGAGAGGTTTTTAAAAATGAAAACGCTCGACGTGAGCTTTGGGCTTGCGCTCCAGCTGGTGAACATCATCAAGGACGTCCGGGAGGATTCCGAGCGGAAAGTCTGCTTTGTCCCGGAAACGATTTGCCGCTCCCACGGTTTTGAAAATTCCCCGGCGATGTTCGGCCCGCTGGCGGATAAAAAGGCCCGGGCTTCGGTGATGAAGGAACTTGTCTGCGAAGCGTGGAAACATCTGTCGGATGCGATCGAATACACGGTTCTCATTCCGCGAAGAAATCCGCAAATCCGCCTGTTTTGCCTGTGGCCGCTTTTCATGGCGGCGAAAAACCTTTCGCTGATGGGGGATTGCTCGCACCTTTTCGATGGGAATAACAAGGTGAAAATCACGCGTTCGGACGTGAAAAGAATCATTCGGAAGACGACTCTGCATTTTTACTCGAACGCATGGATTCGGAAGAACTTTGAACTCTTGAGGGATGGAACATGAAGGAACGTTTTCGCCTGCTAAAGTCGTGGAAGTTTCACCTGGCTTTTATCTTCGCTTCGATCTTTATCGACCAGGCGACAAAGATTTGGGCTGTCGCCTACCTGAAGCCGACTTTTGAAAATCCGCTGGGACGCATCGTGCATGTCGTCGGGGATTTGCTGCAATTTCGCTTGGCGTACAATACGGGAGCCGCGTTCAGCAGCCGTCCGCAGGATATTTTGCCTTTTCTTCCGCCGACGATTTTCTTTCTGCTTGTTTCCCTTGTCGCGACCTTTGTCCTGGTTTATTTTTACAGGTCCGTGAAACGGGACGATTTTCTGGTGCGCTTTGGCATCGCGATGATTCTTTCGGGAGCGATCGGGAATTTTGCGGACAGGATGCGTATCGGCAAGGTCGTGGATTTTATCGATTGCGATTTCCCGGATTTCATCATGGAACGTTGGCCGACTTTCAATTTCGCGGATTGCTGCGTGACGATAGGCGTTGCGCTCGTTCTGCTTTCTCCCTTGGTTTACAAGTTCATTCGCTATTCACCGGCAGGTTCGCATGCAAAAGAAGAATCCCCAACCGCTTAGTTCCGAATCGCGGAACTTTATCGTTTCCGAGAAGGATGCGAACGAACGCCTAGACCGTTTTCTGCAAAAGAAACTTTCGGATTATTCCCGCACGGACATCCAAAAGCTGATCGCGGAAAACCAGGTGACGATTGCAGGCGTACCCGCCAAGAAAAATTTGCGCCTTTCGGAAGGGATGCTTGTCTGTGTCGCTTCGCTTCCCCAAAAGGAGTCTTCGTCGCTCGAACCGGAAAAGATGGATTTGCACATTGTCTATGAAGATGACGATGTCGCCGTGATTTTTAAACCGCGCGGAGTCGTGGTGCATCCGGGAAACGGCGTTTCGAAAGGGACGCTTGCCGCAGGGCTTCTCTACCACTTCAAGGAAAAACTTTCGGCTGTGAACGGTCCGCTTCGGCCTGGAATCGTGCACCGTCTCGACAAGGATACGCCGGGTCTGATGATTGTGGCGAAAAACGACAAGGCGCACCGGAATCTCGCGCACCAGCTCGAAACGCGCACGCTTCACCGCAAGTATGAAGCCCTGATCTGGGGGCATCCGCGCGACCTTTCCGGGGAAATCGAGCTGCCTCTTGGGCGCGATCCGAAATCCCGCATCCGCATGGCTGTCGTGAAGAACGGAAAATTTGCGCGCACGCGCTACAAGGCGAAAAAGTTCTTTTCCATCGCGACGCTGATGGAGTATGAACTGGATACGGGACGCACGCACCAGATTCGTGTGCATTCCCGCTACACGGGGCATCCGATTGTCGGCGACCCGATTTACGAGGGACGCGAGGCTTCGCTTTCTCGAGTACCGCCCCTTTACCGCGAAGTCGCGGAAGAGCTTTTGAAGCTTGCTCCGGCGCAGCTTTTGGAAGCGGTTGAAATCCGCTTTGCCCATCCGCGGACCCGAAAGAAAATGTCTTTCTCCGTTCCGCTCGAAAAGCCATTTGAAACAGCCGTCAAGCTTTTGGAAAAGGAATGCCCGGAATCCGCGCCGACTTTTGACGAGGATACGAGCTTTAGAAATTTTAACGAAACATCGCTGGAAAATCCCTATCTGGACGAACCGCTGGAAACCGAAGAGGAATACCCTTACGAAGAAGAGCCCGTGAAGGAACGCTTGACGCGGGCGGAACGCCTGGCGATGAAAAAAGAGCGGATAAAAAAACGCAAGGCTATCGAGTCGAAGAAGCGCGAAAAAAAGGCGAAGCGTGAAGCGGAAAAGCGAGGCGAAGTCTATCGGTCGGAAATCGTCACCGGGCATGAACCGACCATCGACCCTTCGTATCTGGAATGAAATTTTATCTTTAACTGAAAAAAATGGAGATTTTATGAAAATGCTTCCGACTCTTGTTGGACTTATGGCGATATCTTACTTTGCCGCTTGTTCCGATAACGGTTCTAGTGCGGAGGCTTTTAATGCGGCAAAAGTTTGCCCGGAAAGCGGTCGCGGAACATTTGTCGATGAGCGCGATGGGCAGGAATATAGGTACACGACAATCGGCAACCAAGTCTGGATGGCGCAGAATTTAAACTATCCTGTAACGGATAAGACATTACTCTATCCTCTAACAGGGGAGCAGGCAGATGTTCGCTTTACCTGTCTTTACCCGGATGATAATTGCATGGAAAAGGGATTAGTTTATAGGTCACCTCTAAAAATACATCAAACATCAAGAAAGTCAACTCCCAGGTCTACTTTCCTGTCTTTTAGTGGCCGGCAGAGGGATCCGTCCCCGTCAATCCCGGTCCTTTCGGACCGTTTTCGCCCTTTCCGGGGCGTC
>CAVGIM010000048.1:0-24914 GCA_963629575.1 Candidatus Methanomethylophilaceae archaeon
CTGCAGTTTCACGTATTCTCCAGCAGCAGGGCCGACTTCGGAAGCCTTGGACTTCGCGATCATGCCGAACAGCTTGGGAACCGCGACGGCGGCGAGAATGCCGATGATGACCACGACGACCATCAATTCAATGAGGGTAAAACCTTGTTTCTTCATGATGAACTCCTTGTTAAAGGTTATTGTTGTTTCTCAACACCGATAATATAAAAGATTTGTTTTGGAAAAGCAATAGTTTTGTCTAGCTTGTGTCATTTTTTTGTCATACGAATACTAAATTGGCTAAATTTTGCGAATTTCGCCATTTTTTATACTCCAATTTGGAATAAATCTGTTGCATGGAAAAATTTAAAGACACTGAAAGGCGGCATGGCTCTTCGCCTAATGCATAGCCCTCGCTACACCAATGTTGTAAATTGCGAAGAAAAAATGGTGAACCTTGCATTCCGAATGAAAGCGGCGATTTTTGCACTTTGCGAAGAGTTGAAAAGCTTTTTGTAAAACGCAATATTTCAGAGGAAAAAGCTTTTTACGTGAAACTGCAGGATGCGTATGTGAGTGAAAAGGGAGATACGCTCGGCACATGGGGTGGTATTGGCTACAGAATGCAAAATTCCGCATCATTTACATACGATTCTGTTTTGGCAGTTAAAACGGAGTTAAAGTCAGAAGCGGCTGATGTTTGGAAAGCGACGAGCAATGTAAAACTGAATGATTGCGCTAAAGGAAACGTATGGTCATTGAGTGCAAAAAGCGCTTCTAAAGACGCTTCAGGAGCGACCGTTGCTTATACTGCAAAAGTTAACAATGCAGAAACGGATAATGATTGCAGTATCCTAACTCCCCAATTCTACAATTTAACAACAAAATAATTGAACCCATAAAGTTTTTCCATAAACAAAAAAAAGAGGCCTTCCTTTTGTGAAAGGTCTCTTTTTGATTGGTAACTTTAAGCCGCCAAGTAATTCTTTTACTATGTCTGATTTACTTGACGAAAAGAATTCGTGTTCAGTTAAAAATGAGCGTCTTACTTTCCGAACAGATAAATCCTTTTTTGTGACACCGGCAAGACGAGGGAATCCAACGGCGTTTTTCCCAAGAAACCCGGCTTGTCGCTAATGATATACCTTATTTCTCCGGATTCCAAGAGCCTTGAAAATGTCTCTGGCTTGCCGAGTCTTTCCGAAACGATAAAACCATAGTAGGGAAATTCAAATGGCCTGGTTTCGACCTCCGGTTCGTCGAGAATCCGCGCGGTGCGACGGCGCGCTTCCAAAAAGCGTTCTCTCGATATGGAAAGAAATGAATTCGCTCCATAATACGTTGCGCTCAAAAAGCCAAAAACCGAACAGTCTTCGCAAAAATAGAGCGCCTTGTCATAGTCTCCTTTTATGGTCGATTCGAAAGGCGCCGTTCCCTGCTTCAAAAAGGAATCCATTTCGTCAAATGGCGGCCTTGACTTTCCGAAGTTTCCTTGATAGAACAGGACTACGGCAATAACCCCGAGAGAAACGGCATAGATGATTCCGAACGGCAAGCATTTTCCTTTGGAAAGTAAAAAGACGGTAATGGCGGAAAAAAGGACAAGCAGACTCTGCGGCCAGACAAGGAGTAGCGTTTCTGGCGAAACGCCTCCGTTAAACTCGAAGTCCGATGAAAGCAGAGTCTTTAGCGTTACCGCAACGGCGGACAACAGAACGCAACCGACAAGGAGAGAGCTCAAAACCGGGTGTACGCGAAACAATCGAAGAAGTCGCCTCGGCTTGAGAGATTCCTTGCCAAAATAACCGCCAGAAAAGACCGCAAGGAAAATCAGCATCCATTTGATGCGCCAAGACTGGGTAACGACCAGAAAGACGTTCTTGAAGGCAAGCCCCGCAAAATCCCAGTAGGCGGCAATCGCAAGGACAAGGAGAAAGGAACGGAAAAAGCGCCGTTCCCTTGAAAAAAAGATTCGATAGGCAAGAACAAAGATGGCAACGAGAACGACAAGCCAAGCCACGTCCCACGCTTTCGGGTAAAATTCCGTAATGGACGCCGCCCAGACAGAATCGTATGTGGCAAAGAGAGAAACATCCAGAAGTCCGGTCAACGGAAACAACAAGGACAGGATTCCTACCGGGAGTGTTGTTTTCGGATAAAAGAAGAAGAGCCAGACGGGAAGCCCCCAGCCGGCCATCAGCGGGTGAAAGAGAGTACCCAGCAGGAAAAAGACCAGGGACTTCCACCGCTTTCGCCTCGACAGAAAGGCAAAGCCTAGAATGGCGAAGGCCTCGGCAATCGTTCGCGCCGTGCACAGATATTCTCCAATCCGAACCCATTGGCCGTACGAATACTCGATTGCGGCAAAGAAGACGAACACCGGGAAGACATTTGCCGTCCACCGGCGAATAAAGAAAAGGCACGCAAAGATCCACAGACCTATCGAAACCGTCGCCAAGAAGAAGGTCGCGTTGTAGGAACCAAGCAGAAGAACAAGCGGACGATAGAGATAAGAAAACAGGCTAAACGCGTCTTGCGAAGTCCCGATAAAAAACAAGTCTCCCGCAAAACGTTCCGGAGAAATCCCGTAGATGGCGTTCTTCAGGTACAGTGCCGCATCACCGCTTATTCCTTGGTAGGGGTGGATTAGAAAAAAGGAGAGAAGGCAAATGACAAAGCTAGACGCTCCGCACCAAAATTTCTTTTTCTGTTCCGTATTCATTGCGGACAAATATAGACAAAAGGGCCTTGCCGGTGAAAAAGGCTAGCTTGGCGGTTTACAAAAAAAGCGGAATCCGATTTGGAATCCGCTATGATTTTTCTGGGGAGGGGGATTAGTCGCCGCTGTTGCCGCTGGCTGCTGTTCCGCGGGTGAGGTCGAGGAAGCGAGGCGTCAAGGCTTCGCAGTTGGTTTTGTCTCCCATGCTTGCCGTCCAGGCGGCACCGTTCCCCGTGGAAGACTGGGCAATCTGAAGGCTCCAGAAGGAACCTTTCTTGCATTCGTTCAACGCGGTTTGCGAAGTGGCTTTCCATGCGTCCTTAGTGGATGCTAGAGCCGTTTTGGTGTTGCCCGTAGAAGTGATTGCTGTCGTGTACTCGAAATTGGTAGTCTTGTCCATTTCGTAGCCAATCTGTTTGAATGTACCCATATAGTCGCCATTCTCGGCAATATACGCATCCTGCAGTTTCACGTAAATTTTCAACCCATTTCCCCTCGGAAAGCTCTTTTATTTATATTTATAAAGAATGGACTTTCTACAAAAAAAAGCAATCGTTGAAAGCCTAAACTGGGATTCAACGGTATCAGCAGAATCCCTGCTTAAACTGGTGGACGGCGATTCCCAAACCGAATCCGGCATCAGCAGGGAATCATTTTTCCTTCGCTGCCTAGAACGCGTTCCATGGCATAATCTTGTACCGCTATGGAACGGCATTGAAAATTGTGAAAAGCTATATACGGATAATGTAAAAAAGGGCCTACGCAATGCAACGCTCAGAAAAAAGTTCGACTTCATATTCGGAATATTACGAGGAGAGCCTGTACAAGCTCCAGGATGGGGTTCTGAATACTGTCAAAAACTTAAACGTACCTTTTTACCTGACAGGTGGAACCGCCCTTAGTAGAGGCTATTACAACCATCGCTATTCAGACGATTTGGATTTTTTCGTCAATCAAGACACTAAATTCAATTTTTATGTCAATTCAATTTTAGAAGAACTTCAAAAAAAAGGATTCTTTTGGAATACCGATATTGGTTTTGTAAAATCCATAGATTTTTTTTCACTGGTCGTTCAACACCCTAATTTCAACAACAAGCTCAAACTAGACTTCGTGAACGACATAGCGGCACACTTTGGGGATATAACAAAAACACCCGTGTATTATAAAACAGATTCAATACGAAATATCCTATCCAATAAAGTGACTGCCCTTTTTAGAATGTCAGCGAAAGATGTTGTGGATATTCACGAAATTTGCATACACGAAAACTTCCAATGGGATGAAGTTTTTTCAGAAGTTCGACAAAAAGAACTTGGCATAGAACCATCAGAAACGGCAGAAATCATTAGTGGATTTCCCAAAAACGCTTTTGATAGCATAAAGTGGATTCACCCGATGAAATATGAACAAATGATGAAAAACCTTGAAGTCATCACAAAAGACATGTTAAGTCTATCCAAGAACAGCTTAGCCTAGTTTCTGCCGTTAATGTAAAGCCGCCTAAAGTAAAATGACCGAAGCCGAGTTTTTCAAAACTAGACGCATCAATAGCCTCCACAAAAAAAAGGCAAATCCATCCGTATGCGGCAAAACGAATCAGGGATGGAATTCATCAACAGGTTATGCACTACGAAATAGTTTTTACACCTAAAGCACAAGAAGATGTCATACTATTGCAAAAGCATTCCCAAGCGCACTGAAAAAACTAGCGAAACTGCTTGAAGAATTGAGAATACACCCAAAAACCGGAACAGATTGAAGGCCTTGTCTTTTCTGCTTTTGGGCATTATGCCAAATAATCCTCCTTCCCCCATTTATTTTTAAATTTTTCGCATGATCAATACGTCCCTCTGCTACATCGAACAAAACGGCTCCTACCTGCTGCTCCACCGCGTCAAGAAGGAGCACGACATCAATCGCGACAAGTGGATTGGCATCGGGGGCAAATTCGAGGAGGGCGAAAGTCCCGAGGATTGCGTGCGGCGCGAAGTCCGCGAAGAGACCGGCCTAGAATTGCAAGATCCGCGCTACTGCGGCATCGTCACGTTCCAAAGCGACGAAATGGCCGAGACCGAGTTTATGCACCTTTTCCGCGCGACAAAGTTTTCAGGAAAGATTCGCGACTGCGACGAGGGCGTCCTCGAATGGATTTCCAAGGAAAGGTTTGCGGAGCTTCCGCACTGGGACGGCGACAGGATTTTCCTCACGCTGCTCGATCGCGAAGTTCCCTTCTTTTCGCTGAAGCTGACATACCAGAAAGGCGTTCTTGTCGAGGCCCTGCTAAACGAAAAAGCGATTCGCGTCGAAGATTTTTCCTACGGGTCGATGGCCGCCTTCCCGACAATGCGCAGAAAAGATCGCCAGATGTCGAAAAGCGAAGCGGAAGATGTTTTAAGAACCGGAGAATACGGCATTCTTTCCACGACAAATTCTGTCGGATACCCTTACGGAATTCCGCTAAACTTTGCCTTTGACGGCAGGACAATTTATTTTCACGGGGCCAAAGACGCCGGCGAAAAGTTTTTTGCGTTCGAGCGTTCATCCAAGGCTTGCTTCACCGTCGTCCGAAATTCCCAGGTGCATCCCGAACAGTTCTCGTCCGCATTCGAGAGCTGCATTGTCTTTGGGCGTGTCCGAAAGGCGGAAAACCCGCGCACCGGTCTGCAAAGGCTCATCGAAAAATACAGCCCGGAATTTCTCGAGGAAGGCAAAGCCTATATCGACAGGGCCATTTCCCATACAGCCGTTTTCCAGTTCGACATCGAGAACGTCTGCGGGAAAAGGCATCTCTAAAAGCTATATTGAAAGCATGAAGATTTTCGCTTTTGTCTTTGCCGTGGCAGTGGCAAGCTTTGCCCAGGTCTCCGTCTGGGACCGCCCCATCCAAGACACGCCCAATGATTCGGGGGAAGTTTCCGTTTACAGGCAAGTCAGCCCGGAACTCGACAGCGTGCCGATTTACGACGGCCTAATCGAAAAATACGATCGCCGGCACGAAAAGCTTTCCCGACTCGGCAACATATTCCTCGTTTCCGGAAGCGTTCTCCTCGGCGGCGGACTTTGCATCATGATGTCAAGCCAGGATGCGGACGAACTGTTCCTTACGGGCGTCTATATGGCGCTCATGTCTCCCTACCCGATTACCGCCGGCATCATCCTCAAGGCGGTCGGCGGAAAACAGGGGCGGAACTCGCGAAGATTTCAGGAAAGAAAGGATTCCTACATCGCCCGTCGAAACTACCTGCTTTCCCTTTCGCCGACGTTCCGGCCGGAATCCCATGCGACTGGAGCGGTTCTTTCTCTCAGCTTTTGAAACTTTCCCGGACAACGCGGTCGTAAGTGTCGAGAATCGCCTCGGTCGATAGGACGCCTTCGATTTTCCCCGCGGAATTCTTGACATAGACTTCGTTCAGGGAATGCTTGAGCATAAACTTCATCGCCGTATGCAAATCGGCACTCGCGGACAAAAGCGGCGAACGCGAGACGCAATCCGCGACAAGGAGGACCGACGCGCCGCCTTCGATCGAAACGATGTTTTGCAGGGCGAGACTCCAGTCCAGGACGCCCAGATACTTTCCGTCTTCGAAGACCGGGTAGGAATGGACGGTAGCCGAATCGACATGCTCCATGTTGAACGCATTGATTTCGCGCTCCGCCTCGTGAAAGGTCCTTGACGACGAGAGTTCGAGAACGCGGGTCTTTTTCATGACGGACTCGACAGAAATTGTCCGCAACAGATCCGGATCCATTTCCTGCCTGTGGACGGGAGAGGCAAACTTGTTGAGAACCTGGCTGCGGTAGATGCTCCACTTGCGGCTAAAGGCGACGTGGACGACCGCGGCAATCATGATTCCCGGCAAGAGCTGGTAGCTGCCCGTCATTTCGCAGACCATGACGACTCCGGCGAGAGGCGCCTTTGCGGCGCCGGCAAAGAACGCGCCCATTCCGACGAGAGGCATCGCTCCGGGTTCCCGCAGGATTCCGGGAGCAAGCGTTTCGACGGCGACGGCAAACGCAGCCCCGACGACACCGCCTAGGAATAGAGACGGTCCAAAGACGCCGCCCGATCCGCCGCTTCCCACGGTAAAGGACGTGGCGAGAATCTTCGCAAGGACAAGCCCCAGGAGAAATATCACGGAAGGAGCGCTTGCCGGGTCCACCAGGCGGGTCATGCTTTCCACGTAATCCCAGGTTCCGCCCATCGCCTGCGGAAATCCGATAGCGACGACACCGCACGCTACGCCTCCGATTGCGGGCTTTAGCCAGTTCGGCACGTTCCAGCGCGAAAAAAAGTCCTCGACGGCATAGTAGCATTTCACATAGACAAACGAAAGCGGAACGCAGATTAGGCCCAGGAACGCGCAAAACAGAAGTTCTATGCCGTTTGCGAAATAGAAGTCCGGAACGTTGAACGTGGGAGCCGTCCCGAACACGCTGGAATAGACGGAAAACCCGACGACGGAAGCGACAATCGACGTTCCGAACGCACTGCTTTCGAAATCTTCGCGGTAGAGAATTTCGACAGAGGTCAGCGCCCCCGAAAGCGGCGCCTTGAATATCGCGCCGAGCCCCGCGGCCATTCCCGCAAGGCCGAACTGTCTGCGAACCGCCCGCGGCATCTTGAAAAGCCGACAGATCAGGGCGGCGATTCCCGAACCTATCTGCGAAACGGGACCTTCATAGCCCGCGCTGCCGCCACTGCCTAGGGTAATCGTACTGGCAACGAGCTTTACGGGAGCGACGCGCTTTCTGGGAACCCCGCCGCGATGATGGAACGCGTAAATGGAACGGTCGGTTCCCTGGCCGGAAGCCTCCGGGGTTTTCGTCACGACAAACAGGAAAAGACCGCAAAGAAGCCCGCCGAGAGCCGGGGCCGCATAGAGCGACCAGCCGGAGAACGTATTGTGTACAAACAAAGACGTATGTTCCAGGCAAAGCCGAAAGACGACCGCGACACCGCCCGTCACAAGTCCGATGAAGGCGGCGAGCAAAATTTTCGGAACGTAGGAATTGACGATGAAGAGTCGAGAAAACTTTTTCATCGGACATTACTTTCGCTTGCGCCACACAAAAAGGACGCCCGCCACCGAAAGGACAAAGATCGCGGCGATAATCCAGAACGAAAAGGGATTCTCCGGTCCAAGCCCAAAGGGAAACGCGACGTTCATCCCGAAAATACTCGCGACAAAAGTCGGGATCGTAATCGCAATCGTGATGACGTTTAGCGTTTTCATCAAGGCGTTCATGTTGTTGTTCACGACGCTTGCCCGCGCATCCATCAACGAAGCGAGAATGTTCGCGTAGATTTCCGCCTGTTGCAGACTTTGCCGGTTTTCGATCACGACGTCGTCGAGAAGTTCGCGCTCGTTCTCGTCGAAATGCATTCCGCGCCCCATCTGCAGTTTTTTCAGGAGCGCCTCGTTGGAATTGAGCGCGCTGACGTAGTAGATCAAGCCCTTGTTCAGCGTGAACATGTATTGCAGATACTTGTTGTCGAGCGTGTTCTGGAGCTTGTCCTCCAGCTCGTCGCTTATCCGGCTGATGATTTTCAGGTGCTCGTTGAAATGATAGACGGAATAGTTCAGCAGCTTGATCACGAAGGTGTTCAGACTGTCGATTTTCGAAAACCGCCGCGGGTCCATCAGCGGGAGTTCCGCATCCGAAAGGAGCAGCACCCAGTCCGAAAAGAGAAAGATCCCGAAAGACTCCACGCGAAACTCGAAATTGTCCGCAGTGGTATAATTGCGCGGCTTCTTGAAGACTATCGTGATGAAGTCGTCGTCATATTCCACACGGGAAAGCTCGTCGTTGTCGAATGCGGACGCAATCGTATGCTCGGCGATTTCATACTTCTTTACCAGCGCGCCCCGCTGTTCAGGGCTCGGACTTCCCATCAGCACGATGTCCGCGGAATCTTCGTCCTCGGCCTGTGTCACGCGGCCGTTCTCGATTTTATAATACTTGTGCATACGAGCCTTCTTGTGGACGCTTTCGGGTCGCCCCAAAAATAAAAAAGACCCGGGCTTATGCCTAGGTCTTTGCCTTTTTTAGAATGAAATTCTTAGACAATCCGACGAATGCGGGAATTGAACCACACGACGAACGGAGCGCAAATGCAGATGGACGTGTAGGTTCCGACTATGACGCCAAAGGACATCACGATGCCGAAATCCCGAATCGAGGAACCGCCCATCACGGCGAGAATGACGCACACGAAGAGAGTCGAAACGGAAGTAATCACCGTGCGGCTCAGGCACTGCGAAACGGAACTGTCCACCGTCTTCGGGAAATCGGCAGAGCCGTGCAGACGGACGTTTTCGCGAATACGGTCGTAGTTGATGATGATGTCGTTCACCGAATAGCCGATCATCGTCAGGAGCGCGGCAATCATGGCGCCATCGACGGAAAGCCCCAGAACGGCAACCAGCCCGATAGTCAAGATCGTATTGTGAATCAGGCCGACAACCGCCCCGATACCAAACCCGAGACCGAGCTTTCCGAACCGGAACCAGACATAGAGACAGATGACAATCCACGCAAAGACGACCGCGAGGATCGCGTTGAAGCGAAGTTCCTTGCCGATGGTCGCACCGACATCGTCCTGGGAAAGAATCTTCACGTTGTCGTCGGAATCGATTGCCTTGACCACGTCCGGTCCCTTCTCGCTCTTCACGGAAACCTCGTAGGCGTTCTGGATGGCGGAGCCGCCGATAGCGCGAACAGTCCCTTCCGTCACGTCGAACTTGGCGAGCACATCGTTCAGATCCTGGAGATGGTCCTTGGAATCGTTATACTGGACGCGGAAGACCGTTCCACCCGTAAAGTCGATGCTGAAATTGAAGCCCTTGAAAACCGAGACGCCAATCGACAGCACGCAGAACGCGAGGGAAATCACGCCAAAGAGCTTTGCGCGACGAACGACGGCGAGCTTCGCATGGTTGATGGCCGCGATTCCGTTTCCGATGGATATCGTGTTCGAATCCTGCTTGGCAAGCTTGATGTCGAAGATTGCGCGCGTAATCGTCAGGGCGGTAAACATCGACACCGCGATACCGATCATCAGCGTAAGGCCAAATCCCTTGACCGATGCCGTACCGACCTTGTAGAGAATGAGTGCGGTAAGGAAGGTCGTCAGGTTCGAGTCGAAGATCGCGCTGAACGCTCTCTCGTAACCCTTCGCGATCGCCATGCGCGCCTTGTTGCCTTCGCGAAGTTCTTCGCGTACGCGTTCGAAAATAATCACGTTCGCGTCGATGGACATGCCCACGGTCAAAATCATGCCGGCAATGCCGGGAAGCGTCATCGTCGCATGGAACACGGACAGCACCGCGGCGGTGATCAGGGCGTTGCAAACCAAGCCCGCGCTCGCGATAAGACCGCCAAAGCGATAATACATAATCATGAACAGGACCGTGATTACGAGACCGATCAAGGCGGATCCAAATCCGGAACGGATGTTGTCGTCTCCGAGCGTCGCCCCGATCGTGCGGCTTTCGATAATGTTCATCGGAGCCTTGAGAGCGCCGGAACGAAGAACGACCGCGAGACGGTTTGCTTCCGCCATGTCGTCAAGTCCCGTAATCTGGGCTTCGCCGTTCGGGATGCGGTCCCGAATGACCGGTGCGCTGATCACCTGGTCATCGAGAACGATCGCCATCTGCTTGCCGATGTTCGCCGCGGTAATGGCGCCAAAGCGCTTCGGACCGATACCCGCAAACTTGAGGCTCACGGCGACTTCGCCGGAATTCGTTCCATCGCTTACGCGATACGGACGCGCATCGGAAACATATTCGCCACTCATTTCCGCGCGACGCTTGAGCAGATAGAGACGCTTGGCCTTGACCGCGGAACCGTTCACCTTTTCAAGTCCCGAACCCCAGGCAAAAACGACATCGTGCGGGATCAGGCTCTGCACGGTGCGGTCGTTCAAGATCCGCTTCACGGTCTCGATCTGCTCCTGGGCGACAAATCCGCCGTTGCCAAAGGACATATACAGGGAGGAAAGCGCGGCACCCTGGGAGGTTTCGCCGGCAACCGAGCTGTCCTGCTTCTCTACGGAATCCGTCTTGCCCGCCGCGTTGCCGGCAAAGAGTTCCGCATCCGAAACGTCCGCAACCTTTTCGACCGGCTTCGACGAATCGCCCGAAGCGACCGCTTCGCTGGAATCCGCAATCGCTCCGCGGTTTACCAGGTAGTTGTCGATGACCGAAACGACCTGTCCAAACTTTTCCTGTTCCGCGAGAATCTTGAATTCAAGCTTCGCCGTGCTTCCGACAAGGCTCTTCGCCGTGGAATCATCCACGCCCGCAAGTTCGACGATGATGCGGTCCTTGCCCGACGGGGAAATCAGCGGCTCGGAGAGGCCGAACTGGTCCACGCGGTTCCGCACGATTTCGAGAGACTGCTGCTGGATATCCTTGATGTCTTCCGATTTCAGGCCCTTGCCGTCGATCTGCAGCGTGATGCTTGTACCGCCAGCCAGGTCAAGTCCAAAGTTCACCGCCTTCGCGGCGACCTTCGGATTTTGCTTCACGTATTCCTTTTTCGCCTCGCCAGTCTTGGAATGGACGCGGATCGAAGGAATGATCGTGTAGCACGAAAGAAGTAGGATAGCGAGAATGATAAACTCGCGCAAACCGAATATTTTTTTCTTCATCTGATCTTTTCCTTAAAGGCGTAAAAAACCTAAAGTGCCGTTCAAATTTAGTAAGAGAGCATCCTTTTGGTGAGGACCACCCCGCCTTTTGCCACAAAATAGCCTGCCACATTTTCGATTGGCGCGCGCTTTCGCTCGTAAACGACCTCGGTTCGAGCCGAAATTCCGGGCAAGGGAACCGCCCCGGGAAATCCCAGCCGAAGTTCCACGACCGTATTCCCGTAAGTCCGGCAGAGAAGGATCCCCTGTCCTTCGGGGTGAACGGAAAGCGTTCCGAGCGTCATCGCGGCTTCGCGCTTTCGGAAGGAAAGAAAGGTCCTCACCAGCCGGAAGATTTCCGTGTTCTCCGCTGCGGGCATATCCTGCCACGGAAAGCAACGCCTGTTGTCGGGGTCCTTCCCCCCTTCCAGCCCGATTTCGTCCCCGTAATACAGGGAAATCGCCCCCGGAAGGCTCAGAAGAAGGGCACAGGCGAGAATCGCTCCATCCGGATTTTCCCCGGCGAGAGTCCGCAAGCGGGCCGTATCGTGGCTTCCGAAAAGGTTCATCTGTACGCCGAAAAGATTCCGATCGAAAAGGGCCTGGAACTTTTCGCAGAATTCGGAAAGACCAATCTCCCCTTCGGCTGTTCCCGTCGTGTCGCCTGTCGAAACCGCATCCGCGGAGCGCATCCCGCGCGGAAAAAGAAACTCCAGGGCGAGCTTTCGCACCGGATAGTTCATCACGCCGTCGAACTGGTCGCCGGCAAGCCAACGCGAAGGTTCTTCCCAGATTTCCCCGACAATATACGCTTCGGGATTTATCCTCTTGACCCGCAAGCGAAACTCGCGCCAAAAGCTGTCGTCGTCGATTTCGTTCGGGACGTCCAGCCGCCAACCGTCTATTCCGCGGCGCAGCCAGTATTCGGCGACACGCATCAGATACTCCCGGACTTCGACATTTTCCGTATTGAACTTGGGCAGCGGAGCCATTCCCCACCAGCATTCGTAATTCGGACTTTCCGAGTAAGCCTTGACCGGAAAGGAACGGATGTGAAACCAGTCCTTGAACGGAGAATTTTCGCCCTCTTCCATCACGCTCAGAAAGGGAAAGAATCCGCGCGAGCAGTGGTTAAAGACCCCGTCGAGAATCAGGCGCATTCCCCGGCGGTGAATTTCCCGCACCAGTTCGTCGAAATCGTCAAGCGTCCCGAGTACCGGATCGATTTGAAAGTAATCGACCGTATGGTAACGATGGTTCGCCGCGCTCATGAAAATCGGACACAGATAGATGGCATTCGCCCCGACCCGCTGGATATAATCGAGATGTTCCAGGATTCCGCGAAGATTTCCTCCGCAAAATCCGGAAGTTTCGGGCTTTGCTCCCCAATTTCTGAAATGTCCCGGCGCCGCGTATCGCGGACTGCGCGCAAACCTATCCGGAAAAATCTGGTAAAAGACCGCGGACCTTACCCATTCCGGGCAGAGGGCCTTGTCCACAAAACGGCTTTCCATACAGGTCACGCAAGAGAACGCTTGGCGCGTTCATCCGTCAGACTGGCGATTTCCCGAATCAACGCGACGTTTTCTTCCAGCGCCTCGATAGTACAGGGCATCCGGTAAGTCCAATTCTGCGGACCGACGGTTCCCGGCGTATTGACGCGCTCGTCTTCGGGGTTTGCCGGCGAAAGCCGCGCACTCAGGGCAAGAAAGTCCTGGATTGGCGGAATGCAGAAGAGACTGTTCGCCTTGAAAATGTTCCGGATGAGCAACCTGACCGTATCCGGCGAGAGGGATTCCGGCGCAGGACCATCCAAATGCAGATGGCTCGACCAGAAATAGTTTCTGTCAAAATCCCGCTCCTTCCAGAGACCTAGCAGGGTAGATGTGTCATGAACGCTCGTCGTCGCGACGGAAAGCCGCGGATATTCCGAAAGCTCGTAATACGGCTGGGATGGCGCATCCCAGTTGCGGGTCCAGCGTTCCACGCGAAGCGAATTTATCCGAAGCTCCGAAAGGACCTGCGGAACGCAGCGCGGAACCGCTCCCAGATCCTCGGCGCAAACCGTCATGTCGGTCGCCTGGGCGAGAACGGAAAGCAGCTTCTTGCCGTTCGCATACCACAGGGATTCCTGCGAAGCTTCGTTTGCCCGAATCAGGTTCCGAAGGGATTCCTGCTCTCCCTGGGGAAGCGTTCCGAGAACCGGAGCGTTATACCAATACCAGAACGGATAGAATTTTCCATCGGGCGTTCCCGGCACGAAGACGCGGTTCCACAAGACTTTCAGGAGAGCGTCCTTCACGGACTGCTCTTCCCCGGAGGCGATTATCGCGCCTTCCGAGCGGAACTCTTCCTTCAGAACGTAGCGGTCGTTCGTAAACGGCAAAAGTTCAAAATACCTTTCGACGCAAGCGTCTGTCGCCACGCCCAGGAATTCCCGCAGTTGCTCCCTCGAAAAGTTCGGATTCTGCAGGTAGGCGACCGTCTCCTTCCTGAACCCCGCAGCGGAGAGAGACGTTTCCGTAAGCGGAATCGCCGGAGAGAAGTGTCCGAGGATTCCCGTCCGCTCGCACTCGGGAATCGCCCAGATCCGAAAGAATCCAAGGACATGGTCGATTCGATAGGCATGGTAGAACTTCGCCGCTTCGGCAAGACGATCGAGCCACCACTTGAAACCGTCCTGTTCCAGAACGTCCCAGCGATATGTCGGAAATCCCCAGTTCTGTCCGCTGTAGCTGAACATGTCGGGCGGTGCGCCGGCACGGTCGGAAAGGGAAAAGTACTTGCGGTGATACCAGACGTCCGCGCTGTCCTCGTTCAGGAGAATGGGAATGTCTCCCTTCAGATAGACGCCGCTTTCGGTAAGCTTGTCGCAGGTCACCTTGAACTGGGCTTCCGCTTCGAACTGCATCCAGCACTGGAACAAGGCATCGACACGCAACTTGCGGAAAAGGGCGCTCACGCGGGCTTGAGACGGGCAGGAATCCTCTGCCCAGCTTTTCCAGCTCGCTTCCCCGTTCCTTTCCTTGAGAACGGCATAGACCGCATAGGGCTTTGCCCAGGGATTCGCGTCGATCCACTTGAGAAACGCAACGTTGTGCTCCAGGAACGCATAGCGCGAATCGAATATCTTCCGAAGAATGGCGCGCTTTTCCCGCGCGATTTCCTGGTAGCGAATTTTCGGTTCCTCCGCGAATTTCCTTTGCAGGGCCATGATTTCCGGCATAAAGCTTTCCGCGCCGATGATTATCTGCAAGCGGAGAAAGACCGGATTCAAGGCAAAGGCGCTACGCGCGCTGTACGGGGAGGATTCGTATCCGGTATCGTTCACCGGGAGAATCTGGATTACATTCAGCCCGCATTTCTTCGCCCACGCGCCAAACGGGACCAAGTCCAAAAATTCGCCAATGCCTACGCTATCCTTGGAACGCAACGAAAAAAGGGGGACCGCCACGCCGCTCTGAAAACAGGAAATATCACCATATCGCATACCCCAAAGATATATTCAATCCCCGTGAAAAATTGCGAATTATGGCTAAAAAAGTGAAAAAACAGACAAAAGGGAACCGCTAAAAATTGCGTTGGTCAAGAAATACCCGAATTTTCGGGCATTGAATTCCTGGAGGTTCCCCAAAAGCTATTCCGGCAGCGGATTCTTGCGCGGACGGCCGCGCTTGCGCTTTACAGGCGCTGCGGAAATGTCGGGAACGGTTCCCGCTCCAAGCGGCGAATCCGGCTTGAAGAGGGAGTTCGGATCGAGCCTCTGGGGCGCTTCGGAACTTGTCAAGGTCGCGCGTTCGAGTTCGGCCCGTTCCATGGCGGCACGCTTTCTTGCCAGCTCGCGCTGGCGCTTCGCTTCTTCCGCCGCGCGTTTCTTCGCCAGTTCGTCCTCGGAGATAATCTGCGTCTTGGCTGCGCCGAACTTCGCCCCGCCAAAGGAACCGACAAGCACCCGACCCGAACTTTGCCGGGGAGGAAGCGGAGCCGGAGCGGCTTTCGGCATGGCGGCGAGAGGATCCTGCACGCTCACCGTTTTTTTCATCTGGCTGGGCACGAATAGCGTTTTTCGCGGAGCGGGCGCAGATACCGGGCGCCTTGCCGCTTGCGGCGAAGCGTTTCCGTCAAAATCCGACATCTTCGGCATCGGGCGCGACGAATGGGCAATCCTGTCCCGATTCTCGTACTGTTCCATCAGGCGGCGGAACTTCGCCTGTTCCCTCGCCAGCTTCTTTTCGGCCCGTTCCTTCTTCGAGAGACGAAAGCGGTCGCGCTTTTCGGGATCGACCGGGTGGAGCGCAAGAATTTCTTCGTCGGAAAGACCGCGCAATTCGGGGGGAACTTCTACCACGGGGAGATTTTCGGTCTGTGTAATCGGTGTATTGTCCATCGTATTCATCAAGGCTAGGATGATTCGGGCTTCTCCAAAAAACTTTTTCCAGGAAACGCGAAGGATACTTTGCAAAAAGCGGAGCGTTCCTTATCGAGACAATTTTTAGAGTCGTCCTTGATTATAAAATCAGCGAAACAACATTTAAATTAAAAAAATCTATTTGTCAAGACCTAGAAATTCTTGAAATAGAGTTGTATTTTTTACGCAATGCTCCGATTCACACAAGAAATCCTTTTAACGCTCCGATCCCGCTCAAACGAAGAAGAAGCGCGCACGATGTCAAAAAGCATGCGCGACTCCTTTGACTTTCTCGGGGTCAGCGTCATCAAGCGTCGCGAAGCCACCTACCCGATTTTCGACAAGTTCCCGCCCAAGAACGGGGACGAACTGGCGGCAAGGGTCTCCGACATGTGGTCCCAACCTTACCGCGAAGTCCAGTATGCGGCTTGCGACTATCTGTTCAAGCACAAGGCTCTTCTCGGCGGACAGCATCTCAGCTTTCTTAAAACGCTCATCAAGACCCGTCCGTGGAAAGACACGGTCGATACGATAGCGACAAGCGTCCTGGGCGATCTCGCCTGGAGAATTCCTCCGATTCGGCACAAGATAGCCACCTGGATTCGCGACCCGAACATCTGGGTTCGTCGCAGCGTCATCCTTTTCCAGCTCCAGTATCGCGACCACACGGACTGGGATCTTCTCAAGTCCTGCTGTCTGCACTGCGCAAAAGACGACAACTACTACATCCGCACGGGCATCGGGCAAGCGCTTTCCGAATACGCGCGCATCAACCCGAACGAGGTCCGGCACTTTGTCATGGACACGGAACTCGCGCCGCAGACATCCCAGGAGGTCTTGCGGAACATCTAGCGAATCAGCTTAAGCGGAGGATTTCCTCTTCGAGCAGGGCAAAGACCTTGCCCACGAGATATCCGTCCGCAATCGCATGGTTCATCCGGACGCTGACGGGCATCATCAAGTGCCCGTTTTCGTTTCGATACTTTCCCCAGTTTACGATGGGAGCAAAGAAAAGGTAACCGTCGGGAAGTTCCACGTTAAAAGCTGTCATAGCTAATCCATGGCATGAACGATGCGTCGAACCAGTTCGGATGGTTCTGCATGGAGAGCCTGTATTCATGTGTTTTCGGAAAAATGCCGATAGACGCCCTTGCGGTAACAGGAATTTAAATCGATTACTTTGTATGCATCAGACATTGCCACTTTCCCAAACGAAAACCGTTTTCGGGCAAATCACTTTCGCGCAATGACAACGGCGAACTTCATAAATCTATATATACACTCCACAACCTGGAACCCCGCGTCTGAAAGCAAGGCTTTTGTCCCATCGACCGTATTTTCCCGGTCCAAGGCCTTTCGCGCCTGCCAGCGTTCAAATTCCTGTTCGGAAAGACCGCTCGCCCGGATAGAATTTACCCAGTAAGATTCGTAAAGGGCATTCATCTCCGCGGTATCCGCATTGAACTGGTCGATATTCACCAATGTTCCGCCGGATTCAAGGTGTTCTAGGACATTTCGATAAAGCGCTCTCTTGTCGCCATCTTCCAAATGATGAATCGAGAGCGCGGAAGCTATCAGGTCAAACTTCCGATTTGGCAAATTCCGGGTATAGTCCAGAGAGGAAAATTCAAAATTCGGAAACCCTTCAAAGCGTTTCCTTGCGACTTCGAGCATCTTCCCGGAAACATCGACAAGCGAAAATTTCGCATTCGGAAATTCGTCATACAGAAACTTTGAAAGCAGCCCCGTTCCCGCGCCTAAATCCAAAATCGTTTTGGGCGAGGGAATCGAAGAAGAAAGAAAGCGCACCGTCGTCAGGTAATAATCGTCAAAGCACGGAATGAACTTTTTCCGGTTTTCATCATAGACTTTTGCGATAGCGTCAAAGCGCGCCTGAATTTCTTCCGTCCGCATCGGAAATTTTCTCTAACGAATCGCGGGAACGATGAGGAGCGCCTTTTTGCCGGGCTTGACATTCGCCGTAAACTCGTAACGCTTGACCGCACCGCCGCTCCGGTTTGTCGCCAGAACGGTTACCTTGTGCATACCAGGAGTCGCCGGAATCCGCGCCATGCGAACATCATGCGGAAGGAATAGCGCAACCCGCAGATCGGCCTGTTCCAGCTGGGCGGCAGCGACGTCCGTGCCAATGCTAGTCACGAGATTCAAAAGGACATTGTTCGTTTCCATCTGCTTTTTAGCGGTCTGCGCAGCAATCGTCCGGGTAAGAACGCGAACAGCGGTCCGTCCGAGAGTTACCGCACGCTCGTCTTCCAGGTTCTTGACCAGATTTTTCGTGTTGTCCAGGAAAACTTCCGGTCGGTAGCCCAAGGGTTTTCCGTCCAGCAAAATTTCAAAATTCTCTACGCGATACGGAACATCCTTGCGTTCCGGGATCGCGATTGTGACAGAAAATGTCGTTCCGCCGTGACTTCCGATTGCCGTCGCCGGGAAAGGGATTGTCAGGCTCTCGACTCTCCCCGATTGTGGATTTTTGCCCATCACGTTCAGAATCCCGCCGCGCACATAGGTCCCCGAAAGCATCCATTCGCCTAGGATCGCGCTGTGGCCCGCATAGCCGATGACGACGATTTCGCCGTTCGCATTATCGACATACATCGGGACAGTCTCAGGAACGTTTCCGTTCGGAAAGTTCAAAGCCGAAATATCATTTGCGCGACCGCTCTTTTCGAGGCGGTTCACGATAAAAGCCTGCGCTTCGGCGGGGAGCTTCGTCGGCTCTTCGGCATAGGCGCGAACCGTCTTGAAGTAAGAAATCGCGGCATTGTCCGTTTCACCGCCCATTTCATAGACAAGAGCGATCAGGTAGCGCAGGTATCCGGCATCGTTTGTCTTCTTGTCGCTCTTCTGGTAAAGCTGCTGCAAGGCGATATCCGAAGCCCGTGCCTCGACAAGCGCCCCATCGACATCTCCCATCGCGAGGTAGTTGACGATGTTCATTTCGTAAAGGGAAAGGATTTCGAAAGGTCTCGCCCTGTATGGCCGAACGTTGTCGTTCGTCAGGACGGAAGCCGCCTCGTTCGTGACGGACTTTGTGTAGAGGTCGTCGTAAACCTGCTTTGCCTTTTCGAACTCGTCGGCGCTCTTCCGGTAGTTGCCGTCGTAGTGGTAGAGGGTCGCCAGGTCAAAGTGGTAAAGAAACTCGGAATTGGAGCCGTAAAGTTTTTTCTGGTTTTTCTGAACGGCATCGATTGTAGCGGAAAATCCGCCCTTCGCCATCGGTTTCGAAAGTTCCTCGTACCGGGTCATCGACTTGTTGGCACAGGCGACAAAAAGGAACAGACAAAGAACTAGCAGAGAAAAGCGGATTTTCTTCATGGCGAATACCGATTACATCTTGACGGAGCTTTTGCTCATGTACTTCTTGATTTTCTTGTCGCCGATCCAGACCGTCTTGTGCGTCTGGATATCGACGAGCTGCAAGTCTATCTGGTAGAAGACAACCTGTTCGCCGCCTTCCTGGTCAACGATCGAGTTCAGGCTTCCCGTGAGCATCAGGTCCGCGCCGATTTCCTGGCCGGCTTCCTTGCGGGTTTCCTCGGTCGCGTTTCCGGACTGGCTTGCGAGTTCCGCGCGAAGCTCGCCGCGTTCTTCGGCGTTCGCGACAAAATCGACCTTGCCCGAGTTGATGAGAGCACGTTCCATATCCTTGATAAAGGTTTCCACGTTGATGTGCTCGTGGCTCTTGTTGCGGACGCTTCCGATAACGACAGTCGGAAGTTCGCCGTTCTTGTTCTGGAGAAGCTTGCCATACCAGGGACGCGCGATGCAGTCCTGGATCATCTCTTCCGCGACAAGACGGGAATCCGTATCGTTCCATTTTCCGGAAAGATCGACCACGGAATCCGATTCGATGCGGGTGACCTTTTTACCGCCGCTAGCGCAAGCCACAAAAGCCATCGCCAGGGCAGAGAGAGCGAAAATACGCAGAATTTTAGACATAGGGTTCCTTCTGTTAAGTTTTGACATCCGCTCAATATAGAAAAAAGTCCGCCCAGACGGAATTTTTGGCGCGTTATCCGAATGTTTCGCAATTCCTAGTAAAGCACTTTTCGCATTTGTTAATTTGCTAAATTGCAGAATGTTCTGCGACAGGAGATTCGACATGAAAAAATGGATTCTTTTTATCGGCACTCTGGCCATAGTGGCTTTCGCAGGCGAAGGACGTCCCGTCTATAACCCGTTTTCGAGCTTTGGACTCGAGCTTGGCGTATTCAAGCCCGTAAACGATTCCTGGAGCGACGAGCGCACGGCATTCGGCGAAATGAACTTCATTTCGAACTTCCAGATTCTCCCCTACACGAGCGTCACGGGCGACATCGGCTACTCCTTCCCCGGCAACGGATTCAACGCGAAGCTCGGTCTGCAGCAGATGCTTCTCCCGGCAAGCGTCACCCTCTTTGTCGGCGGCATGGCGGGCGTGAGCGCGCTCCCCGAAGACGACATTCTCGACACGTTTGGCGACCGGTTCGGCCCCACCGTGGAAGCGAACGCCGGTCTTTACCTTTTCCGCGAATCGTTCCTTTCCTTCCGCATCAAGGGGTCTTACCAGTGGACTTTCGCGAAGGAGACCGAACACGGATTCGGCGTTTCGCTGGGAATCCTCTTTGCCAATTCCCGCCCGGGACTCAAGGCGATAGACGTCAGTCGATGAAGATTTCCACCCGCGGACAATACGCGCTCGAAGCGCTCCTCTGCCTCGCTACGGGAGATTCGAAGCATCCTCGCAGCATCCATTCGATAGCCGAGGAGACAAGGCTTTCGGAAGGCTACCTGGAGCAACTCTTCATACCGCTCAAGAAGGCGGGATTCATCGTCGGAAGCCGCGGCGTGCAAGGCGGCTACAGGCTCGCCAGAGAGCCGGGGAAAATTTCCGCGCTTGACGTCCTAGGCCAGATGGAAACATCGCTCCGGTCCGTTCCCTGCCAAGGCGGCGACTGTCCGCGAAAGGAATCTTGCGAATCCAAGGACATCTGGGACAAGGTAAGCGGCACGCTCGAATCCACGCTCAAGGCGGTCTCGCTCGAAGACCTCGCGACCATTTACCGCGGCGTGCAAGGAGTTTTCATCGGATGAAGATTTCCACCCGGGGACGCTACGGCATCCGATTCCTGATCGATATCGCGGAGCAGGGACCAGGCATGCAGGCGAGCCTTTCCGAAATTTCCGAAAGGCAGCAGATTTCCCCGACATACCTTGGGCAAATCGCCATCGTCCTGAAGCGCGCGGGGTTCATCCGGTCCATCAAGGGTTCGAGCGGAGGGTTTGTCCTCGCAAGGCCGCCATCCGACATCCACCTCGACAGCGTCCTAAAAGCCCTGGAAGGCGATTTGAAAATCGTCGAGCGACCGCTCCCGACCGTCGAGGAGACTCCGTTTCGAAAGGCCCTGCGCATCGGGCTTTACGACAAAATCGACGAGGCGCTTTCCAGCATCCTGAAAAGCATCACCCTAGACAAGCTCGTTTCCAAAAAATCCTCGGGATACATGTATTATATCTGAGGGATTTCATCGCAGCTTTCGCACAAGGCGGAAGCCTTTGACAAACGTCCGCTTCATATAGGGCGTGCAAGTCTCGGCGACATTTCCCTCTGCATCAAACTCTCCGATGCAGATTTTTCTCCTCTTGCTCGCCCTGTGACCGACCATGCCAAAGAACAAGGAACACTCCGGGCTGCGGTCATATTTGAAATCCGTCTGGCATTCGAGCATGTGGTAATAGCGCCCCGACGATACGGACCGCTTCAAGACATATTCCAACGCGTTTCCATAGACATCGTACAGGCCATACGGATTCGGCGCCTTTTGGCCCGACGGGCGGCAAAAGGCAGAGGCAGTATCCCCAAACAGTTGTTCGTATTTGACCGCTTTTCCAGACAGAGAATAATCGTTACCCCAGAAGAAATCCCCCGAACCTCCTGCGCGCTGCAGCGCGGCCCATTCTTCAAAAAAAGGCGCCCGGTAGCCATTCGCAGAAGTGTCAAGTGCAAGGACTAAATTTCTCCGCTCGGAAATGTCCAAAAAGGGAAGCCCGCTTTTTTCCCACACGTCCTTTGGCAAAAGCCTGTACACGGAATCCAGGCCGTCACGGGCGCTGCGGGCGTTTGCCAGGCGATAGATTTCCGAGGTTTCCATGGGCAAGGAACTTCTATCAAAAAGTTTCCGTTCATCGATGAAATCCATGTCCTTTCCGATCAAAGAGTCTGTTTCCGCCGAGCCAATCAACCATTCCGCATCGCCCACACGGAACTCCGTAGCATCGACAATCAAATCATAAGAGAAATTTATATCTCTATATCCCGATTCCGGATTTTGCATTTTTCGAAGCGGAGCTTCCTTCCCCTCGAAAAAACGATGCGTTCCCTCTGAAAGGGGAACGATCTTTTGCCCGACAAGAATCCAGCTCGTATCCGCGGATTCCATTCTCGAAGTGTCCGAAACATACAGGGCGAAAAGACTACGGACGAATTGATCCGTAAAGACACAGAGGCAGTTTGACGAATCCACCTCAGCTTGAATCTTGGCAAGCCAAATTCCTCTGCTCGACGAATCGGACGGACAAATCTTGACGTGTTTATTTTTTTCCGCCTCATACCACCTTGTCCGACCGGCTTCTAAGGCGGGAACGGAGCGTTTATATTCCGGTGACTTTTTGTCCGTAACGCTTTTGCGGAGCACAAAATAGGCGCCTTTCCCGAAATTGTCGTAATCGATTTTTGCCGCGCCCTCTGTTTTCCCGACAAGCCTTCCCTTCGCATCGAATACGACATGGTACTCCAGCGCAAAGATTTCGTTCAGCGCAAGAAGAAGAACGAAGCACATAAAAACTTTCATCAGTCAATTCTCCACATTTCAGGATCCGCGCAGCTTTCGATATTTTGCCCATCACTTGATTTGCCTGACCAGGCGCAAACCTTGGAAAAGTCTTTCCGGATCAAAAAAATCAGTTTCGCACTTCGCCTTGAACGTCAACGCCTTGAGAGTATCCGCCAAAAAGCCGCCCTTGCAGGTAGCCGCAACCCCGGGGAAATATACCTGATGTTTTTCCATAACGACGTTTTCGCACACAAGACCGAACATGTCGTACAATCCGTAATCATTCGGTTTCAGCATTCCTACCGGCCTGGATTTTTGCAACCATTTTCCGCAAGAACGTTCCAAGCGGCTTCGTTCATTCCAATCATTCCTGTTCATTTTTAAATACTTGTCTTCCGGATCTCGAACGCCGAACCAAGCGTGCCGAGCGGCAATCGCGGAATCGCCGTCACGGCCCCATACATAAAACGTATAATTATGTCCGGCGCGTCCCAACGCCATCCATTCATCGTAATAGGGCAAACGATAGCCGTTTGCGCTTGTGTCTATCCTCACGCGGACAGCCGAGTTTTCTACGTGAAAATTGACATCGGAGATGACAAAGCTGCCGTCTTCCGCAAGGCCGTATCCATTATCCGTCCATTCGAAGGAATAGATCGGTCGAAAGCCGTCACGAACACTTCGAAGATTCGCATAGACAAGGGCATAGTACAAATTGACACGAACCGCCGCGGAATCATGCGCGTCGCAAAATCCGTTTTTCGTCATGGTCTTTTTTTTCTCTATCCAAAAGGGATGATTCCTCTGGTACTCCCTTTTGACTTGCGCAGGAATGGAGTCCCACAGAGACTGGACAAATTCGCATTCGGTGACCATGTACTTATCCACAGCCAGAACCTTGTCGATAGTCTCGTACCTTCCTGGATCGATCGGATACCAAAGGCCTTCCTTGTAATAAAAGCCTTCGCCTAACTCTAAATACCCCAAAAGATGTTTTTTCCCCCTGAGATCGATGTACTTCATTCCGATCAACAACTGAAAAGTGTAACCGTTGCCCATCTTGGTCGCATACTGAATTTTCCCGTTTTTCACGTAATTCCCGGAATGCAATCTAATGCAGGAACTTCCCTCTTTTTCGTACTTGAAATCTTCAACTTTCCAAAAGCCGTCATCATCATCGACACAGACGGAATAGACCGTATTCTTTTCCATTTCAAGCCAACGCACATCTCCACCCCTTTTCAAGGAAACCTGAAATGAATCCTCGCTTGCGCGGAGCGGCTTTATCCTCGGTACAGTACGGGAGACCTTGACAATCGCCTTGGGACCTCTCGGCCCGTGTTCCTTGTCAAAAACAGTTCCATTGATTTCGTAGAGAGAATCCTTGGCGGCAAAGGCCAATACCGCGAAGGCAAGAAAAAGGATTATTTTGACTTTCATGGTTTTCCTTGTTTCTAATGGTTATCTATAAAAAGCTGGCGAACCAATCTGAAGCCCCAAAATTCGTTTCGGAAAAATCCGACACGACATTCCTCTACTTGTATTTTTTTATCCGCATTATATTGTATACGCGTATAGCAAACATCCTTTGTCTCGCGTTGTTTTAAATCGCCTTTTATAAAGCATTCTCGAGATTTTTCATCCTTGCTGACACATTCGCGTCCCTGTAAAGTGTATTCAATCGCATTTCCCATGACATCATATAATCCGTATGGATTTGGCTTTAATAAACCGACTTCGTGAATACGCTCTTTTGTCGGCCTATACCATTCATATTGGGAAATGGTTAGCGAATCTGTTTCATTACCCCAATAATAATCTTTTTTAGAGGCGCCTCTTTGTAAAGCAACCCATTCATCATGAGTAGGAAGCCGATATCCATTTTTGGTTGTATCCGCTCCGTTTGCATACGAAGAAATTTCAAAACCTTCCAACTTACTTCTGTTGTTAGCGTAATTCGGAACTATGGAAAACCCCGGGTCTTGCGGCATATCGGGATGATTTAATGCATTATTGTCTAGATACCATGAATTAGAAGCTTTATAAGCCATTCCAAAATAATCACATAGATATTTTACTTCTCCTACGGTAGCTTCCATTCGATCGACGACAAGAATTTTGTTCAAGCGAGTCTCTTTGTACGAACCATATACGCGTCTTTTGTTGAATGGTCCAACAATGGAATCCAGGCTCCACAACAAATGAACATCTTTTGACAAGTCAATTAATTTCTGGTTGTTTAACAGCCAAATACTATCTGAAGGAATCGAATCTTTAAAGCGCACGAACAAAAAGCTCCCTGTTCGATTTGGAGTAGTCACCAAAAGACAATTT
>CAVGIM010000049.1:0-24120 GCA_963629575.1 Candidatus Methanomethylophilaceae archaeon
CTAAGCTCCAAGCTCTAGGCTCTGACCGCGCTCCAGGATGACGGTTTACCATACAAACCTTTACAGATCGCTTCGCGAACACTCCACTCTCAACTCTCCACCCTTCACTCTCGGTTCAGGGCTAGTCCTTGACGCAGCGGACAGAATTCACAACGATGCTCTTTTCTTCATCATGCACCGAAATGGACGTATTCAGCAAGACATCCTTTGCCTTGGAAGCATTCTTTTCCGTAGAAGTCCAGAAAACGGCATAGTTCAAACACCCGAAATACGAACCTTCATTGAGATAGTAGGTGCCCGCCGGAAGAGCGTTAAAGCCGAACGCATCCGAACCATTGCCGTCATTCTTCCACCCGATTTTCGACTTTAAGGCAACTACGACAGAATCTTCGCCACCTGTCGTATTGGCGGTCACATAATCGATAAGCGAATTCCATTCCGCATCGCTCGGCAAGTGCCAACCTTCGGGGCATACGCCGCGGACATTTTCATTTTCGGAACATATCTTGCCGGCACCGCAACCTGTCACGAGCGTATCCATCGCGGCCGCCCATGTATAGAGTCGGCCATACAGATCGCAATTAACCGATTTATCATCATAACAGAAACTGATCGGATCCTTGCCCACTAGCTCCGGGTAGGCATAGTTCAGGTTTTCCGCCATCCAGGTCTGTTCTCCGATCACGACATAGCCGTAGATGTTCGCATCGCGAAAATCGCAAAACTCTTTTGACGGGTCGTAAGAGCTCTCGCCGCACAGGTTATAGATGGTCTCTTCACGGCAAAACTCCCGCATCGGGTCGTAAGGCTTTTCGCCACAGGAGTAAATGGAATCCTCAAAGCAGAAAGCCTTCTCCGGATCATACGGTGCGCCACCGCAAAACGCCTTGTAGAGCCTGGTTGTATCTTCGCCACAAACCTGCGAAACGATACCATCCCCGTTGTCGATTATGATGCAGCCGTTTCCGTCTAGACCGTTCTTGACGACGCCAACGGAATCCCCGCCGCAAACGACCTTGTAGCCCGTCCCATCGGAAAGGATCTCTGCCGAGCACGAGGTACCGGATTCGCCCTTTTCGCCATTCTTGATGACACCGACGGAATCGTCGCCGCAGACGATTTTGTATCCCGAGCTATCGGAGAGAATTTCCGTAGCGCATCCGACCACTTCGGATTTTCTGGAAAACGCAATCCACCCCGAATCCGAACAAACATAGACCGCTTGTTCGTCCCTGGCGAATGCCGTCTTGCCGACACTTGCCGAATCGCAAGTACCGAGCGAATCCGCAGAAGCGACCGTTTCCATGTCGGAAACTTCGTTCGTCACGTTCGTGACCTTGGTAACGTCGTCTCCGCAAGCCGAAAGAAGAACGCCCCCCACAAGAGCCGAAAGGAAAACGATGGATTGCTTTTTCATGTGATTCCTCGCGAAGAGAATGATTGTTTATTTTTTCTTTACAATGATAGAAAAAAAGCGGAAAAAGAAAAAGGCGGCAAAAAGTTTACAGGCGTCTTTTATCCCGCTTTTTCAGAGCTTAGTTGAGAGAACTTAGAGCTTAGAGACGCAGAGCGCTCCGCTCTAGGATGACAGTTTATCGTGCAAGGCTTTGCAGATCGCTTAGCGAGTACTCCACACTCCACATTCCGCTCTCAGTCAGGATCCGCCCTTGACGCAGCGGACGGACATTGCATTGCCCATCTTGGATAGGTAGCCCGCTCTCATGTCCGCGTGATTGAAAAGCAGGTCTAGCGTCAGTCTTTCCAGTAACCGATAAGTAGAACTTCCGGAGTCGCCTTGGGAAACTTCTTGCTCTGGAAGGCGACGATTTTCGAAAGGCTCCTTTGCCTTGCGTTCGTGTCGCGGACGAGCGCGTTTGCGCGAAGCGTTATCTTTTGCGCGGGAACCTTTCCGCCTTCGCGGACGGCATCCGGCTTTTCGACGTTTAGGGAAACATTCTGGATTTTTGCCGAAAATTCCCCGGGCACTTTTGCCGAAAGTTCCAGATCGGGACGCGTTTTCCGGTCGGAACCCCAGACATAAAAGGTCCATTCGCGCTTTTCCCCGGGCTTGCAGAACCCCGCATCGAACATCTTCTCGCTAAAGACAAAAGGCGAGGCGACTACCCCCTGAAACGTCGCCGGATAAGGCGTGCCGTCCGTTCCGACAAGAACGACGACATTCGAGAAGGCGCCTTCGACACCTTCGGTCGAAAAGTCGAATTCGACGCGGAACGGATCGCGCGGCCCGACGGTTTCCGTAAACTTGAAATTCGAGCATCCGACTCCCTGGCACAACGCGCTTTCGATTTTCACGGACTTCGACGAAACGTTTGCACCTCCCATCTCGACATGGCGAAGTTCTCCCTGGGAAATTTCGCCCAGCTCGTATGGCTCGGGAACAAATCGGAGCGCCCCGTCGGCAAAAAGGGTTGCGGAGCAAAGGAAAAGGGCTAAGAGCGATGTGGCGATTCGTTTCATGCTTTCGAAGATACAAATTTTTATATTTGGCGTGGATTTTTCAAACCAATGAGGTACCTATGTCCGAAAACATTTCCGTGCTGACCAAGGCTCGCCAGGCTTACCAGCCGAAACTTCCCGTATCCCTCCAGAAGGGCGCGACGTGCGTCAAGATAAACAAGGGAGCCGCGACAGAATCCGTCAGCGATCAGGCGAAGATCAAGGAGCTCTTCCCGAAAACCTACGGACTTCCGGTAGTCCAGTTCGAACAGGCGCAAGCCACAGCCGGCAAGCCGCTTCGCATGGGCGTCGTTCTTTCCGGCGGACAGGCTCCGGGCGGACATAACGTCATCGCGGGCATCTACGACGGCATCAAGTCCGTGAGCAAGGATTCCGTCCTGTTCGGATTCCTCGGCGGACCTTCCGGCCTCGAAAACGGCAAGTATATCGAAATCGACGACGCGAAGATGGACGCCTACCGCAACGCGGGCGGCTTCGACATGATCCAGTCGGGCAGAACGAAGCTCGAAACGGAAGAACAGTTCAACAAGTGCATCGCTGTCGCGAACAAGCTCGCCCTCGACGCGATAGTCATCATCGGCGGCGACGATTCCAACACGAACGCAGCCGTTCTCGGTGAATACTTCCAGCAAAAAGGCGTGAAGACCTGCGTCTGCGGATGCCCGAAGACAATCGACGGTGACCTGAAGAACGAATACATCGAAACCTCCTTCGGCTTCGACACCGCGGTGAAGACCTACTCCGAGCTCATCGGCAACATCATGCGCGACGCGAACTCTGCCCAGAAATATTGGCACTTCATCAAGCTCATGGGACGCAGCGCTTCGCACATCGCGCTCGAAGCGGCCCTCCAGACGCATCCGAACATCTGCCTGATTTCCGAAGAAGTCAAGGAAAAGAAGATGAAGCTCAAGGAAGTCATCAAGCAGGTCGCCGACGTTGTCGCGCTCCGCGCTTCCCAGGGCAAGAACTTCGGCGTCGCCCTCATCCCGGAAGGCCTTCTCGAATTCATCCCGGACGTAGGCATCCTGATTTCCGAACTTTCCGAAGCGCTCGCCCACCACGAAGCGGAAGTCGCCGAACTCGACACCGCGGCCAAGGTGGAAAAGCTCTGCCAATGGATTAGCAAGGAATCCGCCGACGTGCTGCAGATTCTCCCGCAAGGCATCCAGGCGCAGCTGATGCTCGGACGCGACAGCCACGGCAACGTGCAGGTTTCGCTCATCGAAACGGAAAAGCTCATCATCGACATGGTGAAGAAGGACCTCAAGAGCCGTCCCGATTTCAAGGGCAAGTTCAGCGCGCTCAACCACTTCTTCGGTTACGAAGGACGTTGCGCGGCTCCGTCGAACTTTGATGCGGACTACTGCTACAGCCTGGGATTCACCGCTTCCGTGCTCGCCCTGAACGGCATGAACGGATACATGAGTTCCGTTCGCAACCTCACGAAGGGCATCGAGAACTGGACCGCCGGCGGCCTTCCGATTACGATGATGATGAACATCGAACGCCGTGCCGGCGCGGACAAGCCCGTTATCCGCAAGGCCCTTGTCGAGCTCGACGGTGCTCCGTTCAAGTTCTTCGCCGCACGCCGCGACGAATGGGCGAAGACGGAATCCTACACCTACCCGGGTCCCATCCAGTATTGGGGACCGAGCGAAGTCTGCGACATCACGAACTTCACTATCAAGCTCGAACGCGGCGCGATGAACGCCTAGTCCCTGTCTTTGACAAGACGAAAACAGCCGGTTCAAAGGAACCGGCCGTTTTTTTGGAGGCATTCAAAAAAAATCAGGTCGTATATTCCGCGTTGATCTTCACGTATTCATAGCTCAAGTCGCACGTATAGGCAGAGGCGCTCGCTTCGCCGATATTCAGCACGAGAGTCACCTTGTATTCCTTTTGCTTCACGACGTCTTCGAGCTTTTTCCGGTCGCATTCGACGGGACGTCCGCCGGAAAGGACCTTGATGTCCCCGAAATAGAGGTCCGTCTGGTCCGCGACCATGTTCACGCCGCTCGAACCCGCGCTCGAAAGGATTCTTCCCCAGTTCGGATCTTCGCCGAACATCGCGCACTTCGCGAGATTGCTCGTTCCGACAAAGCGCGCCATCCGAAGCGCTTCTTCATGGCTTTCCGCCTTTTCGACCCGAATCTCGATAAACTTGGTGGAACCTTCGCCGTCCCGGGCGATATCCTTCGCAAGCTCCTTCATCACGGTCATCAGCGCGGTGCGGAACTCGCTTTTTTCGCTCAGCGAGAGATCCTCGTACCGAATGCCGGAGACGCCGTTCGCAAGCAAGAGACACGTATCGTTCGTGCTGGTGTCGCCATCGACGGTAATCGCGTTGAAGGAGTCCGATATGTCCGCGCGGAACTCGGCAAAGAAGTCTAGCGGAAGCCCTAGGTCCGTCGTGATGAAGGCAAGCATCGTCGCCATGTTCGGATGTATCATGCCGCTGCCCTTGCAGCAGCCGCCGACAGTCACCTTTCCCGCCGCGGTTTCGACTTCCACCGCGAGCGATTTGAGGACCCGGTCCGTGGTGAGAATCGCCGTACCGAATTCGGCGGAGGCGTTTTCGTGAAGGCCTTTCACCAGGTGCGGAATGGCCGCTTCGACCTTGTCCATCGGCATCGGATGCCCGATGACCCCCGTGCTGCAGACCAGTACGCTTTTCGGCGCAAGCCCGAGTTCGTTTTCGACGAGCGTAGCCATCCGGGCGCTGTCTTCCAGTCCTTTCGCTCCCGTGCAGGCGTTCGCGTTTCCGCTGTTTACGATGACCGCCGACGCAAAGTGCGCGTGTTCGAGGACCGACTTGTCATAGAGAACCGGAGCCGCCTTGACCTTGTTCGTGGTAAAGACGGCAAGGCAACGCGCCGCCTTTTCGCTTTTCAGAAGCGCCATGTCGGGCTTTCCGCTCGCCTTGATTCCCGCCGTATAGCCCGCAGCGGTAAAGCCTTTCGGAGAACAGACTCCGCCATCTTTCAATATCGTAAGCATATCGAACTTCCTTTGCCCGTTTGTCGCAGGCCACGGAAATTTATAAATTTCTCCCTATGGACAATATACCCGTTACCCAAGAAACTTACGATCAGCTCAAGCAGGAACTGGAAAACCTGAAAAAGGTCGAACGCCCGAAGATTATCGACGAAATCGCGGAAGCGCGCGCCCAGGGAGACCTGAGCGAAAACTTCGCCTACCATGCGGCAAAGGACCGCCAGGGAGAAATCGAATCGCGCATCAACTACCTCGAAGACCGCGTCGCGCGTGCCGTCATCATCAAGTATGACCCGACCAAGGGTGGAGAAATCAAGTTCGGCGCGACGGTCAAGCTCCGCAACAAGAAGACGAACCGCGATATCACCTACACGATAGTCTCCCCGGAAGGCGTCGATGCCATCAACGGGAAAATCAGCTTTACGAGCCCCATCGGCAAGGCTCTTCTCGGAAAGAAGAAAGGCGAAGAGGCAGAAGTCATCACTCCCAAAGGCAAGAACGTCTTTGAAATTCTCGACGTCAAGTAAGCGCAAATGATTGTCGTTCTCATCGGAGACAGCGAGTTCGAGAAGGACCGTCTGATCGATCAGTTTCTCGCAAAGACTCTCGGCGACCGCAAGGACGATCCGCTGGCGCGAAAGATTCTCTTCGGAAACGACACGAACATTCCATCCATCGCCGACGCGGTCATCGAAGCGTGCGATTCCTGCTCGCTGTTTGCGAGCGAACAGACGGTCGTCCTGCGCAAGGCGGAATCGATCAAGGCGGACGACACGGCCGCACTTGAATCCTGGTTCAAGACATCGCCAAGCGCAAACCTTCTGCTCGACTTCGAAAAGTTGCTCAAGACGGGAAAGCTCTACAAGTCGCTCCAGGGAATCGCGACGTTCAAGGAATGCAAGTCTCCGCGCGACTACGAAATGGCAAAGTGGATAACCGCCCACGCGGAAACGGATCTCGGTCGAAGAATCGAGCCGCTGGCAGCTTCGTATGTCGCCGACGCGCTGGGAACGGACCAGGCGAGAATCGACGCGGAACTCAGGAAAATCCTTCTGCTCGATCCGCAAGGAAAGGTCATTTCTCTTGAACAGGCGAAACTGATGATAGCGCCGCAAAGGGAAATCGCCGCGTTCGAAATCCGCGAACCCTTTGGCGACAGGAACCCGCAGGCCTACACGAAGAAGCTTCGCGAACTTCTCGACTCCGGCGTAGAGGGAATCCAGATAATCGCCGCGCTCGAAGCCTACGCGGTAAGACTTCTCCACATCCGGACAATGCTCGGGCGAAAGATCCCCGTCGCCGAAATCGCGGCGAAGCTCGGAGCGAATCCGTGGCTATTCGAAAAGAAGCTGAACGAACCCCGCAAGGCGATGAACTGGTCGCCCGAGCTTCTCTGCCGCGTCATCAAGCGTCTAGGCGAACTCGACAGCGACATCAAGAACGGAATTTGCGACAGTCGGATGGGACTTGAACTTTCCCTGGCGGCGCTCGTCGTCCGCTGACAAACTCTTACCATTTCGCTAAACAATCAGGCTGTCCGTTTTTCCGTAAAGTTCTATATTTTTGCATATGAGCGAATATTTGCATAAAGACAGTCTCGGACCCGTCGAATTCCACGACAGAAAGCTCGATTGCGGCAAGGAAGGCTTTGTTCTCGAAAGCGGAGAATCCCTGCCCGAGGTTTCCCTCCGATACGAAACATACGGAACGCTCGACGAAGAACGGTCAAATGCGGTCTGGATCTGTTCGCCGCTTACCGCGGATGCCCACGTCGCCGGATTCTACAGCAAGGAAGACAAGCACGTCGGCTGGTGGGACGCCCTGATTGGAAAGGGCAAGGCAGTCGATACGGACCGGTTCTTCGTCGTCTGCTCCAACGTGCTCGGCGGCTGCAAAGGCTCGACGGGTCCCGCAAGCATCGATCCGCGAACGGGAAAGCCCTACGGTTCGACGTTTCCCACGATTACCATCGGAGACATGGTCCGCGCCCAGAAGAAACTCGCCGATTCCCTGGGAATCAAGAGTTTCCGCTGCGTCATCGGAGGGTCGATGGGCGGCTTCCAGGCAATGAAGTGGGCCATCTACTATCCCGAAATCATCGAACGCGTCATTCTGATAGCGACCTCTCCCGGATTTTCCGCCCAGGCCCTGGGATTCGAAATCGTCGGACGCGACGTCATCACGATGGATCCGAACTATAGCAACGGCGACTATTACGGCAAGGAGATTCCCGCGACGGGACTTTCCAACGCAAGAAAGCTCGCGCACATCACCTACCTTTCCGCGAAAGGCATGGAAAAGCGATTCACGCGCGCAGACATCCGGGTAGAAAAGCCCGCCAAGTTCTATTCGGGATCGTCGCTCGAAACCTATCTTGACCACCAGGGAAAAAAGTTCGTGGAACGCTTCGACGCGAACAGCTACCTGCATATCGCCCATGCGACGGACACGTTCGATCTCGCGACAGAATACGGTTCGCTCGAAAAGGCGTTCCAGAACGTCAAGGCGCAATTCCTGAACGTGAACCTTTCGACGGACTGGCTGTTTCCGCCAAGCGAGTCGCGAAGGATTACGGAAGCGCTTCTGAACACGGGAAAGGTCGTGACAAGCCTCGAACTCGACACGAATTTCGGGCATGACGGATTTCTCGTCGAATGCGGAACGCTAGGCATGGCGGTTTCCCGCTTTCTGGGAGGACGCATCGGAGACGCTCCGGCAACAGGCACGCCGGCATTTCACAGCGAAAAGGACATTTCGATTATCGACGAACTGATACCCGCCGGTGCAAGGATTCTCGACCTCGGTGCGGGAGACGGACTTCTCGTCGATTCGCTCTGGCAAAAGAAGAAGGTCACGGGCGTAGGCGTCGAAAAGGACTTTACGAACATTCTCGGCTGCATCGAGCGGGACGTCCCCGTCATCGAAAAGAAGCTGAACCTGAACGCCCTCAGGTCCTTTGCCGACGACAGTTTCGACTACGCGGTTTTCAACCGTACGCTTCCCGAAGTGCGAAACCAAAAGCTGATGCTCCGCGAAATCATGCGAATCGCGAAGCACGCCATCATCACGTTCCCCAACTTTGGTTCCTGGGAAATGCGCTTTGCCCTGTGCTACCACGGACGGATGCCTAAGTCTCCGGAATTTCCCTACGAATGGTACGAGACGCCGAACATCCACTGCTTCACCTATCGGGATTTCGTGCGGCTCGCCGAAGCGGAGAATCTGTCCATCGAAAGAATCGTAACCGTGAACGAACACCGCCTGAGCAAGATTCTCACGAGGCTCGGACTGGTAAACCTGGGCGCAGAACGCGTCGTCGCAATGGTCAAGCGCTCGTGATTAAGATATATTTGCCTCATGGCAATTATATCGATGACCGGTTACGGCAAGGACGAATTCAGGCTGCGAGGAATGCAGTGCACGGTCGAAGTGCGCTCGGTAAACAACCGTTTTCTCGAAATCTCCAGCCATCTACCCAAGACGTTTTCCCACCTTGAATTTTCACTCAAGGAAGAAGTCAAGAAATTTCTCTCGCGCGGATCCGTCAATCTGACCGTTACGCTCGGAGACGCCGAAGACGGCGCAATACCTAGCGGATATTCCCGGGAAGCCGTCGAAGCGTTCCTGAAAATCGCAAGGGACATCAAGAAAGAATACGGGATTTCCGGCGAGCCGACGCTCGAACAGGTGCTGTCCCTGCCGAACGTTCTGCAATACAGTTCCGAATCCGATCAAAAGGAAACGGAAGAACTTTTGAAAGGTTCGCTCGACCGGGCGCTCAAGGCCCTGGTACAGATGCGCGAAAAGGAAGGCCAGAATCTAAAAAGCGACCTGGAAACGCGCGTCCGCCAGATGGACGAGATTCTCGATCGGATAAAGACGCTCGATCCGGAGCGAATCGTCGAATGGAAGAAAAAGTTCGAAGAACGCCTGAAAAAGCTTGTCGGCGAAGCGGGCCTCGATCCCGTGCGCGTCACCCAGGAAGCGAGCGTCATTGCGGACAGGCTCGACATCAACGAAGAAATCACGCGATTCAAGAGCCACAACAAGCTGTTTCTTGCCGCCCTCGAAACGGGAACGAACCAGGGAAAAAAGCTGACGTTCATCCTGCAGGAAATGGGCCGCGAAGCGAACACTCTCGCGACAAAATGCCAAAGCGCAAACATTGCCGCGCTCGCCATCCAGCTAAAAGATAGCGTCGAAACCATTCGCGAGCAGACGATGAACATCGAATAGCATGGTCAGAACCTAGTCGATAGTGGAGTGTGGAGAGTGGAGTGCTCGCTAAGCGACCTGCCCGCTCTGCCTCTCTAAGCTCCAAGTTCTGCTCACTAAGCTCTGAAAAAGCGTGGCCCTGGGGGTGGTTGCAAGGAAGGGGGGAGCAGAACTTAGAACTGAGATTTTAGAACTTAGATTTGCAGACATCTATATTCTGTATGCCAGATGCTTAAGCGTTCACTGTTCTAAGCTCTAAGTTCTCCCAACTAAACTCTGGCACGCCCCTCGCCGGGCAGGCCTGCCTGTCGGCAGAAAAAAAAAGGCTAGCGCGGCAGGGATACCACGCTAGCCTTTTGTTGTTGTGGAAAATCAGAAATCCTTTTCGCCAATCGGATTGTTGCGGAGGAAACAGGGAATTCCATAGCGGCTTTCTTCCGAAAGCAGCTCGTTGTCATATTCCTCGGAATACTTGTTAGAGTCCGCTTTCGCCATCACCAGCGTTTCCGCGTTTTCCTTCAGCCGAACCTCTTCCTCGTGAATGGCTTCGCTGCGAGCGTTGAACTTTTCGTCACGATACGACATGGCTGTCGGAGCGTTCGTCTCCACGGACAAGGCTTTTGCCGATCGCGCCGCATCTTCGGGTTCGCAGGCCTGGATAACATGGTTGCAAGCGGTCTCTGCCTTGGGCGATTTTTCTTCCTCGGAATGCGCGAGCGCTACAAAATCGACCGTTTGCCGCGGAATCGCCTGTTCCACGCGTTTTTCGGATTTCGAAGCGGACGTCTTTGCCGCAGGCGTCGCAATCCTTTCCGGCTCGTCATCCGCGCACTTGTCAAAACCTGTCGCGATAACGGTAATGCTCACCCTGTCCCCGAGTTCGGGAATCGTCACGTCGCCCGGAACAATGTTCGGTTCGTTTTCCTCGCCGATCTGCTCGTAGAGGAAAGCCATCGCTTCGTCGTATTCGTTCATGGTAAAGTTTTCACCGTGAGCGATGTTTATCAGAGCGCCCGAAGCGCCGCTGACCTTGATATTGTCGAGAAGCGGACACGCAATCGCCGCCTGGGCAGCCTTGATGGCGCGATCTTCTCCCGAAGCGATACCCGTTCCCATCAGGGAGGAGCCCCCGTTTGTCATGATGGTGCGCGCATCGTTAAAATCGACATTGATTGTCCCGTGGATAAACATGATATCGCAAATGCTGCGAACCGCATTGCCGAGTACCTCATCGACCTTGAGGAATGCTTCCTTCATCTGCGTATTCTTCTCGATGACTTCCATGATACGCTGGTTGTTGATGACGATGATGGAATCCACCACCTTGCGGAGAGCGGCAAGTCCCTTTTCCGCGTTGCGACGACGCACGGGACCTTCCCAGCGAAAAGGCATCGTCACCACGGCAACGGTCAGGATCCCGAGCTGGTGAGCGATTTCCGCGACGACAGGAGCCGCACCGGTTCCCGTACCGCCACCCATTCCCGCCGAGATGAACACCATGTCCGCCCCTTCGAGCTTCTTTTCGACCGTTTCCTTGTCTTCCATCAGCGCCTGGCGGCCGACTTCCGGCTTTGCGCCTGCACCGAGAGACTTTGTCGTCTTCTGGCCGATAGCGATTTTCTCGTCCGCCAGGTTGTTGTCGAGCGCAAGCGCGTCCGTGTTGATGGCGATGAATTCGACATCCCGGATGTTCATGTTCACCATGCGATTGACAGCGTTTCCACCGGCGCCGCCAATGCCGACAATCTTGATTTTCGCCTTGTGATTGTCGCAAGCGATGATGTGTTGCTTTCCGGAAAATTCCGTTGCGTTGTTTTCGAGTTCGTTCATCTGTTTTCTCCCTGTTTTGTTGTTAAAAACCTTTCGCGCCGAAGTTCCTAGATGAAACTCTTGAGGAAATTCAAGACGCGTTTAAAAACGTTTCCGACCGTTCCGACAGCTTTTGTCGCGCGCGTTTCACGGCGCTTCGGCAAAAGGGATTCCTGCGCCGCGTAATACAGAAGTCCGACGCCTGTCGAATGTGTCGGCATGCAGACTATTTCGCTGAATCCCTCGTTCGGCTTTTGGGGGCTGCCGAGCCGCACGGGAACCTTTTCGAAAATATCCTCGGCGACTTCCTGTATTCCGTCGAGAAGCGAAGTGCCGCCGGTGATGACGATGCCTGCGCCGAGCTTGTCGAGAAATCCCTTGTTCTGCAAATCGTCGTGCACCATCTGCAAGATGTAGCGCATCCGGGAACAGACGATTTTCGCCAGATACTGCTTACTGCATTCCTTGCCGGCACGACCGCCAAGACCCGGAACCGTGAAGCTTACGTTCTCGAGAACGTTTGATTGTCGGCACGAGCCATACATCTTCTTGATCTCTTCCGCGCGATCCATCGCCGTATTCAGTCCGCGAGCGATATCATAGGTAATCGCGTCGCCCGCAATGTCAAAGGAAATCGTGTAGGCGACCTTGTCTTCCATGAACACGGCCACGTCGGTAGAGGTTTCTCCGATATCGACTATCGCAATGCCAAGTTCGCGCTCCGCGTTTTCCAAGACGCAATACGCATCGGCAAGCGGTTCGAGAACAAGGCCCTTTACGGTGAGCCCGGCGCTTTCGACCGCTTTCCGGATATTCCGCACAATGCCCTTCTGGGCGAGCACCAGCTGGACATCCACGCTGAGACTGGTGCCTTCCATTCCCTGGGGATTCTTGATTCCCTTGCGACCGTCCAGATCGTAGTCGCCCGGAAGCTTGTGGATGACATCCATATCGACAGGACGCTGCACAAGCAGACTCGCCTGCTCCACGACCTTGTCCATCGCGGACTTTGTCACCACTCCGCCAAATTCGCGAAGAGGAATCGTCGCACGACTCGCCACGGAACGGATATTGCTGCCGGCAATGCCCACGTAAACGTCCTTCACATCGACGCCGCTCGAAAGTTCCGCATCGCCCACCGCCTTTTTCAGAGCCTGGATGGTCGCTTCGAGTTCCTTCGCGTCGTTTTTCCGGAGTGACGGATTTCCAAAGCCCAGGATACGGACCTTGCCGCCATCTTCGCGCTGACCGATGAAGACGCCGATTTTAGAGCTTCCGATGTCGAGACCGACGATGATTCGGCTCGGATCGATTCCGTTGATATTTACCTCTTCTTTTACCATCATTCTACCTCGACTGCATAGGCAAAGCCTTCAAAACGCATATCCAAAGACTTGACATTTGACATTTTCCTGGAAAGTCCATCGACCAGCAAGCGGTAGTGGGCGAAAGTCCTTTCCGAAATTCCTTCCAGCGGGAAGAGTACCTTCATCCGCGTATCGCGAAAGAAGACTTCCATTGCGTGCCGCTTTTCGTTTAGCGAAACCTGGGAGACAGACCGGTAGAGCCTCTCGTCCGCGGACCGCATTTTCTGCAAAAAGGCGGCAATCGGCTTTATCTCGCGATTGTGGGAAACCGTCGCTACCGGAAGTTCCATTATCGCGAAAATGGGAAGCACCTGTCCCCGCTCCGAATAGAACTTCCGTTCTCCATTTTCAATCGTCTCCATCACGGGGATAGCCTCCCTGACCGCGACTTCCACTTTCCAGAAAAAGCCGACGGAAACTTCCGCATCCTGCAAGAGAGGGAGCGAAAGCAGACGGTTCCGGACGCTGTCCGCATCGATTTCCGACATGGGCATTCCCGTTTCGAGAGCGGCGGTCTGCAGGATTTCTTCCCATGTGAGCATCCGGTTTCCCGTGATGCTCACCGTCTTGAGCGTCCGAAGTTCCGCGGGGCTGAACTTCCGAATCCAGAACCATCCTTGCCAGACGGCAACGCCCAGAACGGCGACGGCGAGAAGGATTTTCCACCCCTTCCTTCGAAGCCACTGCACGGCACGACCGAAAGCCTTCTTCCGGTTTTCACGGCTTATCTGCCGATGCCTGATCGCGTTGGTTCCCATCCTGGCCATCTACTTTTCCAGCGCCTCCAAAAAGGACCGTTCCGCTTTCCAGATATCGCCCGCGCCCATAAAAAGCACGAGATCGCCCGGCTTGACATCTTTTTTCAAGATTTCGACCGCGTCTTCCTTCGTCCCCGCAAAGCGGGCGTTCTGGTGTCCGCGGGAAATCGCCGAATCCGAGATGAGCTTTCCGGAAATTCCGGGAATCGGCTGTTCGCGAGCCTTGTAGATTTCGCAGACGAGAAGCTCGTCGCAATTCGCAAAGACTTCGGCAAAGGCTTCGTACTGGTCGCGCGTCCGCGTATAAAGATGCGGCTGGAACACGACGACAATGCGCCGTTCCGGGAACGTGTCTCGCGCGCCCTGCAAGGTGGCAAAGGCTTCCGTCGGATGGTGCGCGTAATCGTCATAGACCAGGACTCCGCTTGCCTCACCGACAAGCTCAAAGCGCCTCTTGACCCCCGTAAACCCGGAAAGAGCCTTGCGGACGACTTCCGTCGGAATGTTCTCTTCGTGCGAAAGGGCTATCGTCGCCGTCGCGTTCAGCACGTTGTGACGTCCCGGAATCCGAAGCGTAAAGTTGCCGAGATTTTCGCCGTTCCGGAAAACGTCGAAACGGGAAACTCCGCCCTGAACGCACAGGTTGTCCGCCCGATACATCGCCTGGCGGCTGAATCCATAGGTGACGACGGGCTTCGTGAAGCGCGAAAGAACGGACTGGATATTCGGATTGTCGATACAGACGACAACCTGTCCGTAAAACGGAACCTTGTTCGCAAACGCGACAAAGGCGTCCTTTACCGAGTCGAGAGTTCCGTAGGTATCGAGATGTTCCCTGTCGATGTTCGTGATGATCGCCGAAGAAGGCATCATCGAAAGAAAGCTCCGGTCGAATTCATCGCTTTCCGCTATCAGGTAACGCCCGCGACCGACCTTTGCACCGCTACCCTTTCCCTTGACGACTCCGCCGACAATTACCGTCGGATCCTCTCCCGCCGCTTCCCAGATAGCGCCGAGCATCGAGGTTGTGGTCGTCTTTCCATGAGTCCCGCTCACGGCGAGCGTGTACTTCAGACGCATCAGTTCACCGAGCATTTCCGCCCGACGAATCACGGGAATGCGACGCGCCTTCGCCTCGACGATTTCCGGATTGTCCATCGTCACCGCCGACGAATAGACCAGGAGATCCGCGCCTTCGACGTTCTTCGCTTCGTGCCTTGGATAGATGACAAGCCCCAAATCCTTTAGGTATTCGATTGCGGGACCGTCGCCCGAATCGCTGCCGGTAACGACAAATCCGTTTTCGTGCAGCACTTCCGCGATTCCGGACATTCCGGCTCCGCCGATGCCCACAAAATGCAGTTTCTTGACGCGACTACTGGGAATCAGGTTCATCTTGACAACTCCGCCTCCACAATGACTTTTGCAATCTTGTCCGCCGCATCGGGCATTCCGATGGACTTCGCCCGAGCCGCCATTCCGCCGAGCGCCTCGCCATCCGAAAGAAGCCTTTCGACCTTGTTCCAGAGACCGTTCGGTTCGCTGTCCAGTTCGACGAGAGCCGCTCCCGCCTTTTCGACAACCCGCGCATTGAACTCCTGGTGGTTCGCCGTCGCAAACGGGAACGGGAAGAGGATCGAAGGCTTGCCGAAAGCGAGAATTTCCGCAAGCGTCGAGGCTCCGGCCCGGCTCACGATCAGATCCGCGTATCCCATGTAGGAATAGATGTTGTCCAGAAAAGCGACAAGCGTCACGTTTTCCGGGATAGAAACCCGCTCCCGGATCGATTCGACGTTTTTTGCGCCCGCCTGCCACACGACCGAGATGTCGGTTCGTCTTGCGATTTCGGGAAGGACCTCTTCCATCTTGACGTTGATGCCCCGTGCGCCCTGGGAGCCTCCCACGACCAGGACGGACTTTTTCCCTTCCGCAAATTCCTTCGGACGAAAAAGCGATTCCATTTTCGGAAGTTCGCGCACGGGATTTCCAAAGACAAGCGTCTCCGTATTCGGAAAGAATTTTCGCGCCTCTTCCGACGTGACAAAAATTTTCCTTGCGACGCGCGCACCGACCTTGTTCGCAATCCCCGCGACCGCGTTCTGTTCCTGGATATAGACCGGGATTCTTGCAAGACCGGCAGCCATCACGATGGGCAGGGAAACGTATCCGCCCGTAGCGACAACGACATCCGGCTTTCGCTTCTTCAAGACCACCTTTGCGCTCTGTATCGCCTTGACCAGGTTAAAGGGAAGCGACAGATTCTGCGTAAACGAACCGCGGTGAAGCGGCACCGCCGTGATTTCGTCGAATTCAAAATACGGCCTGACAAGCCTAGACTCCATCGAATCCTTGCGACCGGCAAACGAGATGTTCTTCACGCCCAGCCTTCCAAGGCTCTCGGCGATAGCAATCGCCGGGAACACGTGTCCACCCGTACCGCCACATGCGAATAAAAACTTCTTCTGTTTCATAAAGGCCTCTCATCCTGCACGACACTTCGAGGTTCATCGAGAATCTCGCCTGTCCGCGCGCGTGAAATGTTCAGCAAGATCCCGACCGAAATCATGGATACGATCAGATTGGTCCCGCCATAGCTGATAAACGGTAGCGGCTGCCCTGTCGTCGGAATCAGTCCCGTGCAGACCGCTACATGGAAGCTCATGTTGAAAGCGAGCGATGTCGCAAGGCAAATCGCGAAATACCGGGAAAAGCGCGAGCGGGCATTCCGCGCAATCATCAGCCCCTTGTACACGATAACGCCAAAAAGGAAAAGAACGGCAAAAGTTCCAAGAAAGCCGAGTTCCTCTCCGAGCAGGCTGTAAGCGACATCCTTGTAGGATTCCGGCAAGAAACCGAGCTTTTGCGTTCCCTGCCCGACACCCGTTCCAAACCAGCCGCCATGTCCAAGGCTCACCAGGGAACTCCAGAGCTGGTAGCCGCCATCTTTCAAATGCTCTTCCGGATGCAGGAACGCCTGGATTCTCCTTAACCGATAGGGCGCAAGCAGACAGAGCGCGACAACGGTCAGGATCACCGGGACAAAGGACATCAGGAGATAGCGAACCCTGACTCCCGAAACGAAGAAGAGCACAAAGATTGTCGAAAAGATTATCAGGGCCATCGAAAGATTCGGTTGTCCGATGATCAGGGCACAGACGACGAGAAGGAGAACCAAGGGCTTTAGATAGCCTTCTTTCAAATCCACGATATTGTCGCCAAGTTTCGAAAGTTTCCGGGACATCAGTGCGAATATCGCGAGCTTCATGAACTCCGCGGGCTGGAGCGACATTCCACCGATAGAAAGCCATCGGGTGGCTCCCTTCGCCGCCATTCCGCAGACAATCACGACGACAAGCAGAACAAGGCAGAAGAGGAAAAGGGGCTGGGCAAGCCGATGAAAAATCCGATGATCGACAAAAATCGCCATGCTCATCGGCAACAGTCCGATTCCGATGAATCTCAGGTGCTTCATCGCATAGTACGACTCCGGAAACCCGTTTTGCGTCGCCCGGAAGTTGCTTCCGCTGTAAATGACATAGACGCCTAGAACCAGAAGCCCGATGACCGCCAGCAAGAGACCCTTGTCAAAATTCAGTACGGAGTTTTTCTTCATCGACGACACCCTTACCGATTCACCGCGACCGGTTCCAGCCGAAGCAAGTTTTCGACGATTTGTTCCATCTTCATGCCGCGGGAACCCTTTACCAGGACAATGTCTCCCAAATGGACATTTTCCGAAAGAAATTCCATCGCCTTTTCCGCACTTTCAAAATGCAGCGCTGCGTTTTTATCCATTCCGCTAGCGATTGCCCCCTCTTGCGTGTTCACGCTCCACTTGCCGACCGCCACCAGGAAATCAAAATGCATCGCGTGCACGAGTTCACCGATTTCCCGATGCAGCTCCGCGCTCTTGTCGCCCAGTTCGAGCATGTCGCCCAGGACCGCGATTTTCCGCACGGGCCTTTCCAGCGCCCCGATCGTCTGGAGAGCCATCCGCGTCGAAGAAGGGTTCGCATTGTAGCAGTCCGAAACAACCTTGATGCCGATGCCGTTTCGAATTTCCATCCGCATGTTCGCCGCATGGAACTTTTCCAGAGCCCGCGCGATCGTCGATTTGGGCATCCGGAGAGAAGTCGCGACCGCGATAACGGCAAGCGCATTATAGACATTGTGGATTCCGGGAACGTTCAGGCGAAATTCCGTCCGGCCGATAGAGAACGAGGCGCAGGCGTTTGCATCCCACTTGAGATGTTCGGGCCGGATGACTCCGCGCTTAATGCCGAACGTGAGAACGCGATAGCTCCTGTTTGTCCGAAGCTTCGAAAGCCGCGTATCGTCCGCGTTCACCACCAGAAGACCGCCCTTCCGAAGCCCGTCCGCGATCGTCACCTTTTCCCTGAAAACATTATCGAGGGTTCCAAGACGTTCCAGATGACTCGCCCCGACATTCGTAATCACGGCGATATCGGGTTCCACGGCCATCGACAGCGGGTGAATTTCCCCGGGAGCGCTAGTCCCCATTTCCACGACGGCAACCTCGTCCGAATGCCGGAACCGGAAAATCGTCTTGGGAACGCCAATCTGGTTGTTGAAGTTGCCTTCGGTCGCCACTGTCTTGAACTGTTCGGAAAGAACCGCTTTCAGCATTTCCTTTGTCGTTGTCTTCCCGTTTGAACCGGTCACCGCGATTTTCTTCAGCTTGAAGAGTCTCTGGTAACCCTTGGCGAGCTTCAAGAGGGCTGCATTCGTATCATCGACAGGGACATAGACCTCCGTCGGAAAATCCTTTGCGCGGTTTTCATCCATCACGGTCATCAGAGCTCCTTTTTTCATCACCTGCGGAATAAATTCATGCGCATCGAAACGCGCGCCTTTCAACGGCCAATAGACAACGCCGGGTGCCGCTTCGCGACTGTCGAAGCAAAGCTTCACCTTGCGCTTCGAGGCCCGTGCCGAAATTCCCACCGGTTCGCTTTCGAGGATCTCGCAAAGTTCGCCAATGGTCAAGTCCAGATTTTGAATTCCTTTCGATATCGCCATTATTTCATCTCCCGGAGGATGATTTCGTGATCGTCGAAATGTTGCCTGGTCGTTCCGATTATCTGGTAATCTTCATGCCCCTTTCCGGCAACGACAAGCATATCGCCAGCCTGCAAGGCACGGCAAGCCCTGGAGATAGCCTCCTCGCGGGAAACGACGACGCGGAATTTCTTCGTATGCATTCCGCTCACGATTTCCGCGATAATCGCTTCGGGATTTTCCGTCCGCGGATTGTCCGAAGTGACCCAGGCGAAATCCGCTTCCCGTTCCGCAATCGCTCCCATGATATGGCGCTTGTTTCTGTCGCGGTCACCGCCACAGCCGAACACGACGGAAAGCTTTCCCTTGCACAGGGTCCTGGCCGTACGAAGAACGCGTTCCAAGGCGTCCGGCGTATGCGCGTAATCCACAATGACGCGGCGCGAGCCGTCGTTGAATGTCACCTCGAACCGACCCGGAACCTTGACCGAGAGTAGAGCCTTCGCGATAGCCGCATCCGAAATGCCGAGCGCGCGCGCCCATGCCGAGACAAGCAACACGTTGTCCGCATTGAAATCGCCGACAAGTCCCGTCTTCAGGACCTGCGAAGAAACAAAGGGAACGTCCAGAACGAGACCGTCTTCCGAACTTTCGATCGACTGCGGAACGAGCATCGCACCGGGCTTTCCAAGGCGCGACACGGACACTTTGCGCACAACAGGAATTTCTTCGAAAAGCCGCGCGCCAAAAGAATCATCGACATTGACGACCGCGACTCCGTCTTGCGCAAGATACTTCGTGAAGAGAAGCTTTTTCGCTTCGAAGTAATTCTCCATTGTCCTGTGGTAATCGAGATGATCCTCGGTCAGGTTCGAAAACAGCCCGCTTCGAAACGCAATGCCATCGACGCGGCCTTGGCAAAGCGAATGCGACGAGGCTTCCATCACGAGATCCGAACAGCCGGCATCGACCGCTTCGGCGGCAAAGGCATAGAGTTCCAGGATTCCGGGAGTCGTCAAGCTGGACGATTCCACTCGCCCCCCTATTTTCTTGCAAATCGTCCCGAGAAGAGCCGTCTTCTTTCCTTCGCCGGCAAGCATCGCTTCCATCAAAAAAGCGCTGGTCGTCTTGCCGTTCGTTCCCGTTACCGCGTGAACGGAGAGCTTCGAGAACGGGTCGCGGTAAAAAGCCTTCGCGGCCAACGCGCGCGCCGCCTTCGCGTTCGGAACGAGAATCCACCTGTCCGAAAGCCCACGCGGAGCCTCGGTCTCGGCGACAACGGCCACAGCCCCTTTCGAAAGCGCGGTCTTTGCAAACTCCTCGGCACGCTCGCCGGGAAGCGCAAAGAACAGGTCGTTTGCGAGGACCTTTCGCGAATCGTCGGAAAGGCCCTTGACGTTCGGATTTTTCAAAGCATCTTCAAACAACATACCATCTACCCTTTCTCGGAAAGAACGAGCTTGAACTTTTCGCCGCGTTTCAGGACGGCATGGGGAGCGGGAATCTGCCGCTTGACGCGGCCCTTGCCTTCGATTTCCACGTCACCGGAAAACTTTCCGATCTGTTCCAGGGCATCGCGCAGGGAAAGTCCGACAAGGTCCGGCATCTGTTGCCCGTTTGCCGTTCCAAGCCTTAGAATCAGGGCACCGTTTTCAAAGTCTCGCTCCGAAGCGACAACCGTTTTCCCTTCGCCCACAAAGGAAACCGGGCATTGGCGACTTTTCGAAAGGCTTCTCGCATCGTCGTCCGAAAGTCCGATAAATTCCACGTCACAATTCTCGGAAAGAGAAACGCGTTCCAGGTTATAGGGAACAGGAGACGTCTGCGGAGAATAATAGAGACCTTCCATGATCTTTCTGAAGATGGGCCCCGCCGCCGCCCCCCCGGAAGTCATTCCATATTTCGGTTCATCGACAAGAGCCATGCACACGTAGCGCGGATTTTCGGCAGGGGCAAGCCCGATAAACGAAGCGAACGTCTTGCTTTCGTCGTATCGCTGGGAACTCTCGTTCACCTTGATGGCCGTTCCCGTCTTTCCGCCAAAGAGAACCCCCGGAATTTTCTGGGAGTTCACCTTCTTTCCCGTTCCGATTTCGACGACTTCGCGGAGCATGGACCGCACGCGCGCCGCGGTCTTTTCCGAAATCACCCGACGCACTTTTTTCGGAGAATTTCTCTCGATGACTTCGCCATCCGCCGAGCGCCATTCCCGAACAAGCGTGGGCTGCCACAGGATTCCGCCATTCGCGATAGCGCAGTAGCTCATCACCATCTGGATAGGCGTCACCAGAATTTCGTGACCGTAACCTATCGTCATTCCCGTACGACCGCTCCACCTGTACAGCGGATGCAGCAACCCGGGTTCTTCACCAGGAAGCTCCACCTGGGTCTTGACGCCATACCCGAACGAACGTACGTATCGATAGAACTTTTCGTCCCCGATGCTATCCGCAATCTTTGCAAAGATGATGTTCGACGAAACCGCCATCGCACCCGTCATGTCGTGGTTGCCGTGATCCCTCTTCCTGTCGTCGTGAATCTTGATTCCCTTTCCCGCGTTCCACGTTCCCCCTTCCCCGCTAAAGACCGTTTCCGGATTCACCGAATGCGTTTCGATAGCCGTCGCGGCGGTCACCACCTTGAATGTCGAACCCGGTTCATAGGGCAAGGAGACAATGTCATTTTTCACGCGGGAACTCGCCGTCAGCGGAGCGTTCGGATCAAAAGTCGGGAACGTCGCCATCGCGAGAATTTCTCCCGTATAGGGATCGACGACCACCGCGCTGCCGCTTTTTCCCTGGACTTCTTCGACGCCTTCCTTCAAGGCGTTTTCGACAATTTCCTGGATGTTCCTGTCAATCGTCACGACAAGATCCTTGCCGGGAATCGGGCCCAGTCCTTCCATTTTCCGACCGGCCTGCACCTTGCGATCGCGGTTCACTATCCGGGTTTGCCAGCCGTCCGTTCCGCGGAACGTCGTATCGAAATAGAATTCGAGTCCGGAACTTCCCTGTCCTTCGCGATTCAGCTGCCCGATAATTTGAGACGCAAGCGTCCCCTGCGGATAAATCCTCCGAGTTTCCAGTGTCCCGTCCGCCTTTTTTTCCTTGATGCTCTGGGCGAGCACCTCGCCGTTACGGTCAAGGATTCTGCCGCGCGGAGCCTTGAGAATCATCCTGTCACGCGAATAGGCGTTCGCCACTTCGCTGTACTTGTCGTAATCCACAATCTGGATCTGGAAAGTGCGCAAGAGAAGCACCAACCAGAGAAGGCCGAAAAACAGGAATAGCCACGAAACGCGATCCAGATTCCGCATCACTTTCCCCCGACCCGTTTCACTTTCAGCGGAACCTTCTCGTAGCCCAGCCCGAGCCGAGCCGCTTCCTTCGAAATTCTCTCCAGCGAATAGAACTCGCCGTTTTCCAGGTTCTTCAGCACGACTTCTCCCCGAAGAGCCGAAACTTCGCGCACAAGGGAAGCCTTTCGCATCGCGAGCTCGTCATAGCAATTCTGCTTCCACAAAAATCCACAAAGGACAAGCCCCGCGTAAAGCATCAGCAGAACGCCGCCCAGAAACCGGTGTGCCAGAAAAAAGCGTATCATGTTCTTTCGTACACCCTCAGTTTTGCGGAACGCGCCCGCGGATTCCGCGCGATTTCTTCCGCCGTCGGGAGAACCGGCTTGCGAAAGACCTTCTTCAGTTTCCGGTGGTTTCCGCCGCAAAGGCAAACCGGGGATTCGGGCGGGCAAAGGCACGCCCTTTCAAATTCGGCGGCGACAAGCTTTACCGTGCGATCCTCGACGGAATGGTAGGAAATCACGACAAGCCTTCCGCCTTTTACAAGCGCACCAATCGCCGCGCGAATGCTCGTACGAATCTCTTCGAGTTCGCCGTTCACTTCCATGCGAATCGCCTGGAAAACGCGCGCGAGGATTCCGTTCAGGTCCCGGAGCCTATCCGGATAGGTCTTTTCGGCAAAGGCCCGCAGATGTTCGGGAAGAACCGGAGACTTTAGAACCGCGATACCCTTTCGGATGTTTTCGCTTAGTTTGTACGCACGATCCAGATCCGCATTTTCCTTAAAGGCGCGCGCCATTTCTTCCTGTGAACTTGTACGCAGCCATTCCTGGGCGCTAAAGGGCGACCGGCAGTCCATCCGCAAATCGACCGGATGGTTTCCCTGGAACGTAAAACCACGCGCATCGTCATCGACCTGGTGACTGCTGATTCCCAGATCATAGAGGACTCCGCTCAAGCTGTTTTCCCGGACCTCGCCCCCCAGTCTAGCGAACGGAACCGGGTGGAAAGTCACCTGGCTTCCAAACGGAGAAAGCCGTCTTGTCGCATAGGCGATAGCTTCCGGGTCGCGGTCAAACGCGTGCAGATGTCCTGCGGGAGAAAGCCTTTTCAAGATTCCTTCGGAATGGCCGCCGCCCCCGAGCGTGCAGTCCGCATAGGAACCGCCCGGATTGACGACCAGGGCGTCCATGCATTCTTCAAAGAGGACTGGGGAATGGTACTCAGCGATTTTCATCCGACACCCCCGAAGACACATCGTCGAAGAATCCCGCCTCGAACTCTGCAAAGTCTTCTTCCTGGTTGAAGCCATACTTCGAGTTGTAGATGGAAGGATTCCAGAGTTCCACCGATTTGCCAGTCCGCGCCACATAGAGGACTTCCCCGTCGAGCTTGGCAAACGCCAAGTCGCTTCTAGAAAGCAAAATGCGGTTCTGGCCGTCAAGCGCCACGTGATGAGAGTTGGCCTTGAACATCCGGTGAAAACGATCGTTCTTCGGGGTAGCGGGACGCGCCTCGATTCGGGCGATGAACCTGCAATATTCCTCATGCGTAAAAAGGATGAGCGAATCGCGTCCTCCAAAGGACAGAATCAACGACTTGCCCTCTTTCTCGGAGAGCAGGCGACGAAATTCCCTAGGGAAAGGCGTCCTTCCCTTTTCGTCGATAGCCGTCTTGGCTTGTCCTATGAATTCGTTCAATTCCATCAAACGTTACCCATTTTGATCCACAACAATACAAAATATACCACTTTCTCCCACCAACCTCAATAGTGCACATAAAAATCCGTGCAAAAATCACACGAAAAAAAAAGCGCACCGCTTCGAGCAGTGCACAGATTTAAAGTCTAGAGCGACAAACGATTAAATTTTCGGGATACGATATAAGGGACATGGCGAGAGTGGAGAGTGAAGGGTGAAGAGTTCGCGAAGCGACCTGTAAAGGTTTGTACGGTAAATCGTTATCCTGGAGGGCATTGCGACCGATAGGATCCTAGTATTATTTCAGTCAAAAGATTCTTGGCTAATCCGGAAGAAAAGCAGCTGTCTGCAAAAAGAAGAATATCGCCTATTGGAAATTTTTCAACCGAATTTTCGCCTGGCCATTTTCAATCTGGACGTTCGCAGCATCTCCCGTAGCGGGCGTGCCGTTGACCTTGTAAATCGTCTGGAGACGTTCC
>CAVGIM010000050.1:0-23669 GCA_963629575.1 Candidatus Methanomethylophilaceae archaeon
GAATTTTTCCACCTCGAACCGTGAAAAGTTTTGGATACAAAGCGTCGGGACTGTCAGAGCCGAGAGTGGAGTGTTGATGGGCGAGTGTGGAGAGTGAAGGGTTGAGAAAGCGGCTCGCTTCGCTTTTCTAAGCTCTCTCGACTAAGCTCTGAACTGGCCACCGCTTCTTCGCGACGATTGTCTGGAAAGGGTAGGAGAGCGAATAGCTTCCGGCGAAGTGAGCTTCCATTTTTTGAAGCGAAGACTTCGAAAGCCTGAATGAACCGTCTAGATTGTTCACGCCGGTCTGCTTCAGGCTATTGAGTAGATCGTGCAGGGTCAAAAAGGAAACATGGCAAATATCCGGAGCGGCGTCCAGGACTTCAAAACGCTTGGCGACAAGCTCCAGGATCTTTTCGTTCGAAAGGTAGGGAAGTCCCTGTCCGGTAAACGAGGAAAGCTCGCGAAGCGTTCCCTCGCTGAACATGGCGAACGCGAAAAGTCCTCCGGGAAGAAGCGACTTCTCGATCTTTTGCAACAGCGCGCCAAAGTCGTCTATCCACTGCAAAACGGAGCTCGAAGCGACCAGGTCGAGGCTTTCGGGAATCTTTAGCGTGCGAATGTCGCCGATTTGGGCCGGATGGCTTTCCATGGGAAGCGCCCGATAGAGATCGTTGAGGGTGATTCGTTCGACATCAAAGTTCGCGAGGAGCTTTTGCGTGAAAATTCCTGTCCCGCAGCCGATTTCGTAGGCGTTCCGAAAATTTCGAGCGTGCTTTCCGAGGAGAGCGGCGAGCCTTTCCGCCGCACATCTTTGAGCGACGGCGAATTCGTCGTATCGTTTGGCCTTTTCAAAAAGCAAGGATTTCCTCCAGCGAGGAAAACTTGAAGAATGGATAGTGCGGCGCGGAGAGCGTCTTGACGGGACACTGGAAACAGGCGCTCGCCGTGGGCGGAAACACCAGGTCCTTTTTCGAAACGATCGCTTTGGTCCAGGCGATATTTTGCTCAACGGGTTCCGCGGACGCTTCGTAGAGCGTGCAGAGTTCTTCCCTGGGATTTTCCGCAAAGGGAAAATTCACCTTGGACGCATCCGAAAGAAAGCACCATTTCTTGAAAAGTTCAAAATCGAATCGGTCGATCGTTCGCTTGAACGTCTCCGAAGGAATTCCGAACTTTTCGTGGATGCCGAAAGGTGTCCCGTTGATGGCTATCGCCTGTTTCAGCGGAACATCTTTCAGAAACTTGTTTGCCGCCCAGACGCCCATCGAGTGGGCGATAAGGATGATTTCCCGCCCATCCGGAATGATTCCTTTTTCAAAGCCAAGATGGCGGTAGTCATAGACTGCCAACAGATCGTAGAGCCCCGAGTCGAGATGCGCGATGGATTCCGGCCTAAAGGCGTATCCCAAAAAGAAGAGAACGAGTGGGCGATTCGGGTTATGCCGACAGATTTCCTGGATAAGCATCGAGGATTTCCTTGAGACGTTCGAGTTCCTTGGGGTAAATGTCGCCGCGAAGGCTGATGCGGAGTCGCGCCGTACCTTGCGGAACGGTTGGCGGACGGATCGCCGGGACAAAGTAGCCCGCTCCGCGAAGCTCTTCGGACAGGGTCACCGTCTTTTCGTTTTCTCCGACGATGAACGGGCAAATCTGGGTTTGACTCAGGTTCAAAAAGCGGATGCTTTCCAGGAGGTTCTTGCGTTCCCTCGAAAAGTCCTTTTGGAGGATAAAACGCGTCCAGGCCACGTCGATGCTCGGAAGCGCCGTCGAGAAGATGAGGCTCCGGGCGGAATTTACCAGGATATCATGCGTTTCTTCGTCCGAGAGCAGGACGGCTCCGCTTCCGCCGAGCGCCTTGCCGAGGGTCACGAGGATAAAGTCGATGTCCTTGTCGAGATTCCGGTATTTGCAAAGCCCGAGTTCGTGGAGCGCAAAAAAGGAATGCGCTTCATCGACGTAGAGCTTTACGCTTTCATATTTCTTCTTGATTTCGACCAGTCTTTGCAGGTCCGATTCGTCGCCGTCCATGCTGAAAACGGCTTCGGTAAGGATGATTATCCGATCGAAATCGCCGTGAAACTTTTCGAGAATGCTTTCGAGAGCGTCCGTGTCGCCGTGGGGATAACGCTTGAAGCTTGCCCTTGAAAGCTTCAGCGCATCGATCATGCTCGCGTGAATCAGCTTGTCGGCAACGAAAAGCGTGCGGGAATCGGCAAGCGAGGAAATCGTTCCGAGATTTGCCGCATAGCCCGAATTGAACAGAAGCGCTTTTTTGCGGAATCTGTCTTCGAACCAGCTTTCCAGCGCAAAGAAGGCTTCGCTCGAATTATAGACCAGACGACTCGCCCCCGAGCCGAAAAAGACATCGGAATCGGCGACCGTCTCTAGAAACTCGTCGCGGAGATTTCGGTTCGTCGCGACTCCCAGGTAGTCGTTGCTTGCGAGATTCAGAAGGTCTTTCGATTCGAAGCGAACGTATTTTTCGAAGGACGATGTTCGCTTGAATTCCCGATAGGTTCCCGCTTCCTTGGCTTTAGCCAGGTCGAACATGTCAAACCAGCTTTTGTCCAAAGATTTCGTGGAAGGGAAGTCCCCACTTGCCGATTTCCGCCATGAACGGATCGGGATCGAACTGTTCCATGTTGAAGACGCCTTCGCCTTTCCATTTCCCGGTGAGGATCATCGCGCCACCGAGCATCACGGGAACGCCGGTCGTGTAGCTGACGGCTTGCGCCTTGACTTCCTTGAAGCATTCCGCATGGTCGCAGACATTGTAGATAAAGTATGTCTGCGGCTTTCCGTCCTTTGTTCCGGTGAGCTGGCACCCGATGCATGTCTTGCCCGTGTAGTTTTCGCCGAGAGTTCCCGGTTCGGGCAGAAGCGCCTTGAGAAATTCGAGCGGAATGATTTTCTGTCCCTTGAATTCGACCGGATCGATGCGCGTCATTCCCACGTCTTGCAGCACGCGGAGATGCGTCAGATACGCTTCGCCGAAAGTCATCCAGAATCGGGCCTGCCTGATTTCGGGGATAAACTTGACGAGCGATTCGAGCTCTTCGTGCCAGAGAAGGTAGCTTTCGCGCGGTCCGACTTGCGGATAGTCGATTGGCCTGTGTTCGGACATCGGCGGAATTTCGTCAAATTTTCCGTCCTTGTAGAACTTTCCGTTCTGGGTGATTTCGCGGATGTTGATTTCCGGGTTGAAGTTCGTGGCGAAAGCCTGTCCGTGGTTTCCGGCATTGCAATCGACGATGTCTAGTGTATCGACACGGTCAAAGTAGTGCTTCTTGCCGTATGCGGTATAGACGTTGGAAACGCCCGGGTCGAATCCGGAGCCGAGAAGCGCCATGATACCCGCTTTCTTGAACCGGTCGTGATAGGCCCATTGCCAGGAATATTCGAAATGCGCCTTGTCTTTCGGTTCGTAGTTTGCCGCGTCGATGTAGTGAACGCCTTCGGCGAGGCAGGCATCCATAATGGGAAGATCCTGGTAGGGAAGGGCGACGTTCATCACCAGTTCCGGCTTGAAATCCCGGATGAGAGCGGCGACTTCGGAGGCCTTGTCCGCATCGACTGTTGCCGTGTGGACCGGAATGTCGCGAATATCCTTCGCGATGGCGTTGCACTTGGACTTAGTGCGACTAGCGAGGAGAATCTCGGAATAGACTTTCGAATTTTCGGCGCACTTGCGGACGACAACATTCGAAACACCGCCGGCACCGATAACCAATACCTTGGACATTTTTCACTCCGTTGAAAAGATTCGTTCCAAATATATTAAATTTAGGACAGGCGATTCCATTGACGCTTCTTTGGGAAAACGTTCGAATTCGGGTCTTTATGGGCTTTTGGTCGAGAGTAAAAAAACTGCGCTTTTTGCTGATTTTTTGCGCCTTGTCGGTCGCAGGGTGTCGCTCTTCGCTTGAACTCGGAAACGAAGCGCTCCGCGTCGGGGATTTCGACAGGGCTTCCCTGAAGTTCTCCGCGGTCCTTGACGAAAACCCGTCGAATCGGGATGCTCGTTATGGAATGGCGCTTTCCCTTTTCGGAAAGGCGGAAGCCGCGGAAAAAGTCGGGAATCATTCGGTAAGGCTCTGGATGCAGGCCTTGACGGAATTTCGCATCCTTTCGAAGATCGATAGCTCGGCGGCAAAAAGGATGCATTCGTCGGCGCTTTTCTATCTTGCCCGCGCGCGAACGCTCGAAAATCCCAAGGCAAGGATTCTCGGCATTTTGAACGAATCGCTCGCACTCGACAGTACAAACTATTTCAGCTGGAATCTCAAGGCTTTGGCGCTCCAGGGGGCGGGAGACATAGAAGGCGCAAGGAAAATTTTTGCCTGGATAGTTTCCGAAAATCCGGATTTCTCTCCGGCCTATTCCAACCTGGGAAACCTGTATTGGGAAATGGGAAATGTCGAGGAGGCCTGGGACATCTGGTCGATGGGCTCTCTGCGATTTCCGGAAAACCATCATCTGGAATTTTGGACAAGGGTCGCGGAAGATAGCCTAAAGGCTCGGCTGGCGAAAGAAGGGAAGTTCCTGTGACGGATCTTTCTTCCCGATTGTCGAATGTCCGGAAAGTGCAGGGCGGTGGCGAGGCGACCGTCTATAGGGCCTTGCTCGACGAAAGGACTCCGGTCGCGCTCAAGGTCTATGCGGACGGAAAGGTTCCCGATCGGGAAGGCGCGTTTGCCTTTGACGGAAAGTTTTCCGGAATCGCGCGCTTGCTTGGAACGGGAACTTTGGGCGGACGAAGCTTTTCCGTTTCGGAATACGTTCGGGGAGTTTCGAGCGCGTCCGTGTCGCCAATGCCGCCTCGAACGGCGGCAAGGCTCTTGCGGCGGGTCTTGAAAACGCTTTCGCAAATGGTCGCGCAGGGAATTTTTCACGGTGATCTGAATCCGGAGAACATCCTCGTTTCTGCGGAAGGAACCCCCGTCCTTGTGGATTTTGGAATCGACGGCCCTGGCGCTCCGCGCTTTGCCGCGCCGGAACGGCTCGAAGGTTCGATAGCGACAGTCAAAAGCGAAATCTTCAGCCTTGGCGCGCTGCTCTACTTCTGGATTTCCGGGGAGCCTCTCTTTGGCGGCGAATCGCTCGAAGGAATCGAATCGTCCGTATTCCGGGTGGATTCCCTGGATGTGGCGATGCTCCTGCACGGTCGCGGCATACTGAATCCTCGAGAACTCTCTGCCTTTCGGGATGTGTGGAAGAAAACGCTCCGAAAGAATCCGGCGGACCGTTTTGACGATTTCGACGAGTTTGACGAGAGTCTCGAAATCGTGGAAAATCGCCTTGGCGAATGTCTTCTCGGCGAAACCCCGATGGACGATCCATGGATGCATGAACTGAACGAACGGATCCGGGAACGCGAGGCGGAAATCGCGATGTCCCCGGAAGAACGCTGGGATACCTTGGGCGCCAAGCCTCCCATTTTCGGAACGAAAAGTATCGAATCGCGAAAATTTCCCCTGAAAATCTTTCTTGTCGCCCTGATACTTCTCGGCATCGTTCTTTTCTTCATCTATATTGGAAAGGAATGGTCCCGAAATCCGGACGTCGATACGGTTGGAAACTCCATGCTGGAGCATTCGAGAAGCCTAGTGGACGAAGATTCTCCTGTCGATAGACCGTCTTCCGGCATTCGGGGAATCATGGTGGAGCCGGATTCTTCCGCCTCTTACTAGTGCGCGAAAAGGAGAACATGTGACCTTTGAATCGATGCTTGCTACGTCCGAGTTCCTGGATATGATTTCCCAACTTTTGGACGAGTCGATGCCCGAGGAGCTCTTGCCGGCGATTGCGAAGGTCGCGTGCCAGGTTCTCGATGCGGATTCGGCCGTACTGGAAATTCCCGCGGAGCTTGCCGATGCGCCGTTTCGCTTTGCCTATCCGTCCGCGGTCGCCATTTCCTTTAGCGCGGTGAGGCGTGCCCGGGCGGAAAAGCGCGCCGTTCTCTGGAACTTGGCAAATGACGAAAACCTGAATGTTTCCAAGTCGATTGCGCGAAACAACCTGACTAGCATTCTGGTCGCGCCCTTCCAGACTCCGGACGCGGAAATCGTTTCGGGATTTCTGTACTTGCAGCGGGAATCGCGCAAGGAATCCTTTGACGAAAACGACAAGAAGCTGTTCGACAAGTTCGTCTGCGTTTTGGAAAAAATAGCGGGATCCGCCTATCGCCGAAAGACGGACAAGGAATCGCTGGACGAATTGCGCGGTGTCGTTCGCAAGGGTTCGCTAGTCTATGCGTCGCAGGCGATGGCGAAGGTCATCGCTTCCGCCGAAAAGTTTATCGCGCTTCCCGCTCCGCTGATGATTCGGGGCGAAACGGGAACGGGCAAGGAAGTGCTTGCTCGATGGCTCCATTCGAAAAGCCCGCGGGCGGACAAGCCCTTTATCGCCATCAACTGCGGAGCGATTCCGGAAAATCTCATCGAATCGATCCTGTTCGGTCACGTGAAGGGGTCGTTTACCGGAGCGATCGATACGCGAAAGGGCGTTTTCGAGGAAGCGGAAGGGGGAACGCTTTTTCTAGACGAAATCGGCGAGCTCCCGATGAACATGCAGGTAAAGCTCTTGCGCGTTTTGCAGGAACGGCACATTACGCGGGTCGGCGACAATCGGGAAATTCCGGTGAACGCCCGAATCATTTCCGCAACGCACGTGGATTTGGAGAAGGCGGTCAAGGAACACCGCTTTCGGGAAGATCTGTATTACCGCGTCCAGGTCATGTCTCTCGAAATTCCGCCGCTTCGCGACCGCGGCCAGGATGTCCTGCTCCTTGCGGAAGAGTTCATGAAGCGCTATGCCGCGGAATACGGACTGGGAAAGTTTCATCTTTCCCGGGCTGCGGAAAAGGCGCTGCTTGCCTATCCGTTTCCGGGAAATGTCCGGGAGCTGGAAAACAAGATCCAGCGCGCGCTTGCCAATGCGAGCGGTTTTGTCATTCTGCCCAGGGACCTGGATCTCGACGTGCTTCGCGAAAGCGTCAAGGAATCGCCGCGAACGCTCAAGGAATCGCGCGAAATCTCGGACAGGACCGTCATCGACGCGGCTCTTCGCGATGCGGGCGGAAACCTGACGCTCGCTTCGACGATTCTCGGTATCGATCGCAAGGTGCTTCGCGAAATGATGGAACGCCTGGACATCAAAAAAGAGAACTACAAGAAAAATCAGGCTCTCTAGGCGGAAATAGATTTTCTATGTTTCCTTTCGGAATGATTGGCACTGTTTTTGCAAGGATAGCGGGTATGAAGACTCCAAGACTCATTCCCATCGCTATTTTCGTCGCCGCGCTCACGGGCGCGGCCGGTGCCGCCTCCATGCCCGAACCCCAGCTTTCGACACCTGTCGATGAGCCGTCATTTGTGGAAAAAACGGCAGATTCCGACAATTCCTCACTCGACAGGAAGCGCGCCGAACGTCGCGCTGCCCGGGAGCGCATTCTTTCCAGGTTACGCGAAAGTTCGCCCCGCGAAAAGGATTTTGTCCGCGAAGAGCTGATGAAAAAAGGGAACAAAAACTCCCAAAAAGGCATGGAATACCCGAAAAACGAAAATTCGCCGCGCAGGTTCCACGAAGAACGATTTCAGGGACCGGAGAATCGGCCCATGATGGAGCCGGACCGCGGAATGCCTCCGCCGGAATTCGGCGACCCGAAATTTTAACGGATGTTCGCCCGGAACCTGCCATTTTTCCTTTTGCTTTGCATTTTTTTCAAGATGGGCCTTGCCTCGGAAAGCCCGCAGGATTCCCTTTATGAAAAGGCGCTGGATGCGGAAAGCGCGGGAAACGTCGCGGACGCGATTCTTCTTTTTGAAAAGGCGGCTTCCTTTCCCGGACGGTATGGGGACGAGATTCGGGAGATCCTTTCCGAATATTACGCGGTCCTGCAGATAGAAAAATCGGATACCGGTGGCGAAAAAAGGCCATTTGCCCTTTGGGGGAATCTGGAGGCCGTGGCGAGCCGCTACGACGAATGGGGCGATACGCTGGGAGCGAGGGAATACCTGGGCGAGGGATTCTTGCAGCTGGGGGCGGAATACGAGATTTCTTCCGGAAACCTGACGCATGCGCTCGCCGTTCTGTTTGCCGCGGAGGGCTTTCTCTATGAAGCGAATACGGTTTTCGACACGAGCCGCTACGAGTTTTCGCCGAGCATAGCCTACTCGCTTTCGGGGAAGCGCCTTGACCTTTCCGCGGAGCTTGGATCCTTGCATTCCGAGCGTTACGGCACGTCTTTTTTCGCTTCGCTCTTCGGAACGCGGGAGCTTTATCTTCGCGGCGATTTCCGCTCGGGAATTTCCGGCTATGGCTTTGTGAATAGCGATGCGCGGGTGCGTCTTGTCGCGGGCGGTCATCTGGCGCTTCGAAGGAATGTCGGGACCCATGCGGAACTTTCGCTTTCGGGTCGTTTCGATGGCGATACGTCCGTTTCCGCCTATGCCAAATACGTTCCCATGGAAGGTCTTGAAGAAGGGGAGGGAATCGCCGATGCGTTTTACCGGGACGCCCTTTCCGACGAATCCGCAATTTTTGGCGAGCTGGCGGATACGGTTTCGGAAAGGTATTATCTGGGAAGGCGTTCCAAGTTCGGGCCAGAAATCCGCGCCCTTTTCGGGTATCGCCTCGAAAGCGGTTTCTCGGCGGAATTTCGCGGCAACCTCTTTCTTTCGTTCGGCGCGAAAAAGGACGAATGGCTTGGCGAAAAGGGGAGTTCCAAAAACTGGCGGCGTTCGATGCTCCAGGGTTCCGCAAGGATTCGAGCGGGTTACGAGTGGAAGTTCGTCGCGGCCTACGTATCTCTCGAAGCGTATTTCTACCGGTATTTCGGGCTTCCATCGGGGCATCCGGAGCTTTCCGCGTATGCGGCAACGCAGGAAAAGGTTCGCACCGGAGCGCTTTTCCGATTCTAGGCCCTTGCAATTTTTTATCTTTTCGGCGTATGTTTACTGGAATTATTCAAGCTACCGGCGAGATTCTCTCGCTTGAGTCGCGAGGCGATGCCTTGACGATGCGCCTTCGCGCGCCTGGATTTTTCAAGGACTCTGGGCTTGGCGACAGCATTGCGAACGATGGCGTGTGTCTTTCCATCGAAAGCTGCACGCCGGATGAGGCCGCTTTTTGCCTCATGCACCAGACAGTCGAGAATACGGCTTTTAAGATGTCTCGTCCCGGTGCGCTCGTAAACCTGGAAAAGCCTTGTCGCGCCGATTCCCTGATGGGTGGGCATTTTGTCATGGGGCATGTCGATACGACCATCAGGGTCCTTGCGGTAAACGTTCGGGAAACCGGGGTGGAAGTGGACCTGGAACTGCCGCCCGAACTTTGCAGATACGTCATCCGTCGAGGTTCCATCGCCTTGAACGGCATCAGCCTGACCGTTGCGGAAAAGTTCGAAGATTCGCTTCGGGTGTGCATTATCCCGGAAACGCTTGCGCGTACCAATCTGCGAAACTGGAAACCGGGAACGCTCGTCAATGTCGAAGTCGATTTGATAGGCAAGTATATCGAAAACCATCTTAAGGAAATGGACCGTGCTGAACACGATTGAAGAAGCGATCGAGGATTTCAGGAATGGCAAGTTCGTCGTCGTCGTCGATGACGAAGATCGCGAAAACGAAGGAGACTTCATTATTGCCGCGGAGAAGATTTCGCCCGAAAAGGTGAATTTCATGCTTCGCGAGGGACGTGGCGTCCTCTGCGCGCCGCTTCCCCAGAGGCGCTGCCGCGAGTTAGGGCTTACCCGCCAGACGGAAGACAACACCTCCATGCTCGGAACACCGTTCACGATTATGGTCGATAAGATCGAAGGCTGCACGACAGGCGTTTCCGCACACGATCGCGCAGCGACCATCCAGGCTCTAGCCGATCCAGCGTCCAAGGCCGGGGACTTTGGAAGACCCGGACACATTTCTCCGCTGTATGCACAGGAGGAAGGCGTGCTCCGTCGGGCTGGACATACGGAAGCGGCTGTCGATTTGGCAAGGCTCGCAGGGCTTCGACCGGCGGCCGCCTTGATAGAAATCATGAACGAAGACGGCTCGATGGCGCGGATGCCCGAGTTGCAAGAGGTCGCAAGAAAGTTCTCCCTGAAGATAGTCTCCATTCGGGATCTTATCGCCTACCGCCTTCGCACGGAATCTTTCGTGGAACGCATTGCGGCTCCCTCGGTTCCGACGAAATACGGAAATTTTCGCGCTTACGGCTATCGGAGCAAGACGGATGGTTCGGAGCATGTCGCCTGGGTTGCCGGAAGTCCGGACTTTTCGAAGCCTGTCTATGTCCGCGTCCACAGCGAATGCCTGACCGGCGATGTCTTTGGATCGAAACGCTGCGATTGCGGAGCCCAGCTCGAAAGTTCGATGCGCTTTATCGGCGAACATGGCGGCGTCTTGCTGTATATGCGAAACCAGGAAGGGCGCGGAATCGGGCTTTGCAACAAGCTTCGGGCCTACGAGCTTCAGGAAGAGGGACTCGATACGGTGGAAGCGAATCGAAAGCTCGGTTTTAAACCCGATCTTCGCGAATACGGAATCGGGGCGCAAATCCTGAAGGAACTGGGCGTTCGGCAGATGAAGCTTCTCACGAACAATCCCGCCAAGGTGACGGGTATCGAAGGATACGGTCTTGAAATCGTGGAACGCGTCCCGATTGAAATTCCGCCGACTCCGGAAGACCGTTTCTATCTACAGACAAAAAAGGACAAGATGGGACACATCCTGCACAATCTGGACAACTAAGGATTTTTTATGGTCGATGTCAAAACTTATCGAAAAAGCCTTGACGGCAAGGGCATGCGCATTGCTATCGCTGTTGCCGATTTCAACGAAAGGGTCACGTCTGGCCTTCTTTCGGGAGCCGTGTCGAAGCTCTGCGCGCTGGGCGTAGAGCCGGAAGACATTTCGGTTGCCCATGTTCCGGGCGCTTTCGAGCTTCCCGGTGTCGCGGCGCGTTTTGTCGCCATGGAAAAGTTCTCCGCGGTCATTGTTCTCGGCGCGGTCATTCGCGGGGAAACCCCGCACTTCGACTGTGTCGTGAACGCGGTGACAAGCGGCACGGCGAATCTTGCCGCAAGCGGAAAGATTCCCGTTCTCTTTGGCGTGCTGACGACGGATACGGTCGAACAGGCGATGAACCGTTCCGGTCTAAAGGGCGGAAACAAGGGAGCGGACTGTGCGGAAAGCGCGGTGGAACTGGCGAACCTCTACAAGGAGCTTGCATGAATCCCGCAATCGAGAGCAAAAGGCCCGCGCGGGTCTTTGCCATGCAGCTTCTTTACGCCATGGAAATCACGGGGCAGCCAGTCGGCAAGTGCGTCGATGGAATCCTTTCGAGCATTCGCGAAGCGAACAGGCGGGAACTTCCCGCCGAGATGAAGCGCTACGGGATGTCTCTCGTCGATTTGATCCAGGAACATCGGTCGGAACTGGACGCCATCATTTCGGAGCGTGCCATTGGCTGGGACCTGGATCGCCTAGCCACTCTCGACAGGATCATTCTGTACATCGGCCTGACGGAACTCCAGTATGAGCCGGAAGTTCCCGTCAGGGTGACTATCAGCGAAGCGGTACAGATAGCGAACAAGTACAGTACGGAAAACTCGTACCGCTTTGTCAATGGAATCTTAAACCAGTTCGCTCGGAGCAAGGGAATGCTCGTTTCTAGCGATAATCCGGAGGAAAAGAAGTGAAGAACGTTTCCGAAAAAATGCTGAAATTCTTGACAGCGGGTCTTGCCGCGCTGGTCGCCTTTGTCGTCTATGTCTCGACGATGGCGCCGACGGTGAGCTTCTGGGATTGCGGCGAGTTTATTGCCTGTGCGAACATCCTGGGTATTCCGCATCCGCCCGGAACGCCGTTCTTCGTGCTGCTTTCCCGGACCGTCATTCTCCTTCTTCCCTTTGTCGAGGAAATCGCGAAGCGGGTAAACTACATCTCGGTCGTGTGTTCCGCCTTGACCGTTTTCGTCACGTCTCTCTTTGCCTGGGACTTCCTGGCGAAAATCCTTTCGACCGACCGTCTCGCAGGCAAGGTTTCCGCGGGATTTCGGAAACTGGTGCTTTTTACCGCGGCGCTTTCTGCCGGATTCCTCCTTACGTTCAGCGATACGTTCTGGTTCAGCGCTGTCGAGGCGGAAGTCTATGGATTCGCGATGTTCATCGTCATGCTCGTTTCCTATCTCGCTCTCAAGTGGCTCGACCACAAGGACGATGCGTGGGGAAACCGCATTCTGGTGTTCATCTGCTATATCGCCTTTATCGGTGTCGGCGCGCATCTGTACACGCTTCTCACCGTTCCGGCTGTCTTTGTCCTCTTGCTCATGGCGGAACCGAAAAAGATTTTTTCCCGGATGCCCGTCTGGATTACGGGAACGCTCCTCTGTTCCGTTATTTACGCGGTTTCCAATTTTATCGCCATCGCTCTCGTGACGACGATTGTGCTCTGCGCCTTGGTCTTGATCAAGGTCGGTTCGCAGGAGTTCAACAAAAGCGTCCGGCTTTCGCTTGCCTTTGCCGTCGTCGCGCTTCTCGGCTACAGTTCGCATCTGTATCTGCCGATTCGTTCGGAACTGAATCCGGCGATCGACGAAAACGATCCGGAAATCAACTTCCGGGACGATCAGGGGAACCTGCAGCTGGGAAACCTTCTCGATTCGGAAAACTGGAAGGCGTTCAACGATTTCGTGGAACGCAAGCAGTACGGTTCGGAAAGCATGCTTTCCCGCGCGATGCATCGTCGCGCACAGACCGCTCACCAGTTTCTCTCGTTCCCGAACATGGGGTATGGCGGCTACCAGATTGCGCAGTATCTGCCGTTCAAGGTCGGAGGACTGAACTATTCCGGTGGAACGTATGTTTTCGATCCGATGGAAAATGCGCCGCTGAAACGATTCGGCGTCTATTTCCCGACGCAGATGCAGGCGATGGGGGACAATATCCCCGCACAGCTCGTCTGGTTCCTTCTCTTTAACGGGGCTGTCGTCGCCGTGTGCGTCTTTGCGTATCGCCGAAGCAAGAAGCTCGGCGTCTATATGGGAATCCTCTACGGACTTTGCTCGTTCGGACTTCTTTTCTACGTAAACTTTGCCGACGGCATGCGCATGGATTCCGCGCGCGACTACAGATACTGGAAGGATTCGATGTCGTCGAACGTGACGAATCTTTCTCAGCTGGGTATCGATCTTCCCGCGATTCCGGAGGCGAACGCGCTCCTGGACGCAAGACAGAATATCGAACATGCGAAGCTCGTGCTGAACACGCTCCGCTATCGCCAGGCGGACGCCTCGCAAATTGCCGCCGCGGAACAGAAGCTCCGCAACCTGGAGAGTTCGCCGACCTGGCAGAACTGGAAACAAATCGAAAACGCCTTCGCGAAGGTCGGCCGCAAGGCACCGTTCCCCGAAGCGGTACACATCGAAGTGCGCGAGCGCGACTACTTCTATACGCCGGCCTATATCTTCATGAGTCTCATCTTCGGTATCGGCATCGGAATCCTCGTCTATCTATTGGCCATAAAGGCTTCGATGCTTGCCGTTCCTGTCGCCGTTGCGTTCCTCGCCATCTGTTCGGTGATTCCCTGCGTGTCCAATTACGCTTCGCATGACCGCTCCGGACTCTGGGTTCCGTGGGATTACGCCTACAATCTGCTGATGAGTTGCCGTCCGAACGCGATTCTCTTTACAAATGGCGACAACGATACGTTCCCGCTCTGGTTTGCCCAGCAGGTTGCCGGTGTCCGGAAGGACGTTCGCGTGGTGAACCTTTCGCTCGGAAACACGGACTGGTATATCAAGCAGATGCTCACCCAGGAGCCGATTCTAAAGCTCAGCTACAACGCGGAAGGCATTGAAAAGTCGATGGCTATCGGGGACTTGAACGAGCGCAATCCGGAACATTACACGCAGACGTGGGTTTCCCGCGCCACTCGCAACATTCCGTTTCTCCGGTCCCGAATCGCCTCGATGACGGATTCGACAGGCAAGGCTCTCCCGAATGTGGATACGCTGAAACTCAAGCAATACAAGGTGATGTACCAGGTCTATTCCGCGTTCAAGGAATGGCAGTCGAAAACTCACGCCGGTCTGATGCTTACGCAATACAAGCTCGTGCTCGACCTGGCGATGAACAACGTCGATCGTCCGCTTCACTTCTCGACGACCGTCGGGCAGTCGAACTTCATGGGTCTTGAAAAGTTCATGGTCCAGGAAGGCATGGTTTTCAACTTCATGCAGGGCGATACGACGGACCGCCGCGCGAACAACCAGGACTTTGACCTGGAACGCACCGCCTACCTGATAGACAGCGTCTATCGGTTCCGCGGACTAGGCGATGGAACGGCCTATGTCGATGACGAAACGACCCGTCTTCTTTCGAGCTACACGTCTCTCTATCTGCAAATCGCTTTCCAGGTTCGCGAAGAAATGGGCGAGTCTCTTTCTGACGGCACGCCGCTCACGACTTCGAAAATGCGCAAGCTCGAAGACAAGACGAACTTTGCCCTCCGCTATCTGGACCGCGGCATCTACCAGTTCCCGGAAGAATGGCGCTCCTACTGGGCGGCGGCATTTGTCCTCGACGTTCTCAAGGACAGGAAGCGCGCTCTCGAATACCTGGACCGCGGCCTGGAAAATGTTCCCGTTTACGACGAACAGGGACGGATGCGGCTGGAAATGAATCGCCAGAGCATCAAGGCGTCGCCCGAAAAACCACTCGCCGTCGTACCGGATTCCGCCTCGCCTGCCAAGGCGGATACGCTTGCCCAGGGAAAGCAACGTTTTCGCATCTAGGATTAGCCTATGGATTTGAGTCTGGTCATTCCTGTCAAGGACGAAGCGGAAAACCTCGCCCCCCTGATGGAGGAAATCGTCGCCGCGATTGCCCCGACGGGAAAATCGTTCGAGGTCATCGTCATCGATGACGGCAGTCGGGACGGTTCGTGGAACGTTCTTTTGGAACTCTCCGCGAAATACGATTTCTTGCGCCTGTATCGATTCCAGTTCAACTGCGGCAAGGCGGATGCCCTGTCTCTCGGATTTTCGAAGTCCCGGGGAAACCTGATTGCGACTCTCGATGGCGACTTGCAGGACGATCCGCGCGAAATCCCGAAGATGATGAAAATCATCGACGAAGGCTATGACCTGGTCTCGGGCTGGAAGGTTCACCGCCACGATCCGTGGCACAAGACCTGGCCGTCGAAACTTTTTAACATCACCGTTTCGATCATTTGCGGAAAGCGGCTGCACGATTTTAACTGCGGAATCAAGCTCTATCGCAGCTCGGTGGTGCGCTTTATCAATCTCTATGGGGATTTTCACCGTTTCATTCCGGTCATGGCGAAGTGGCAAGGCGCAAGAATCGCGGAAATGCCCGTTGCGCACCGTGCGCGGATCCACGGGGCGTCAAAGTATGGCGTGTCTCGGCTTGTCTCGGGCTTTCTGGACTTGCTCACCCTGCTTTTTCTCAACCGTTTCGCGACAAAGCCGCTGCACTTTTTCGGCTTTCTCGGGCTTGTCTTCCTGTTGTTCGGGATGGGCGTGTTCGGCTATTTCGGCTTGCAGTGGCTGCAGCTCGGCGCCTTGCACCTGCGGCCGCTCATCGTTGTCGGCGGATTTTCTCTCCTGATGGGCGTACAGCTCTTTTCGCTGGGATTCCTCGCGGAACTCTTTAACCGCCACAAGAAACAGCGCTATCCCATTGCGGAAACGGTTCGCGACGAGGCGGATTTTCTAGCGAAGGAAGGTTTGCGATGACGTTTCCCAAAAGTCTGGTCGTGATTCCGACTTACAACGAAAAGGACAACATATCCCTGATCATTCCGGAAGTCCTTCGGCAGGATCCTTGCCTGGAAGTTCTCGTCGTCGATGACGGTTCGCCCGATGGAACCGGCGATATCGTCGAAGCGATGTCCGCGGAAAATGCCAGGGTGCATCTGTTCCGCCGGGCCGGGAAGATGGGTCTTGGTTCCGCCTACGTCACGGGATTCAAGTGGGCGCTCGAGAGGGACTACGAGCGGGTCTTCGAGATGGATGCGGACTTTAGCCACAAGCCGTCGGACTTGCCCCGTCTGCTCCTTGCCGCGGAAGATGCCGATCTGGTACTCGGAAGCCGTTACAACGAAAAAAAAATCGGCGTGGTCAACTGGGACTGGAAACGCCTCCTGCTCAGTTACTTTGCCAACCTCTATACGCGCCTCGTGACGGGGCTCCCGGTCAAGGATGCGACAGGCGGATTCAAGTGCTTTCGGCGGACCGCGCTGGAATCTCTCGATCTTTCGGGCATGAAAAGCGACGGTTACTGTTTCCAGATCGAGACGACTTTCAAAATCTGGAAAAAGGGGCTTCGCGTCAAGGAAATCCCCATCGTCTTTACGGATCGGGTTCGCGGCGTCTCGAAAATGAGCGGCGGGATCATTTCGGAAGCTTTTTTCCTTGTCCTGAAATTGCGCTTTAGGCGTTCCTGATTCTCGCATGCCGCTATCCTGTTCCGTCATTATCGTAGCCTACAACTCGCGCGACTTCATCGCGGCGTGTGTCGCTTCCGTCGTCGATGCGCTTCGAAACCTGGATTCGGAAATCATCGTGCTGGACAACGGTTCGCAGATTCCTGTCCTGGACAGGCAAAAGGCGGCGTTTCCGAAGGTCCGCTGGCTGGATAGCGAAAAGAACCTGGGGTTTGGAAAGGGATGCAACCTGGCGGCTCGCTATGCGACAAAGGACGTGCTCTTCTTTGTCAACCCGGATACGGTCGTTTCGCGGGATACGTTTGAAAAGACGCTTGCCTACATGATGTCGAAGCCCGAGGCCGGCGCTGTCGGCTGCAAGATCTTGAATGGCGACGGTTCCTTGCAGTGGGCCTGCCGTAGGTCCTTTCCGTCCCCGTTTGCCGCCATCTGCAAGACAATCGGGCTTTCTTCCCTGTTTCCGAAGAGCAAGCTCTTCGCCTCGTACAACATGACTTACCTCGATCCGGAACAGGAAACGGAAGTCGATGCGGTCAGCGGGTCGTTTCTGGGTGTCCGGCGAAAAATCTTTGAACGGCTGGGCGGCTTCGACAAGGATTATTTTATGTATGGCGAAGACCTGGATATCTGTCTTCGCATCAAGAAACTCGGATTCCGCAATTATTACTATCCCGGAACGAACATTCTGCATTTCAAGGGGCAAAGCTGCAAGACCCGGCGCTTTCGGACTTTTGTCGAATTTTACATGGCGATGCTCATCTTTGCGAAGAAGCATCACAATTACCATCTTCCGACCTTTGTCATAGCGCTTGGCATCTGCTTTGCCGCCCTTGTCGGCGTCTTTTCGCGGCTTGTGCCCCAGTGGTGGAAAATGGTGGTGGATCTTCTCTGCGTCCTTGTCGGGTTCCTCGCCTTTTCCCGTTTTGTTCCGCTATCCGGCGAAAGCTTTCTAGTCATGGCGCTTTCGACATGGATCCCGCTCTCGATTGTCGGAGATTACGTATCGCCTCGATTGGATGGCCGACGGCTCTTGAAATTTCTCTTGCCATTCGAAAGTCAGGGCGTCCTGATCGCTTCGCTTGTGCTTGGCGAGGAAATATCGGTCGCCATCGCTTTTCTTTCCGCCAGTCTTTTCTGCGTGTTCTGGCGGCGTCTCCTTTTTTGGCTGCGCTACTTTTACCAGATTTTTTCGGGAAAGGCAAAGCGTTCCATCTTGCTCGGCGGGACGACGGATGCGCTTTCCGCCTGGTTTGACCGTTATCGCCTGAAGCCGGGGTTGAACCTGCTAGGCTGCGTCACGGAGTTTCCCGAACGGATTACGGAAAGGAATCGGGAGTTTCTGCTGGGGTCGCTCGAAAAGTTGCCTATCATCTGCAAGCGGACCGGTGCGCGGGAATTGCTCGTATTGTCCGATGTCTCGGGATTTCGGGAATCCTTTGACCGGGATTGGGTAAAGTCCCTGGGGCTTTCTTCCAAGCTGCTCATTGCGACGGAAAACGATACGAACTACGCCATCGTGGATTTGAACTATTTTTCCTGACCCGCGTCCATTCCAGGGCTTCTTTTTTAAAATTCGCGTCTTGCCGTTTGGGAAAAGGAATTATTTTTATCTGTGGAACAATAAAAGGAAAATCATGAATTCTGAAATGCTTTCGATTCTGTGTACGCCCGATACCCATGAAGCGCTTCTGGAAGCTTCTGCGGAAACGCTTTCCGTCTTGAACGAGAAAATCGCGCAGGGAAAAGTCCGGACCGTCGGGGGAAACGCCGTCTCCGAATCCTTGGAAGAGGCTCTGGTGTCAAAAGACGGAAGCAAGGCCTACCCGGTTCGAAACGGAATTCCCGTCCTTCTTTCCGATGAAGCGATTGCACTTGAAATTTAAGGCCTAGAGGTAAATATGGCGACAACGGTAGAATCTCTTCGCAAGGCGGTAGGCAAGAAGAAAAACTCCAGGGCCTTTGCGTGGCTTGCCGACCTGATGCGTCAGAACGGCGACCTGGATGCGGCTCTTTCGTGCGTGCAGGCGGGACTTTCCGCGACACCGTGCGAAGAAGGAAATCTTGTCCTGTCGAAGATTCTTGCCGAAAAGCAGGATTGGGATGGCGTAATCGAAGCCTGTGAATTTGTACTCTGCAGAAATCCCTATTGCCTGTCCGCGATTCGCCGTCTAGGCGATGCCTACGCCGAGAAGGGCGATGAGGAAAAGCGCAACCGGTATTATCGCCTGTTGCACGATCTGGATCCGCTGGATGCCTTCTGGAAAGAGGAGTATGCTCCGAAAATCGAAATGACGGAGGAAATTCCCGAGTTGGAAGATTCGCCGGAAATGGCTCCGCCGGTTGTCGCGGAACCTCAGGTAGAAACGCTCGAACAGGAGGCTCCGTCGGCGAGTGTCGAGGAGCAACCGGACGAAGAGAAGAGCGAAGAAAAAGACGAAGATCCTTTCTCGTCGCTAGCGACTCTGCTTCCGGCGGACGAGGATGGCGACAGCGAAGTTTCGTTCCGTGACCTGGAAAATAGCCTGGACAATGCGATTGCCGACTTTTCGCCTGCCAATGCGGAAAAAGACGAATTCCCGACGGATGAAATCGACGGAAACGATATTTCTGCTGCTCTTTCCGGAATCTTTGGCTCGGCGGAAACGGACGAGTCTCTGCCGGAACAGGGAGAAAAAGCGAACGAATCTTCTTCGGAAGAAAAGATCGAGGACAAGCCGCAAAGCCTTTCCGATGCATTTGACAGCCTCTTTGGGGAAGACGAATTGCCGGATGAATTTGTCCTTTCGAAGCCGTCGAACAATGTCCCCGCATCCGATACCATCCAACCTTCGAAAACATCGGAAGATTCTGGCCCGTCCGAACCATCCGCTTCGGAACCGTCTCCGCTTTTCGAGAAGTCCGCGGAAGAACCGTCCAAGCCGGAAAGCACTCTGGAGAAGTCCGTGGAAAGCTCGTTCGACAGCCTCTTCGGCGAGGAATCGGACGATCTTCCGCTGGAGGACCTGGTCGAAACGTCGAAACCGGCAGCGGAACCCGCGTCGCACGTCGAACCGTCTATCGAAGTTTCGCCATCGCAGGAATCGGAAGCATCGACTCCTTCGGAACCGCTCGCTTCGGAACCGTCTCCGCTTTTCGAGAAGTCCGCGGAAGAACCGTCCAAGCCGGAAAGCACTCTGGAGAAGTCCGTGGAAAGCTCGTTCGACAGCCTCTTCGGCGAGGAATCGGACGATGCTCTTGCCGAGGATTCGACAACCAGTACGCGAACTCTGGCGGAAATCTATTTTGAACAGGGCGTATATGACGAAGCGATAAAAATCTACAAGGATCTGCTTCGCAAGAATCCCGAGGATGTCGCCTTGAAAGATCGCCTTCTGGAAATCGAAAAAACGCGCGACGACAGGCAGAAAGAAAACTAGCGCACGGAGCGAATCATGGCTACGTTGAAAATAGAACAGCTTTTGCGCCTGATGGCCCAGAAGAAGGCGTCGGACTTGCATATCCGCGTGGGCGTTCCGCCCATTTACCGCATCAACGGGGAATTGACGCGACTTGTCGATACGGCTATCGACGCGGCGACGATGGACGAGTTTCTGGTCGATATGATGAACCGCGACCAGATGCACCGATTCGAAACCGAAAAGGAATGCGACTTTGCCGTTGGCGCCCGGGACATGGGACGGTTTCGCGTAAACGTCTTTCGCCAGCGCGGAACTTCTGCGATGGTCATTCGCCATATCAAGGCGATCATCCCGAAATTCGAAGAATTGAAACTTCCGCCGGTTATCCTGGAACTTGCCGAGCGCAAGCGCGGACTTGTCCTGGTGACGGGAACGACGGGATCCGGAAAATCGACCTGTCTCGCATCGATGATCGATCACTTGAACGATACGGTTTCGGACAATATCATTACGGTGGAAGATCCGGTCGAATACTTGCACAAGGACAGAAAGTCGATTGTTTCGCAGCGTGAAATCGGCGTGGATACGAACTCTTACGCAAACGCTCTCCGGGCTGCGCTTCGCCAGGATCCGGACGTTCTCCTCGTCGGCGAAATTCGCGACCTGGAGACGATGCAGATTGCGCTGACCGCTGCCGATACCGGTCACATGGTCTTTGCCACCATCCATACGACAAACGCGACAGAGACGATTGCGCGCGTCCTTTCGATGTATCCGCCGCACCAGCACGATGAAATCCGTTTGCTTCTCGGGGAATGCCTCGCGGGCATCATCAGCTTGCGCCTGCTCCCGATGGCGGATGGTTCGGGGCGCGTTCCCGCCGCGGAAATCATGATAAACACCGCCGCGATTCGCGAGTACATCGTCGATAAGGACAAGACAGAACTTGTGGAACAGGCGATTGCGGAAGGTCACATGCAATATCACAGCCAGACATTTGACCAGGCTCTTCTGGACCTCTATTCCAAGCAACTGATTACCTACGAAGTGGCGCTTGCCGCCGCGACGAATCCGGATGACTTTGACTTGAAGGTTCGCGGCATCTCGGGAACGTCCGATCGCGGATGGATGTAACATGAAAATTCTCTTGGCCCAGATGGAAGTCGTTCCCGGAAATCCGGAGATGAATTTTTCCACGATTAAAAAATTTGTCGAAGAGGGCGTTCGGAAAAATGCGGACTTGGTCGTTTTTCCGGAAATGTGCGTCCCGGGGTATCTCCTTGCGGACTTGTGGGAAGAAGCGAGCTTTGTCGAAAGATGCGTACAGGTTAACGAGTCGATTCGGGAACTTTCGGACAAGATAGACATCCTTTTCGGAAGCGTGGCGAAGGAAGACGAATGCGGGGAAAACGGACGTTCGCTCCTTTACAATGCGGCGTTTTATGCATCGAAAGGCTTTTTCAAAACGCTTGTCCATGCGGGAGAAATCCAAAAAAAGTTCTTGCCGAAAACGCTGCTTCCGAGTTACCGGGAGTTTGAAGAACCGCGTTATTTTTCGGATCTTCGAAAGCTCGCGCAGACGGCAGGCGTTCCGGTGTCTGAAATTCTGGAACCTCTGACGGTTGGCGGGATAAGGCTCGGGATAACGATTTGCGAAGACGGCTGGGACTCGCTCTACCAAATCAGGCCGTTCGAAATCTTGCGACAGAAAATGTCGTCCGGCGATTTACTCGTCAACATCTCCTGTTCGCCCTATACGCAAGGAAAGGACCGGGCGCGGGACCGCGTCTTTGGCGCGCACGCTTCGAAGGCAAAGATTCCCCTTCTCTATGTCAATGCGGTCGGTTCCCAGAACAACGGCAAGAACATCTATGCGTTCGAGGGGGATTCCAGCGTCTATGATGCCACGGGAAAGAGCGTCTTTTCCCTGCCGATTTTCGAAGAACACGCAACGCTTGTTTCCTTTGAATCCGGGAAAATTTCTGTCGATGAAGTCGAGGCTCCGCGAAAGACGGGAATCGCCGAGGTAAGAGAGGCTCTGGTCTATATGATTCGAAAGAATCTCGCACGCTTCGGCATCCGCAAGGTCGTCATCGGAGCGTCCGGTGGAATCGATAGCGCGGTCAGCGCGGTCCTCTATGCGGAAGCGCTGGGAAGCGAAAACGTCTTTCTGGTGAACATGCCGACGCGTTTCAATTCCCGGACAACGCAGAACGCGGCGAAGGACTTGGCGGTAAACCTGGGATGTCCCTACATGGTCGCTCCGATCGAGGACGTGGCGAAGGCTCTGTGCGAAAGCCTGTCGAAGGATTCGTTCGAAGGGAATCCGATAGAAATGCGCATCGAAGGAATCCACTACGAAAACTTGCAGGCCCGCTTGCGGAGCGCGGCTTTCCTTGCGACGATTGCGAGCGTCGTCGGTGCGGGATTCACGTGCAACGGCAACAAGAGCGAAATCACGGTCGGCTACTGCACGCTCTACGGCGACACGTCGGGCGTGCTTTGCGCACTGGGAGACCTCTGGAAAACGCAGGTCTATGAACTTGCCCGGGAAATCAACCGCGAGCGAGAAGTCATTCCGCAGGCATCGATCGATATCCCGGCGAGCGCGGAACTTTCCGATGCGCAAAACGTCGATGAAGGAAAGGGCGACCCGATTATCTATCCGTATCACGACAGGCTGTTTGCCTTCTGGATGGAACGCTGGCAGAGAAACGCCCTCTCCGATTCGGAAAGGCTTCTTTCGAAAGGCTTTTCCGTGTATTGCGAAACGCTCGGAGTCGATGCGGCTTTCTTGCGGGGAAAATTCCGCACCGATGCGGAAATTCTCTCGGACATGGAACGCTGGTGGAAGCGTTACCGGGGTATCGCCCTCGCCAAGCGCATCCAGATGCCGCCGATCCTTTCCGTGTCCCGGCGCGCGTTCGGCTTTGACTATCGGGAGTCCCAGCTCGGATGAACCGCGAAGAGTTGCAGGCGAAGTACGGCAAGGGGGAAACGCGCGGAGCGTGGCGAAAAACCGATTTCCTTTCGGCGCTTGTCGTAACCTTTTTCGGGTCGGGAATGCTCCCCAAAATGCCCGGAACTTATGGAAGCCTTGCCGCAGCGGCTGTCGCCTATCCGCTCGCTCTCCTTAGCGCAAGCTTTTGGCCGCTCCGCTACGAATGCCGGGAACTCGGAACGCTCAAAAGTCTTGACGCCTACGGTTTCTTTTTCCTGGCTTCTCTTATCGTTTTTTTTGGGGCGATTCCTTTTGTGAAAAAGGCGATGCGCGATACGGGAATCGAGGATCCGGGCTGGATTGTCATCGACGAGGTTTGCGGAATGTGGATGGCGCTTGCGCTTGTTTCGTCGGAAAACATCCTGGAACATCCGTGGCTTCTCCTGGTAGCCTTTGCCCTGTTCCGTTTCTTTGACATTTTAAAGCCTTTGGGAATCCATCGCCTGGAACGCTTGCCGGGAGGCTGGGGCGTGATGGCGGATGACCTTCTCGGCGGCGTCTATTCCGGGATTATCTTGCTGATTATTGTGCGGATTTTGGGAATTTAGGAAAATTGCTTGGAAAATGATGAGTTTTTTTTGCTTTTACTCAAAAGTAATATAGCTTTATGATGGATTTTGTATTATTTTGAAGTTGGAGGCAATTGATATGAAAGTTCTATTGCGCAAAATGCCTTGTCTTTTTATTTGGGAACCGATTCTCTGTGCACCTCAATTCAGACGACGTCTTACGGCTTTGAAATATCAAGAATAGAGCGTATCCCCAACCCCTTCCTTCCGCTACTTTTCCAGTCAACCCAAAAGAAAAATAAGAGGTGAGAAA
>CAVGIM010000051.1:0-23252 GCA_963629575.1 Candidatus Methanomethylophilaceae archaeon
GCAAGGCAGAAAATTTAGACGGCCTCCCTCGCGGGAGGCTTTTTCGTTTTTGCGGGACTGTCGAATCACGGCTGTGTTGCATTGACAACTTGAAACCGCCTTTACATAAAAATGCAGTTTTTGCAACTTTTATTTTTCCAAAGCATTTAAAACAGCGCAAGCCGCCCGTCGGGCGGCTTGCCTTTCAGAAATTCAGAACTGAATTAGTCGGCCTTGACGACCCAGACCTTCACTTCCGCGGAAACGTCCCCGAAAACCTTCACGGAAACCGGATAGACGCCGAGCTGCTTGATAGGCTCCGCAAGCGCGATTTGCGCACGGGAAACCTTCACGCCCTGCTTCGTGATTTCGTCCGCGATATCCGCAGCGGAAACGGAACCGTAAAGACGTTCGCCTTCGACAACGCGACGGGAGAGGTTCACGGTCACTTCGGCGAGCTTCGCCGCGACTTCGCGAGCCTTGCCCAGTTCCTTGTTGAAGAGGGCTTCCATCGCTTCGCGGTTTTCGACGATTTTCTTCTTCGCATCTTCCGTAGCGCGGATTGCGAGCTTTTTCGGGAAAAGGTAGTTGAGCGCGTAACCGTTCTTTACCTTGACCACGTCCATCATGTTGCCCAGATTCGGCACATTGGCTTTGAGAATAACTTCCATTTTTACTCCTTAGCGCAACGTATCTGCGACGAACGGCAAGATAGCCATGTGACGGGCACGCTTGATAGCCTCGACCAGCATACGCTGGTACTTGGCGCTCGTACCGGAAATGCGGCGCGGGATGATCTTGCCGCGTTCGGAAATGAAGCGGCGGAGGACCTTTTCGTCCTTGTAATCGATAAATTCGATCTTGTTCTCGGTGAACCAGCAGGTCTTCTTGCGGCGAACGCGAGAATTGTTCTTCTTGTCTTCGAAAGCCATTATTCTGCATCTCCTTCTTCAGCGTCGATCGGAGTCACGTCTTCGGTCTGGCTCAGGTTCTTGTCGTAGATGACTTCCGTCATCGGATAATCCGCGAGGGTCATCCAGCGGAGAACGTTTTCGTCGAGCTTGAAAATGTGCTCCAGCTCGGCGACCACGGAGGATTCCGCCTTGTAGTAGAAAATCACATAGTAGCCGTGGCTCTTGTGGTTGATTTCGTAAGCGAGCTTGCGCTTGCCCCAGTCGTCGCGGCGAACGATTTCGCCGGCAGCGGTAATCTTGTCGGCAAAGCTCTGCACTTCGGACGCGATCACGTCGTCGGAGAGCATGGCATCGAGGACCACCATCGTCTCGTATTGTCTCATAATATCCCTTTGGACTTCAGCCCGTGCCCACCATGGACACAGGAGGGCCCCACTTTCATGGGGAACCCAAATTTAGCAAAAAAAGCGAAATCCGTCAAATGTTCAGGATAAAGGCGAGCAAAACGGCCTCGCCCCAGGAGTTCGAGCTTTCCGAAAAGTAGTTGTGCGCGAAAAATTCGAGCACTATCCAGCCGCCGAGGAAATGGTTCTTCAGGTAGTCCCAGTGGTTCCGCAGGTTGAAGCCAAATCCGAGCGAAACCGAGAGCTGCCCGACATTCGCCAGGTTGTATTCCAGCCCGAACGCCCCGGAAAGCGCCCAGTCCCTTGCGAAGCGGTAACCCGCCCCGAATTCCATCCCGCCCGAAAAGCCGTCGAGGCCATACTCGTTGTCGCAGCCGGCCGCACTCTTCCTTTCCTCGTCGGTCACGCCGAAACGGTTCGACGAAACGCCGTTCGTCTTGCGAATTTCCGAGAGGCTCGTCGTTTCGAACCCAAAAGTCGGCGACGCGTAGAAAGAGAGGTTCGAATCCGCCACGAAATGCAACCGCAGGTGCGTATGGTATCTCTGGTAGATCATCGAATAGCGATCGTCGATGTCTCCGCCATACATCCGGACGGAAAATCCCGCGCTCAGGAACTTCGCATAGTAATATTCCATGGTCCCCTGCCACTGGACAAGCGTATTGCAGTGCTTTCCGCTCGGAAAGAGCGAGCCTAGCCCGAGCCCCACGCCGATTCCCTTCTGCTGGAAACTGGTCTCGTGCGGAAGCGGAAAACCGCCATCGACAACCTTCTGCGGGCGAAAGAACGAATTTCCCCCGCCTTCGGCAAACGCAAGCGGAGAGAGGAAAAGGGCAAGCGCGATGTTTCGAAAAAGGGGACGCACGCCGAAAATTTAGGAAATCCGAAAAAAGGCGCCCCGCAAGAGACGCCTAGTTTTCCTGTTTTCAGACGATTATTTTTCGCGACCGAAAATGACCACGCTGTTGTGGCCGCCGAAGCCGAAGCTGTTCGACATCGCGTAGTCAAACTTGTGCTCCACGGCACCGTCCTTGCACACGTCGAGCGTAATCGCGGGATCCTGGTTTTCGACGTTCAGCGTCCCGTGCACCTTCTGGTCGATGAGAGACTTGATCGTGATGATGCCCTCGATAGCGGACGCGGCGCCGAGCATGTGCCCGATCATCGATTTCGACGAATTGATCTTCAGGTTCCGGGTGTTTCCCTTGTAAATTTCGCCAATCGCCTTGCATTCGGCGACATCCCCGAGCGGCGTCGAGGTGCCGTGCGTGTTGATGTAGCCGACCTGTTCCGGTTCGAGTTTCGCGTCGCGGAGAGCGTTTTCGATGGCGAGCTTCACCCCGGCACCGTCTTCGCGCGGAGCGGTAATGTGGTGCGCGTCTGCGGAAAGTCCGACGCCCGCAATGGTCGCGTAGATTTTCGCCCCGCGGGCTTCCGCGTGTTTCCGGCTTTCGAGAACCATCACCGCGGAACCTTCCCCGATGACGAATCCGTCGCGGTCCTTGTCGAACGGACGGGAAGCGCGAGCCGGATCGTCGTTTCTGCGGGAAAGAGCGTGCATATTCGCAAAGCCCGAAAGCGAAACCGGAGTGACCGCTTCTTCCGTTCCACCGGCGATCATCACGTCGGCGCGTCCCAGGCGGATCTGGTCCGCGGCGGCGATAATCGCATGGTTCGACGAAGCGCAGGCGGAAGTCGTCACAAAGTTCGGTCCCATGAATCCCAGGCGAATGGAGATTTCGCCTGTCGCCATGTTCGTGATGGACATCGGGATAAAGAACGGAGAGACGCGGCGCGGTCCCTTGGTCGCAAGCACCGCCGAGCCGTCATAGTAGATGTCCATGCCGCCCATGCCCGAAGCGACAATCACGCCTGCGCGGGACTTATCTACCTTTTCGAGATCGAGACCCGAATTATCGACCGCGTGGAGAGCCGCATAGACCGCATAGCGGATGTTCCGGGAATAGCGTTTCTGGTCGCGGGCGTTAAAGTAGGCGGAATCGTCAAAATCCTTGACTTCCGACGCGAAATGCACATCGTAGGCGGAAGTGTCCATCTTTTCGATGTTCGACACGCCGGACTTTCCGGCGAGAATGTTCGCCCACAGCGCATCCGGAGTATTCCCGAGGGAAGAGACGCAGCCCATGCCCGTAATCACAACTTCTTCCATTTTCATTCCTTTTGTTTTGGGTGACGGACCGTCCCGAAAGACGACCGGATTTTCAAGACAACGCGTTAAATTTATAAATTTGGAATTAAATGAGTATTCAAAACAGAACCGCTCCCAATCTGGTCTGGATGGATCTGGAAATGTCCGGTCTCGACCCGGAACGCGACGTTATCCTGGAGATTGCGACAATCGTAACGGACCCGAACCTGAAAATCCTCGGCGAAGGTCCGGTCATCGCCATCCGCCAGCCGGAAAACGTCCTGAACGGCATGGACGAATGGAACACGCGGCATCATACGCAGAGCGGTCTTATCTCGAGGGTCAGGCACTCCCCCTACAGCCTCGCCGACGCCGAAGACGTCACGCTCCAGTTCATCCGGCAGTTTACCGTGAAGCACGACAGGGAGCACAGCGGCAACCTCCTCTGCGGAAACTCCATCACGCAGGACAGGCGCTTCCTGTATAAATACATGCCGAAGATTTCGAGCTGGCTCAACTACCGGAACATCGACGTTTCGTCCATCAAGGAACTTGCGTTCCGCTGGTTTCCGAACCTTTCCGAATTCCGGAAGGAAGAGCGTCACCAGGCGCTAGACGACATCCGGGAAAGCATCGCGGAACTTGAATACTACCGAAAGACCATCTTCCATCTCGCGCCGAAAGGATGACTTTTCCGAGACGACCCCTGCCGCGCAAATGGCGCCTTTTCAACCGGGTCGTACTCCTGGTTCTTGCTCTTTCGGCTCTCCTCCAGTGCGGACGTTGCGCACTCCGGGATTCCGACGGGGAAAATTTTGATGAACGTCTCGCCGAAGCACGGGTCGAAAACCTTCCCGAACGCGAACTTTCCGATTCCGCCAAGGCGCCTTTTCTCGGGAACGCCGTCCGGGAGATAAACCTCGAACACGTCTATGCCCAGAGAGATACGGGGCTTGCGCATCTGATGGACACGTTCCTCCGGCGCTACCGCCCACAGGACGCTCTCTACCTTGCGGTCGATCCCGGGACAAACGAAATCGTCGCCTGGGGCGAACGCAAGGACGACGCCGTGCAGATAGAACCGGACTACCTTTCCCGCGCGACATTCCCCGCGGCAAGCCTTGCAAAGACAGTCACCATCGCGGCGGCATTCGATTCGAAGCGATACGCGACGCACTCCGAAATTCCGATGATCGGTCGCGCGCACACGCTCTACCGCCAACAGCTCAAGGTTCCCGAAAGCTACCGCGGACCGGTCGTGCCGGTTCACGAAGCATACGCCAAGTCCTACAATCCGCCGATAGCGCTCATCGGCATGAACGTCGGAACGAAGAAGCTCAAAGCCGCGGCGGAAAAGCTCGGATTCAACCGGAACTTTCCCGGGAATGTCCCGGAGAAGAGCCGCTACAACCCGCCCGATTCCGGTTACGCGCTCGCGGAAGTCGCCAGCGGATTCACGCAGGACGTGACGCTTTCCCCGTTACAGGCCGCGGGAATCGTCCGGGCAATCCTGCAAGGGAAGCCTCTCGAAATCCCGTGGGAACGAAACGGCGCCGCGGGACACGCTCCCAAGATTCCCGTAAAACTCGATGTGGAAAGCTTTTCGAAAAACGCCTACCAGGGAATGCGGCTTTCGATGATTTCGACAGCGACAGTCGGAACCGCCAAAAAGCAAATGAGCACGCGGAACATCTCGCGGAAGTTCTTTTCGGACCTAGACATCGGCGGAAAGACGGGATCGCTCGACGGCGAAGATCCCAAAGGCCGCTACGACTGGTTCATGGGTTTCGCCAAGAGCCGGACAAATCCCGACAAGGCGATTGTGATCGTCGTGATGCAGGTTCACGGAGAGATGCGCACGCAGACATCGACCCAGATCGCCGCGCTTCTCGTCAACTACTGGGCAAAGGAGAAATAATGCCGAACTACAGCTGGTGGAATCTCGTCCCGACACATTTCGACGGTGTCGCCATACACCTCGGAAGCTTTCCCGTGCATTGGTACGGCCTCATGTACCTGTTTGCGTTCGCCACCTGCTACGCGGTCATCTGGAAGATGAACGTCAAGCGGAATATAGGCATCACGAAGCCCCAGATGGACAGCTTCGTCACCTGGGTCATTGCGGGGATTCTCGTCGGCGCGAGGCTTGGCTATGTCCTCTTCTACAACCCGTCGCACTATCTTTCGAACCCGCTCGAAATCGTCGCGCCTTTCCGCTACAGCGCGGAGCAGGGGCTTTACTTTGTCGGGATTTCCGGCATGTCGTATCACGGAGGCCTCATCGGGGCGATTCTCTTTGGAATCATCGGGATGAAGCGGAACAGGCTCCCGGTCTGGGAAACGCTCAACCTCGGATTTCTCGCGGTCCCGCTCGGCTACAGCTGGGGACGCTGGGGAAACTTCGTGAACGGAGAGCTCTACGGGGAGGTGACCACGAGCCCCATCGGAATGCTCTTTCCGCTCGCCCACGACCTGCAGCTCCGCCACCCGTCGCAGCTCTACGAAATGGTTTTCGAAGGCGTCATCCTCTTCGTCCTTCTCTTCGCTCTCGGCCACCGCAAGGTTTTCCGGAAGCAGATGCTCCCGCTCTACCTCATGGGCTACGGCGCGTTCCGCTTCTTCATCGAGTTTTTCCGCCACCCGGACAGCTTTCTCGGGCGCAACGACCTTTTCGGCATGAGCCGCGGGCAGTCGCTCTGCATTCTCATGATCCTTCTCGGCATCGCGCTTTTCGTCTGGGAGCACCGTCGGGAAACCAGAAAGGAGAAAGAAGAAAGCAGAAAGTTCTAGATTTGGCACGCCCAATTCCCTAAACGCTCAAAGGTAACGCCGTGGAAATAGTCAACCAGTTCCTCGATTCCGCAGACAGTCTCGTCTGGGGCATTCCGCTCATCGTTTTCATTCTGCTCGTCGGGTTCGTGCTGACGATTCGCCTCGGATGCCTCCAGGTGATGAACCTGCACAACGCGCTCCGCTACGTCATCCACAACGAAAAGGAAGGCGAAGGCGAAGTTTCGAGCTTCGGCGCGCTCTGCACGGCGCTCGCCGCGACCATTGGAACCGGCAACATCGTGGGCGTCGCGACGGCTATCGGAACCGGCGGACCGGGCGCCCTCTTCTGGATGGAAGTCGCCGCGTTTCTCGGCATGGCGACAAAATACGCGGAAGGCGTTCTCGCGGTCAAATACCGGACGGTAAGCCCCGACGGAAAAATTCTCGGCGGACCGTTCTACTACATCGAGCACGGAATCAAGGAGCGTTTTGGCCTGAACTTCAAGTGGCTAGCGGTCCTCTTCGCGATATTCGGAACGCTCGCCGGGCTTCTCGGCATCGGAACGATTACGCAGGTAAACGGCATCACGTCCGCGGTGAACACGGTCATTCCGTCCGCGGAACTCTTCCGCTTCGGGGATTCCTCCATTTCGTATGCGACAGCGATTACCGGACTTTGCGTCACGCTGTGCGTCGCCTTCGTCATCATCGGCGGTCTCAAGCGGATTGCGAAAGTCGCGACGATCGTCGTTCCGTTCATGGCGATTTTCTATGTCCTCGTCTGCGGATTCTTTCTGCTCCTCAACTTCTCGCACATTTCCGAAGCCATCGAAACGATTGTCCGCGCAGCGTTCAATCCGTCCGCGGTCACGGGCGGTGTCGTAGGATCCGTCTTCATCGCGATGCAAAAGGGCATCGCCCGCGGCATCTTCTCGAACGAAGCGGGTCTCGGTTCCGCGCCTATCGCCGCCGCTGCCGCAAAGACCAAGGAACCGGTCCGGCAGGGACTTGTCTGCATGACGGGAACATTCTTCGACACGATCATCATCTGCACGATGACCGGGCTTTCGATAGTCATCACCGGAGCGTGGGACCCGAAGCTCGGTCTCGAAGGCGTAAACATCACGATGGAAGCGTTCCAGCGCGGCTTCGCGTTCTTGCCCCACGGAAGCGCCATCGCTCCCTACATCCTGACTATCTCCCTCATCTTCTTTGCGTTCACGACGATTCTCGGCTGGGCCTACTATTCCGAAAAGTGCCTGCAGTATCTCGTGGGCAGGGGTCGCACGCCGAAGCTCGTCTTCCGCTGGCTCTACGTGATAGCCGTCTTCATTGGACCGTATCTCACCGTGAGCGCGGTCTGGACCTGCGCAGACATTTTCAACGGCCTGATGGCGTTCCCGAACCTCGTTGCGCTGATTCTTCTGAGCGGCATCGTGATGCGCGAAACGAAACGCTTCTTCGGAAAGTTCCGGTAAAAGTCGTTTCCGTGCTCCGACACGGGAATCCCCTTTCAGAGAGATTATCCAGTCAAGCCGGATAATGACCGTCTGCACCGCCCGGCAAAAACAACCCTAAAACGACACCACAAAATTCACGCCGCCCCCGGCATCCGCCAAATTCACAAACGAAACAACTCCCCATTCCAGCGCATCCGTTTTGGAATTTTCCTTCCGTTCCCGGTAACGTTTTAAAGCGTCCCGGTAAACAACCCCGCCTGTAACCATGCCGACTATATTTCCGCTGTAATGGGCATTCCGATGCTCCTCGGCAATTAATCATAGTAAATTTCCACGCTGTCCTTCGCAACATTCATTTGAATTTCAAAGCCAAAGGCCTCACTTCCCATTTCTGCAAAAGATATTTCAAAAAAGAACGCGATAAAAAAATAGGGATTTAAATATCGGACTCATCTTTACCTCAAACATTCCCCAAAGATAACAAACCGTAAACCTTTCCCGTCGGAATCCGTCAAATTATTACATTCTCCTTATGCCCTACGAAGATTACCGCCGCATGAAGGAAGAACCTTTAAAATCAAAAATCCGCGAGGATTTTTTTCAAAAGTACAAGTACACGCAGATTGGAAACATCGACTTTGTGATTGCAAAGCACATTACCGAAAAAGGCTCGGTCTCGCTTTTTGAGGAGTTCGAGAACGACGACCTAAAGTCGCTTCTGTGGGCGGAAGCCAAGCAGGGAACAAGCCACGACATCTACGAAAGCTTCGTGCAGCTGATTCTCACGATTGGAAAGGAAAAGACTTTTGAAAAATATCTTCCGCCGAAGTTCATCGGCGCGTTCGATGCGGAAAAATTCGCGTTCATCAACTACCACGACATCCAGTCCGTCTTCTACCAGAACGACTTCAACTGGAACGTTACGCCATCCAACCACGACACGAAAGAATTTAAGCAGCTCCACTCGCTGTGCGAAAATCTCTTAAAGGAAAACTCGATTCTCTTCCGCTACGAAACGCAAAGCGCGGAACTCAGGGAATTTATCCGTCTGAACTTCAAGACCGACAAGGAAGCCTCAGAAAAAATCGCCGTCACCAAGAATAACTTCACTTTCGTCTTCCAGAAATGGAGCGAGAACGTAAAGCCCTCAATCAAGGTGGACTGGGAGCGCGCGAAAAAAGCGGGAATCATCAGCGCGGACTTTTTTCTTGCCGACCTTCTTTCCGAAAACGGCGAGAGCCTCAAGGATTCCCTTTACGTCGTGCTCAAAAACACGAAATACGAGCTTGCCAAGCGAATCGACGAGCTGGGCTTTGAAACTTCGATGAGCGTGGGATTTTACGACCGGCAGAAAGCCTACAAGGAGTTCTGGAGCATCTACGCGCATCCGCCGAAAGAAGAATACTGGGACTACATCATCGCGCGCCGCGACCTTCTTGTTCCGCAGGACATTCGCGAGCGCAAGGGCAGCTTCTTTACTCCGCAGATTTGGGTGCAGAAGTCGCAGGAATACTTGGCGGAAGTCTTGGGCGAGACATGGCAGGACGAATACTACATCTGGGACTGCTGCGCCGGAACGGGAAACCTCCTGAACGGACTTGCGAACTATGACAACGTATGGGCAAGCACGCTCGACAAACAGGACGTTGACGTGATGATGGACAGAATCGCGGGCGGCTGGAATATGCCCGAGAACCACGTTTTCCAGTTTGATTTTTTGAATGATTCGTTCGAGGGAAGCGGGAAGAGGAACACGGAACACGATGAAAGGGATGTGGGAAACGGCGGGAAGATTCCGGCGGAGCTTGCGGAGATTTTACACAACGAGGAAAAGCGGAAGAAGCTCGTGATTTACATCAATCCGCCGTATGCGGAAGGCGACAGCCGAAAAGGCGAAGGACGAAGCGGAGTCGCCGAACACAAGACCAAAGAAATTTATTCCGATTTTATGGGATACGCAAAGCGTGAAATCTATATTCAATTTCTGGCGAGAATCTACAACGAAATCGGGAACTGCACACTCGGGCTTTTTTCCACACTGACGCATCTGACCGGCTCCAAGTTCCACGTTTTCAGGAACAATTTCCGGGCAGAACTTGAAAAAATATTTATCGTTCCAGCAAACACTTTCGACAACGTAAAAGGCGAATTTCCGATTGGATTTCAAATTTGGAACTTGTCAAGAAAAGTAGATTTTAAAACTATCGACGCGGATGTTTTTGAAGCAAAGGGAAATCCGCAGCCAAGCAAGAAAATTTTCGCCTATGAGAACGTGAAGTTCATCAACGACTGGACTTTGACATTTATCGATAAAGAAGCGGAGGACGCCAGTTCGAAAAAATCAATCGGAAACATCATCGGCGTGGCGAACGACTTTCAAAACCAAAATACAGTTTGCATTGAACGCCCGAACAAGCCGTGGAATCACAAATATCAATGGCAGATTTCCGCAAACAACCTGATTCCGAGCTGCATTTATTTTTCTGTCCGAAAATGCATTCCGCACACTTGGACAAATCACAACGACCAGTTTTTATTTCCAAACGACGGCTGGAAATCGGACTTGGAATTTCAAATAAACTGTCTGATTTATACAATTTTCAACGGAAAAAATTTTATTTCCTCACAGACGACTTCGTCAGACAAATCTCCCGCTTCCCTTGTCCCTCAATCCGTGTCCCTCTTAACCAACCACTGGATTCCGTTCACGCGCGAGCAGGTGGGCTGCAAGAAAACGTTCCGCTCAAAATTTATGTCGGAGTTTTTGAATGGGAAGTGGGACACGCTAGGCGGGACACGAGATGCTACCGGAAACGATTTATTTTCAAATGGAGGACTGAATGACGGTTTCCATTCAGCTGCCGGGGGCGTTGCGGGGGTGTCCCCCGCAGAGGGGGTAGCGGAAAACGCAGAGCGGTTGGAGCGAGGGGGAGACTTCCCCCGCCTTGTTCCTCTCGAAAATCTTTCCGCCGAAGCCCGCTCGGTTTACGACGCAGGACTGGAACTTTGGAAATACTACCACTCCATGCCGGCCGCGGCGGCGGACGCTTCTTTTTACGACATCCGAAAGTATTTTCAGGGAGTGAACGCAAGCGGCAAGATGAACGCGGCTTCCGAAGACGCACGCTATACGGAGCTAATCGCCAGCCTGCGCGAAAATATGAAAACGCTCGGCGCGCGGATTGCCGCAAAGGTGTATGAATACGGATTTTTGAAGTGAGAAAGAGATTGCCGTGTCTGCGAAGCCTTTATCCCAGCGACCGTTCGAATTTTTCGAGAAGCTCCCTGCCGGCGGGCCATTCGCCCAGATCCGTCTCTGCATTGATATGCCCGAGAGCGCCGACATTTTCAAGACTCGAACCCCACGACCTGGCGAACAGGCGAGCGCGTTCCATCGAAACGTAAGGGTCGTTCTCGCTCGCGACGACCATCGACGGGACGGGGAGCCGTTTCAGCGGAACCGGCGCGAAGTCGCGGATGATTTCCACCGTGTCCGCATCCGCCGGAGCGACCAGGAAGGCCCCGCATACAAAAGGACTCTTTCCCTGCAAGAGCCATTCGACGGCGGTCACCGAGCCTAGGCTGTGCGCCACGAGAACCGTGTCCGAGCGGAGGTTTCCGATGTAGCGGGAAAGGCGTTCCACCCAGTCCTTCTTTTCCGGATGTTCCCAGTTTTCCTGGACGACACGCTCCGAGTCCGGGAGGCTTCTTTCCCAAAAGCTCTGCCAATGTTTCGGGCCCGAATTGTTGAGTCCCGGGATTATCAAGTGGTGCATAATCCAAATATAGCAGGCAAACGTCTCGAAAAAGTCCAATTTTTCTAAATTTGCGACACTATGAGCATTCAGAACAATGACCTGTGGATTGGTGTCGATGTCGGTTCGACTACCGTGAAAATCGCCGTCGTCGATCCGGCGACCGAAAAGCTTCTTCATTTTACCTACGAACGTCACAACGCGATGCAGGCGAAGAAAGTCTATGAAGTCCTTTCGACCGCCCACGGGATGTTCCCCGACAGAAATTTCCGGGTGGCTTTCTGCGGATCCGGCGCGCAGCCTTTCGCCGATGCGACACACGCGTTCTTTGTCCAGGAAGTCGTTGCCAACGCTCTCGCCGTGAGAGCGACCCACCCCGAAGCCCGGGTAGCCATCGAACTCGGCGGCCAGGACGCGAAAGTCGTCTTCTTCGAAAAGGACAAGGGCACAGGAAAGCTCATCGCAAGCGACATGCGCATGAACGGCGTGTGCGCCGGCGGAACCGGAGCGTTCATCGACCAGGTGGCCGGTCTTCTCCGCATCAAGACGGAACAGTTCGAATCGTTTGCCGCCCGCGGCACGAAGGTTTACGAAATTTCGGGACGATGCGGCGTTTTCGCAAAGACGGATATCCAGCCGATGCTGAACAGCGGCGTCGCCAAGGAAGACATCGCCCTTTCGAGCTTCCACGCCATCGCAAAGCAGACGATCGGCGGTCTCGCGCAAGGCATGGAAATCAAGCCGCCCGTCATCTTCGAAGGCGGACCTCTCACGTTCAACGCGACACTCGTCCGCGCGTTCAAGGAACGCCTCGGCATTTCCGACGAACAGGCTATCCGACCGGAACATTCCGAAGTCCTCGTCGCCTACGGGGCGGCGCTTTCCGTCGGCAGCATGTTCGCGGACAAGGAATGCGGCTACAGGCGCGAAGGCTCGCTCGAAACGCTCAAGCACTTCAACGAGATCCGTCTCGCCGAGCGCAAGGACCACTCCGAACCGTTCTTCAAGAGCGAAGCGGAACACGAACTCTTCAAGCAGGCGCATCCGCTCGCAAGCCCGAACTATCCGCAACCGCCTTCCGGCTCCACCATCAACGCGTACCTCGGTATCGACGCGGGTTCGACGACGACAAAGTTCGTCCTGCTCGACGAAAACGAGAAGGTCATCGACGGATTCTATTCCGGAAACGAAGGCGAACCGCTCGCCGTCCTGAAGAAGGCGCTCAACGACCTCGCGGACCGTTACGAGGAATACGGCTGCAAGCTCAACATCCTAGGCGTCGGAACGACCGGCTACGGCGAACAGCTCTTCGCCCGGGCCGTCCACGCCGACTACCACACGGTCGAAACGGTCGCCCACGCGAACGCGGCGCAAAAGCTCCGCCCGGACGTTTCCTTCATCCTCGACATCGGCGGCCAGGACATGAAGGCCATTTCCGTCCACGACGGCGTCGTCACGGGCATCATTCTCAACGAGGCGTGCTCCTCGGGATGCGGATCGTTCATCGAGACGTATGCGAAATCGCTCGGCGTCCCCATGGAAAAGATCGCGGAACTCGCCTTCAACGCAAAAAACCCCTCCGAACTCGGAAGCCGCTGCACGGTCTTCATGAACAGCTCGATAATCACCGAGCAGCGCGACGGCAAGCAGCCCGAAGACATCATCGCGGGCATCTGCCGTTCCATCATCCTGAACGTTTTCACGAAAGTCATCCGCATCCGCAATCTCGAAACCCTCGGAAAGGTCGTCGTGGTCCAGGGCGGAACGTTCAAGAACGACGCGGTCCTCCGCGCCTTCGAACAGCTCACGGGTATCGTCCCCATCCGACCGGAACGCCCGGGCGAAATGGGAGCTATCGGCGTCGCCCTTCTCACGAAGAAGTTCATGGAGAACAAGAAGAAGGAAGACCCGAACTACCAATCGACATTCATCGGACTCGAAGCGGCCCGCAACCTGAGCTGGGACAACAAGCCCGGCATGATCTGCGGCTACTGCACAAACCACTGTTCCCGCACGATCGTCACGTTCAGCGACGGTTCGAGCTACGTCACCGGAAACCGCTGCGAACGCGGAGAGGTCACCGCCGACCCGAACGACCCGAAAACGAAAGCGCTCATCGCGGAAATCAACAAGAAGATGCTCGCCGTGCCCGACATGGTCAAGCGCACAAACCAGCTGCTAGTCAAGGACTACGCGCCAAAGCAGCTCCTCCCGCAGACGGGAAAGACCATCGGCATCCCGCGCGCGCTCGAATTCTGGTCGAGCCTTCCCTACTGGAAAGCGTTCTTCACGTCTCTCGGCTACACGGTCGTCATCAGCAAGCAAAGCGACTACAAGCTCTTCGAACGCGGGCTCCAGAGCGTCGCAAGCGACACGATCTGCTTCCCGGCAAAGCTCGTCCACGGACACGTTCTCGATCTCATCGACAAGAAGGTCGATAGCATTTTCTTCCCGGTGATGGTCGCCCTGCCGAGCGATCACTCGAAGTTCAAATCGACCGCCGTGTGCCCCGTCGTACAGGGATATCCCAACGTCTGCCGCAACACGGACGACCCCGAGACCCGCTACGGAATCCCCATGATCCAGCCCACGTTCCACTGGACGGACACGGATCTGCGCCGCAAGCAGACGGTGAACTACTTCCACGACCTCTGGGGAATTTCAAGGAAGATTCTCGACAAGGCGGTGACCGAGGGCGAAAAGGCGCTTTCGACATTCCGCGCGACACTCGCCGAAGAGGGCGGAAAGGTTCTCGACGAAGTCCGAAAGAAGGGCGACTTCGCGATATGCCTCGCCGGACGTCCCTACCATGCGGACGTGCTCATCAACCACAACATCGCGCAGCACTTTACGCGGATGGGAATTCCCGTCCTCACGACGGAATCGCTCCCCGGCGTCTTCGACCAGGACATCGATAGGCATACCCGGATGGAAGTCAAGAACACGTTCCACATGCGGATGCTCGGAGCGACGATGCTCGCGGCAAAGGATCCCGCGCTCGAACTCGTGCAAATCGTGAGCTTCGGCTGCGGACACGATTCGGTTCTCACCGACGAAATGAACCGGATGCTGCACGAAGTTTCCATGAAGGAACTTTTGATGCTGAAACTCGATGAAGGCGACGCCCGCGGCCCGGTCGGCATCCGCGTCAAGAGCTTTATCGAAACCGTCCGCGCACGGAGAAAGATCGAATTTCCGCCCAAGACGGAAGGGCCTCTCTTCCCCGTCAAGTTCGAGGAAAAGGACAAGGAAACCCGCACAATCCTTGTCCCGAACCTCTCCCGCGGATTCAGCGTCCTCGCCACGGCCTACTTCAAGCATCTCGGCTACAAGGTCGAGCTGCTCCCGATGGGAGGTCCGGAAGCGTTCGCGCTCGGCAAGAAGTATGTCCACAACGACATCTGCTTCCCCGCCCAGGTGAACATCGGCGAAAACCTCCTGTGGCTCAAAAATCACCCCGAATGCCCACACGACAAGGTTGCCGTCACGCTATCGAAGAACTGCGAAAACTGCCGCGCGGTCCAGTATGCGGTCCTCGCGCGAAAGGCTCTCGACGAGGCGGGATTTTCGGACATTCCCATCATCACGACCGGCACCGACACAAAGAACATGCACCCGGGATTCAAGCTCACGATGGACTTCCGTCTGCACATGCTCTGGGGCCTCACCATGATGGACGCTATCGAAACCGTTTACCGCAGGAGCCGTCCCTACGAACGTCACGCGGGCGACACGCAGAAGGTCTATGACGAATGGCTCCCCCGCGTCATGGAAGAAGTCGCCGTCATCTCGCAAAAGAGCCTCGCCTACCCGAAAAAGGCGATCAAGGTCTTTGACCGCGCCATTGACGCGTTCAACCGGATAGACGTCGATTCGACATACCGCAAGCCGCGCGTCGCGCTCCTCGGCGAAATCCTGATGAACTACCACCCGGGCGCAAACGGCCACATCGAAGACTACCTGATGGACAACGGCATGGAAGTTTACCTGCCGGGCATGACGGACTTCTTCCGGGTCGATGAAGTCGTCCGCCGCGAAAAGATCAAGCGCGGACTCATCGAAAAGCCCATCGAGAACTTCCTCGTCGGAGGCGTCACCGCAAAGATTTACACCCATGCGGTAAAGACCGTCCAGAAGCACGCGAAGCGCTACAAGCTCTACGAGCACCACGCGGACTGCTACGAACTGGTCAAGCTCGTGGGCGACATCATCGACCCGACATACAACACGGGCGAAGGCTGGCTGATTCCGGGCGAGATTCTCTACAATGCGCCCCACGGCATCAACAGCTTCATCATCGTGCAGCCGTTCGCGTGCCTCGCGAACCACATTTCGGGCCGCGGCCTCACCAAGGCGGTCAAGGCGCGCTACCCGCACATCCAGGTGCTCTCCCTCGACTACGACCCGGACACGAGCTTCGCGAACATCGAAAACCGTCTGCAGATGCTAATCATCAACGCCCGCGACCTCGAAAAGTCGCACCACGTGGAAGGCTAGCGCGGGTCTTCGCCTGTCACGCGATACCCGGCAAAAAGGGCATAATGCCAGAGATTCTCGACGAGATTTTCGGTATAGCCCTTGAACTGGGCGTCGATAAATTCATTCGAATGCGCGAGAATGTTGCTGTTTCGGGCGTTGATTTTTTCAATCAGCGGCTTTTCGGGCAAGATATTGCTTTTCTTGATGTTGCACTTCGGGCATGACAGGACAAAATTCCAGAGCTTGTCCTCCTTGACAAAGCTCCACGGAATGAAATGGTCCACGTGCACGATTCCAGAAAGCTTGCAGCCGCAGTAGAAGCAGGTGTTCTCTTCGAATTCGATGGATAGGACTTTCCGAAAGACGGAAAGCGGTTCGCGCTGCGGAAGCGATAGTTCCAGCTTTCCGAGAATTCCGAACAGAACGGATTCATCGTTAATGCGTTCAAGAAATTGCGCCCAATAATAGTAATTGAGTTTTTCCACTTCGACCTTGTACTTGAGCAAAAATTCATAGGCACCGGGAGAAAGCACCAGCGAATCGCCCGACAAGTCAAACGCATACAGATTTCCCGAAAAGTCTCCATACAGCGCTCCGAGTACATAGCGACAACATTCCTGTTGCACCTTTCGAATCAACGCAACGCGAGTCCTCTCTTCCATCGCGGCAAACTCGATACACCCAAGAATCGGCTCCTTGCGCACATATTCATAGAATATCTGTTCGATTTTAGTCGTTTTGCCATCGGACGTTACCGCTTTTTGCCGTAGCCGATATTTGACAACCAAATTCCAAAAGCTTTCCGCGAATTTCGAGAAAATATCCGAATAGAGAATCCGTTCCCCGTCTGCCACCCTCTCGTTATTGAAAAGGTTGTCGAGAATCGCCTTCAAAAGCGCAAACTTGTAAGTCGTCGTCTTGTTTGCGCTCGAAAAAAAACGATTGAACAGCCTCCAGTAGTCGGCGTCCGACAATCGAAACGCATTCAGTGCGCCATTTTTTGTCGTCCAAGCCATGTTTCAAAAAAACGACCGTTTAAATTATCCACGGTCATTTGCTTTTCTTGATAATAATTATGCGTTTTTGTGGGCATTTTCAAGTATTGTTTCTTTACAAATATACATAAAAACGTTCCGATAAAACGGTCCTTTTCTCGGAACAATTTTTTGGTGCGATTCGTGCGCAATCCCCGTTATTTCGAGCCAAGAACAAGAAAAGTGTCCCATTTGCGGACATTCTCTGCGCTATCTATCGACAGATCTGCGTCCGGTTTTCCCGGAAGAACGCCTTCTGCTAGAACTCCTGCTAGGAAAAGAGCCGTTCTGCCTAGCCAAATCGTCTGTCTGGAACGCCACAAACCGTTACTACATCGACGGGAAAGCCGTTTCCATTTCATCGAGCGTCTTTAGAAACGCAGACTGCGAAAACCTAAGAACAAGACTGTCACAATTTCAAAAAAAGAATCTTGCGCTTTCGCAAGGCCACTTTGAAGAAACCATCCAAAGATTTATCGATGCAAACAGAAGACGCCTGGAATTTATCAAGGACGAAGCCTTCCGCTTCGTAAACGAAACGGCAGGCGAATTCATCCGAAGGAACGGAAGCGAAGCGGAAAGCCGAATCATCGTTTCGTTTAGCGGAGGAAAGGACTCCACGGCGACAGCGGACATTGTCACCAAGGCGCTAGGAAATCCATACATCACGCACATCTTTGGAAACACGACCCTTGAATTTCCCACCACGTTTGAATACGCGGAACGCTACAAGGAAGCCCACCCGCTTGCGGAATTTCGCACCGCCCAGAATAGCGACCAGGATTTCTACGAAGTCTGCAAGCAGATAGGACCACCCGCCCGAATGATGCGATGGTGCTGCTCCATGTTCAAGACGGGACCCATCACGAGAATCCTGAACCGCAAATTCGGAAACCGGCAGATTCTCACGTTCTACGGCATTCGCAAGAACGAATCCGTGAGCCGTTCCAAATACAGTCGCGTCACCGAGAACACCGAATCCGTAAAAATCCAGAAACAGACCGTCGCAAGTCCCGTCTTTTACTGGAAGGACATCGATATATGGCTCTATCTCTTGGCGGAGAACGTCGATTTCAACGAAGCCTATCGTCTTGGCTACGACCGCGTAGGCTGCTGGTGCTGTCCAAACAACAACCTTCGCGCACAGTTTCTTTCGCGAATCTACATGAAGGAACGTTCTGACAAATGGCGAAACTTTCTTATCGACTTTGCGAAACAAATCGGCAAGCCCGACGCCGAAGAATACGTCGATTCCGGAAAGTGGAAAGCGAGGCAGGGCGGAAACGGCATCGCCGCGGCAGAAGACGTAAAGCTGAAGTTCACGAACTGCACGAGCGAAGAGCACTCGAAAATCTACCAGCTTGTGCGCGCGTTTGACGACAGCTTTCTAAACATGCTCGTTCCATTCGGCATCATCGCCAAGGATCTCGGTCGAAAGCTTATCCACGAGACCCTGGTCCTAGACACAAGGACAAAGGTGCCGATTATTTCGGTCCAGCCGTTTAACCAGGACGGATTCGAACATGCCGTAAAAATCCGTACAATGAACATCGAAAAGCACGATGACATGCAACGGATGATAGGCTACCAGGTCCGAAAATTCAACGTCTGCCGGAAATGTTTAAAGTGCGAATCCATCTGCCGCTTCGGGGCCATTAGCCTCGCCGGAAACGAATACCGCATCGATCCCGACAAATGCGCCCATTGCAAAAAGTGCGTTACGGAAAAGTATCTCGCCGGTGGCTGCATGATGGACAAATACCTAAGGACCAACGAATCATGAGCGATTTCAAGACAAAATATCGCGGGCATGAAACCTTTTCGATTCGCAAGAACTGGCTAGCCAAGGGAATCCAGGCGATACAGAAATGCCCGGAAATTTTCACGGACAAGTCTCTTTCCCCGATGGATGAACTCGGCATCGGTCGCAACATGGTGACATCGCTCCGCTATTGGCTGAAAGTTCTGGGAATTACCCAGGAATCACGAGACCCAAAAACAAAGAAAACGCACACGGTTCTCACAAATTTTGGAACTCTCGTCGCCGAAAACGACCCTTACGTCGAAGAATCCGGAACGCTCTGGGCTCTCCAATACAAACTTGCCACGAGTCGCGAACACGCAACCTCTTGGTACTTTTTCTTCAACGAATTTCAGCAGAACGAGTTTTCAAAAGACGATTTTGTCGGTGCCTTGCAAAATTTTGACCGGATGAATGGCGGTTCTACGGCTCTGGGTTCTTTCGAAAGCGACTTCGAGTGTCTCGTCAACACATACGTGTCGCGTTTCAAGAACGGAAAGGAAATCGATCCCGAAGACAACCTGGAATCTCCGTTTGCCGAACTCGGACTTATCGACTATGCAAACCGCCCAAAGAAACTCTACAGAAAAGCGGTTCCCAACGGGAATGGGATTCCAGCGCTCGTATTTCTGTTTGTTCTATACCTTGGCGCACTCGATTATCCCAATCGGGAAATACCCCTTTCCGACATTCTGAACAAGCCGTTTGGCGCCGGGAGAGCCTTCAACCTGGATTCAATCGCCCTGATGGACATTCTTGGCGAACTGGAAAATCGGAACAAGCTCCTAGTGGTTCGAACGGCTGGACTAGACTTGGTAAAGCTCGAAAAAGACAAAGAGGCTATCGACAGTCTAAAAGAATATTACGCGGAGCTAAACCAATGAATTCGGCAAAATCTCCCATGATAAAAGCATCGGCTTCCTTTCATTCTTCGGTCAATATCGCATACGATTTTGGCAATTCCGAAAAAATTCAAGATTTCATCCCGACAAGCGAAGCGATTCGGTTTATCGACGAAAGCATCCAAAGTACGCAGCATTCAAGCAATTCGCACCGTTCAAGAATTTTGATCGGAGCTTACGGGAAGGGAAAATCCAGCATCGTTCTCGAAGCAATTTCCTTTCTTTACAACAACCCGAAAAATCGCAACGCTTTCTATACGGCCATCAAGAGGATAGAGAAAAAAAATACCGAGGCAGCCGAAAATATACGCCAATACATCGAAAGCGAAAAAAGGCTTTTGCCCGTCATTATCAACGGAAACAGTTCGAACCTTTCGCAATCATTCCTATACGCCTTGCATTCGACCCTCAAGAAGAACGAATTCAAGAACCTAATGCCGGAAACGCATTTTGAAGCGGCGGCAAGAACAATCGAAAAATGGGAACGGGAATATCCCGACACATTCCGAAATTTCAACGCGAAAGCCTCCTGCAAGTCATGCGCATTCAAAAACGCCCTGAGAAATTTTTCCCCAAAACACTTGCAGGAATTCGAGGAACTCTACCCGCAACTAACTTCGGGAAGCAGTTTCAACCCGTTCGAAGGATTCGACGTTGTCGATATCTACGAAAAGGTCGCACAGAAATTGGCGGAATTAAAAAAATATAACGGTCTTTACATCGTCTATGACGAATTTGGAAAATATCTGGAATCCAGCATTACCCATGCAAGTCTCAAGGACATCAAGCTGTTGCAGGATTTTGCCGAACGGACCGACCGCAGCGGAACGAATCAACTTCATCTAGTCTTGATTTGCCACAAGGAAATCGAAAACTATATCGACATTCTTCCCAAACAGAAAGTCGATGGATGGAAAGGAGTCTCGGAACGTTTTCGGCACATTCACCTTTACAACAATTACAGCGAAATCTACGGTCTTGTCGAAGCGGCGATTACCAAGGACAAGGAAAAGTGGAACGCTTTCCGCAAAAAACATGATGCGGTATTCAAGAACCTTGGTGCGGAATGGTTCGGCAACCGTGCCTCCCTGTTTTCCAACGATTCCGCGAACACGCAACAGACGATACTCTACGGTTCCTATCCGCTTCATCCCGTCACAGCATACATTCTTCCTAGACTATCCGAAAAGATAGCGCAAAACGAACGTACGCTTTTTACATTCCTTTCCGGAAACGAAAGAAACTGTCTGGCCTCCCTTGCAAAGAAAACGGACTTCGAGACGGAATCCAACGACAGGAAAATCCCGATATTCACGCCGGAGATCCTTTTCGATTACTTCGAAAGCCAGTTGCAAAACGAACCGTATGCAAGCGACATCAAAAAGCATTATATCAAGGCGTCTGCCATTCTACGCAAACTCGAATACGGAACACTCGAAGCGAAACTCGTGAAAACCATTGCGCTCATCTACACGCTTAACCAGTTTGAGCGCCTAAGACCCGACAGCAATACTCTTTTCGCCATCTATCGAGACGCCGGATACGCTCAAGAAACCATCCGAAACGCCATTCAAAATCTAGCGAAAACAGGCGACATCTACCTCAATATCCATAACAACCAAATCCAGCTCAAGACAAGTTCCGGGATAAATGTCGATCAGATTATCCGCGATACCATGGAAAAGAGACGAAGGATAGTCACACCGCTTCAAGTTCTAAACGAATACAATCCATACCGATATCTCTATCCCACGCCATACAACATCGAAAACAGCATCACGCGATATTTTCGATTTGTCTTCACTTCGGAAAAGAACTTTTCCTCACAGAACGCCATGGAATCTCTGCCGCGGAAATCCAGCGAGAAATTTCTGGCCGATGGATTTGTCTTCGCCATTTTTGAAGAAGAAAAAAACGGAGCCCCAAAATCCAGAAAGAATTTTCTAGAACTTTCCAAGGAGTTTCCAGACAGCGTTTTTATCCTTTCGACAGCCGACAGCAATTTTTCGGAAAGCATTCGAAAATTCGACGCCCTCACAACGCTGCAAAACAACTTGCAAGCGACCGGAGATGCAAATTCGCCACTAGCCGAAGAATACGAAATTCTCTACCAGGATCTATACGAAATCATCAGGCAAGTCGTCAATTCCTACATAAGCCCCGAAAGCAACCAGGCGATTTATATCAGCGATGGAGAAGAAAAAAGGCTTTATCGAAAATCCGATTTCACGAAACTGCTCTCGAAAATCTGCGAAAACCTTTTCAAGGATTCGCCAATCATCAACAACGAGATGCTCAACAAGAACGAGCTGACAGGAATTGCGACTAAAAGCCGCACAAAGCTCATCAACGCCATTTTGACGGCGACATCGGGAAACATCGCTCTCGAAGGTTCAGGCCAGGAAATTTCCTTTATGCGCAGTGCGCTGGTCGTTCCCGGGATTCTTGACAAAAGTCCACGAAATAAACAATTCTGCCTTGCGCCAAAAACCGGCAACAGGAAAAACGACGAAAAATTCAAGAATCTCTTTAACACGATTCGGAATTTCCATGCCAAGGCAAAAAAGGAAGTTTCCTTTTCCGAACTGATCGATCTGCTAGTCAGTCCCAGGAACCACATCGGGCTTCGCCGAGGAATCATTCCCATCTATCTCGCCGTGGCTCTTGCCGAAATTTCAAGAAACGCCGTCATCAAGAAGGAAAACATCGAAGTCCCCACAAGTGCGGAAACGCTTTGTGCCATCCCCGAATCACCGGAACAATTTACCGTCAAAATCGAAAAATGGAACGAAGAACGCGCGGAATACGTTCGTTCCATCGAAACTCTTTTCGCGGACTTTGTCCAGGAAGACGAAACGAGGAAAAGCGGCTACGCCTATCTTGCAAGCGCTATCTTGCGTTGGTATCGTTCGCTTCCCAAATATGCCAAACAAGCCAAAAAAACATTTAGCCACAAAAACGGAAATAGAGACTTCCTCTCCAACATTCTGAAGTTTTCGACCTTACTGCAACAAGGAGGATTTGGCGCACAGGAAGCGCTCTTTGAAAAAATTCCTCAGGCCTTGGGAGAAAACGAATGCAATTCGAGCACTTTCGACAAGCTACACCAGGCAAAGCAATTTCTTGAACGCCGCCTAGATGAACTCGCATCCTATCTCATTCAAGAAACCGAAAAAATCTTTGATGAAAAGGCGACAACCAAACAATCGCTAAAGAACTCAATCGGGGAATTTTGCCAAAAGATAGACAGGAACATAGGAAACCTTATATTTGAAAATGGAGCCCACAAGTTGCTGCAACTCTACCGTTCCATATCAAACGACGAAATCGCAACCATCCAAGACATGGCCAAGTTGCTTACCGGGCTTGATATTGACGATTGGAGCGACGAGACAATCTCCATTTACTTCAATCGATTGCAAGAACTCAACAAGACTCTTCTGGAATACAAAGATGCCAAGAGGAACGAAAGCGCGAATTCCAAGAATTCGACATCAGGCTACACCATTCAATTTTTGCACCAAAACAAACCGCGTTCCAAATCCTTTAAAAAAGTGGAATGTTCAGTCCGCGCAAAATCCCTGGAAGAAGAAATCTGGCGGA
>CAVGIM010000052.1:0-18833 GCA_963629575.1 Candidatus Methanomethylophilaceae archaeon
TGACCGCGCTCCAGGATGATCGCTAGAAGTAAAAGTTCGCTCGGAGTCCCACTCTTCACTCTCAACACTCCACTCCCTCTGCTTTCGATCGATCAAATTTTCTTTGCCCTGGCGATTTCTAGAGGTTCCCTACAAAAAGCGGATTGCTTCGGCGAGGGATGCCTGTTCGATTCCGCCGTAGAGCTTTTCGAACGAGCCTTCGAGCGAACCGTCCGCTCTGGCGTGGATTTCGAAGCGCGTGACCATTGCGTAGGGAAATTCGCCTTCGACAAAGTCTTCGTCGGGGATGCCGCAGATGGAGTGTTCGATCGCTCCGATGACGCCTGCGTGGGTGACAAAGAGAACTTCGGGCTTGTCGAGGATCTTCCGGATAAAGTTTCCGATGCGGATATCGACATCGTGGAAGGATTCTCCACCGGGAAACCGGTAGCCGCGCAGGTCGTTCTTCCAGGCGGCCATTTCTCCCTTGGGGGCGAGAGCCAGCTTGGTGCATTCCCAGGAACCGTAATGGATTTCGCGGAGCGCGTCTTCGACTTCGATCGAAAGTCCCAGCGCTTCGGATGCTTTTTCGGCGAGCTTGTAGCAACGCTTGAGCGGACTTGCGTAGAGGCTTTTGGCCTGGCACTTTTCCTTGAGCACGGCTATCGCCGGCGGAAATTCCCGTTCGAAGGAGGGCGAAACGTCAAAGTCCGACTGCCCATAGCAGACGTTGCTTGGATTGTAAGGCTTGGTGTGTCGAAGCGTCCAGAGAATCATAAAAAAATCCCTAGACTACCCAGTCACATAAAAATTCGCAAGTCCGTTGCTGCTTTCGCCCTGGCGGGGTGCCCGCAAACAGTCATTGATTGGGGTCTAGGGAACACAAAAGATAGAAAAAATCGGGGAAATGGGGAAAATTTTTTGGAAAATAGATTTTTTTGTGATGAAATGAACAAAAGTTTTGTAAACAAGTTGAAATAAAGTATAAAATAATTTAACTTTGTCTCAAATGGGCGTCGGAAAGAGTTTCCGATGCGCAGGATGAGAGGATGAGTGTATGGTCTGTATCAAAAAAATCGGCTGGGCGCTTTTTGCCTTGAGCCTTTTTGCCGTTGCGAGCCACGGCGAAACGACCTTCGGGAAGACGGTCTTTCCGCTACGCTTCTATTCGATTGCGGATCCCGCGGATTCCGTGGCACAGCTGGAAACCTGGAACCTGCTTGTCAAGTACAAGCTTTTCGCGACCGGGCTTTCGGATGGAACCGGGCTTGTCTTTTCGGGACAGAACATCTTCATCACGGATACGGTCGGCTATTCGGGGAGCGCGAAGGGCAATTTCCAGATGGGAGGAAACTCGAACCATGCGCTCGGCGGACCGGTGCTTTTCGGTGGAAAATTCCAGAACAATACGGGCGGTGACACGCTGATGACGGGACCGGTGCGCTTCGAAGGGTCGTTTGCGCCGTCCTTTGAGGGGAGAGAATCGAATACCTTCCGGGGAAACTACTGTCTCGATGGCGGTTCGAACGAAAATGTCCAGGCGGGGCTTTCGAACGGCGGCGGAAAGATCCTGTCCGCCGCGGAATGCGCAAATGGCGATATCGTTCCGCTGGTGGAAGCGACTCTCGATGTTCCCGAAATCGACCGGGACTTCTTGAATACAGTCTCGTATCATCCGGGAATTTCTGCAGACGCCAAAAAGGCCTACATCCATGTTCCGCCCTATTCGGCGACGGATTCCTCCTCGTTCAACTATTTCGTGAAATCCATTTCCTTTGGAAACAACGGCAGCCTGGTCGTGGTGATGCCGCCGGCGGGTCGCTTGACAAAGGTCTTTGTGGAAGGCTCGATTTCGGGACTCGGTTCCACGGACAGAACGGACATCACGGTCGCCGTTGCGGAATCGCTTGACGGATGGAACGCCCAGGATTCCACGTGGGACACTTCGAAGATTGCGTCCGTCGAAAACGCGAATTACCAGGGAAACCTTCTCTTTTACACGCCGAACAATCTCGACATGGGCGCGGGGCAGAAGCATATCCAGGGAACGTTCATTTCGGGTGGAAAAATCCGGATAGCCCAGCACACGGACTTTGCGGGGCAGTTCCTTGCGAAGGCGATATCCATCGATGCGGACTTTTCCGCGAAGGATTTCCGCTACGTTCCCTTTGACCCGCCGCTGCTCGACATCGATCCGACGGCTCTCGCGAGCGGAAAGTTCCTCGAAAACAACCAGGCGCAGGAAGTCCCTATCCGTCTTTCGGCAATCCCGATTACGGATGTTTCGTTCAACTACTGCTTTGTCTTAAGTTCGGAAGCGAATGCCAACGCGAAGCTGCTTGCGAACCGTGCCGATTTCGACCTTTCCGGAATGCCTGTCTGCTCGGTAACCGGCGGCATCGTCTCCGGGGATTCCGGGGTCGTCTCGTTCAAGAAGGGTAGCGTGGTTCCGACAAGTTCTGTCAAGGTGAAGCCCGTGACGGATGGCGTTGTCGAAGGGGACGAAAGCTTCCAGATGTATGTTTTCAACATGAGCGGCGCCGTTCTTTCGGGAAACAGGCGCGAAGGCTTCTTCACCTTGTATGTCAAGGATGCCGACAACAATGTCGCTCCGGAGTTCGACCAGTCGAAATACGTGTTCGATATTTCCGAAAACAGCCCGGCGGGGACCCTTGTGGGAAAGGTTCGCGCGACGGACAGGAACGTGGGCGATGTTGTCCGCTACCGGATAGCTTCCGGCGATAGCGGCATCTTTGCGCTGGATTCCGTGACGGGAAGCATTACGGTGAAAAAGGCGGTTCTCGATTACGAATCCGGCGATACGCTTTACACGCTGAAGGTCTATGCGACGGACGGGGCGTTAAATTCCAAAACGGTTCCGGTGACGATTCGCGTTCTTGACGTGAACGAGGCGCCCTCGATTTCCGACACGACATTTTCTGTCGCGGAAGATGCGGCTATTGGAACGGAAATCGGCGCGGTCCTGGGACGGGATCCGGATGTGCTGAATCCTCTGTTCTCGACGCTTTCCTACAGACTGGTCTCGAGTTCCGTCCCGGGGATGTTCCTCTTGAATTCCCAAACGGGCATGCTTTCTCTGGCGGGCGCTCTCGATTACGAAACGCTCTCTTCCTATGCGCTTCTCGTGGAAGTTTCCGATGGCGTCTTTGCGGAGACGGCGACGGTGACGGTCAAGGTTCTCGACGTGAACGAAGCTCCGACGGTTTCCGATGCCCTGGTGACGATTCCCGAAGACTGCAAGTCCTGTGCCGCGACGGGAAAAATCTCCGCGTCCGACCCGGATGGCGACAAGCTCGTTTTCCGCGTGGTTTCGGATACGAGCGGGCTTTTCCAGATTGACGCGCAGACGGGAACGGTTTCCCTGAAAAGCGGGGAAGTCCTCGATTACGAAAAGGATTCCCTCTACACGGTTCGCGTGGCGGTCGAAGATCCGGACGGGCTTTCGGACACGGCGACGGTGACGGTCAAGGTCCTGAACCGGGTCGAATCGGTGAAGATTACCTACGCGGAATCGGGGGATTCCTCCTGGACGGATCCCGATACGGTCTATACGAACAACACGACGATTTATGTCAAGTGGACAACTCCCGCTGGCGAAAGGGACTCTACGGTTTCGCTAGTCGAAGGAAAGAACGTGGTGCGGGTACGCTTCCAGGATGGCTCGGACGAGCTGGTCGTTTTCCTCAGCACGAAGATCCCGGCTGTCGAGATTTCGGCTTCTAACGATTCGGTGGGATATCCGAGCGGAGTCACGATTGTCGAACAGAAAGACGCGAGCGATTCGGCGAGCTATGTCCGGTCAAATTCCGTGCGGATTACGGTTTCGGCGACGGATTCTTCGGGTGAAAAGGCGAATACGGTTTCCGGCGACTTCAGCATTCGGCTGGATACGGCTGCAGTCACGCCTGGGAATATCCGAGAGCTGGAATCGACGATTGGCAAGGTGACGCTTGCGGATGTGGAAGATCTTTCTTCGAGCGTTGACGTAAAGCGCGCGGTCGAGGGAAATGACCGGGTGCGTGTCAGCTACGAAGAGAAGACCGCTTCGGGGGCGACCGTGACCGTTTCCTACATGACGGATGCCGCGGGAAATCGCCTCGTCAACGAAAACGGAGACCCGTATTACGAAGTTTCCTATACCTATACGGATGCGAACGGAAAGACGGTAACGCTCTCTTACACGGTCGATGCGTCGGGGACGGTCGCTTGCGATTCTAGCGGCAAGACGATTTATACGGTGAGCTATGTCGAACGGAACGTTTCCGGTTCGGGGGTAGGGAGCGGTGGCGAGGTGACCGTTTCGTACCGGATCAATTCGTCGGGCAAGAAGCTGCTCGATGCGGACGGGAACATGCGCTATATGGTGAGCTACGCCTACACGGATTCCTATGGAAATTCGGCGACGGCTTCGACGCTTGTGGTTGTCGATACGGTTCCGCCAAAGGTGAAAATCCTTTCGCCGGAAAATTCAGCGACGTTGAGCAACGTTTCGGTGGCTGTGCGCTGGACAGTCGATGATATCGAGCAGGACACGCTGAATTACCAGGGGCTGAACGACGGCAAGAACCTGATTATCCGCACCTATCGGGACAAGGCGGGCAACGAGGCTTCCGACACGGTGGTGGTGATTCTCAAGGCGGGCAAGCTGATTACCGTGAAAGTGGAAAACCCGCTGGTCGCTCCGGACAGAAAGACGGTCGATAAGTTCGTGTCGGCTTCGAACAGCGAAGAGGGAACGAGTTACGCCTTGAGCGTTTTCAACGCGAAGACGGGACTCGAAGAGGAAACGCAGGCCGGTTCGACAAATGGAGTCAACGAGGGTTCGCACAAGGAACCTTACGAAGGCATGTCGGGCAAGCATCTGGGCGTAACGCTCGCCATTTCGGCGCAGGCTCCGGCAATCGACGAGACGGGAACCCTTTCGACCCTCGAAAGCATTCTGGAAAACGGCTATGTCGCTCTGGACAGCGGCGGAGGCTGGGACCGTACGACGACAACGGTCGAGGACTTTGTCGATAACTACTGCTCGCTGGATTTCCGGACGGAATATTTGACAAAGGGCAGCGCGGTCAGCCTCTATACGACTGTCATCAAGCTTCGCATCTGGCTCTTTACAACGCTTGGAGAGTTTGTCGACGAGTATTCGTTTGCGCAGAATATCTCACCGGACTATGTCGATAAGACCGGCGGAATCCAGATGTATTTCGAGCTCAAGCCCGATGGCGACGGTTTCCTGAAAAATTCCGATGGACGCTTGTTAGGAAGCGGCGCGTATATCTACAAGACCGAAGTGAAGATCCGCTCCGAACTCCGGTGCGATCTGCCCGACGCGAAGCGCGGCTTTGTGCGAAAAGGCGATGACCGGATTCTTTCGAAATGGGGCTATCGCCGTCCAAAAAACTAGAATCCTGTCGGAGCGTGCAATACAAAAGGCGAGCTAGATTCTAGCCCGCCTTTTGTGCTTTTCAAGCGACGGTTCAGATCTTGGCAAGCTTCTTTAGCTGCGCGGCCTTGTCCGTCTTTTCCCACGAGAAGCGCTTTCCCGTGCGACCGAAATGCCCGAGAGCCGCCGTTTCGACATATCCCGGCTTCTTGAGGTCGAGCATCTTGACGATTCCTGCCGGGGAAAGGTCAAAGACCTTCATGACGATTTCCTCGATTTTTTCGTCGGGAACTTTCCCCGTTCCGAACGTGTTCACGAGGAGGGAGACCGGGCGAGAGTATCCGATCGCGTAGGCGACCTGTACTTCGCAGCGATCCGCGAGTCCCGCCGCGACAATATTCTTTGCCACGTAGCGCGCCGCATAGGCTCCGGAACGATCGACCTTTGACGGATCCTTTCCGCTAAAGGCTCCGCCTCCGTGACGTCCCATGCCGCCGTAGGTATCGACGATGATCTTTCGCCCAGTGAGACCGCAGTCTCCGTGGGGTCCGCCGACGACGAACTTTCCTGTCGGGTTCACGAAAAAGCGCGTGTCCCTGTCGAGAAGCTTTGCGGGAATCACTTTCTTTACAAGTTCATCGACGATCGTTTTCTCGATTTGTCTGTGCGTGAGTTCCTTGCCCTTGAACGTCGGCGCGTGTTGCGTGCTGATGACGACCGTATCGACTCGGACCGGCTTGTCGTTTTCGTCGTATTCGACCGTCACCTGGCTCTTGGCGTCCGGTCGGAGCCACTTGATCTTTCCCGATTCGCGGAGTTCCTGGAGCTTGGCCATGAGCCTGTGCGAAAGGGAAATGGGGAGCGGCATCAGCTCGGGCGTTTCGTTTACGGCATATCCGAACATCATGCCCTGGTCGCCTGCGCCTTGCCTGTCATCTTTCTTTCCGTCCGCCGCTTTTGCGTCGACTCCCTGTGCGATGTCGGGCGACTGCTTGTCCACCGCGACGATGACCGCGCAGCTTCCGGCGTCAAAGCCCAGTTCCGGGTCGTTATATCCGATGCTTTCGATCGTCTTGCGGGCAATCGTCTGGTAGTCGAGTTCCGCCTTGGTCGTAATTTCGCCGGAGATGACGACTAGACCCGTGTTCACGAGCGTTTCGCATGCGACACGGCTTTCCTTGTCCGCAGAGAGGGCGGCATCGAGGATGGCGTCCGAAATCTGGTCGGCGACCTTGTCCGGGTGACCTTTGGAAACGGATTCCGAAGTAAAGAGATAGTGGGCCATGGTTTTCCTTTCTTTTGATTCTATGCATAAATCTAGAAAAACGCATATATTGTGGCAACGGATGAAAAATTTTTTGTTCGCCTGTCCGCTTTTTTCGCTTTTGAACCTAAATTTCCGGTATGAAACTACAGGACTTTTCGAACTGGCTCTCCGGACTGCTCGAACCGGAAGCCTTCCAGGATTTTTGCGTCGATGGACTTTGCGTCGAAGCCTCGGAAAGCGTGACGCGCGTGGTGACCGGCGTGAGCTTTCGGGATTCCCTTATCGAACGCGCCATCGAAAAGAAGGCGGATTGCATCATCGTGCACCATCCGAACGGCTTCTGGAAAGGCGATTCGAAAATTCCGGTGGGGCACTTTGGGCATCGGCTGCAAAGGCTCTTTCAAAACGGCGTTTCGCTTTACGGCTTTCACCTGCCGCTCGATGGCCACATGGAAATCGGGAACAATGCGCAAATCGCGAAGGCGATGCGCCTAGACATTGTGCAGGGCTTTATGCGCGAAGGCGAGAGGACGGTGGGCGTCATCGCGGACTTCGAAAGTCCCGTTTCGAAAAGGGCGTTTCTGGAACGGGCGGAGAACGTCTTTGTTCACGGCGTGCAGACCGCGCTGATGTTCGGAAGCGATTCGATTCGTCGCGTGGGAATTTGCAGCGGAAGCGGCGCGAGCGGCATTGACGAGGCGATTGCTCTTGGCTGCGACGCGTTCATTACGGGAGAACTCCGCGAATCGGTGCCCATAACATGCGAAGAACGAGGGTTAAACCTGATAGGCTGCGGCCACCACCGGACCGAAATCTTCGGCGTCCGCGCCCTCGCCGAAAAAATCCGCGCGGAACTTTCCATCCCCGCGGAATTCGTCGATCTGGACAATCCGGTGTAGGGGAAAAGTTACTTCCCCTTGTGCGAAAGAAAGTCGAAGTCGTCGCAGGCGATTTTTTCTAGACGGTTGCCCATGGCCTGGCTGCGGGTTCGGTCGTTTCCGAGCTTTTCGGGAATGCGGAAGCAGTATTCGTATTCGGTACCGGCATCGGTCGGAATCGTGAGACGGAACGCTCGGATGCGGTTCTCGCGTTTCTTTTCCGTGCCAAGGTACCCTTCGTGGTATTCGTAGCGGTTTGGAATCTTGTTCAGGCGCGCGTTCTGGTCGAACCGAATGTCCTTCGCGATTTGCCCGGTGAGTTCGATCGGAAAGTTTCCCGGAATGCGAAGTTCCATTCTTTCTTCGGCGAGGACGATTTTCGCATCCTTGGGATTCACCAGGTAGCGTTCCTTGGGAATGTTGCGGTAGGACTTGAACCGGACGACGCGGACTCCGCAGAGCTCGCGCATGTCGGGCTGGGCGACAAAGTCTATCTCCCGGCAGGCGGGCGGCATGTTTTCGGGCATGGCCAGATCGTTTCCGTCGGAAGTGCCTCCGCAGGAACACAGGGTGCACAGAATGGAGCCCAAGAGAACGGACAGGACGCTAAATCTCATGTTTTAGAATATAGATTCAAGACTTGCAAAAAGACGACGAAATCGGAAAATCTTTTGGACTTTGCTCTTTTCCAGGTCTGTTTTATTGTTCGGACTTGACTTTTGTCACGAAGCGACACTCGGACTTAACTATTTTTAACGGAAATTTCCTTTTGGAGAGATACATGCGCATCTACAGCTGGAATGTGAACGGAATCCGCTCCGCGGAAAAGAAAGGCTTTGGCGACTGGTTCGAAAGCGTTCGACCGGAAGTTCTCTGCCTACAAGAGATTCGCGCCGAGGCCGAACAGGTTCCGGAGCGTCTTCGCTCGCCGGAAGGCTATTTCTGCTACTGGAATCCCTGCCAAAAGAAAAAGGGGTACAGCGGAACGGCCGTCTTGAGCCAAATCGAACCCGATGCGGTGGAGTATGGTTTCGGTATCGACGAGTTCGACGAGGAAGGACGGGTCGTGCAGCTGGTCTTTCCGGACTGGGTGCTGAATTCCATCTATTTTCCGAACGGCGGCCAGGGCGAGGAACGGGTCGATTACAAGTTGCGCTTTTACGATGCGTTCCTGGACAACTGCATGGGATGGCTCAAGCGCGGACGCCACGTGGTGACGCTCGGGGACTATAATACCTGCCATACGGAAATGGATATTGCGCGACCCGAGGAAAACGAGAATGTCAGCGGGTTTCTTCCGGTGGAGCGGGCTTGGCTCGACAAGTATGTCGCCGCGGGGTTCGAAGATACGTTCCGCACGTTGCACCCGGGGCTTTCCGGCGCCTACTCCTGGTGGTCGAATCGGGCGAACTCCCGGGAAAGAAACGTGGGCTGGCGAATTGACTATGCCTTTGTGGATGCCGGGCTTTCCAAGAACGTGACGGATGCAAGCATTCATTCGGATGTACAGGGATCGGACCACTGCCCGATAAGCGTCGATCTGGAATTGCCGTTCCCGCCGGTAGAGCTTTCTCAGGAAGAGTAGCGGCTTTCTTGCCCAAAAAAAGGCGAAATTTCGAAAATTTCGCCTTTTGTCATATTTTGTCAAAACGATTTTTTAACTTGCTAAGGAAAGGATTGAATTTCGATTCCTGCATGGCGGGCGGGTGTTCGAAAGAATGCCTGCCCGCTTTTTACTCGGCAGTCGTTTCCGTATTCTGCGCTTGGATTGGAATCGGATAGGATCCTGTCCAGTCGGTGTAGTTTTCCTGATAATTGGGACGGATTGCGGTAATCGTCCATGTGCAGGATGTGGCGTTCGATCCTGTCACGGCGCTATGGCTATCCTGTTCGTTTGATGATAGACTGAAGTAAGTCGAAGTGTAGATTTTGTAGCCGTTGTCGCAGACAAGGGAATAATCCATGGTAAAGCTTGGAAGCTTGTAATTTCGGGTGTTTCTGATGACGAGGTTTGCCACGCGGTTCTGGCTGTTGAAGTAGGCGTCGACGATTTGGAGATCTTCGCCCGGGACAATCGCATAGGTGGAATTTTCGGGCGTGATGGATGATTGGGAACAACCGGTGAAACCGGCAAACAGGATTGCGCAAGCTAGCGGGAGCTTTCCGGCAAAGAGTCTTGGGATGGACATGTGTTCCTCCTTGAAAAGGCTTTGTACAATTTATAAAAAGCAGATGACAATATTTGACAGAAGAGAGGGTGTGGAATTGTATCCGGTGTCGGCCCCCGTGGGTCCTCATCCCGCAAAGCTCGGACAAAAAAAGAAGAACATCGGTTCGATGTTCTTCTAATCGGAATAGCGGGATATGACGAACGCGTCACGTTGTTCGTCGTTCGCCCTCCGGGTTCTCGCTTTGCTCGAATCGCACGCTCGCTGTCGTTCGCTTCGCTCAGCGCTCGCGTGTCGGCCCCGTGGGTCCTCATCCCGCAAGAAACGCAAAAAAAAATCCCTCGTTGAGGGATTTTTTGATTATCGGAATAGCGGGATATGACGAACGCGTCACGTTGTTCGTCGTTCGCCCTCCGGGTTCTCGCTTTGCTCGAATCGCACGCTCGCTGTCGTTCGCTTCGCTCAGCGCTCGCGTGTCGGCCCCGTGGGTCCTCATCCCGCAAGAAACGCAAAAAAAAATCCCTCGTTGAGGGATTTTTTGATTATCGGAATAGCGGGATTCGGACCCACGACCTCTTGCTCCCGAAGCAAGCGCTCTACCAGGCTGAGCTATATTCCGGAGACGCCCCTATTTTAGAAAAATTTTCGAGAGTTCGCAAGGGGAAATTCAAAATAATTTCATTTTCGTCGTCTGTCGCGCGGTATGACGCAAAAAGAGTCGCTCTTTCCGATTTTCATGATGCTCGAACCGGAATTGTTTGGTTCGGTCTTGTAGAAAAGTATGCGGTGACGCCAGACGGTCGCGACTTTCTTGTCGATGATGCGCTTGACGTTTCCGTATTCCGGGTTTCCGCCTCCGTGGATGATGCGGAGGACGGAGAGCCCTGCGCGAGCCATTCCGTCCATCAGGTTCTCGACTGCGGCGGCGGCTTCTTCGGCGACGTAGCCGTGGAGATCGATTTCCTCTTCGGGTTCCGGGAAGTTCCATGCGGCGGGGTTCTTGCGCGGTTTCCTGAACTTGCCTGTCTGGGCGCGCTGCTTTTCCGTTTCGATCTTTTCCGCTTCGCGGGCAAGATCCTTGTCCTCTAGCGGGTGACGGTTCATCCATTCGAGCTGGCGCTTTTCGTTTTCGGTCATTTCTTCGTTCATCGGTCTATCCTCGGGTGAAGTTTCGGTGATAGTTCCAGGTCCATTCGCCTGGATGTTCTGAAATCCATGCGGAAATTTCGCTTGCGATGGCTTTCGTTGTCTGGTCCGGGTCGGACTTTGGCGGGTAAAAGGATTCAAACCGGACGGTGTGGCCTGCCATCGATCGGAAGATGCGGAATGTCACGATGCCTGCGCCCATCGATTGCGCCTTGAGCGGAAGCCGCAGAAAAAGCTCGGCGGGCTGGTTCAAGATGCAAACGGGATTCCCCCTTCCTTCGGTTGCCTGATCGACCAGCATGGCGAGAATGCCGCGGTTCTTGAAAAGTTCCCGGATTGTCTGGGAAACGGAGCTTGTTTCGCGTTCTTCGAGACCTGGAGCCTTTCGGATGTCGTGGAGCGTTTGGGTAAGAGCCTTGTCCCTGAAACTGTGCGTAAAGAGATAGACGTGATCCGAATAGCGCGTGAGTACGCGGTGCATGATTTCGAACGCTCCCAGGTGGATGCCCATGGCGACGACGGGAATTCCGCTTGCGAGAGGTTCGCGGATGATTTCTTCTCTTTCGAAACGAACCTTTTTTATCGCCTTGGGAAGCCGGCAGAGGTATCGCAGCGAATCCAGATAATTTGTGTACAACGAGAAGAAAACTTTCTTCGGCGATGTTCTTTTGTCTAGCCCGGTCGCTTCGAGATGCTTCTTCACGCGTCCCCAGGCTCTTTTTCTGTGCGACAAACGGTATATTGGATAGAAAATTTCAAACAAAATAAGTTCAAACGGCTTCGGCATGTACAGAAGCGCAAGAAGAATTATTTTGTACGCAATCCGCATGGCGTCTTACACGACTTGATGTTAAAATCTAGGCTTAGGTTTCGGAAAACTCGAAGATGCCGCGCCCGAGTTCGCGCGAGAGAACTTCGTTGGAAAGATTTTCCCCGGCGTAGGTCAATCGCGGGGAAATTTCGTAGTATTTTCCCGGCTTTACGTCGGCCTTTGCCTTTTCGAGCCAGTAGCGGTGAAGCTTTCCAAGCAGCTTGCAGGCGGACTTTGGGGAATCGTTTCCGGTCGCATTCTTTATCGGGGCGAATTCGTCTTCGCGTTCGACGCCGTAGGGAAGAATCTTTCCGAGGAGAGGAAAGACGTCTAGCAGGAACTGCTCGAACTTGTAGCAGCCTTCTACGCCGTTTACCGTTTTCCGCGCGACATGCCAGGGAAGTTCCTGCGTCGAGATTTTGCGGAGAGCGTCCATGCGGAACGCATACATTCCCGTGTTGCCTCCATCGTATTCGAGCGTTCCGTCCGGAAGCCTTGCCGCGCGAAGCTCCTCGGAAATGTCCGAGTATTCGAGGACCGCAGGCTTCGAGTTCCTGTAGGCGAAAATCCCGATTTTTTCGTCGGGCGTTAACTTGTGTACGACCTTTGCCGCGCAAGGCGCGATTCCGTTTGCGGCGAGCGCTCCGATGAAAGCCGGGTCGCACATCTTGACCAGGGCGTTATCGATGTTATGCAGAAAGACGAAACGCACGCCTTTTTCCACAAGCCAGGCGAGAGTGCCGCTCAGGGCTAGCGCCCGGAAGCATCCTCCGTTTCCGTCGGGAACCTCGACAGGGTTTCCGTTTTCGTCCTCGAGGGGCGTTCCGTCGGGTTTTAGCGTGCAGAGCGTTCCCTGGTCAAAGAAGCGGATAAAGTCCCGGTTGTAGCCAAAATAGGAATGCGCTTCGAAGTGTTCGACGGTCGCTTGGCGGTTTAACGGCGATGTCATGATGGCCCAGGGAATCGGCTTGCCGGCCTTTGCTCCCAGGTTCATGAGACGTCGCGCTTGCAGGCGGAAGAGTGTCGCGTGGCTGGGGAGGCCAAAATCGTAGGCGCCCTTTGGACCGTCGAATCCGAGCCTTGAACCTTGACCGCCGGCGAGCGAAAAGGCGGCGACTGCCCCCTGCCTTAAAAGAAGGTTTCCCGTTTCGATGAAAAATTCGAGACGTCTGTCTTCCGAAGCGAGTGTCCACGGCATCGGGCTTATCTTGTCGCTCGCCTGGGGTGCAGCGGGATTTTCGGTGGAAAATCTTTCGTAAAGCTTTTGCACAAGGGAAAGATCGGGATTTGACATCAGCGGATTCCAAAGAAGATGACGAAACTGACGATGAGCGCAAAGATGCTCACCAGGTGCATTCTCCAGACGATTTTCGAGTTCATCAGGGGCTTGGAGGCGAAGCGTCCCTCCCACTTTTTCTGGTAATGGTGATGGAGAGGCGCGCAGAGAAATAGACGCTTTCCCGTGCCGGTCCTAAGCCGAGTGAACTTGAAGTAGCCTATCTGGAAGAGGACGGAACAGGCTTCGGCGATGATGATGGCGCAGACGATAGGGAGGAAAAGCCCGGCCTGGATCAGGATGAACATGATGCCGATACATGCGCCGAACCCGACGGAACCCGCGTCTCCCATGTAGATTTCCGCCGGGGGACTGTTGAACCAGAGATAGGCGAGAAGCGCGCCGGCGACGGACATCGCTAAAGGAAACAGCTCGTCGCATCCCGGGAGGAAGGGAACGTTCAGGTAGTTGCTGAAGATAAAGTTCCCGCAGACGTAGGCGACGACTCCGACAAAGATCATGCTGCTGAGAATCGGGACAGAGACCAGGCTGTCCAGACCGTCGGTGAAGTTCGTTCCGTTCGCGGTCGCCGCGATGACGAAAGTCATGAATCCGATGAACGCCCAGTTCGGCAGGTATATCTGGAAGGTATCGACAGGAACAAACGGGACGGTCAGGTTGCCGCGGAGATCCGGGATGAACTTGTAGCAGAAAATGGCGATGACGAGGCTGAACAGAAAGTAAAGGCCTAGCCGGACGGAACTCGAAATGCCGTCCGCCTTTTCCATGTAGGCGGCCGCCTTTGCCTCGCCTCTTGCGATGAGCCGCTTGGTCTTGACCTTTGCGATATCGTCGATGGCGCCAACGGCGCTGAAGGCTACAAGGACAAGAAGCGTGGAAATCGTGTAACCGTTCAGCTTGCACGTGAGCAGGGAAACCGCGACGACGACAATGACTAGGAGGAGACCGCCCATGATGGGCGGAGCCTTGGTCTTGCTGTTCTGGTCAAAGTCCGAAGTCGCGTCCGACCGTTGCAGGAAACGGATATACGCGGGCATCGTCGAGAGGACTAGTACAATGGAGAGCATTGCCGCAAGGCCTGCCCGGAAAAGGCGACTATCAAAAAGGGGAAGTTCTGTCAGGTGATAAATCCATTCGCAAAGCATATGGCAAATTTAAAAAGATTGCGGCTTCTGTCGGAAGTCTTGAAGCCTTGGCGTTGAAATTTCCGTTAGACCGGATGCCGGTTAAAAACTTCTGGAAAGATGTATATTTGCATTATGAGAAAATTAACGACCGCGCTTTCCCTCCTCTTGGTTTCGCTTGCGTCTGCGGCGACCGTTTACCATAACCATGCCGGCTACGATGCGAAGCTTCCCAAGAGTCTCGTTGTGGGGTCTATCCATTTACTGACCGGGGAATCTTATTCGATTGTCCCGAAAAATGGAGGATCCGCTGTCGCTTTGGGGACCTTTGGAGAAGGCTCCCGCCCGAGCGACTGGGCGCTGACCGAGGTCTTTTACCCGATAGATTTTTCGAATGTCCGCGAGGCCGGCACATACACGCTTTCGTTTACCGAAAACGGTTCGCCTGTTTCACAGGATCTGGAAATTCTCGACGATGCGCTTGCGGCAAGTACGCTTGGGCAAGTACTTTCCTATATCCGGAACGACCGGAATACGGATTCGGACCTTTCCGTTTCTGTCTATGGCGGCGGCGGAAAGACCCGGGATGTTCACGGCGGATGGAACGACGCATCGGGCGACGTGAGCAAGTATCTTTCGCATCTGTCCTATGCGAACTACCTGAATCCCCAGCAGATTCCGCTTACGACGTGGACGCTCGCCTTTGCGGCGAAACGAATCCCCTCGAAAGTCGCTGCGGTTTCCGGGGAAGGCTTTGCTAGAGACGAAGCGCTTTACGGAGCGGACTTTCTGCTTCGAATGCTCGATTCGACGGGATTTTTCTATATGACCGTCTTTGACAACTGGGGAGCGGGTTCGCGCTATCTGTGCGCGTTCAGCGGACAGGACGGAGTGAAAAGCGGGGATTATCAGGCCGCGTTTCGCGAAGGCGGCGGAATGGCGATTGCGGCTCTCGCCCGGGCTTCGACGCTTGGCGCAAGCGGCGACTATTCGGCGGCGGAATACTTTGCCGGTGCGGAACGGGCTTTTGCGCATTTACAGGCAAGGCAGTCGGCAGAATCCTGCGCCTATTGCGACGACGGAAAGGAAAACATCATCGACGACTACACGGCTCTTCTCGCGGCTTGCGAGCTTTACGCCGCGTCAAGCCTGCATGACAATTCCGCGAGCGTTTCCTATCTGGAAGAGGCCCGCTACCGGGCAAAACGCCTGGTCTCCCGCTTGAGCGCGGACGGCTATTTTTTCAGCGACGATGCCGGGGCAAGACCCTTCTGGCATGCAAGCGATGCCGGGCTTCCCCTGGTCGCGCTTGTCCGCTATCTGGAACTCGAACCGGAAAGTTCCGTTGCCGAGACCGCCTTGGCCGCGGCAAAAAAGCATCTCGCGTGGCTTTTGACCGTTACGGACAAGGCGTCTAATCCCTTCGGCTATGCAAGGCAGGTTTACCGGACAGGCGATACGCTCAGGACGGGCTTCTTTATTCCGCATGACAACGAGTCGGGATATTGGTGGCAGGGCGAAAGCGCCCGAATCGCTTCGCTTGCTGCGGCGGCCGTCTATGCGTCGCGGGCCTTGAACGATGCGGATTCGCTTTTGGCGTTTGGGTATGCGGCAGACCAGCTCGACTGGATTCTCGGCAAGAATCCCTACGGCATAAGCTTTATGGAAGGCGTCGGCAAGAACAACCCGCCCGCCTACAAGGGAACGCTCGGCAAGGGAATGCTTACGGGCGGCATCGCGAACGGCATCACGGGGAAGAACAAGGACGGCTCGGGAATCATCTGGAACGATGCCAGCGGCGCGGGATTCTACGAGTCATGGCAGAACTGGCGCTGGATCGAACAATGGCTCCCGCATTCGACGTGGTATCTGATGGCGCTTGTCACTCGCTATGACGAAGTCTCCGAGAAGGTTCCGTCGAAAATATTTTTGCGGAGAGAAGTCCCGGGATTTGCGATTTCCTTTTCGAACCGGACGCTCCGGATTTCGGCAAACGGTTCGCTCGGCAGCGTGAAAGTCTTTGGGCTTGACGGCAGGGAAGTCTATCGGGAATCTTTCCCCGGAAATAGCGCCGAGGTTTCGCTAGGACGGATGGCTCCGGGAATCTATATGGTGAAGGTCGGAAAACTGGGCGCGAAAGAGATCGTGCTTCGCTGATTTCCTTTCGAACGTTTCGCCTAGATTTTCGCGAAGATTCCGCGCCTGAAGATTTCTCCGGCGTCTTGGCGGATGTTCCTTTTTCGCCGGCTTTCGTCGGAGCGGTCCGTTCTTTCCTGGATGGAAATCTCCCGGGTCCTTGAAACCGGGTCGTATTCTATCCATTTCACGGGAACGTTGTGCGTTCTGCCGTCTCCGCCGAGGACCGGAACGTAGTCGATGCGCGGCGTTCCCGAATAGCCGTGTGCGGTTACCCGGATTGTCGATTCGCTTGCGCCCAAAGATCTCGCCTCTGTCTTGAGAATGCAGTCGGTTGCGCATTTCGGGTGCCTGAACTTTTCTTCGCCGTAGAAGTTCGCAATGGATTCCCATTCCCAGAAAGAGGATCTTTGGAGAATGTTTCCGTAGATTTCCCTTTGTGTGCGGATCTGCTGGTATAGCGGAATGCAGAGGAGCGGAGCCATCGAAAAATAGACGGCGCGAAAATATTCCTGGTTGATGTGGATGAACTTGTGCCTGGATTCTTCGTAGCTGTATTCCGCAAAGCGGTTTGGATTGGTGTCCAGGTTGAAGTCGTTCAGGTGTCCGGGGACGATGACGTTGACTTTTTTCGCCTTGAAAAAGGAAAAGTCGTCCCCGTAGGCGTTGATCTTTTCTTTCAATAGCGAAAGCATCTGCCGCTGGGCCAGCGCGGTGAAGAGCAGGCGGTATTCCACTTCGTCGTTTCGATCCTTGGTTTCGAAGAGCGTTTCGAATTCCCGGTTTCCCATGAGCGTGTATTGCGATTCGTCCTGGAGGTTCCTGGAAAATTTTTGCAGTTCGCGGAGCTTCTGCTTGCGTCGATAGTTCTGGAGAAACCCGTCTTCGGTGAGGCCGGAAGGCTTGCGGGTGAACGTAAGGTTCGGCGCGGCGTCGTTTCCGTAGAGGACAAAGGCGAGCTTGCCGTAGGCGGGGCATGGCTTGGTGACGCTTGCCGAGAGAGTCTGGCTGCGGAATACGCGATGGCGCTTGCCGTCAAATCCGGTCACGGTTTCTGTCCAGTGGATTGTCTTGTGCCCCGTGTAGGTCTTTTCGCCCATTTCGAAGGTTTTCAGGTCGGCGATGACGAACGGGTTGCCGTTTATTTCGCCGCTTTGGGAAAAGAGGACGGACGCGTTTTCGTTGAGCGAACCGTCGTAGCCGAAGTCCTTGACCAGCTCGTCGATTCGCGACTGGGTGAAGAATCTGTCGAAGTGGAGTTTCGGAACGGTCTTTTCGATAAGCCTAGCGGGAATGTCCCAGTCGAAAAGGGCGTTGAGAGGCTCCATCTGCCGGAAAGCTTCGGCTTTTTTTTGCCGAATGTTTTCTTCCAGGCTGTCGATTTCTTCTTTCAGTTTCCGGATTTTCCTGTTGAGAACCGCAAAATTGAAAACGATGACGGCGAGTGCCGGGACAAAGTAGAGCGGGGCCCGGGAAGGCGTTTCGGAAATCGCCCCGAGAATGACAAGAACGGCGACGGCTGCCCAGCAGACGATGCGGAGCAGGGAATACCTGGAATGCGAAGAGGAAAGAGTCGCCTTGCTTTCGGAAAGCTGCGCGATTTCTCCGCAAATCAGCCTGTTCGCTTCCTTGTCGATATTCGCCTTGTCGGAAAGATCCTCGAACGCGTCCTGCGCGTTCTGCAGGAACCTGTCCCGATATTCGCTCCTGTAGCGTTCTGGCGGATCGTAAACGATGTCTTCCACGGCTTCCCCTGTGGACTTGCGCTATTGCGGTATCAGAAGAACGCTTCGCGGGCGCGAGCCTTGACGTCTGCGGATGCGGTAAAGGGGATGCGCGTCGTGTACCCTGCGCGGGCGGCGACGATCATCTTGGTGGGCCACGCGAAGATGTCCGTATTCCACTGGTTTACCGTGTCGTTGTAGAGGGTTCGGGCCGCGGTGATTTCTCGCTGCAGGTAGCTGTTCTGCTGCATTGCGTCGGCGATCGCCGCGTGGGCCTTCAGTTCGGGATAGGCTTCCACTTGCGGAAAGAGGCGTCCAAAACTTCTGTCGAGATCTCGCGAAACCGCGTTGCGGGATTCCTCGGACAGGTGACCGCCGCGAAAAGCCGCGACGGATTTCATCACGTCCTTGTCGAGGTCTATTGCCTTGTTCACCAGCGGAGCGACATTCTGCAAAATCTGGACTCGCTGTTCGAGGTAGTTGTCGATGGTCGAAGCGTCTGCCTGGATCTTTTGCTGCAACTGCTGGAAGTAGTTCTTTGCCCCGATTTTCATGAAGAGGAAAATGACGCCTGGCAGGATGCCGCAGAGCCAGAGAAGAATCTCGAAGAAAAGGGATCCCGCGCCCACGCGAACGGGAATCTGCTTTTCGATGACATTGACGTCTCGCCCTTCCGCGTTTGTGTGTCCTGTCATTTCGTCGAGCTCGTTTGCCATAAAAGCCTCCTATCGGTTTCAGGTCACCTCTAAAAATTCAATTTTCAAAAATTTGGTTGCGACGCTTCGCGCTGGTTCGTCATTCAAAGTGGCAAATACCGAGAGTATTCGCCACTTTTCATTCCTGCCTTCGCTTGGTCTCACTCAAATTTTCTTAACCAAAGCAATTTTTAGAGGTGACCT
>CAVGIM010000053.1:0-17366 GCA_963629575.1 Candidatus Methanomethylophilaceae archaeon
AGCTTAGAGACGCAGAGCGATCCGCTTTACATTTGAACCTAAACGTCTGCGAAACCCAGATCTAAGCTCCAAGCTCTAGGCTCTGACCGCGCTCCAGGATACCCGCTAGAAGTAAAAGTTCGCTCGGAGTCCCACCCTCCACACTTCTCTCTCCACTTGCCGCATAAAACAAAAGGGGTAAAAATTATTACTTTCTATCGGCTTTTATGGGCGGAAAAGCGTTTTTTCTGTATTTTGGAAAACGTTTTCGCCTTGCGTGTATGAAGATGTCCGGATCGGAAAGAAAATGAAAAGGCTTCTAGCCGCCTTAGCCCTGTTGTTTGCGCTGTCTCCTGCCGAGCCGGCGGATTCCGCCGTGTCCGAAAAGTCGGCGGATTCGGGCAAGAGTTCCGTCCAGTATATTCCGCTCCCTCCGAACGTGACTCCGCTTTCGGATTTGGTCCCGAAGAGCGGCGTGGGCCAGAGCGACCATCTGATGAATCCCCCGAAGAGCGAACGGTTCGATCACGACATCGACTTCGAAAATCGCGAAATGCAGGTTTCCAAGAAGTACGTGAACCCGATAAGCCGCGATACGGCGGAGATGTGGTCTGCGACATATCCCGAAATCGCGTCCTACGTCTCGGACATGTATGACATCGGCTTTAACCGCCTGTGGCTGAATTCCTTTGCCGGGCAAAAGGACGGTGGCTACGCCGCCCCGGAAGGCGCGACGCTCTACGATATCGATATTCCCATCAACATGCCTTCGTGGATGAAGGACTTTGGGCTCGACAAGCCGAAGCTCCTGTTGCAGGGAACGATGGACATTCGGCTTTCGGGTCGTGGAGAGAAGGACGATGCGCCGGGCAGCACCAAGGACAACCTGTTCCCCAGTCCGACGCTTTCCTATGACCCGAGCTTTATGGTGAAGGGAAAGATCGGTCCGTATATCACCGTGGAAGTGAACAACGTGGAAAGCGGTCTTGGGGCAAAGAACCAGATTCGGGTGGTGTACGAGGAATCCTACAAGGACGAATTCGAGGATTACATCTTGCAGCGCATCGAGGCGGGCACGACGTCGCTTGCGCTTTCCGGAACGGAACTCACGGGATATTCCGAAAACCACAAGGGGCTTTTCGGCATCAAGGCGGAATGGAAGCTTGGAGACTGGCGCCTCACGACTATCGCCTCGCAGGATGGCGGAAGCCAGGAAAAATACACGATCAACGCGAGCACGAGCACGACGGAATTCCAGATTCAGGACAAGCAGTTCATCGCCTACCGCTACTACTTTCTGAACCAGGAAGCGCGGAGCAACTATGTCAGCGCGGGCCTTGCCGGACGCAGTACGTCTCCGTATGCGGCGACGAACCTGAAGCTTTACCGTCGCGCACCGACCAATACGACGACAAATGTCGTGGAAAACATCACGGCGGTCTATGTGACGCCTTCTGGCGCGCGGATCGAGAAGAAAATCGACCGCCTGGTTCCCATGTCCGTGAACGACTACTCCTACGACAGCAAGACGGGTATCGTGAAAGTCCTCGGGGCGAACAAGAATACGCTCATCGCGGCGAGCTTCTCGGACGATGGAACGGGCCGCTCCGGCACTACCGTGAACAACAACTCGAGAGTTGTCCTTATCCAGTGGGACGCGACGCTTTCGGAACTCGAAGGCATCGACAAGCTGATGCTCCGGAACGTCTATTCGGTCGGAATTTCGGACGAAAGCTCTTCGAGCTTCGTGCTCCGCCTAAAGAACAAGGCGGGAGTTTCGAGTTCCTACCTGAAGACGCTAGGCCTCGTCGATTCGACGACGGGAACCGTCTTGACCGGAGACGCGACGATTTTCAAGAAAGACGCTTCGGGGTCCTATACGGGCGAAATGTGGCTGCCCTGTCGCCCGCTTTCGTGGTATTCCGGGGCGAACTCTTCGGCTCGTGCGCGGGAAAACTGCCTCGAACCCTTCCGGAACGTGGATTCTTCTGCGGCCATGGCGAATCTCTATACGCTCCCCGTTGCAAACATCGCTTCTCGATACACGAACCGCTTCTACTTCGAAAGCGTCGGCAAGCGGCGCAACTCGGTCATCAGCGTGCGTGACCCGAATTCGAGCTATTCCGTAAGTGCCGGCAGCTGCATGGACATTTCGGAAGGTTCCGAAAAGCTCAAGGCCGGTTCGACGGTTCTTACCCGCGGCGTGGATTACGACGTGAACTACGAACTTGGCCAGATAGAGCTTCTGAGCGAGACCGCTCTCGATCCGAACAAGGAAATCTCGGTGGAATTCGAATGCGAGCCTCTGTTCGAAATCGACAACAAGGTGCTGCTCGGCGCCCGCGCGGAGCTTCCCCTTTCGCGGTATGGATTTGGAGACGGTTCGCTCTTCGGCTTGACGGCTCTCTACAAGAGCCAGAGCACGACCGCTTCGACGCCGACCCTCGGGAGCGAGCCTTATTCGAGCTTTCTCTGGGGTATGAACCTGCGCCTGCAGGATACGACGAAGTGGATGACGGACGTGGTGAACTGGATTCCCGGCATCGAGACGAAGGCCGCTTCGAACTGGCGCTTTGAAACGGAATTCGCGAGCAGCTATCACGATGCGAACACGAGCAGCGGAAAGACGGCCCTTCTCGAAGACTTCGAAAGCAGCGAATCGGGACTTGTCTATCCGCTGTCGAGACTTTCCTGGTATCACGCTTCGCCCCCGGGGGGAGTCGATACGGATCCGAGCACATACATCGAAAGCCAGGATTACAAGCACAAGGGCGAGTTCATCTGGCACAGCAACAACACGGTTCTTTACAAGCACATCTACCCGACGGTCGGAAACAGCGATGTCGATAACCAGCGCCTGACGGTCTTGAAGCTCACGCTCCGCCCGAACGACAACCTGATGGGAAACAGCTGGGGCGGCATCATGCGCCCGAATTCGAGCTACTACCAGGATCTGAGCGACATGAAGTATATCGAAGTCGTCGCGCGGGGAAATGTCGGGAGCATTTTCCTGGATTTAGGGCTTGTGAGCGAGGACCTTTCCATCAATGGCGACGCGCCGAACGGGCAGTATGACGGCGAAAACGATCTGGGAACGACGACCGCTTTGCACGACAAGGGGCTTGACGGACTTTCCGGATCGGAAGAGCATCTGACCGTCTGGGATTGTCGCATGAACGGTTGCGTGAGCACCGTCAAGACCAGCGCGAATTCCGATGCGACGAATACGGATATCGCTCGGGACAATTTTGACGACGACCTGGACGACGAAAGTGATCCGCCGGTCGCTATCAACGGAACGGAAGGCAATTCGGGCGAACGCGCTTACGATACGGAAGATATCAACAAGAACGGTTCGCTCGACACGGACATCGGATTTGTCCGCTACCGGATAGATCTTTCCGACAACGACGATGCGCATTTCGAAACGCTCAAGAACGGCTGGCGCAAGTGGAAGATTCCGCTCGACCAGTTCGATACGGTCGTTTCGAAGAATGGCGAAAGCTACCAGACGATTCTGACCCAGGCGCAGTTTTCGAGACTCTGGATGGGAAAGGTAAACAATGGCGTCGCCGAAGCGAAAGTCCAGATAGTGAAGCTGGGCGTGATGGGAAATTCCTGGGAAGCGTCGAACGTCTCGGACAAGTTTGTCACCTCTTCTGCGGGTGGCTCGCAGACGGCGATAATCGACGGCAGCGAAGTGGATATTTCAGGTTCGACGACGACTTCCGACACGACATACCTGAACGTTTCGACGATCAACAACCGCGAAAATTCGGGAACGTATTACAAGAGCCCGAACACGAAGACGGAACGGGACTCGGAGACGAATGCCGCGTTGAAGGAAACGGCTCTTGTCCTGACGTACAGGAATCTTTCTCCGGGACAGTCGGTCGGTGCGACGCGGACTTTCGATTCGGACGAAAAGGACTTGACGAAGTACAAGACGCTCAAGATGGAAATCCATTACACGACCGATGCGACGCGGACTCCGGTGCGCTTCGCTTTCCAGTTTGGCGAAGGATCGCTGGAAGGTTCGACGGATTATTACGAATGGAGCTTTAGACCCGTGAAGATCAACTGCTCGGCAGCGGAGCGGGCTGCGGATTGCCACGAACGGAACTGGCTCGCGAACGCGTTCTCCGAAAAGCTCTCTGCGTTCTCCGACTTGAAAAAGGGCCGCCGTCCGCCGTTCCTCGAAGCGGTCGTCGATTCCATCGGCGGCGAAAGGGAAGAGGTCCTGAAGCTTGTCGGAAACCCTTCGACGACCTCGGTGGACTGGATCCGCTTCGTGATTATCGCGGACGAGGACGCTTCGCCTGCGGATCTCGAAGGCGAATTCTGGATAGACGACTTGCGGCTTTCGGGGATGGACAACGACTGGGGATATGCCTTCCGGACTTCGGGACAGGCGAACTTTGCGGACTTCCTTTCGGTTTCCGCCTCGGCGCGATACCAGGACGGAAACTTCGCGACGCTTTCGACGAACGGAACGTCTCCCAAGCCGACGCTCTCCGAAGCGGAATCCAAGCTGGACATCGCCGCGGACGCTAGCGTGAACTGGAACAAGTTCTTTGCGGACGAGCAGGGCTTTCACATGCCGATGAGCATCGGCTACAGCAGCACGACAGAGCGTCCCTACCTGAAGCCGACAGACGACCTGGAACTTTCGCGCGACAACCTGGGCGACTTCGCAAAGGACATCTGGGACGGCAAGCTGACCGTGGAAAACGCCGACGAGGAACAGAAGCTCCGCGACGATGCGGAATCCCGCGGTTACCAGTCGTTCAGCCGCACGCGCCGCTTCAGTTTCAGCTACAGCAAGGATTACAGGGAAGAATCGAGCCCCGTCAAGGAAGTCCTTTCGCAAATCTTCCTGGAACGCCCGGCGTGGAGCTACAGCTATACGGAAACCGAAGCCCGATCGACGACGTCCGCGGATTCCTCCTATTCGTATCACACGATTATCGAATACAGCCTCGGAACGTTCAATCGCTTTAACTACAAGCCTTTTGGATTCCTGAAAAATTCCGCGTGGGCGAAGAGCTTCTCCGACGCGTCGTTTGAACCTTGGCCGCAGACGATAGACCTTACCCTTTTCGATCTGAGCTATATCCGTTACATCAACCAGGAACGCGACCCGGACTTTACGGAGCCACAGACGTCAAGGACCGTCACCTACACGGTCGATCTTTCGCACAAGGCGAACCTCCGCTGGAATATCTTCCCGTTCCTTTCGACTAGCTACAGCCTGAACATTACGCGCGACATGTATGGAGGCGGCGACCAGGAAGACTTTGCCAAGGAAAGTTTCTGGACATTCAGGAATGGCGGGCTGTTTGCCGCGGACGACATCTTTGACTTTGACCATACGGACAGAAAGGTCTATGTTTCTCCGGACAGTGTCGTCATTATTCCCTACGATACGGTCGCCGTGGTAAACGCCAAGGGCGATACGTCGCTAATCGACATGGACGATCCGAGCACCTACCGGATTCTTTACGACAGCACCGTCTATTACAAGGTCGATAGCGTCGGGCATCGCGAATACGGTCGCGCCTACGGCATTCTCAAGAACGAACGCAGTCGCAGCCAGCAGTTCAAGACGACTTTCAGCCCATCGGTGATTCCGTTTCTCCCGATGACATTCTCGTTTACGTCTTCGTTCCGGCAGCAAAAGACGATTCCGGACGAGTACGATCTGTATGATCCGACGATGATCGAAAAGAACTACTGGACGATTTCCCAGACGAACCGCTTCGAGTTCACGCCGTCTTTCCGCATCGTGAATTTCCTGAAGCTCTTTGGCGACAAGAACGCCGCCGCGGGATTTTTCGAAAAGCTCAAGTGGCGCGACGTGAAGGCCGGGTGGACGGTCGATATTTCCACGGTGGGCGAGAACTTCACCTTGTCGCAGCTTTACGAAGAGCAGGGCGTGAGTCCGTTCCAGTATTATCTTTACGGTCTCGGAATCGGAAACGGCTATCGGAACCGCGGAATCTGGAACATCGTCTCGGGCGATATGGGGCTTGACCATCGGAACGACTATACGCGCTTTGCGCAATACCGGAACGGGCATGTCGATACGCTCGTCTATCAGGGAAGCTTTACGCACTCGGTGAGCCGGGCGCTCAACCTTTCGACGGGGTTTACGCTTCCCTTCTGGAATATCGGCGTCGTAACGGACATGCAGTGGAAGCAGGACTTTAGCCAGTCGCGCGAATATCCTCTCTATACGGATTCGACGATTGTATGGCCCAAGTGGGGCGTGGGCGTGACCGTTCCGAACTTCTCGCAGCGCATCGGATTCTTGAATTCTTTCCGCAGCGTGAGTACGACGCATCGGGTCGATTACACGCATACGAGGGTTTCGAAGCCTTTCCAGAGCGCAGAAGACAGCTGGACCACGACGTGGAACTTCAATCCGCTGGTCCGTATCAGCTTCCTGACGCAGCAGAACATCCGCATCGAGGACAACACCTATCTTAAATTGGAATTTACCGACAGGCGTCCCAAGCAGGAAGTCATTTCGCAGACGAACTGGCCCTCGAACGTCCAGGATCTTTCGGACACGACGAAATATTTTTACACGCCGTGGATTCCGACATCGCTTTACAAGGATTTCGGCTACAATGTCGGAAACGACCTGACGATTTCCTATCCGCTCAAGACGAAGCGCGGATTCCAGTTCTGGAAATGGTACTTCAAGCTGAAAAACGATATCGACCTGCGCTTTACGGCCGGTTACGAATACACGAAGACGATTCGGGAGTCTTACGAGCCGCTTTCCGGCTACAGCATGACGAAAAAGAACGAGGCCGCGGGCGATGTCTATCGGCACTGGAATATCGACGGAACGGACTACACGGTCTATTTTCCGAAGCTCGAAAAGACAGACAGGACTGTCCCTTCGCGGATTCACGAATGGTTTGTCCGGCCGAGTGCCGGATACCAGTTCAACAAGATGGCGAGCATGAGCGCCTATGTCGAATATCGCCAGATTCACGAGAAGCTCGACGACGAAACCGCTCACACGGAACAGATTCTTTCGTTCGAAATCGCGCTTCTCCTGAGATTCAACTGACATGATGAAAAACCTATACCTGGATTCCTTCTTGACGTTTTTTAAAATCGGACTGTTTACGCTTGGAGGCGGCTATGCCATGATCCCGCTGATCGAGGCGGAAATCATCGAAAAGAAGCGCTGGATTGCCAAGGAAGAATTTCTGGACCTCCTTGCGATTGCGCAAAGCTGTCCGGGAATCTTTGCCGTGAACATCAGCATTTTCATCGGGTATCGCTTGAATCGCGTAAAGGGCGCCGTCGTGACCGCTTTCGGGACCGCTCTGCCGTCGTTTCTCATTATCCTTCTGATTGCGCTTTTCTTTCACCGGTTCGAGGACAACGCGATGGTCGCCGCGATGTTTCGCGGAATCCGGCCCGCTGTCGTCGCCCTGATCGCCGTCCCGACTTTCAACCTGGGGAAAAAGGCGAAGCTGAACCGCTTTACCGTCTGGATTCCGGTGGCGAGCGCGCTTCTGATCTGGCTTCTGGGTGTCTCGCCGATCTTGATTATTTTGTGCGCGGGTATCGGCGGTTTTCTTTTCGGCAAGTTCGCGCGAAAGGAGAATCGAAAGTGATATTTCTTTCGCTGTTTGTGACGTTTTTTCAAATCGGGCTTTTTGGATTTGGCGGAGGCTATGGAATGCTTTCGCTCATCCAGCGGGAAGTCGTCTTCAACCACCATTGGATGACATCGGGAGAGTTTACGGATATTGTCGCCATCAGCCAGATGACGCCCGGTCCGATAGGAATCAACTCGGCGACGTATGCCGGATATACCGCCTTGCAAAATGCGGGTTCGGGAAAGCTCCTCTGCATTCTCGGAAGCTGCACGGCGACTTTCGCGGTCGTGCTGCCTTCGCTAATCCTGATGATTCTTATCAGCCGCTACCTGATGAAATACAAGGACCATCCGGCGGTACAGCATGTTTTCGAAGGCTTGCGCCCCGCTGTCGTCGGACTTTTGGCCGCCGCGACGCTCATGCTCTTGACGAGGGAAAATTTTGGCTCGGTATCGGAAAATGCGCCTGAATTCGCCGTTTCGATCTGGCTTTTCGCTCTGACGTTCGTCTGCACGAAGTTCTTCAAGATCGGCCCTATCAAGATGATTCTTGTCGCGGCGCTTGTCGGGCTTGTGGTCTATGGACAGTGATTCCGCTATCGGGAAACCCGCAGGGAACGGACAGGCGCACCCGCGCTTCTGTAGCGAAGTATGTAGATGCCGCTCTGCATTTCGGACTTGACGCTGTTCCATGCTTCCGTTGCGGAAATGTCGAAGCGGTCGAAAGTCTTCACCAAATGCCCGTTGATGTCGAACACCTGGACGTGGAGTTTTCCCGGTCTTGCGTCTAGCCGGTAGCTTTTGACGATTTTATCCGTATCCATGCTTTTGAACTGGATCCAGTCGATGTTCAGATAGCTGTCGTCGATTGTCAGGCGAAGCGTTTGCGTTCCCGGCGAAAGTTCGAATTCCCCGGCTTCCACTTCGGAATAGACGTTCCAGCTGTCTCCGCCGGGAATCCTTGCCTGGACGCTCTGGTCTCCGATGGAAAGGGTCATCGCGGATTCTCCCGAGATCCCTGTCGCCCCGCGTACGGTTGCCGTATATTTTCCGCCCACCGTGACATCGATTGTATATTCGAAGAAATCCCCGGCTGTCGTATAGCCGAGCGCAAAGCCGTCGCCGGTTCCCACGATGCCTGCGTCATCTGTCCGGTAACCCGTGGTGTCGCTTTTTCCGTCGGAATCGCTAAAGGCGCCTATGTCGTAGTTTTCGGCTTCGACGATTCCCGGGATCTGGATTGCGCCTTGGAACGGCCCCGTCTTGCTGGTGGTCGTGTCCTGCGCGCCTGTATCCGGCGTGCTTGAAGTGGAACCGTTGGCGATGACTATATCCCCGCCGTTGGGAACCGCGTCGAAGTAAATGTATCCGTCGCGAATTTCCGCCGTGATGCCGGAACCTTTTTGTGTCGCCGTTACCGATTGCCAGTTTCCGGAATTCTTCACGCGGATGGAGAGCGGGTAGTCGAACGGGGAAAGCGTCGTGCTCAAGCTGTGGCTCAGACGATAGGTCTCGCTGTTTCCGTCGCCACTCACCTTGGTAATCGTGGAGGCGTCGCGTTCCTTGGAATACATGATGGCGTTTCGGAATGTCGTCACCCAGATTTTGGAATCGTTCTGCTTTGCCCAGGCGAGCGCCCCGTCGATGGCGGAAGACTTTGTGGGGGAGTATCCGCTTCCCTCGTCCACTTCGTGAATCAGGAATGTCACCCAGCCGTTTTTGCCTATCGCCTCCTGCATTTTTTGCTGGAACGCCTGGGAAGTGTTTACGCTTCCCGTGTTGCCGCAGATGATGGAACTGATTCTGTTGTAATTCTGGGGCGTCTTGCCGTCGATCTGCCCGCTGCAGATTCGTCCGCCGATGTAATTCCCTGAAACCAGGGATTCGTTCGGTACGTTGCAGTTCGGATAGGTTATCGTGTTGCATTGCTGGTTCGAAATCTGTTTTTCGATTGTCGCTTTCGACGAGGCGATTTCGCTGTCGGGCATTGTATTTGCGTGGGAGTCGGAGTGGCTGCCGATTTCGTATCCCTGTGCGGCAAGTTCCTTGTACTTGGCATAATTCGGGCTCCAGTTGTTCACGATGTAGAAACTCGCCTTGTAGCCGTATTTGTCGAAGATGGGAACCGCGATGCTCAGCTGGTTGGAGAGGTTGTCGTCAAACGTAAACGTGGCGACTCCGCTTCGGAATCCTGCCCACGTCGCGATTTCCTGGGCCTCGAGCTGGACTAGTCCGATCGATAGTGCCGCGACAATTGAAAAAGTCTTTATTGGAGCGAGACCAAGCGAAGGCAGGAATGAAAAGTGGTGAATACTCTCGGTATTTGCCTCTTTGAATGACGAAGCGGCGCGAAGTGTCGCTGCCAAATTTTTGAAAATTGAATTTTTAGAGGTGACCATAGTCTATTCCGGTAACTTGAGGTGGAGTTCTCTTGAGAGATATATTCTTTTTTCGAATCGACAGGTTCCCCTTTCGCGGGATATTCTGTTGTATAGAAATACAACGGACATGGAATTTCGGGGAAATTTCCGGATTTTGAAAAATCGTGCCGATATCTGCCCTGGCAAGGTTCGTGAAGGCGGATTCTCCGAAAATGGATGGCCTTGAAATTCTAGATTTACGCCGCCATGAAAAATTTGGAAGATTACATTGCGAGCGTCCTGGATTTTCCGAAGCCGGGAATCGTGTTTCGCGACATTACCGGAATCCTGGATTCGCCCGAAGGACTTCACCTTGCGTTCGAAAGTCTTTACAAGGCGCTCGAAAACGCCGAATTCGATGTCGTCGCCGGGCTCGAAGCGCGAGGCTTTCTGTTTGGAGCGGCCCTCGCCGAACATTTTCACAAGAGCTTTGTCCCTATCCGAAAGAAGGGAAAGCTCCCGCGCGAAACGGTTTCCGCGACGTATGAACTGGAATACGGCGAAGCGACCATCGAAATGCACCGCGACGCGATAAGGCCCGGGCAGAAAGTCGTCCTCTTTGACGATCTGCTCGCGACCGGCGGAACGATGAATGCGGCGGCGTCCCTCGTGGAAGCCGTCGGAGGAACCGTTTCGAAAGCGCTTTTTATCGTGGAACTCTTTGATTTGGGCGGCAGACAGAAACTGTCGAAATACGACGTGACGTCTCTCGTGAAACTGCCCGGACACTAGGATTGTTTTAAAACGACGGAGAATCTATGCTTGAAAGACTATTCAAAATTGCCGAGAATCGTTCCTGTGTTCGGACCGAAATTCTTGCGGGTCTCACCACGTTCATGACGATGGCGTATATCCTTGCGGTAAACCCCAGCATCCTTTCCGCTTCGGGAATGCCCAAGGGTGGCGTGTTTATCGCGACGGCTCTCGCGGCAGCCGTCGGTTCGACGATGATGGCCCTTTTTTCGAACTACCCCTTTGTGCTCGCTCCGGGTCTCGGGCTGAACGCATTTTTCTCCTACACGGTCGTCATCACGATGGGCTACAGCTGGCAATTCGCGCTTCTCGCCGTCTTTGTCGAAGGGCTGCTCTTTCTTGCGCTTTCGCTTACGTCTGTCCGGGAAAGCCTTTTCAACGCGATTCCTCTTTCTCTCAAGTCCGCCGTGGCGGTAGGTATCGGCCTTTTTGTCACCTTCATCGCGTTCCAGGGAGCAAAGATCGTCGTCAATTCCGATGCGACGCTCGTAACGGTCATTAACTTTCACCGGGCGGATTTTCACACAACGGGAATCTGGGCGCTCCTCGCCATCATCGGCACAATTGTCATGGGATTTCTCGTTTCCAAGAAGATCCGTGCGGGAATTTTGCTCGGCATGTTCTTTACGTGGTTTCTCGGCGTTCTCGCGGAACTTGCGGGAATCTACGTGCCGGACGCCTCCAAGGGCTTCTTTTCCGTGGTCCCGCATTTTGGGAACTACTTTGGCGATTTGGGCAAGACGTTTTCGGAATTCGGTTCGATAGCCTTCGCCATTTTCCATCCGTCGTCCTGGACGCATTCGCTAAACGGCGCGGTCGATGCTTCGGGCTGGACGCTCGTGAAGACGCTGGACTTTTTTGTCGTGATGTTCGCCTTCTTCTTTGTCGATTTGTTCGATACGCTCGGAACGCTCATCGGCGTTTCGCTCAAGGGCGGATTTCTGGATGCAAGCGGCAAGCTTCCGCGGATTTCGGGTGCGCTCTATGCGGATTCCGTCGCCACTTCGGTGGGGGCGGTTCTCGGAACTTCGACCACGACGACCTTTGTCGAAAGCGCGGCGGGCGTCGCCGCCGGAGGAAAGACCGGTCTCACGTCCATCTTTGCCGCGCTTCTCTTTGTCGTATCGATAGTCTTTGCCCCGATATTCTTGGCGATTCCCGGTTTTGCGACGGCGCCTGCCCTGATCATCGTCGGATTCTACATGATAAGTTCCGTGTCGAAAATCGAATTCAACGACTACTCCAAGGCGATTCCCGCGTTTCTGTGCATCGTCGCGATGCCTCTGACCTATTCGATTTCGGATGGAATCATGTTCGGCGTGATTTCTTACACGGTGCTGAACCTTGTGCTCGGAAAGCGGAAGGATATCCACTGGATTATGTATGTCCTGACCGTGCTCTTTGTGCTGAAATACGCTTTGATGTAAGCGGGGTTTCTTGATTTCGAAAGGCGACCGGTCCGGTCGCCTTTGTCGTTGGATTCTACCTGGTTAGCCAGAAAAGCTGCTTTTCGGCAATTACTCCGTTTCGCGAGAGGATTCCCTGGTAGGCGCCGCTGCCGAGCATTTTGAGCGATTCCGCATCCGATTGCTGGCGAATTGTCAGAACTCGGTTGCCGTTTAGATTGTAAACCTGCAGGATGGCGCCTTGCGCGAGCGCGTTTCGGGTAAAATCCGAAAGGGCGTATCCGCTTTCGAAAAGACGTTGGCGGGACATTTTGCTTTTGGCGAGAACCGTGGACTCTTCGCCGGCAAACGTGAACGTGTATTTTAAAACGGCTTCCCTGTTCTGATACGAAAGACCTTGCCGGATGGTTACCGTTGCGCCGTTCTGAACGCGATCGGGATAGTTGCCGACGAGAAGCGCTGCGTTTGCCAGGTCCACTTCCGAGAAAACGTATGCGTTCGCGTTGTCCCAGCCTGTGCTGTTTCCGCTTGCGTCAAACCAGTTGCCGGGAGCTGTCGCCGTAGATTCGGTGATGCGCGTTCCGTCCGCATTTAGCACAAAGTAGCCGAGGCCGTTTCCGAAAAATGTCGAAAGCTGTGATTTTTGAATTCCGAGGAACTGGAGAACGTCGCTTCCGATGGAAACGCTTGTCGTCGCGTAATTCGCTTGAATGGGAATGCCTTGGGCATAGACGAATTCCTGCTGCACCGAGTTGACGTTGCTGGAAGAAGAGCTGGAAAGCATGACTTCCGAACTGCTCGAGCTTTTCGCCGAACTGCTCGAAAGTGTCTGGGAACTGCTTGACGCGACGGTTGCGGGGCAGGAGGTCACCGAGGCGTTTCCGACGGCAAAGCAAATGTAGCCGTTCTTTTCCGTGATACCGGAAATCTTTCCGTAGATAGTCTGGCTGTTCCAGTTTGTGAATCCGTCAAAGCTTGTCACGTTGGATGTACCCGGAAACGTGTAGGCGGAAGCGATGCTCGTGTTCGCTTCTTCGATATCCACGTATTGTGTGCCGTTGTTTACGCCTTCCCTGTCCCAGATGTCCTGGCTGTAATCGATATGCCAGATCAGAAGCCCGTGCCCCGGAAGAGACGCGTCCCAGTTTTTCAGCTGGCGGTTTTCCAGTACAAACCATTGGTCGGAATCGTTCGGATCGACTATCTGGTAGGCAAAATTGGAGGAGTCGTACACGGGAATGGAATAGACGCCATCGACAGCGGGTAGGTCGGTTGGGGTATGCCAACCGAGCCATTCCCGTTCGAGAGAGCTCATGTTGGGGACATGGTTTCCATAGATGGAACCCGTCGAAGTCGTGTACCAGTTGTTGTAGCAGCCCACATCCATTACGTCGTAGGAACCCGGCGTCCTGAATGTTCCCTTTTCCGTGGATGTCTGGTAAAGGTCGGGAAGCCCAAGGACGTGCCCGAATTCGTGCGCAAAGGTGCCCATCCCGTCGATTGAGCTTGCGTCCGAATCGGACTTTCCGGGAATATACACGTAGCGCCCGACGAATCCCTGCGAGTGGTTTGTCATCATCCATCCCATGTAGATGATTCCGTCCATGTTATAGTCTTTCGTGTTGCCGGCGAGGACAAGTCCCACAAAGGTGCCGTTCTCGTTTTTTGCGTATCCGTTGAACGAGGTGAGTTCGCCCTTGGAATAGGCCTCCGCAAGGACGGCTTTCATCACGGCGACATCGTTTCCGGATGGCGTCCCGTTGTAAGTGTAGGGACCTAGCACCTGGAATGTCGGCTTGAACTTGCCCCCGGACTGTCGGATGTAGTAATCGCGAACGCTTCCGAAGTGACCGTTGTCGCTATAGCCCTCTTCGTTCAGCATTCGTTTGAAGTTGTTTGCGTCGGTTGTTGTCCACGATTTGAGACTGTGGTTCACGAGGACCATGAGAAAGGTCTGTTCGCCTTGGGTCCAGCTTTCGGCGGAGGGCTTTTTCTGTACGCCGTCAATCGTGAATTTTTTTTTGTAGTCCCCATAAGGGCGGCGTTCCCTTTTCGGTATCTTCTCCCGGTAGGCCTTTTGGACGGAGCTTTTTTCGAGCTTTTTCAGAAATGCGCGGTCTTCCTTTGTCCTCCGTTCGGCGTTCCTTGCGAGGATTCCGGAATTTTCGCCGGTTGCATCGGCGTAACAGTAGTCTTTTCCGCAGGGAACAATGACATGGCCGTCGATGGTTTCCGCCCAGTTTTCGTATTCGTCTCCGAATTTCCTGAATGTCAGGGTGTCTCCGTTCGATTGTTCGTGCGCAAGCGGAAAGGGCGGCATCGGTTTTGCCTCGGCATGTTCCATGCAAAAAAATGCGGAGACAGAGAGTAAGCATATTGTCTGTAAGTGTTTCATTTTATTTAAACTATCCGAAAAGACCGCGGATTTTCCGCTCCGTGAAGTTTTTTTCGTGTAAAAAGCGTTTCGGATTGGAAAAAGTCGGCCATTTCTGCTCGGAGTTTGAAAAATCTTGTACTCTTGTTATATTTTTCTCCCATCGAAGAGGAGTTTCCCAATCAATGCATTTCCGCGTCTTTTTCCTGCTCCTTCTAGTGTCCCTAGAGAACGTTCTTGCCGTGCAGTTCCCCTATCCGGAATGGAATCTTGCCACTTACCACGGAGCCTACGCGATATTCGGCGAGGGCTTTGTCTCCGTGACGGACGGAGGTTCAGACTATTGGCATGTACAGCTGACCAGGGGCGGCATCGAGCTGCGTGCCGGGAAAACTTACGAAGTCCGGTTCTTCCTGCAGGGCGTAAGCGCGAGGCGTTACGTGGAAGTCCGCATCGGCAGGGACGGTTTTCCGTATGACGCGTTTGCCGAGTTCGGCGAGGTCGCGGCGACCGCAAACGGAAAGACGGTGGCGCGAACCTTCACGATGCGGTCGGGAAGCGTTAGCAACGCCCGGTTCGAGTTCAACCTGGGCAAGGCTACGGGAACGGTATATGTCGCCGACATCAGCCTAGACTGCCTCGATTGCGGAGACGATACCGGAGCGGGCGACTTTTCCCCGGTTTTCGGCGATGCTTCGGACTACGTCGTTGTGGCCGATACGGTCGATTTCCGGGACGGTTCCATGTCCCTGGGGAGCGTGTTCGGGACAAGGCTTGAACTGGGGGCGGACTCCAAGGTCTTCGGCGATGTCGATGTTGTTGCGGAGTGCTTCCTTCGGGAACGCGCAAGTATCGGAGGCGGTTTGCGCTACGGACGTTCATGTGTGGAGCAGAACGGTGTGTCTGCGAAGACGAAAAGCGTCGCCAAACTATCGAAACCCGCTTTTGGCGTCCCGAATGTCGTTCCCGGGATTTCCCCGGTCTCTGTCGGGCTGGAAGAGTCCGCCGTGCTTCCTCCCGGGAGCTACGGGACCTTCTATGCCGCGGCGAAGTCCAGGATCCGTTTTTCTTCGGGAGCCTACGCGTTCCAGTACTTCTACACGGAACCCGATGCCGAGATAACTTTCGACCTGTCCGCGGGGCCGGTCACGGTCGGCGTGTCCGGAAGCGTCCGCTTTGGCGACAGGAACCGTTTCTCCGTCATCGGCGGAAACCCGAGCGAAATTTTATGGAACGTTTCCGGGGAAAGGGTCGATATGGGGACCGACGGTCTTTACTTCGGAAAATTTGTCGCCCCGAAAGCCGACGTGCGCATACCCTCCCGTTCGCATCTCGTCGGCGGCGTCTATGCGGGAAAGTTCGCGATCGAGCCGCAATCGACCGTATCCAGGGAACCCCGCGCCAGGGAAATCTCCCACGGCGAAGAACACTTCGGGCCGTTTTTCGAACCGGGAAGGTTCCGCTACCGTTCCCGGGTTTCGCCTTCCGTGTCCAGGATAGAGATGTTCGTCTATGCGGACAGCCTTCGGGTCGCGGTGAACGGCGGATCTTCGAGGGTTGTCGATCTTTCGTCTCCGGAAGTTTCTGTCGATGTGTCGCTCTCGCGAAACCCGGTGGCGGGGTTCCCTTCCGAAGCGTTCCGCAGCGGGTACCGGTTCGACTTCCTGAAAGATGCGAGTTACCGCATCTACTGGAATCCGCAGACGCCGTGCAGGCAGGGCTGCGACGGGATGACGGCGGCGACTGCCATCGGCGATTTTGCAAAGGCACTCGAAACGGCGAGAACGACCGGTCGGGAGATCAACATGTCGGGCGGGACCTGGAACGCCCTGGAAAGTTTCCCGGACGGCGTCGTCCCCTGGAAAGTGGGTTTCGAACTTGTCGGCAACACGGAAAGTCTGGGGGACCTGTCTTCCGAAGACGACTTGCCTCTGATCGATCTGGGGAATGCCGCCCACGTCGAGATGGAGGGCCGCTCCCCGCGCAGCCTGACAGGTTTCCGCATCGCGAACGGATACAATGCCGGTGACGGCGGCGCGATTCGTTCTGCAAATTTATTGAAATTGAAACTTTCGGGGATAAGTTTACAGAATAATTTTTCAAAAGCAAATGGTGGAGCAATTTCCTTTTTAGGAGATTCGTTAGTCGCGTCTCAAGTATATATGTACAACAACCGAGCAAATGGACTAGGCGGAGGACTTTTCTCTCAAGGAAAATCTGTACTTCAAAATATTTTCTTTATCCAGAATACATCTAAAGAAATGGGATCGGCTTTATATGCTCGAAATAGCTGTTTGATTCAAAATGTCGTTATTTCTCAAAATATGACGAATCAATTTTCTAGCATCGTTCAAGATTCCATCGGCAATATTGATATTTGGAATGCGACAATCTTTAAAAACGTTGGAAACCATAATGGACCTGAAATTTTAGGAAAAGGGACTATATGGAATAGTATAATATGGAAAAATCTAAATGGTTCTGTACAAGATAGCCTTTCCGCAAAATTATCGGTAAGTTATTCTTTGTCATCTAAATTAAAAGGTCCTTCAAATTATGCAACGGATCCAAATTTTATAAATGAATCATTCCCTGACGGGTCGAATCGTTACATTGGAGTTGATGCTGGTTTAATTATAGATGCGTCATCCCCTATTGTGAATAAGGGAGACAAAGAGCATTCTTTGCCTACAGATATTCTAGGCATTGAACGAGGTGAAAGTTTTCCTTTTGGTGCTTATGGAATTTATGTCACCAATGTTCCTGTGCAATATGGATTATGGTACGATGGTGAATTTCATAATATAGGA
>CAVGIM010000053.1:17376-18671 GCA_963629575.1 Candidatus Methanomethylophilaceae archaeon
ACATAGTGCATATGGACGAGTGATGAAAGCTCTTGTAAAGAAACACGAAAAAACAAAAATATCCAAGGCAATTGTTCGCATATCTTTAATGGATTCTACAGGAACCATATATCCAGAAGCCGAACCAATAGAAATTCCTTTTTATCGGCATGGGGAAGAAAATGGGAAATATGCGTTTATGTCTTTAATAAAAAATTCTACGGAAGAAGACTTTGACGTAGAAAAGCATGGCCATTATGTACTGTTCTCTAGAAGAGCCGAAGATCAAGGTTTTTATGACGAGTTCGTTGTCATTCATGTAAAGAATAATAGTGATCGTCTAAAATATGAGGTTGTAAAATGGTAAAAGGAACTCTTTGTCTATTGTCTCTTTGTTTCTTTATTGCATGCTCTGGACATCCTTCGCCGGAAAAAGATCCGCCAGGCTTTGAGTTTATTGATGCTAAAATTTCATGGCCTGCGGTTCCTAGTACAGAAGCTTTCTCATGGTCCATTACAGGTTTTTTGCCTCATGAAGAGCATTTATATGGATTTGACAAGCATCCCAAACCAAGTAAATCTGTTTCAGAAGATTCCATAGTACATGTATCTGTTGTTGCGAATGTAGAAGGATTCGTGAATGCTTTTGTTGATCCGCTTATTTATAGTGGCTCTGGTTATAAATTTGGATTTTGTAATTTGAGTACAAAAAAGTTAATTAGAAAATTGCAACCGGACAATAAAGGAATTGATGAGTTCAGCTTTTATGGAAAAAACGCAGGAAATGTTGACTCTATCGGATTATGTAGAAAATTAGAAAGTAGTAATGATGGAAACTACATCATTTATGAAAAATTAAAAATTCATTCATACGAGTCCCTTCAAAAAGAGATTGCTTTGTTTGTTTTAGGAAATGGAAAAACACCCGGCGATTTTATTAAAAGTTCTCAGCTTTGGGAAGATGCCATTCCTAATGTTTATAATAGGAATATTTTTTATCCTCGTCTTGCATATATTTATCAAAGCATCCCTCAAAATGTTTCTTTGTATAAAGATGATTTAGGCAATGTAATAGACTCTACGGTACATTCAGCAAACTATTTGAAAATTCATGTTTTAAATACAGATTCTTCTTGCTATGAACCAATAAAAGATGATATAGACGATGCAATTGAAACTGCTCGAATGTTTTTGCAGGAGAACAACCTTTCGCGAATGATTCTTTCTTTAACATGGCCTACTCGGAAAATTTGGTCTCTTAAGTATGACAAAAAAGGTTTTGTCCAAATTTGTGGTGAACCTGAAGATTCGCCCGA
>CAVGIM010000054.1:0-15771 GCA_963629575.1 Candidatus Methanomethylophilaceae archaeon
GATTTTGTGGTTATGGATTGTTTTTTGAAAAATTTGATAGCGAAGGAAAGCGATTAAATGTATTTAAGAAAGGCACGACTTTTTCCAAAATTTATAGCTTGTATTGTTGGGATGAGAAGTTGCGAAATATCCTTCAACGTTATCTTGGAAAAATTGAGATTGCTTTTAGAGCTGTGTTGAATTATGTTCTAGTCTCCGAAACAAAAAATCCTTGTTGGTTTCTTGATTCTGCTTTGATGATTCGCGCTTATCAGGAGGATTTTGTAAAAAAAGAGAGTTTGGATGCTTTGAATCGTGCTGTGGAGAATAGGGAATTATCGGCTCTTCATTTCAAGGAAACTTATGACGAACAGGAATTTCCGCCTTGTTGGATGCTCTGTGAATTTTTCTCTTTTGGAAAATGGTCTAGGTTATTCGGACAACTAAAGCGGAAAGATTATGTAAAAAAGATTGCCGGGTATTTTAAGGCTCCTCCGAATGACTTTGTTTCTTGGTTGCGGGCTTTGGTCATCTTGAGGAATCGCTGTGCACACCACGCTCGATTGTGGGACTACGAATTTAAAATAAAGCCATCGCTGACTCCATCACAAAAACGGGCGGGTTTAGACAATGGTCGGGTGGGTTCTTTAATTTGTATTGTTAAAGAGCTTCTCGCTTTTGACGGGGAAGTTCAGAAGAACTTTTCTCAAGAAATGGACGAATTGTTGAATACTTGCCCTTGTCCCTATTTTAAGGCTTTAGGCCTTAATCAACCCTTTTGAGTTCTTATGATCCCTGTCCCGAACTGTTCCTCCTGCGCTGCCTGCGCGAATGTTTGCCCCCGCGATGCGATTGCGATGACGCTTGACGAAAAGGGCTTTTACCGTCCGAGCGTCGATTTCGAAAAATGTGTCGCATGCGGAGCCTGCGAACGAGCCTGCCCTTGGACAAAAAATGTCGCAAATCCGAACGGAGCCTTTGAATCGCCAAAAACGCTTGCCGCCTATGCGACCGATGAAGCGATTCGCTTGAACTCGTCGAGCGGGGGAATCTTTTCGGTGATTGCGGAAAAGGTTCTGGATGACGGTGGTGCAGTCGTCGGGGTGGCGCAGCTGGGCAAGGCGCATTTCGGGCATGTCGTCGTCGAAAACAAGGCGGACTTGGAAAAGCTCCGCGGTTCCAAATACGTGCAGGCGGATGCCGGTGAAAGCTATCGGGATGTTCGCTCGCTTTTGCGTGCCGGGCGCAAGGTGCTCTTTTCGGGGACGCCGTGCCAGGTGGCGGCTCTCTATTCGGTGCTCGGAACGAAACGCTTTGAAAACTTGACGACGGTGGATATTGTCTGCCACGGTTCGCCGAGCGTAAAGGTCTTTGAAAAGTATCTACGGGAAACGGAGACGCTTGCGTCTGCCTCTATTTTGTCTAGCCGTTTTCGCGATAAGCGGAACGGCTGGAGACTGTTTTCAATGGCGCATCGCGCCATTGAATACAGTTCTGGAGACTGTTTTCAAATTTTTAAAACGCTTCGCGAAGATAAATTCATGGGCGTGTTTTTGCAGAACCTCTGTTTGAACGATTCCTGCGCGGATTGCCGTTATGGAAAGCTCCCTCGCATCGCCGATATCACGCTCGGCGATTACTGGAACATCGCTTCGGTTCATCCGGAGATGGACGACGACAAGGGAACTTCCGTCGTGCTGCTGAATACGGAATGCGGCGAAAAGCTGTTTGAAGAAGTCTCCCCGCGAATTCGTTCTTGCGAATCAAGCCTGTCTGCGGCAATCGCCGGGAATCCGTGCATTGTTCGTTCGAGCAAGCCGCACCCGAAAAGGGCGGAGTTTTTTGCCGAACTGGATTTCAAAACGCTTGACGAACTCATCCGAAAGTTTTGCCCTTACCCGGGACCGCTGGAAAAGGCTTGCCATAAAGCGCGACGGATTTTGGGAGCGGTGAAGAGAAGGCTTTTGCGTCGCCGGTAACAGGATTATTTGTCGGGCTTGTCGGAGGCCAGGTCGGCGGGCGCTGCCGTCAGAAGACCGATGATTTTTTCCCGTTCCGAAGTGGACAGGCTCTTTCTCAGATAACCCTGAATCTTGGAATGCCGCTTGACGATGGACATTCCGGTGAAGAGCGGTGATTTGATGAGGCCGCTCACGTAGCCGTTTTCGAGTTCGTTGATTTGAATTCGGGTTCCTTTCGTTTTGCCGAGTTCAGAATTTTTTAAAACCCGTTTGAGCTTTTTTCCGAGGGTCGGTTTATTCTCTGTTTGAATTTTTTTTGCGTTAGGCATTTTTTCCCCTTTGGAAGCATTCCTGTCCTTTGGTGATGATCGGGCATTCCTGTATATATAAAATTTCTACATTGGCTTTCGGAATTTTCAAAAGGTAATGCGATGGATTCAAGAATCGTTCAGCTCGCGGAAATGCTTGTCCGCGATGCGGTTGCCCTCAAAAGAGGCGAGAATATTTTAATCGAGACAACGGACGCTCCGGCAGAGATTTCCGTGGCGCTGATCCGGGCGGTGGCGAAGGCCGGCGGAAGGCCGTTCGTTTCGACGTTTTCGAGCGCGGTGAACCGGGTGCTCCTCCAGAATGCGACGGACGAACAGCTGAAAATCGCCGCGGAACACGATCTCGCGCAGATGAAGCAGATGCAGGCCTATATCTCGATTCGCGGAAGTGACAATTTTGTAGAACTTTCCGACGTTTCCGAAGACAGGATGCGGGCGAACCGGACTATCCGCAATCCGGTCCTGAACTGGCGCGTGAACAAGACTCGCTGGTGCGTTCTCCGCTGGCCGGGACCTTCGCTCGCGCAGAGTGCGGGCATGAGCACGGAAGCTTTTGAAGACTTCTACTTCGAAGCGTGCCTCGCCGACTATCCGGGAATGCGGAAGGCGGCGCAGGGGCTGATCGATCGGATGAACCGGACGGACAGGGTGCGCTTAAAGGCTCCGGGAACGGACCTCTCGTTCAGCATCAAGGGGATTCCGGCGGTTCCGTGTTGCGGGACGATGAACATTCCGGACGGGGAAGTCTATACGGCGCCGGTTCGGGAAAGCGTGAACGGCGTCATCGCGTACAACACGCCGACGCTCTACGAGGGCAAGCGGTTCGAGGGGATTCGGCTCGTTTTCAAGGACGGTAAAATCGTCGAGGCGACTTCTTCGGATACGGAAGCGATGAACGCGATTTTCGATACGGACGAGGGCGCGCGCTACGTGGGCGAGTTCTCGTTCGGGTTCAACCCGTTCATCCGCCGCCCGATCTGCGACATCCTTTTTGACGAGAAGATTTCGGGAAGCATCCACTTTACGCCGGGGAAGTGCTACGAGGACGCGGACAACGGGAACCGTTCCGCCATCCACTGGGACCTGGTGCTGGTCATGACTCCGGAATACGGCGGCGGGGAAATCTACATGGACGACGTTCTCGTGCGGAAGGACGGTCTCTTTGTCTTGCCGGAACTTCTCGCTTTGAACCCCGATAGGCTTGGGCGTTCCAAGTGACAAAACGACATAAATGCTATATTTTTTGACAAAAAGAGACAAAAACGTGGTTTTCTGCTCTGCATCCTTGCTAAAATCGCCGAATTTCGCCAAAATGCATTTTGGCACGGTTTTTGCAAATGGCTAGGGTACAAAACCATAAGGAGTTTACCGTGAGTATTCAAGAAGATTTCGGAAGTCTGGTGTTCAATGCGAAGACCATGAGCAAGTATCTTTCGCACAAGACCTATGAGAGCCTTCTCGCGACAATGGAGACGGGCTCTGCGCTCGATTCGTCGATTGCGGACGAGGTCGCCTCGGGAATGAAGACCTGGGCTATCGAGCACGGCGCGACCCACTTTACGCACTGGTTCCAGCCTCTGACCGGCACTACCGCCGAAAAGCACGACGCGTTCTACAACCCGGACTTCAAGGGCGGCATCGTCGCTTCCTTTAGCGGCAAGGAGCTTATCCAGGGCGAACCGGACGCTTCGAGCTTTCCTTCGGGCGGTCTGCGGGCGACTTTCGAGGCTCGCGGCTACACGGCGTGGGACCCTTCGAGCCCGGCGTTCATCAAGCGGAACAACGACGGCGTCGCCGTCCTCTGCATCCCGACGATGTTCTACGGCTACCACGGCGAAGCTCTTGACAAGAAGACTCCGCTGCTTCGTTCGCAGGCGGCTCTCGCGAAGCAGATCTACCGCGTCGCGAAACTTTTTGGCGTGGAAGGCGACAAGCGTCCGTTTGCGACTCTCGGACCGGAACAGGAATACTTCCTCGTCGATGCGGAACTCTATCGCGAACGGCCCGACCTGATGCAGACCGGTCGCACGCTTTTCGGTGTCCGCCCGGCGCGTCACCAGCAGCTCGAAGACCACTACTTCGGAAAGATCAAGAGCCGCGTGCTCTCCTTTATGGCCGAAGTCGATAAGGAACTCTGGAAGCTTGGCGTCCCGGCGAAGACCCGCCACAACGAAGTCAGCCCGGCGCAGTTCGAGCTCGCTCCGGTGTTCGAGGACCAGAACCTTTCTTCCGACCACAACATGCTCACGATGGAAGTTCTCCAGACGGTTGCCGAGCGTTACGGTCTTGTCTGTCTTCTCCACGAAAAGCCTTTCGACGGCGTGAACGGTTCGGGAAAGCACAACAACTGGTCCATCACCGGTCCGGACGGCAAGAACTGGCTCTCTCCGGGAAAGACCCCGCACGAGAACGCGAAGTTCCTCACCGTGCTCGTTTCCATCATCAAGGGGGTCGATACCTTTGCGCCGCTGCTCCGCGCGAGCGTGGCGAGCGCCGGCAACGATCACCGTCTCGGCGCAAACGAAGCGCCTCCGGCGATTATCTCCATCTTCCTCGGCGAGCAGCTTACCGATATCATCAACCAGCTCGAACAGGGAAAGCCCTCCTCTTCGAAGAAGGGCAGCGAAATCGAAATCGGCGTTTCCATGCTGCCTCCGCTCCCGAAGGATGCGACGGACAGAAACCGCACGAGCCCGTTTGCCTTTACCGGAAACAAGTTCGAATTTCGCGCCGTGGGCAGCGAACAGAGCTGCTCGACCCCGAATACCGCGCTGAACACGATTGTCGCCTGGGCGCTTGACGACGTGATTGGCCAGATCGAGGCCCTTACCTCCAAGGGAACGGATTTCAATTCCGCCGTGCAGAGCGTTCTCCAGAAGGAAATCAAGGAACACAAGCGCGTGCTCTTCGATGGCAACGGCTACAGCGACGAGTGGAAAGCCGAAGCGGAACGCCGCGGTCTCCCGAACCTCAAGACGACACTCGAGGCTCTCGAAGCGTACCGCGATCCGAAGGTGGTGAAGCTCTACAAGGATTACGGCGTTCTCTCCGAAGTGGAACTCGAAAGCCGTTACGTGGTCGAGAAGGAAAAATACGAGACGATCATCGCGCTCGAAGCGAACTGCGCGCTCACAATGGCGAAGACGATGTACCTCCCCGAGGGAATCTCTTACGCGGCGGAGCTTGCGGATTCCTGCTCTTCCCTGACCGACTTTGTTCACACGGGCATTTCGCGACTTGCAAAGTCCGCGGCGGAAAATGTCGAAGGTCTTACGCAGGAAATCGAAAAGCTCGAAAAGGCTGTCGATTCGGGCGAAACGCAGGCGGAACTCGAAGCGATGACCTCCGTGCGGAAGTTCGTCGATGCGCTTGAACGGATTGTTCCCGATTCCCAGTGGCCGGTTCCCGGCTACGGCGAGATGTTCTTCGTCGGCTGATTTCTGTCGAAACGGAAAGAGCCCCCGCCGTGCGGGGGCTCTTCGCTTTGGCGGGATAGTTTTTCGCCTCGGATTTCCGCGAACGTACAGATTGAGAGAGAAGCGTGGAGCGTTGATAGAAACCAGGAGGCAGGAGTCAGCAGTTAGCAATTGACGATTAGTTGATAGGAGTCAGGAAGCAGGAGGCAGTTGTTTGAAGGGAAGGTTAAGAGTGAAGAATGGAGTGTGGAGTGTTCGCGAAGCGATCCGTAAAGGTTTGTATGGTAAACGGTCATCCTAGAGCGAAGCAACGCGGAGCGACCTGTCTGCCGACAGGCAGGTAGGATCCATAGTCAGAGCTTAGAATTTGGAGCTTAGATCCGAGTTTCGCAAACATCTAGGCTCTAGCGTAAAACGGCCTGTTTCGCAACTCTAAGCTCTAAGTTCTCCAAACTAAGCTCTGAGATTGCGTGGCCCTGGGGGTGGATGCAAGGTAGGGAAATCAGATCTTAGAACTTAGATTTTAGAACTGAGATTTTTAGACATCTATGTTCTGCATACAAGAAGCTTAAGCGTTCACTGTTCTAAGCTCTAAGTTCTCCCAACTAAACTCTGGCACGCTCCTCGCCGGGTAGGCCTGCCTGTCGGCAGACAGGCGCACCCTCCGTCGCCAGGCGGAAGCAGGTCGCTTCGCGACAAAAGCCTAGGCGTGCAACGCCAAAAGCCTTTCGGCCAGAATAGTAACAGCCCGCTATGCAATTCTAAACTCTAAGCTCTCTTAGCTAAGATCTAAACTAGCCCCAGATGGCGAGAGTCCAGAACGAGACGGCGGCAATTCCCCAGAGCACGGAGATCTTTTTCCTGGATGTCGCTAGCGAAAGGGCGGTCGAGTAGGTGAGGTAGAGACTGAAAAAGTAGCAGAAGACGGTGACTATCTCCGCGGGCAGGAATTTGGGGAGAATGCCACCGCGGACCAGCGCGACGGATATGGCGAAAAGCTGGAAAATGCCCGGAAAGAGATAGAGCTTCCGCTTTTCTCTTGGAACCTTGGCGAAGCTTGACAAAAAGAGCAGCGCAAGCGAAGAGGCGACAATGACGGCAAGAATGGAAAACAGAGTCATAGACCGTTATTTTAGAATTTATCCGTGGGCAGAATGAAAAAGTTTTCCGAATTTCTTATATTTTGCGCACACGTTTTATCGAGGTCTCTCAAGATGAAATTTTCCCTGCTGGGCTTGATTCTGGCTTTCTACGCGGCAACTCTTTCCGGTTGCTTTCTCGCGCCGGGAATGGCGCTGAACGAATCCGCCGACGAAGAAGGCGCAATTGACACCTTGGCGGATTTCCAGGGAGCGAAGGTTCACCTGCAGAGCATCAACGCGAGAACTTTGGCGACGATGACAGGAACTGCCGGTTCGGCGACAGCGACTCTGCCGGAGGAGCTTCTTTCCTTCAAGCCGGAATCCTATCGGCTCGGACCTTTCGACATTGTCCAGGTCGTCATCTGGGAACATCCCGAACTGACAAGCCCCCTGGGTTCATATCGAAGCGACAACGCGACAGGGCAGCTCGTGAGCGAATCCGGCGTCATGTTCTATCCCTATGTCGGGGAAATCAACGTGAGCGGAAAGACGATTGCCGAATTGCGCGCGGAGATTGTCCAGAGCCTTTCGAAAGTCCTGAACAATCCGCAAATCGATGTCCGCCTCCTGCAGAGCCAGAGGCATAAGGTCTATGTCCAGGGTTCCGTGTCGAAGCCGGGCGTCGTTTCGCTGAGCGATGTCCCCGTGACGCTGCTTGAAGCTATCAACCTTTGCGGTGGCGCAAACGCCCTGGCGAATCTTTCCCGCGTGGAACTTTCCCGCGACGGCAAATACTACGAGCTGAACCTGCTCGCTCCCTATGCGGCCGGTCTCGGTCCGGGAGACGTGCTGCTCAAGGACGGAGACGCGATTCGCGTTCCGGCGGCTTCGGAATCCAAGGTCTATCTGATGGGCGAAGTCCGCAACCAGCAGGCTCTGGAATTCAAGGACGGAAAGCTCTCCCTTTCGGAAGCTCTCGCTTCGGGCGGCGGTCTTCTCGCGGAATCGGCTAAGGCGGAAAACATCTACGTCATCCGGGCGGAGTCCGCGGACGCGATCGACATTTTTCACCTGAACGCGCGAAATCCGATGGCGCTTGTCTTTGGCGACAAGTTCGCGCTCCTTCCCGGCGATATCGTCTATGTGGATGCGACCGGTCTTGCCCGCTGGAACCGCGTCGCGAGGATGCTCCTTCCGACGGCGCAGCTCATCTATTACGGAACGCAGGCTGTGCATACGACGCATACGGCGAAGGAAGACATTGCGAACTGGTAGCGGGTCTTTTCTTTCCTGAAAAAAATTTTTAGTCGCTACTTGTTTTTTTCAACTCGATGTGTATATTTTCGCTATGAGTGCCGAAAACGCCAAACATCCGGAACGTCCTTTCTGGAGTCGCAAGAACCAGAAAGCGTATCGGGTGAACCGAATCCTAATCTATGCGACGATGATCCTTGCGCTCGTAGCGGCGGGAATCATCTGGTTCGGCGTGAACGGCGCCCTGGGTAAATAAAAGCGAGGTACAAGATGAACGTGAAGAAGTATCTGGACATGGACGTTTCCGAACCCCTGCAGTGCGGACGCCGTCCCAAGAACGAAAATATCGAACCTTCCGTTCCCCTGTCTAGCGAAGAGGAGGAAGAAGAGGAACAGGAAGAGGACGAAGAAAACCTGGATGACGAGGTGAACTTCGACAAGCCGACGTTCAACGGTCACCAGAACCAGATCTGGAACGACTACGCGGAAGATCTGGACTACGATTCGTGATCCTTTCCCTGAAAAGGGGGATTCTCTTCTTGGCTGCTTCTGCAGCCGCGTCTTTTTTCGTCTCTTGCGCGGGAAGCGTGCCTGCCTATACACCGGAAGCGGAAGAATCCTTTCTTTCGAGGGCAATGAGCGACTGGGTTTCGCCGGACGCGGAAGGGCGGGAATCCTGGCAGCAGTACCAGTTCGCCTTGCAGGCGATGGAAGACGAGGACTGGTTGGTCGCGCGGCATCATCTGGATCTCGCGCTGAAAAAGCTTGTCGAGGAAAACTACGATTCCGCCTATTCGCCCTTCGCTAGGCCGGAAGATTCCCTGTATCGGCGTGACATGCCGAAAAGAATCATCGCCGCGCTAGACGAGGTCTATCCCGGAATTCTCGAAATGGGGGAGGACGCTTCGGCGTATGTGCGCTACGAGTTCGAAGATGCCGGGCTGGAAAACCTGGACGAACCGCCGCTCGACAGTGCGGAACGCGTGGAAATCGAAAGCTTTCTCGATACGCTCAACCGCGCGGAATTTACGCTTCCGATCGAATTCAACGATCGCGTGATGCAGGAAATCCTGTATTTGACGACCCGGGCGCACGACTTTACCGAAGCGTCGCTTTCGCGAAAGACCGCGTTTGACGAGATGATCTATGCGAAAATCGATTCGATGGAAATGCCGCGCGATCTGATCTATCTCGCCCTGGTGGAGTCGGGCTACAAGATCAAGGCCTACAGTCGGGCGAAGGCGGCGGGGCTCTGGCAGTTCGTTCCGGCGACGGGCAAGCGCTACGGGCTTTACCAGGATTTCTGGATGGACATGAGGCGCAATCCGGAACTTTCGACAACGGCTGCGCTTCGCTATCTGCAGCGTCTCAAGAACGAGTTCGGCGACTGGCTCATGGCGATGGCCGCCTACAATTGCGGGGAAGGCTGCGTGCGCCGCCGGATTCGGGAGCTGAAGGCGGATACGCTCTGGGATTCGACCAAGACCGTCACTTACTGGGACCTGCGTCTTCCCAAGGAGACGATGCACTACGTGCCTCGGATTCTCGCCGCGATGACAATCGGGCATTATCCGGAACATTACGGGATGACCGTGGAAAAGCGGGAGCGGACGCCTTTCGATACGGTGACCGTCGTGGAATTCATGCCGCTCGACCAGGTGGCGCAAGCGGCGGGTGTCGATACCAAGACGATACAGGATCTAAACCTGGAACTCAACCGCTGGTGCACGCCGCCGAAGGAAAGCGGATACGTGTTGCGCATTCCGGAAGGTTCCCGGGATTCCTTTCTTGTCGCCTACGAAAAGATGGACAAGAAGAGCTTTTCCCGGTGGCAGCATCACAAGGTGCGGACCGGGGACAATCTGGGGAAAATTTCCCGGATGTACGGCGTTTCCGTAAAGGATATCCAGTCGGCGAACCACTTGAAGAATACCCGGATTCGTCAAGGGCAGACGCTTCTGATTCCGCTGCCGTCAAGCGCCCATGCGTCTAGCGCAAAAAGGACCGCAGCCGGAAAATCCCAGACGACAAGGAAAGCGGGCGAGCGTTCGGTGCGAAAGTACAAGGTCCGCGCAGGAGACAATCTGGGCGCGATCGGACGCAAGTTCGGCGTTTCCGTTACAAGTCTCAAGAAATGGAACGGTCTCGACGATTCGAATATCAAGGCGGGGGATTTTCTCTACGTGGAGTCGCCGGGTAGCGAAAGTTCGACGAGCGCGTCCAAGAATCCGCCGGTCGCGCGTTCTTCCAGCACGGAAAATCCCGATTCGGAAAGCTTTGTTTCGCATACGGTCGTTTCCGGAGAATCGCTCTGGGACATCTCCAGAAAGTACGGGGTGTCGATCGAGGATATCGTCAAGTGGAACGGCAAGAATTCGACCAAGGTGAAGGCGGGCGAAGTCTTGAAAGTCAAGGCGGCGCACTAGGATTTTTCTACCTTTTGCCCGATGGCTTCTATGTTCACTTTCAAGAAATGGCAGAGTAAAGGATGAAGGCGCTTCGCATTGTCGGAATTTGCGCGGCCGTGTTCTGCGTCCTCTTCCTTGCCCTGTGTCTTCTTGCTCCGCGAGTTGCGAAGAGCTATGTCGAAAACCATTCGAAGGAACTGATCGGCCGGCGCGTCCAGATAGAAAGCGTCTCGATGAACCCGTTCCGCTTTTCCGTTTCCGTCAAGGGCTTTGCCATTTTCGAAAAGGACGATTCGACAAAGTTCGCCGCTTTCCGGGAATTTTACGTCAATGCCGATCCTCTGCGGCTTTTGACGGGGAACATCTCTCTTTCGGAAGTGCGTCTGGATTCTCCCTTTGCGCGGATAGAGAAGAACGGGGAGCTTTTCAATTTTTCGGATATTCTCGAACGCTTTGCGTCGGATTCGGCAAGCGTTCCCGAGGAAATCCCGGATTCTTCGAACACGAACGCTTTTCCGTTCGGGATTTCCGTTCGGCAAATTGCGATTCTTTCGGGCGATATTCTCTATGACGACAGCGAGGTGAATTCTCATATCGGCATTCGGGACTTTTCGCTGCGCATTCCCGAGGTGTATTTTTCGAACAGGAAGACATCGCTCGGGGTGAATCTCGAATTTGCGGATGGCGGAACCTTGCACGTGGAAAGCGACTACGCGATGGAGAGCGGGGATTTTTCTCTGGATGTCGCGCTTTCGGGATTTTCCCTGTCGGCGATAAAGCCCTACCTGGAAACGGCGCTGGATTTCAAGGAACTTTCGGGAAAAGTCGGCATTCGGCTTTCGCTTTCGGGAAACGCGCATGACGTTCTCTCTTCCGTTTCGAGGGGAAACGTTTCGCTCGACAGCGTGGTCCTCACGGAAAATTCCGAAAAGACCATGGGCGTAGAAAGGCTGGAAATCCAGCTTGCCGAGGCGAACCTGAAGGAAAAGCGTTTTGTCGTCGATTCCGTTTCCGTCCGCGGAGCCTTTGCCCACTTTGACCTGTTCAAGAATTCGAACAATATCGAAGCGCTTCTCGCAAGGAAAAATTCCGAGGCGCACCCTCTGCCGGATTCGGCAACCGCCGCGGTGAATCCTTCGAATTTGGAAGGACCTTCGGAACAGGCGAAGCCCGATCTGCTGGTCAGGCGGTTTTCCGTTACGGATACGCGCTTTGCCGTGGAGGACCACACGGTTCCCGGAGGCTTTCGCTATGCCGTTTCGGGAATTTCGCTTGCGGCCTCGAATGTCGCGCTCGACAGGGAAGCGGATGTCGATATCCGGGCCTCCCTTCCGCATGGAGGAACGGTGAAGGCCTTTGCCCGGTTCAACCCTGCGGACGCGAGTCGCCTGAGCGCGAACGTTGCGGTAAAAAACGTATCGCTGAAGGATTTTTCCGTCTATTCGGAGCACTATACGGGATATCCCATTACGGCGGGCGCGTTCGGCTTTGCCTCCGACAACATCGTCCGCGACGGGAAAATCGATAGCCGAAACAATATCGACATCTACAATCTGACCGTCGGAGACAAGCCTTCCGGGACAAAACCCGAATACACGGTGCCGATGAAGATCGCGCTCTACATTCTCAAGGACAAGGACGGGAAGATTGCGTTTGACGTTCCCGTGAAAGGCGATCTCCGGGATCCGAAATTTTCGTATGGAAAGATAGTCTGGCAGACGGTGATGAACCTGATGGTGAAAGTGGCGCTTTCCCCGGCGAAGTTCCTCCTCGGCGGTTCGTCGCCAAGCGACTTTTCTTTTGATGTCTCCGCGGATGACTTTACGAGCGAGCAATACGGAATCGCTTCGGAATGGACGCGCGTACTTTCGGAAAAGCCGGGCGCGGTCCTTACGATAATCGAAGCGTTCCGTCCCGAAAGGGAACTCGAAGCCTTTGCGCTCGGCATGGAAAAACTCGATTTCTACAGGTTCAAGACCGGTCGCGCCGAACTCACCCCGGTCGATAGGAAGGCCGCTCTCGAAACGGACGCCTCTCTCGAAGCGTTCAAGACCTTTGCCTCGGCGTGGTCTCGCCCGTCGGATGCGGAACTGTCCGCTTCGATGGAAGCGCTTTCCGCTCTGCGTCGTGAAAAGCTTCTGAAGGCTCTCTCCGCACAGCCTGGCGTAACGCCGAAAAACCTGGTCGTCCGGAAGGCGACGGCGAAGGAACAGGCCGATTTCGGGAAAAGGGCTTCTTTTCGCATGATGGTCGAATTCCCGTGAAGTGGATGCTCTGGATAGTTCTCGCTTCGATGGCTTTTGCGAAAATGCCCGTCCTGGAGAGTGTACTCTCGCGCCCTTCGGCGGATTCTCTCGTCTATTTTCGGGTGGATTCGATCGTTGTGGAAAACGGTGACGCGTTTGACGATTCCAAGGCCTATTCGTGGGCGGACAGCCTGGTCTATGCGGCCGGGAACGTCATCCATATCGAAACGCGAAAATCCGTCGTGGAAAGGCTCGTTCTTTTCGATGTCGGGGATTCGGTTAACTTGTACGAACTCATCGCGAGCGAAAAGAACCTGCGAAACCAGGCCTACATCGCCGACGCCCACATCACCCGCGAAATTTCGCCGACCGGAAAGAACATTGTCCGGGTGAAGACGAGCGATACGTGGACGCTTACGATTCCGCTTTCGGTGGAACGCCCGAGCGACGGCCCTCTCTACTACGGAATAGGTATCTGGGAAAACAACTTTCTGGGATTCGGGCAGACGATTGGAATCTACTATTCGCACGACGAGTTTCGCGACCGGTTCATGGGACTTTACAACAACAGCAACTTTCTCTTTCGGCACAATGCGTTCGAAGCTTCCATTTCGCGGAACACGGACGGCTACACGCACTATGCGACAATGTACAGGCCTTATCTTTCGCGGAGCAGAAACGAATGGGCCTACACCGTGGCGGGCTACCTGAACAAGTCGGACGCAAAGTATTACTGGACGGGGCGACTCCCGACCGCGACGGTGAAGGTTTCGGTCGCGGACAGCGTGAAGGAATCCCTTCCGACGTACAACCGGAAACATGGAAACGAGGTTCTTCGGGCAAATCGCATCGTGGAGGATTCGGCGAGCTTCCGGCTGGGGCGTTCCCTTGGCGACGAGGAATTCAAGATCTACCTGGGCTTGAGCTACGATTACCATCGGCTAGGACGCTCCTATGCGTCGGTTTCGCGAAAGACGTTTCTCTTGAACGGGGAACCGGTCGCCCTGGATTCCGCCGCGGCGCGGGACTGGATTCCCGAAATGCTCGATTCGCGCTTTGGGGCGAGCGTCACGCTGTCGCGGATTCGCTACGATCGTCTGGTCAATTTCAAGCACGCGAAGTGGACGGAAGACGTCGATAAGGGCTATTCCGTGAAAATCGGCATTTCCAAAAACTGGAAGTCGCTCGGGGCGATGGACGATGACTTGCGCCTGGATTATTCCATCTACCTGGCTCTCGGTTCTAAAATGCACCATATCGTCTTGAACGCGAAGTCTCATTTCTATTTCGATTCGGATTCTCGCCGCGACATCTACGAATTCGCCTCGGCGGAATACATCTGGCGTTCGAACGAATGGTTCTCGACGCAGGTTTCGGGCTACGTAGATGCCTTTAAACGGTCCGCCTATGGCAGACAGCTCTCGCTCGGCGGACTCCAGAACCAGGAGTTTTACGGATTCCCGACCTATCTCTACACGGGGCAGGCGCGCTTTTACGGGCAAATCGAGGAACGCTTCTTTCCCCATTTTGAAATCGGGACGGTCGCGCCGGTGTTTGCCGCATTTTTCAAGGCGGGGGAAACCTCTTCCAGGGTTCACCTCTTTGAACCGGACGATCTGACTTACATCGCCGGTATTGGAATTCGCTTCGCGATGACGAAATCCGTATCGGGACTGGTCAATCACCTGGACTTCAGCTGGCCGCTCAACGGACCGCTTGTTTCGCCGTATCCGCGAATCGCCCTGATCGGGCTTTTTTCCCTTTAAATTTTCGAGGAAGTATGCACCGGAAGCGTTATCTTGTCGAAATCGGAGTCGGAATCGTCGCCATGGTCCTTGGAACGTGGATTAGCGTACTGGTCTTTCGGGAAGGCTTTTTTGTCGGCGCCCTGATGCTCGTGGTGACGGGTGCCCTGAGCGCGCTTCTCGGGTTCAAGGAATACAGAAACATCCACGGTCCGGCCTGGCAGGAATCGTTTTTCAGGATCTTGCGCCGGACTATGCTGTTCCTAAACGCGATGCTTTCCGCTATCGTCGCGGGGACGCTCGTTTCGATGCTCGGAGGCTGAGCTATTCCGCGTTTGCCGGGGTGAGCTTCTTGAACTGTTCCCGGTAAGAAGCTTCGTCGATGCGCGAATATTTGGAAAGAATCGTTCCGAACAGGTAGAAAGCGGAATCCTTCTCGACGCGCATGGTGAAAGGCATGTCGAGCGAGTTTTTTCCCGTGAGGATGGAATCGCCTTCGATGTGGGCGGAAAGATCCCCGTTGATGTTGCGGATCGTGTAGAGGTTTTCGCCGGGAGCCGTCTGGAAGACTTCGAAAATCATGTTGTCTTCGCCTTGCCAGAAACCGGTGAAAACGGGCTTTTCCTTTGTCGAGCAGGACGCAAGGAATGCTGCCGAAAGAATTGTCGCTATCCAAACTTTTTTCATATGGTACTAAAATAACAAAACATTCGGGGAAAATCTATTTTTGCCGAAGATGAATTCTTTAGTCGCCAGCATTCTTGTTGCCGTATCGATCGCCTTTGCGGAATGGGGGCCAAAAGATGTCCACGCCCTCTTGCTCTTGCGAACCGCGCAAAAGCACGGCGTGCAGACGGGGAAGCTCGAATCGGCGCTGGATTCCGCGGGACTTGTGGTGGTTGCCGAGTTTCATCGGGTGATGGGGGATTCTTACCGTCCGACAATTACGAGCGCAAACGATTTTGCCTGGCATGCCCGATTTTCCAAGCATTATTACAACAAGGCTCTGGATTTCAGGCTTTTTGACGTTCCCAGGGAACGGCGTTCCGAGCTGATTCTTTCGATTCGCCGCAAGCTGGGATGCCGTTTTCTCGTCCTGTGGGAAAATGCCGGTCGGCGTGGCGAGCATTTGCATGTCGAGCTAAGGGACGAATGAATTGGGCCGTAGCTTGGTTCGGAGAACTTGGGGCTTATAGTCGCAGAGCGGGCTGTTTGCTTTCTGTCGAAAGGCTTTTGACGTCTCACGTCTAGGCTTTTTTTCGCGAAGCGACCTGTTTCCGCCTGTCTGCCGACAGGCAGGCCTGGCGGCGGAGGGTGCGCCTGCCTGTCGGCAGACAGGCCTACCCGGCGA
>CAVGIM010000055.1:0-15733 GCA_963629575.1 Candidatus Methanomethylophilaceae archaeon
TGGTCAACGTTTCCTGTGCGGCCGTACTGGTTCGAAGATTATGAAAACAGGCTCTAAGCTCTGACACGCCCCTCGCCGGGAAGGCCCGCCTGCTGCGGACAGGCGGAAACAGGTCGCTTGGCGACAAAAAGCCTTTCGGCAAAAAACAAAAAGCCCGCTTCGCGACTCTAAGCTCTAAGTTCTCTGGGCTAAGCTCTGAACTCGCCCTCACAAAAACTCAAACAAGATAACTCCGGGAACCTTTCCCGTCCCGCGCCACGATTCCAGATATTCTTCGAGCGAATGGTCGAGAACCTTTCCGAACTTGAAGGACGCATCCCGCAGAACGGGCTTCTGGCCTTTATCCAAAAGCAGAAATCCGACATGGAACGTGTCGATGGTTTTTAGTCGGCTGACAAATCCCACTCCGCGCACCGTGCCTTCTCCTTGCCACGGGCTTTTCGAAAATTCGATCGCGCTTTCTAGCGGAAGATAGCGCAGGTAAAGTTTGGGGTCGCTTTTCGGATAGGAAATTCCCTTGTCGCGAAAAAACTTCTTCTTGGGAAGCGTCCGCGTTTCCGCCGTGTCGCTTGGCAAAAAGATTTGCCGCGCAAAGATTCCCTCGCCGAGCCAGTCCTCGACAAAGTAATGCTTGCGAAACTTGTATGCGATCTTTCCGTCGAAGTAGCGGATTTTCTGGAGCGTTCCGAAGAGGCTGTCGAGCGTCGGGCTTTTGGATAGCGCAAGGACGTGTTCGATAAACGTCACGCAGTCGAGCGAATCCGTGTTGACGAGCGGTTTCGCTTCGATGGTATCGAGATGGCCTTCGCCGGTCGGTCCCAGAAGGTAGGGCTTTCCCAGGAACTTTTCGGAAAAGAACCGGATCCGGTTCGAAACCCCGCTCTCGGAAGCGCCTTGCAGGTAAAGTTCCCTCATCCGCAACAGCGAAGCGTATCCGCCGTTCGTTGCGCGAAAAATGCAGGACCAGACAGAATCCAGAGCCTCCTTGCTCTTGCTGTCCGGGATTTTTCCTGTCTCGTTCAGGTAGGTCGCAATCGCTAGCGTATCGCCGTCGATGGTGGGCATGTAGCCGACCAGTCCGTGGGTCTCGTTGATGAATCCCGTCTTGAACCGGATCTTCCAGGCGTATGCCAGATTCTGCATTCGCTTGTAGCCGCTGCCGATTCCCGGTCCCGCGAAACTTTGTATGTAAAACCTTCCCTTGGGATGGCGCGCCATCTTGGCGAGAAGTTCCGTTTCTGCGGAGGGTTTTACCTTGTTCAGGGGAGAAAGCCCGCTACCGTCAAAGATGCGAAAATTGTCCGGAGAAATTTTCAGTTTCTGCAAAAATTCGCGTTCGGCCTTTTTTCCGTTTTCCACGTTTCCTGCCCGAAATTTCGCCGCCGCGAGATTTCGGAAAATCGTTTCGGCGTGGAGGTTCTGGCTTCTCTGGTTGATTTCGTCGAGAAGGCTGAGGAGCGGCGCCCCGGAAACGTCGAACGTGTACAGGGCAAGACCGCTCTGCGCAAGGGGATTTTCCCTGTATGCGATTTTTGCGTCCTGCAACGCCCGGACAAACGCCTGCTGGAAATATCCGTTGGGGTTTCGGACGGGAATGGCGATGCCCGCTTCGCCGGCGTTTACTCCGATGGTTCCCGAAATTCGGATGACGGAAGAATCCGCGTCGAGCGAATAGACGTAGCGACGCCTCGAACCTTTTTTCGTGATTAACTTGTTTACAATTTGAACGTAGCCGATGTCCGGTTCGACCGTAACGCTTGCCGTATCGCCGATATTCTTTCCCGGTGCTATCCGGATGAGTGCGCAGTTGTCGTTGAAGAGAAGCGGCGTGACTTCTGCGCCATACCAGGCGTCGTAATAGTTGCTCCGCCAATGTTCCGGCTTGCGCGGCCCCGAAAAAAAGCTCGTGTCGAGTTCGATTTTCGCGTCAAGCGTGTCGATGCCTTTTTCTCGGATGGAATCGGCGAAAGCGCGAAGCAGGTAGAAAGGCTCCGAATAATACCTGCCGGAAATGTTCGGGTCGCCTTCGCCTCTTAGCCGGAGGATGCCGTGAAAGGTCTTTCCGGAAACGCTCCCTTCGAGGAAGAGCCTGGTTTTTGGGCTGTAATCTAGCGGAAAGTAGTCTAGGGCTGTCGCTGTCGTAAGGGTCTTGAGCGTGCTTGCCGGGGTAAAGAAGGAATCCGCCTGGAAGTTCGCGATTTGGTTTCCCGACTTGACGGAACGAACGGAAATTCCAAACTTTGCGCCGGGAACCATGGAATCGATGATCGCCCTGTAGTCCGAGACAGGGATTGCCGCTTGTGACGTAAAGGCGAATGCGCCCGAAAGCGTTCCCAAGGAAAGGAGGATTGCGCCGAGTCCTTTCATCTTTCGCCTTGAATCGGAAGCGGAACCTTCGCGAGGATTTCCAGATCCTTCCAGTAGCCGGGATAGGTCTTTTCGACGCAGAGCGGGTCGAGAATGCGGATGCGTTCCGTTTTTGGAATGCCGAATGCCGCAAGGCTCAGGCACATCGCCATTCGATGATCGTTGTAGGTTTCGAACGTCGCCGGGAGAATTCTTTCCGGTGGCGTTATCTCGAGGGAATCGTCCGTTTCCCTGACGGTCGCTCCGGTTTTCCGCAGTTCGGTCGCCATTGCCTGGATGCGATCCGTTTCCTTGACCTTCCAGCTTTTGATTCCGCGGAGCGAGCTTTTTCCGTCTGCGAAGAGGCAGAGAACGGCGACGGTCATTGCGGCGTCGGGAATCGCGGACAGGTCCATGTCGATGGCCTTTAGCGGAAACGCGCCTTTTTCGCATTCGACAAAATCTTTTCCAGAGGAAATTCTTGCGCCCATCCTTTCGAGAACATCGGTAAAATGGATGTCGCCCTGGATGCTTTCGCGATCGATTCCGTATAGACGGACGGGTCCGCCCGAAACGGCCGCCGCGGCAAGAGCGTATGTCGCCGACGAAGCATCGCCTTCGACCGTGTAGTCTCCCGGGGATCTGTAGCCCGAATTTCGAACGGCAAGTTCCCGGAAACCGCTGTTCTCGACTTGCGCCCCAAAGGCTTCCATCATCTTGATGGTCATGGCGACATAGGGCCTAGAAACCAGCTCCCCGTCAACGACAATGGAGAGAGGCCTTTCCATGCAAGGCGCGGCGAGAAGAATCGCCGTCAGGTATTGGCTCGAAATGTTTCCGCGGATGTGGAGCGTTCCGCCGGAAAGACCGCTTGCGCGCAAGGCTATCGGAGGAAATCCCGGATTTTCCAGGTAGTCGATTTGCGCACCGATCTGTTCGAGAGCCGTGACCAGATCGCGAATCGGACGCTCCTTCATGCGCGCGATTCCCGTAAGCGTAAACAGACCGTGTCCAAGGGCCGCCGCCGCGGTTAAAAACCGAATGGACGTTCCCGAGTTTCCCACGAAAAGTTCGGCGTCTTGCGAAGAAAACTTCCCGTTGCCGCAGACGGTCGCTTCCGTATGGTCCTCTGAAAACCGGATGTCCGGTATGCCCATCTTTTCGAGCGATTCCGCCATATACCGGGTATCGTCGCTCCACAGGAGACGGTGCAGTCGGGTTTCGCCTCTTGCAAGCGCGGCGAGGAGCAGCGCGCGGTTCGTGATGCTTTTGGAACCCGGAACATGAATGGAGCCTTGGACCTTTCGCAAGGCGGGAATGTCCAAAAAAGTTTTGCATTGCGCGGACGATTTCATGTTTTCAAATTTAGATTAAAAGGAAACGAGGATTGAAAATGGACAAGGAAATTAGCGAATACGTTTTTCCGGTGCGATTTTCCGACTGCGATTCGACAAGCCGTCTGCGCGTCTCTTCCTTTTTCGACTTCATGGAAGAAACCGCGATTCTCGATGCGGAAAGAAACGGCTTCGGAATCTGGAAAATGGTCGAAAACGGCTATACGACGGTGATTTCCCGGATAAAGCTTCGGATAAGCCACGTTCCCTCCTGGGGCGAAAAGCTGCGGGTTTCGACGTGGACGAAATCCATCTACAGTCACAAGGTGGCGATTCGGGACTATTCCATTCGGGACGAGCGGGGGAGCGTCATCGCGGAAGCGACGTCTTCGTGGCTTCTCGTGAACTTGCGTACGGGTCGCGCGGAAGATCCGGAACGTGCGCCGTTCCTTCCGACGCTCTATCCCGAAAGGAGCGCCATTTCCGAAAACCTGGAACTCTTGCCCTTGCGGGAAAATCCCCGGATCGCGCTTTCGAAAACGGCCAGCTATTCCGACTTGGACATGAATCGCCATGTAAACAACTGTCGCTATGCGGACTGGGTTCTCGATGCGCTTTTCCTGGATCCCGCATTCAGGAAAGCGGGAATACGCTCCATCCAGATGAACTACCTGTCCGAGGTCTCTTTCGGCGAGGAGATCCAGTTGGTGCGCTTTGACAACTCGAACCATCACGCCTTTGTCTTTGGCGTGAACGCGGCGGATCCTTCCAAGGTGCATTTTCAGGCCCGGGTCGGCTTCTCCGCCTAGATATTCCGCTTGCATTTATGTAACTTTGTCTTTATGAAAGGAATTGTTCTCGCCGGAGGTTCCGGTACCAGGCTTTATCCGTTGACTCTTGTCACGAGCAAGCAGCTTTTGCCGGTTTACGACAAGCCGATGATCTACTACCCGCTATCGACTCTGATGCTTGCGGGCATTCGCGATATCCTGATTATTTCCACGCCGACGGACTTGCCTAACTTCGAACGGTTGCTTGGCGACGGTTCCTCGATGGGGGTGCATCTTTCCTACAAGGTCCAGCCAAGTCCGAACGGGCTTGCGGAAGCGTTTGTCCTTGGCGAGGAATTTATCGGCAGCGACTCCTGCGCCATGATTCTCGGCGACAACATCTTTTACGGCAACGGGATGACGCCCCTCTTGAAAAGCGCCGTGGAAAACGCGGAAAAAAATCGCCGGGCGAGCGTTTTCGGCTACTATGTCGAGGATCCGGAACGTTTTGGCGTTGTGGAGTTCGACGATTCGGGCAAGGTCGTCTCGATAGAGGAAAAGCCTGCGGCCCCCAAGAGCAACTATGCGGTGACCGGGCTTTATTTCTACGACAATCGCGTCGTGGAGTTTGCAAAGAGCATGAAGCCTTCGGCCCGCGGGGAACTCGAAATCACCGACCTGAACCGGCTCTTTCTGGAAGCGGACGCGCTGGACGTGAAGCTTCTCGGGCGGGGATTCGCCTGGCTTGACACCGGCACGATGGACAGTCTGGTGGAGGCGGGCGACTTTGTGCGGATGGTGGAAAAACGCCAGGGCATCAAGATTTCCGCGGTGGAGGAAATCGCCTACATCAACGGCTGGATCGATCGGGAAACGCTTTCCGTTTCGGCCAGAAAATACGGGAAATCGACTTACGGAGAGCACCTGCGGAAAGTTGCCGAAGGAAAAATCCGCTACTAGAAATCAGAAAGGAAAATCGATGACGATGAAAACAATCGTGGTGACCGGCGGTGCCGGATTTATCGGGGGAAACTTTGTCCACTACATGCTGAAGGCGCATCCGGACTGTCGGATCGTGTGCCTGGACGCCCTGACATACGCGGGGAATCTCGAAACGCTCGAACCCGTGGCGAAGAATCCGAATTTCCGCTTTGCGAAGCTGGACATTACGGACCGGGAAGGCGTCGAGAAGCTGTTCGATTCCGAGCGCCCGGACGCGGTGGTGAACTTTGCCGCCGAAAGCCATGTGGATCGTTCGATAGAAAATCCGGGCGTGTTCATTTCGACGAACGTTCTCGGCACGGGAATCCTGCTGGATGCCTGCCGCAAATACAAGGTAGGGCGCTATCACCAGGTTTCGACCGACGAGGTCTATGGGGATCTTCCGCTTGACCGTCCGGATCTTTTCTTTACCGAGACGACGCCGCTCCACACGTCGAGTCCCTATTCGGCGAGCAAGGCCGGTGCGGACCTGCTCACTCTCGCCTACCATCGCACGTTCGGACTTCCGGTGACGATATCCCGCTGTTCGAACAATTACGGTCCTTACCACTTTCCCGAAAAGCTCATCCCGCTGATGATCGCGAACGCTCTCGCGGACAAGCCTCTCCCCGTCTATGGAAACGGGATGAACGTTCGCGACTGGCTCTATGTCGAGGACCATTGTCGCGCTATCGACCTGATTCTCGAAAAGGGCCGTATCGGCGAAGTCTATAACGTCGGCGGACACAACGAGATGCACAATATCGACATCGTGAAGCTCATCTTGCGGGAACTCGGAAAGCCGGAAAGCCTTATCCACTTTGTCAAGGACCGCGCCGGGCACGATTTGCGCTATGCTATCGATCCGACGAAGATTCACCGGGAACTCGGCTGGCTTCCCGAAACGAAATTCGCGGACGGAATCAAGAAGACCGTCAAATGGTTTCTCGACAACAGGCCGTGGTGGGAACATATCGTGAACGGGGAATACAGGAACTATTACAAGACGATGTACGGAGACAGGTTCTGATGGGAAAATTCCATTTTATCGATACGGAAATCGCGGATGTCAAGATAGTCGAATCGACGGTGTTTGGCGATGCGCGCGGATACTTCATGGAAACGTATAGCGAAAGGGAGTTTTCCGATGCGGGTATTTCGGCAAGGTTCGTGCAGGACAACGAGTCCCGCTCGAGGAAGGGCGTGCTCCGCGGATTGCATTTTCAGAAGAAGAATCCGCAGGGAAAGCTTGTCCGGGTAATCGAAGGGGAAGTCTTCGACGTGGCGGTCGATTTGCGAAAGGAAAGCCGGACGTTTGGAAAATGGGTCGGCGTGACGCTTTCCGCCGAAAACAAAAGGCAGTTCTACATTCCCGAGGGATTTGCCCACGGCTTTGTCGTCCTGAGCGATACCGCTTCGTTTGTGTACAAATGTACGCGGCTTTATGCTCCGGGTGACGAGGGCGGGCTTCTGTGGAACGATCCGCAGATTGGCATCCGTTGGCCGGTCGGAGAGAACTTTGAACCGATTCTCAGCGAAAAGGACACGAAGAATCCGACTCTTGACAAGCTGGGATTCTCTTTCTAGCCTTGAATATTTTATCTTTCTTTCGATGAAAAAAATCCTCGTGCTCTGTACCGGAAATGTCTGCCGAAGTCCGACAGCGGAATATCTGTTGCGGAAAAGTCTCGATGCGAAAAGCTATTCCGTCGAAAGCGCGGGGATAGGCGCACTCGTGAATTCCGCTCCGGAATCCCTGGCGGAAAAGGTCGCGATAGCGCACCATCTGGATATTTCTTCCCACCGTTCGCGGCAAGTGACGATGGACATGCTTCGGTGGGCGGACTTGGTCCTCGTCATGGAAAGAAACCAGAAAACATGCCTTCTCGAACGCTATCCGTGGCTCGACGGAAAAATCTTCCGGTATGGAGAGCCGCTGAAAGTCGATATTCCCGATCCGCACGGACGACCGGAAAGCGCCTTCGTCATGGCTTGGAACTTTATCGAAAAATTGACCCCCTACTGGGTGGAAAGGATTTCCCACCTCTGAGGAAAAAATGACAGTCTTGACCGAAAAGAATTCTTCTAACTCGCAGGAAAACCCCTGGGTGGAATTGCTAAAGGATATTTGGGCAAACAAGGCTCTGGTCCTTGTCACCATGATCGTCTCGATGGTTGTCGGCGTTTTTACCGCGATGTGGATGCGACCGGTCTATGAAGCGAACGCGCTGATGCAGGTCAAGGTGAAGGGCGGTTCCCTCTCGGCGATGCTTGGCGATGTCGGCGCGCTTCTCGGCATGGGTGGCGGTTCGTCGGAAACGGAAACGCAGCTGATGCAGAGTCGGCGCATTCTGGAAGAGGTCATCGATTCGCTGGGGCTTCGCTACAACGCGACACCGACAAGCGTTATCGACCGTCTTCTGCATCGCGAAGGTCGCGTCGATGTCCAGTACCTCTATCTGCCGGATTCCACCGTGCTTCCGAAGGAGCGCCTGGGAATGCCCTGGACGCTTGTCGCGGACGATTCCGCGCATTTTTCCGTCTATGACGATTTGGGAGCGAAGGTCCTTTCCGGGATTCCCGGCGAAATGGCTTCTGCGCCATACGGTACGGATTCTGTCAAGATCCTCGTTCCCCTGATGCGGGTGACTGCCGGCCAGAAATTCGCACTGTCCGCTTCGTCGATGATTTCCACTATCAAGACCGTGACGGGAAATCTTTCGATTTCCGAAGTGGGAAAGAAAACGGGGATTCTGTCCGTCGCCTACCAGGACGAATATGTCGATCGGGCGGTTCTCGTTGTCGATACGCTGACCGCCGCCTACCTGCGGTTGAACGGGGAATTCGGTTCGTTCGACATCAGAAACACGCTTTCCATTCTCGAAGAACAGCTTCCCGGAGCGCGCCGGGTTCTAGACAGCCTGGTCGCGGAGCTGAACGACTATCGGGAAAAAATCGGATCGGCGGACATCGCGGCGGAGACGAGAATCGCGCTAGAGTCGCAGATGCGCTTGCAGCAGCAGATAGTCCAGCTAGAGCAGATGCGCGAGGAAAAGGCTCGTCTCTTCGACGCTTCGCACCCGGCGATTGTCACGATGGACCGGCAGATTGCGGCGCTCAACAAGGAAATTTCCAAGGGCAATTCGGTGGCGAAGAAGCTCCCCGAATCCCAGCAGAAGATCTTGACGCTCACGACGGAAATACAGTTTGCCCAGATGATTTATTCCGACATTCTGAAACGCGTGGAACAGATGCGTCTGCTCGTGAACGGGACTTCCGAATCGGCAATGATTATCGATCCGGCCGTGGGAAATCCAAAGCCCGTCAAGCCCAAGAGAAAAATGGTGGTCCTCGCGTTCATGTTTGCCGGTTTTTGCGCGGCTATCGGGCTTACTTCGCTCCGGAAGAAATTCAACAAAGTGACGGATCCATCCGCGGTCTCCAGGGAGACGGGCGCTATCGTCTATGCCTGCATTGCCAAGGGCGAAAGCGAAGCGGAAACGGGAATTCGTACTCTGCGGCTTTCGCTAGAACTCGAATCGGTCGCGGGGAACATGGTCCTCTGCTTCTCGGGGCTTGCGCATCGGGTCGGAAATACTTTTGTCGCCACCCATACGGCAAGGCTTTTCGCGGCTTCCGGGAAAAAGGTCCTGCTTATCGATGCCGATTTGCAAAATGGAATGCTGAAGGAACTCTTCGGGCTGGAAAATCCGGAAGGGCTTGTCGAAGTTCTCGCGGGAACGGTTTCGCTCGAATCGGCGATTGGCAAGACGAAAACGTCCGGACTGGATGTCCTGCCGACCGGTGCGCGCCTGACGTGTTCGGAAGGCGTCTTTGCGTCCGAGCGATTTGCGGATTTCGTTCGAAAGGCGCGGTCTCTTTACGACGTCGTCGTTGTGGATGCGCCATCGCTTTGCGAGGCGAAGAATGCGGTGTTTATCGGCAAGCAATGCGACAAGACGATTTTGACATTTGAATATGGACGCAGTTCGATGGATAGCCTGGTCGCAAGCCTTTCTCTGCTTCCCAGGGAGATTCCGTCGAGAGCCTTTGTCATGAACAGGTATATTGAAACGAAAAAGAAAAACGCTAGGGAGTTTTCAGCATGATAAACCTAATCCTTTGCGGCGGGTGCGGAACGCGCCTCTGGCCGGTCAGCCGTACGCTGATGCCGAAACAGTTCGCCAAGCTCTTTAATGGAAGTTCTCTTTTCCAGGGAACGGTCCTGACAAATTCTGTCGTTTGCGAATCTCAATACATCATCAGCAACGCGGAACAGTATTTTTTGGCGAAAGACCAGCTTTCCGAAATTTCGCAAAAGGGGACGGCGCGCTTTATGCTCGAACCCGTTGGCAGGAATACCGCTCCGGCAATCGCTCTCGCGAGTCTTACGCTTGACCCGGAAACGGTCGTTCTCGTTTCTCCGTCGGATCATGTCATCAGAAACAGGGATGCCTACCTGAAGTGCCTAAGAAAGGCGGAATCCTTGGCGAAAAGCGGAAACCTCGTGACGTTCGGAATTACGCCGACAAGCCCCGAAACGGGTTACGGCTACATCGAAGCGGACGGCGAGAATGTCAAGCGGTTCGTCGAAAAGCCAAATTTCGAAACGGCGAAGAAGTATCTCGAAAACGGAAACTTTTACTGGAACAGCGGAATCTTCTGCTTCAAGGTTTCGACCTTTCTCTCGGAACTCGAAAAGTACGCTCCGGAAATGCACAGGGCCTGCCAGGCAGCCTTGGCGGGGGCGACAAGGGAAAACGAGCTGCTCCGCGTAAAGCATGACGACATGATGGCGATTCCCGCGAATTCCATCGACTATGCGGTGATGGAAAAGTCGGACCGGGTAAAAGTCGTTCCCTCGGATATCGGCTGGTCGGATCTCGGGTCGTTCGATGCGCTTTACGAAGAATATCCGCACGATGAATCGGGAAACAATCTCAATCCAAGGCACGTTTCGGTCGGGACCACCAATTCCATGGTCATCGGAAACCAGCGCCTGGTCGCGACGATCGATCTTGACAAGATGCTTGTCGTGGATACTCCCGATGCGCTTCTGGTCGCTCCGCTGTCGAGTAGCCAGAAGGTGAAATCCGTCGTGGAAAAGCTCAAGGAACAACGTTCGCCCTTGCCGGATGTCCCGCAGACCGTGAACCGCCCGTGGGGAACGTATTCCGTGCTGGAAGATACGGAACGCTACAAGATAAAAAGGATCGTGGTGAAGCCGGGAAAGCGTCTCAGCCTGCAGAAGCACCTGCACCGTTCGGAGCATTGGGTCGTTGTCAGCGGAACGGCGACATGCACGGTTGGGGAAAAGGTCTTTTACGTGCGACCGAACGAATCGACTTACATCCAGATAGGCGAAGTTCACCGGTTGCAGAACGAGGGAAACCTGCCGCTGGTCATCGTCGAAGTCCAGGTCGGGGAATACACGGGCGAAGACGACATTATCCGTCTGCAGGACGACTACAAGCGTTCTTAGTTGCCGATAATCGCGCAAAAAAGGCTCCGCATTTTTGCGGAGCCTTTTCGTTAAAGAGGCTTATTCCTGCGAGCCCAGGTATTCGACGACAAAGACGAGCGTCGCGTTTCCGGGAATCGGACCGCCGCCGCGATTGCCGTAGCCGAGTTCGGGCGGAATGACCAGTACGCGCTTTTCGCCGGGAAGCATCCCTTCGACGCCCAGGTCCCAGCCGCGGATGACGTTTCCCTTGCCCAGCGGAAAGTTGAAGATCTGTCCGCGATCGCGCGAGCTGTCGAACTTTTTTCCGTCCGAAAGGAATCCGGTGTAGTGGACGCGGACATTCTGTCCGGATCGGGCGCCTTCGCCTTCGCCTTCGTGGATTACCGCGTAGCGGAGACCTTCCGGACCGTCCTTGAGGTCGAGCTTTTCGATGTCCGGGAAAAAGTCCATCGTCTCGGCGAGAGCGTCGTCTATTTCGACGTTTTCCATTTCGACGCGGAAAACGAGCGTGGAGTTTGGCGGAATCACGCTGTAGGACTTGGCGCCGTATCCCATCGACGGGCTGATCTTTAGCCAGCGTACCGCGCCGGGAGCGATCCCGTCAAGGCCGATTTCCCACCCGGCGATGAGCCTTCCGCCGCCGAGGACGGTCGCTAGAGGCTTTCCGTAGTCCTTGGAACTCGAAAACTTTCGGCCGGACGCAAGCCACCCCGTGTAGTGCACCTGTACGCGCGTTCCCTGGGCGGCCGGCGTTCCCGAACCCGTCTTTTCGTCCCAGTAGAAGACTCCGTTTTCGAGCTTTTTCCAGTCGGCCTTTTTGGAATCGGCGAAGTCGTCGGGCTTTAGCGGCGGATCGGCGGAAACCAGCTCCACTTCGAAGTAGAGATCCGAGCGCGGGGGGATCGGGCCGATTTCGCGGTCGCCGTAAGCGAGCTGGTAGGGAATGGCGAGCTTTCGGATTTCCCCGACCTTCATGCCCAAAAGTCCGCGCTCCCAGCCCTGGATGACCTGCCCCGCTCCGAGCGAGAATTCGAGCGGTTCGCCGCGGTCGTAGGAATTGTCGAACATCGTCATCGCGGAATCGGCGAGAAAGCTCTTGTAGTGAACGCGAATCAGCTGCCCGTTCTGGATGGGTTCGCCCGAACCGTCCTTGACGGTGTTGACTTCGTAAGGAATTGCCCAGAGGCAAGCGGGCAACAGGAAAAGGAGAGAGAAAAGTCGGTTTTTGGACATGGGGACTCCTGCGGAGCAAATTAGAAAATGCTAGTTTTTTTGGACACAGACAGGTGAAATAACATGGATTTGACAGTCATTTTCATTCTGGTGGCCATCGTTCTGCTCTCGCTGGTGCTTGCCGGTCTTGGGGCGTATGTGGTCATTCACAATTCGGATGAGAAAGAAAAGGAATCGAATGCCCCGGTCATCGACGTGTCCGGCCAGTATGCGGTTGTCGTTCGCCCTGCCCGAGAATCCATCGAAAAGGTCAAGCCTTCCCTTTCGGAAATCGCCGAGTGGCTTTCGACGACGGATACCGATGCCGAAAAGCAGGGACGTCTCGTCGAGGCGTGGAAAAAAAGCATCGACGACGTGGTGAAGGTGATAGACGAGGGCGACAGGAACGGGACCGTGACCTACCGGGTCGTGATTGGTCCAAGGAGCCGTCCGTTTTGTAGTTTTATCGGCGATGACAACTATATTACCCGCGAGCAGATTCGGAACCATGCGGAAATTCTTCCGCCATACGTTCTAGGCTGCGATTGTCATCTCGTTCCGAAGCTTCCCTGGGAAAATCCGGGAAAGTCCGGTTGGAAGGCTCTCATTCCGGAAAATGGGGCGTATCGCGTTCCCGACTGGAGACACATTGCGTAAGACTCTATTCCTTCTTTCTCTTTGTTCGGCGGCTGCGTTTGCCGCCAATTCCGCGATTATCACTCTGGAAATGCCGGTCGGAACAAGACAGCTCGGCATGGGCGAAACGGGGGTCGCCATTGCGGATGACGCCTCGGCGCTTTATTACAACCCGGCGGGACTCGCCTTTGGGCCGCTTGCGAACGAATGGGAACTTTCCTTTTCGCAAAAGTCGGACGCTATGCCTGCCTTCACGAAGCTTGCGGCAAAGAATCGTTCCGGTTTTTTCGAAAAGAGCGAAATCTGGGCGGGAACCAACAGCGGCATCTTGCACTACGATGGGGAACATTGGACAGACTACCATGTCGTGACGCTCGAAGGGCAGGAAAAGATTCGGGACGCCGTCCGCATTTTTGCCGGGACGGAATCGGGACTCGACGAATATACGCGAAAGGTCAAGAAGTATAACGATGTCCAGAACGATGTGGATGAATCTTACCTACGCGATGTCAGGATTCCGTGGAACCTGGTCGTGGGCGACACGGTTACGGCGCTTTTGTACGAGGCGCGCACCGAAAAGCTTTGGGTCGGGACGCCGCGCGGGCTTTTTCGCTTTGACGGAAAGACCTGGAAAAATTACGAAACGGAGCTCGGGAAGCCTCGGATTGCCGCCCTGGCGAGCCAGGGGGCTACGCTCTGGATAGGAACGGACGACGGCCTCTTCTCTTACCGGAACGGCGTCGTGGAGCGAAAGGGCAAGGTTCTTCCCAGCCAACGGATAACGGCTCTCGCCTGGTCCGAATTCCGCGGGGAGCTTTATGTCGCGGCGGACGGTGCGGGCATTGCGAGGCTTGTCCCGAAAAAGGGTTCGGGGACGAAGGACCGCTGGAGCCTGTTCAACGAAGAGGACGGCCTCATGGACTTGCAGGCTTCGTCCCTGGTCGTCGATTCCGCGGGACACGTCTGGGCTGCCCACCGGGGTGGACTTTCGCATTTTAACCTGCGCAAGTGGGAGCAGGTCAAGTTCGAAAGCAATACCGTGCACGACTTGGCGGTTGCGCGTGACGGGGCCATCTGGATTGCGACGGACAAGGGCGTTTGGCGGCATTTGCCCGACTATGCGACATCGTCCGGGAAAAAGGCGGAACTTGAACGCCGGCCTGAAGAACGCGGAAACCGGCAGGCGGAAGACGAGTGGGAACATTTTCATTCGGGAAACGGGCTGTCGTCGAATCGCGTCTGGGCGGTGCTGCCCCAGGCAAACGATGTCTGGTTCAGTACGGGAGCGGGAATCGAACGCTACAAGGATGCGGATTTCCAGCTGACCTTCTTTTACGAAAAGCTTCTTCCCGTCTTGAACATTCCGGACCTGTATCATCTCTTTGCCGGCATGACGATTCCTCTTGCGGAGTGGGGAACGCTTGGCGTTTCCGTGAACTTTGTCTCGTTTGGAGAAACGGTCGTTTCGACGGATGCCGAAAGCGCGACGAATTCGAACAGCTCGGAAGTCGTCGGTGCGATCAGTTACGGCACCAAGCTCACTCCGAGGACTTCCATCGGCTTGACGGTCAAGTTCTTCTATTCGGATTTGAGTTCCGGAGCCTCGACCGGCGGCGAGGATGCGACGACTTTCAGCTACGCGTTTGACGTGGGACTTCTCCGCAAGGACTTTCTTGTCCGCGACCTGAATGCGGCGATTGTTCTTGCGAACGTCGGTCCGAGCGTCTATTATACGGACAAGTCCGACCAGGACCCGATTCCCTTGACGTGGAGGCTCGGGCTTTCCTACGAAATTTTGAACACGCTCGATCACCGCCTGATCATTGCCGGAGACTATAACCGGACCGTCGTCTATGACGACGACAAGGGCGATCCGGAACCGTTCTACACGGCGATGTGGAAGAGCCTTGTCCACCCGGAACTCGGCGGTCATGGCGCAAAGCGCTTCAAGAACTCGCTTCTGCAGGGAATCTTCAATGTCGGCGCGGAATATACCTATTCCAATACGGTCGCCGTTCGGGCCGGTTACCTCTACGACAAGACCGGCAAGCGGAACGAAGTCGATCTGGGTCTAGGCGTCATGCTTTCCGATGTCCTCGAATTCGACATTGCGACGATCAAGGATGTCGGCGATAACGACGGTGTCCGCGACGGGCAGATGCGCTTTGGGATGATTTTCAAGTTCTGATGCCGCAGACGGTCAATTACCAGCGACTGCTCGATGACATTATCCGCCGACTGGAAAAAAGCGGCGACGTGCCGACTCTTTTGCTGCATTGCTGCTGTGCACCGTGTTCAAGCTATGTACTGGAATATCTTTCGAACTATTTTCGGATTACGACGTTCTACTACAACCCGAACATCTTTCCGCAAGAGGAGTATGCGCACCGTGTCGCGGAACTCAAGCGCTTTGTCTCGGAGTTTCCGACGAAATATCCGGTGAATTTTGTCGAGGGCGCCTACGAACCGAAGCGATTTTACGAGACGATCAAGGGGCTTGAGCGGGAAAGGGAAGGCGGAGAGCGTTGCCGGAAATGCTTTGAACTTCGATTGGGCGAGGCGGCGAAAATCGCCAGGGAGCTCGGATGCGACTATTTCACGACGACGCTTTCGATAAGCCCGATGAAGGATGCGACGCTTCTCAACCAGATCGGCGAAGCGATGGGCGAAAAATATGGAGTCAGACACTTGCCGTCGAACTTCAAGCGCAAGGGAGGCTTCTTGCGTTCTACCGAGCTTTCTCGCGAATACGGGCTTTACAGACAGAATTTTTGCGGTTGCGTCTATAGCCGAAGCGTAGGGGAAAAAAACTAGAGCCGCGAAGGCCAAGGTCCCCCTTCCTTGCATCCACCCCTAGGCCACGCGGTGCCAGAGCTTAGTTAGCAGAGCTTAGAGCTTAGAAAAGCAGAGCGGGCTTTTTACTTTTTGCCGAAAGGCTTTTGACGTTTCACGTCTAGGCTTTTTTTCGCGAAGCGAACTGTTTCCGCCTG
>CAVGIM010000056.1:0-15640 GCA_963629575.1 Candidatus Methanomethylophilaceae archaeon
CGCGCTCCAGGATGACCGCTAGAAGTAAAAGTTCGCTCGGAGTCCCACTCTTCACCCTCCACTCTTCACTCTTAACCTTCCCTTCAAACAACTGACTCCTATCAACTAATAGCTAGCAACTACACACTAATAACTAATCGCTAACTGCTAATTGCTAATTCCTCTCCTCTCTCAACTCCCAACTCTCAAATCGTCTGGGAAAAGACGCCTTCGCGCTTCGTCTTCTGCATCAGCGGATCGAGCTGCATCGCGAGATACCGGATGACAAGCGTTCCAAGTTCCGTTGCCTCGATTTCCGAGTCGGATTTTTTCACCAGGAGCCCTTCCCGTTCCAAGGCGAGAAGCCGGTCCCAGCCAGGACCGACAATGCCTTTCTCTTCATCCGTCACCAGAAGTCGGCGGTTGCACATCAATCGTTCGATGACATCCCGGATGACGCGCTCTTCGAGCGAAAGCTCTTCGCAGCGGATTTCCGACAGCAGACCGGCCTCCTGGAGTTCCACGTATTTCACGCTCTCGTGAACGTTTTGCGAATAGGCGTTGTCCAGCTGCGTGATGGCGCTAGAACCGAAAGCATAGACTTCGCCCGTCGTTTCCCGTGTGCAGTAACCTTGAAAATTCCGGTGCAGTTTCCCTTGGGAAAGCGCAAGCGAAAGCGAATCGTTCGGCAAGACAAAATGATCCATGCCTATATCCCGAAATCCCGCTTCCTTGAACATTTCCCGCGCCTCGAGAAAAAATTCCAGCTTTTGGCGAGGCCCCGGGAGTTCAAACTTTTCCAGGACCTTTTGCGCCTTCTTGACCCAGGGAACATGGGCGTAGCTGTAAAGCGCGATTCTGTCCGGCCGGGCCTCGATCGCCGATTCCACGCTTCGATAAAAGCCTTCTTCCGTCTGGGATGGCAGACCGTAAATCAGGTCCAGGTTGATACCCGAAAAATTCAGGTCCCGGGAAATCCGCAAGAGTTCCGTCACCGGCAAGAGCGAAGGTTCCCGACCGACGTTTCGAAGCACCCGGGGATCAAAATCCTGGATCCCGTAGCTTACGCGGTTAAAGCCAATCCGGGCGAGTTCCTTCAACCGGGATTCATCGATGCTTGCCGGATTGCATTCGATGGCGATCTCTGCCCGGGGAGAAAAGTCAAAGCGTTCCCGAAGCCTGTCCAGGACAGATTCCAGAAACGAATAGGGAACGCTCGTCGGAGTTCCACCGCCAAAATGGACTTGCGTCACGGGGCGCTTTGAATCTATCCAGGGAAGCTTCTCGTCCATTTCGCGAAAGAGCGCGCGAAAATAGCGGTCGCGGAATTCCACCGTCGGCAAGAGTTCCGATGTGCATCCGCAAAAAAGGCAACGTCTTGCGCAAAAGGGCACGTGAAAATAGAAGCTCGCGTTCCGCGGACTTAGCTCGTTGGACTTTCGCCATGCGCGTTCGATCTGCGCCTTGTCCCTCGCCGCATGAAAAAGGTTCGCCGGAGGATAACTCGTGTAACGGGGGGCATTCGTATTGTACTTCAGGAGAAGATCGATCATTCCGCTGTCCATGACCCCTAATATAACAATCGTACGCTCTTTTTTTTAGATTTAGCGCGATGAATGTTTTCCGTTCCATCCTGGGTTTCGCCCCGATTCTTCTTGTCATGTCGTGCACCATGCCTCCGCGCCCGAGCTACGACCGGGATTCCGCATCCTACCGGTTTTCGAAATCGGAAATGACCGCGAAAAAAATGCTCCAGAACGCGACGGAAGAAGTATCCGACTGGATGGCAATCGTAAAGCCGTGGCTCGGAACTCCCTACAAGTACGGCAAGGCTTCCAAAAGCGGAACGGACTGTTCCGGATACGTCATGAACATCTATCGGGAGAAGACGGGTGTTTCGCTTCCCCACAGCTCTGCGCAAATGTTCCAGATGGGAAACAAGGTCAAGAAGGAAGACTTGCGGACGGGAGATCTCGTATTCTTTGGCGGTGGAAGCGGCGTCGATCACGTCGGCGTGTACCTCGGAGACGGCAACTTCACCCATGCGAGTACGTCGCGCGGAGTCATGATAAGCCCACTCGCCGATTCCTATTGGCAACCGCGCTACCAGGGCGCACGGAGAATCCAGTGAAAAAGAAAATCGCGTTCCAGGGACGTCGAGGCGCATACAGCGAATGCGCCGCCCACTATCTCTTCGGAAAGGATATCGAAGTCCTACCGATGGACACTTTCGAGGAAATCTACCGGGCGATAGAAACCGGTTCCGCTGACGGCGGCGCCGTTCCCATCGAGAACTCGACGGCAGGATCCATCTACGAAAACTACGATCTGCTCGCCAAGTGGCGCCATCCGATAGTCGGCGAGGTCAAGCTGCAAATCGAGCATTGTCTCTGCGCGAGCAAGGGGGCGAGCCTCCAGACGCTTCGCCGCGTCATGAGCCATCCGCAGGCGCTCGCCCAGTGCAGCCGCTTCTTTAGCGAACATCCGGACATCGAAAAGGTCGTGTTCTTCGACACGGCAGGGTCCGCGGAAGAAGTCGCCAGACGAAAGAACCTCACCGACGGAGGAATCGCCAGTTCCTATGCGGCAAGGCTCTACGGTCTAGACATTCTCCAGTCGAATCTCGAAAACATCCAGGGAGTAAACTTCACCCGGTTTTACGCCATCCAGAAGGAGCCTCTACCCATTTCCCCAAGCGCCGATCTCAAGACGGTCATCCTCTTTGAACTTTCTGACGACGACAAGCCCGGATCGCTCTACGGCGCGCTCGGCGCGTTTGCCAAGAGAGGAATCAACATGACGCGCATCGAAAGCCGCCCGAACCCGGACAAGCCCTGGGGCTACATCTTTTACGCATCCCTTCTCGGCAACCCGAAAGATCCCACGGTCATCGAAGCGTTCGAAGAGCTGAACCGATTCACGACCTTCACCTATCGCCTGGGATCCTTTGCGCCCGGCAAGACGGAACGCCTAAAATACGAAGCCTGAAGATTCTTCGCCAAGGCAATTTTCAGAAGTTCCCGATAAGGAAAAAAGTCCGCCTCGAAAGAGGCAGACTTTCATGAAACCGGGAACCTCGGAAGGAAACATCTACGAGTTCCGAAGGCTTTGGCCTTGCGCGAACCTTTCGCCGAAGCTCTTTTCCAGTCACATCCATAAACTATATCCGTTTCGCTTTCAAGGCAAGAAATATCTTGCAAGAGCATAGCCCAATGCAGGATATTCCGAGTTGGAAGAACCGGTCGCAAGCCCAATCCTTTTCTAACTTTTCCCTTCGAGGTCACTATGCACATTGGTCAATTTGAATACGCCCGGGTCGAAAGCCAAAAGCCACAAGGCTTCTACCTGGAAGTCGAAAGCGGCGGACGCGTTCTGTTGCCGGCATCGAAAGCGCCAAGGGACTTGCGCGAAGGCGACGAGCTGGAGGTTTTCATCTATGTCGATAACGAAGGGCGTCCCATCGCGACAACCGAAGAACCCTACGCGACCGTTGGCGAATTTGCCGTCCTGGAAGTCAAGGACGTAAACGACATCGGCGCGTTTCTCGACTGGGGCCTAGACAAGGACCTGATGCTTCCGTACAAGCAACAGCTAGGAACGCTACGACCGGGCGACCGCTGCGTCGTGTTCATTCTCGAAGACGAGCGGACCGCGCGAATCGTCGCCACCGAAAAGATCAAGGCGTTTATCGACCGCGACACAAGAGACCTCCACATTTCGCAAAAAGTCGATCTAGTCGTCTATGACGTCGCCCCGGACTTTGTCGATTTTCTCGTCAACTACCGCTACTCCGGAAGGCTCCACCTCGACCCGAGCAATACGGACACGTTTGAAATCGGGGACGTGGGCGAAGGCTACATCCAGAACATCCGCGAGGACGGACGAATCTCGCTCAGCCTAAAGCCTATCGGCTACCATGCGACGATGGACAACGCCAAGGAAATCATGAAAAGGCTCGAAGAGGCCGGAGGCTCGCTCCCCTTTTCGGATAACAGTTCGCCCGAAGAAATCCAGCAGGAATTCGGAGTTTCCAAGAAGGCGTTCAAAAAAATCATCGGGGGACTTTTCCGCCAGGGACGCATCGTCATCGACGACAACGAAATTCGCCTGGCACCGAAGAGAGAGCCGCGACGCGCCCCTTCCCGACGCGCATCCTTCAAGAAGTTTCGTACAAGGTAATTCGAGGATTTTCCCATGATCGCGTTTCAAAAGGGCATCAATCTGGGCGGTTGGCTTTCCCAGTGCGACCATTCAAAAGACCGCTACGAATCGTTCGTCACCGAAAAGGATTTCGCTCAAATCGCCGCCTGGGGATTTGACCACGTGCGGCTTCCCTTCGACTACGAACTGCTCGAAACGGATTCCGGAGAGACTCTCGACGAAAACTTCCAGTATCTCGACCGGGCCATCCAATGGGGAAATTCGTACAAGCTGAGCGTCATTCTCGACTTGCACAAGACGGCGGGCTACGACTTCAACGATTTCGGAAATGCGGAAAGGAACAATCTTTTCGAAAGCGCCTCGGCGAAGGAACGCTTTCTAGACCTCTGGGACCGCGTTTCGGCACGCTACGCAAGCGCCCCGAACGTCGCCTTCGAACTTTTGAACGAGGTGACGGATCTCTCATTTATCGACCCCTGGAACGACCTGATCGCCAAGGCGGTAGAGACCATCCGAAAAAACGCGGAAAGAACGCCCATCATCTACGGCGGCGTCTGCTGGAACAGCGCGGCATACGTTTCGAGGCTTCTGTCTCCGCCCACGGAAAACGTCATCTACACGTTCCACCTTTACGAGCCGCTCCTCTTTACGCACCAAAAGGCACCCTGGGTCAAGGCGCTCGACAACGGAAGGGAAATTCCCTATACGACGGACATGGACTTTTTCCGCAAGAATACCGAATGCCTGGGACTTGCGGGCGAAAACCTTTTCCGCTCGAAAGCAAGGACGATGGGACCGGAATTCTTCGCCGACTTTCTGCAGGACGCAGTCGAATACGCAAGGCTTCAAAAGGTGCCTCTCTACTGCGGCGAATACGGGGTCATCGATCGCGCCGATTCCCTCGAAACGGTCAAATGGTTTCGCGACGTGCAGGAAGTGTTCAAGCGGTTTCATATCGGGAACGCCATCTGGAATTACCGGGAAATGTTCTTCGGATTTTGCGATGCGCATTACGAACCGCTCCGAAAATTTTTATTCGAAAGCGCGAACTAGCCCATTTTTGCCATGAGAGCGTTCACCATCGCGGTGAAAATGTCCCCCGGCAGGCGACACAAAAAGTCTCGGCGGAGCCTATTATTTTCGGCAAGAAAATTCAACCAAAGGTCCCGCCATGAAAAAAGTCGCCCTTCTCGTTTTCGCCGTCATCGGAATCTGCCTGTCGGGATGTTCCCAAAAGGCCATTTTAAAATGCATCGAAGAACATCCGGGCTGCCGATGGAACTGCGAAGCGCAGCACAGCTTCGCGACGGACTGGATTCTCCAGAACGCCGCCAACGAACGCACTTGCCAGTGGTAAAGAAAAAATCCGACGACAAAAAAGACTCCGCGCGAAGCGGAGCCTTTTTCGTTTAAATCCAGCCGTTATCAGACGACCGCGTCCTTCGACATTTCCTCGTAGAACGCAAAGCGGGCATCGACTTCCTTCTGGAGGTCTTCGGCGAGCTTTGCCGCCACTTCGGGCTTCGAGCGGGTCAGAGCCTTGTAGCGGTTCTCGGTGTAGATGTATTCCTTCACCGGAATCGACGGCTTCTTCGAGTCGAGGATCAGCGGAGCCTTTCCTTCGAGGGCGAGGTCCGGGTTGTAGCGCAGGAGCGTCCAGTAGCCGGAATCCACCGCCATCTTCTGGTGAGCGAGCTGGCTATTCAAGTCGAAGCCGTGGTTGATGCACGGGCAGTACGCGATGATGAGGGACGGGCCGTCGTGGGCTTCCGCTTCCTGGAACACCTTGAGCGTCTGGGCGTCGTTCGCGCCAATGGCGACGCGTCCGACATAGACGTTCTTGTAGCTCATCGCGATAAGGCCCAGATCCTTCTTGCCCGCACGCTTGCCCGCCGCGGCAAAGAGAGCGACAGCGCCGCGGTTCGTCGCCTTGGAAGCCTGTCCGCCGGTATTCGAATAGACTTCCGTGTCGAGCACGAGGATGTTCACGTTTTCGCCCGTCGCCATCACGTGGTCGAGTCCACCGTAACCGATGTCGTAGGCCCAGCCATCGCCGCCGATGATCCAGACGGACTTCTTCACCAGATAGTCCGCAAATTCGTCGCGGAGGCTTGTCGCCTTTTCGCAGTCGGACACCTTGGAAAGCGCTTCTTTCAGCTTTTCGACATTTGCGCGCTGGGCGGCAATTCCCGCTTCGTCCTTCTGTTCCTGCGTCTTGAGCGCGTTCACGAGTTCGGCGGTCACCACTTCCGGGTGATGTTCGGCGCATTCGTCGAGAAGGCTCAACGCCTGGTGCGCGTGCTTCGTTACGGCAAGACGCATTCCGAGACCAAATTCCGCATTGTCCTCGAAGAGGCTGTTCGCCCATGTGGGACCGCGGCCATCCTTGTTCTTTGCCCACGGAGTCGTCGGCAGGTTGCCGCCATAGATGGAAGAGCAGCCCGTCGCGTTCGCCACGATCATCCGATCGCCAAAGAGCTGGCTCACCAGACGGACGTATGCCGTTTCGCCGCAACCCGCACAGGATCCGCTGAATTCAAAGAGCGGTTCCAGGAGCATCGCCTGCTTGACAAGGCTCTTGTTGATCTTTGTACGGTCAAATTCCGGAAGATCCACAAAGAAGTCCCAGCACTTGCCTTCCTGAACCTTCACCGGTTCCTGCGGAACCATGTTGATGGCCTTCTTCGACGGATCCGCCTTGTCCTTGCCGATACAGGCCTGGACGCAGACGCCGCAACCCGTACAGTCATAGCTCGAAACGGAAATGACGAACATCGGCTTTGCGGAGTCTTCGAGCTTGTAACCCTTGGAGGCAGTCGCCTTGAAGCCTTCCGGCGCGCCGGCAAGTTCCGCCTCGTCGACAACTTTCAGGCGAATCGCCGCATGCGGACAGACCATCGCGCACTTGCCGCACTGGACGCAGGTATCCGGATTCCAGGACGGAATCGCGAGAGCGAGGTCGCGCTTTTCGAACTTGGTCGTGCCGGTCGGGAAGACGCCATCGACGGGCATTTTCGAAACGGGGAGCTTTTCGCCGTTGCCGCGGATGATTTCCGCCGTGACTTCGTTTACAAACGCCGGAGCGTCGCCGTGAATCGCCTCGCGGAATTCCTTCGATGAAGTGACAGCGGCCGGGACCTTGACTTCGTGCAGGTTGGCAAGCGAAGCGTCGATAGCGTCCCAGTTTTTCTGGACGACTTCCATGCCCTTTTTCGCGTAAGTCTTTTCCGCATACTTCTTGATGTACTTGATAGCGGTTTCCGCATCGAGAACGTTTCCGAGCTTCGAGAAGAAGCATGTCTGCATCACGGTATTGATGCGGCGTCCCATGCCCGTCTTGGCGGCGACGGCGTAAGCGTCTATTACATAGACCTTCAAATGTTTCTTGATGATTTCCGCCTGGACAGGACGCGGGAACGTGTCCCAGACGGTTTCCGCGGAATGCGGCGTGTTCACGAGGAACGTCGCCCCTTCCTTCGCATACTTCAGCATATCGACCGATTCGAGATGCGGCGTGTGATGGCACGCGACGAAGTCCGCCTGGTTTTCCTCGATAAGATACGGAGCGTCGATGATGGACTTTCCAAAGCGGAGATGCGAAGTCGTCATCGAACCGGACTTTTTCGAATCATAGACAAAGTATCCCTGCGCATAGTTGTCCGTTTCGTTGCCGATGATCTTGATGGAATTCTTGTTCGCGCCGACCGTTCCGTCGGAACCGAGGCCGAAGAACATCGCCTGGAAAAAGTCGCTTTCGAGCTTGAAGTTCGGATCGACGGCAAGACTCAAGTGCGTGACATCGTCGTCGATACCCACCGTGAAGCGGTCCTTCGGAGAATCCTTGGCGAGTTCGTCGTAAATGGCCTTGACCATCGCCGGGGTGAATTCCTTCGAAGAAAGACCGTAGCGACCGCCAATGACGCGCGGAAGGGAAATCTCCCCCTTCATCGCGGCGCCGGAAATCGCCGTCAGGACGTCTTCGAGAAGCGGTTCGCCGGCGGATCCCGGTTCCTTCGAGCGGTCGAGAACGGCAATCCGTTTCGCCGTCTTCGGGAGAGCGAGTACGAGCTGTTCGGACGGGAACGGGCGATAGAGGCGCACGATCAGCACACCGACCTTTTCGCCCTTCTTCGCGAGATAGGCGACCGTATCCTTGATAGTCGAAGCGGCGGAACCCATCACCACGATGACCCGGTCCGCATCGGATGCGCCCACGTAATCGACCAGATGATAATGGCGTCCCGTGAATTCCGCGACCTTGTCCATGTATTTCTGGACAATCGCCGGATAGTCGTTGTAATACTTGTTGACCGTTTCGCGGCCCTGGAAATAGACGTCCGGGTTCTGGGCGGTTCCGCGCATCGTCGGACGGTCGGGCGTCATCGCGCGTTCGCGACAGGCCTTCACGTACTTTTCGTCGATGACCTTCCGGATCACGCCGTCTTCGAGAGCCTCGATTTTCATCACTTCGTGCGAAGTGCGGAAACCGTCAAAGAAATGCATGGTCGGGATGCGACCTTCGAGCGTCGAAGCGTGGGCGACAAGCGCCATGTCCTGGCATTCCTGCACCGAAGAGGAGCTGAGCATCGCAAAGCCCGTCTGGCGGCAAGCCATCACGTCGGAATGGTCGCCGAAAATAGAAAGTCCCTGGGCGGCAAGGGAACGAGCGGTCACGTGGAAGACGGTCGGGGTGAGTTCGCCCGCAATCTTATACATGTTCGGGATCATCAGGAGAAGTCCCTGGGAAGCCGTGAACGTGGTCGTCAGCGCGCCGGCCTGGAGAGCTCCGTGCACCGTGCCGGCGGCTCCTCCTTCGGATTGCATTTCGAATACGCGGGGAACCTGTCCCCATATATTCTTCTTCCCGGCGGCGCTCCAGTTGTCGGCATGTTCAGCCATGGGACTTGACGGTGTAATCGGATATATCGCCGCGACTTCGCTCACTTGGAACGCAACATTTGCGGTCGCTTCGTTTCCATCGACCGCAATCATTTTCTTTGCCATAAACATCTCCAGAATGTATGTAAACATCTCGAACTTGAAGGTTTTTCGAGATATTCCGTCCTAAAACTACATTATTATCCGAACCAAAATGCGCAAAAAAATCAAAAAAAGCGATTCGTCAAAAAAACGTTACCGAAACAGGACAAGGCCCGCTACGAAACTCCACTCCGCCGCGCGCCCATTTGCTATATTGCGCCGGAGCCAGAAAAAGGAAACTCCATGAAGGATTTCGCGAAGAACTTTCACGCCGAACACCGCGGAAACTGCGCCATGGCCGTTTCTGCGGCCTGGGCAAGCGAACACGGTCTCGATCCAAGCGAAACCGAGCGCTTCACAACCTGCGGAGCGGGCAGGGCGGAAGGCGGCCTCTGCGGAGCGCTCTACGCGGCAATCCATTACCGCCCGGACAGAAAGGCGGAAATCGTCCGGGAATTCGAAAAGGTCGCCGGTGGAACGCTTTGCCGGGAGATTCGTCCGAAAAAGGACATGAGCTGCACGGAAAGAGTCGCCCTCGCCGCGGAAATTCTAGACAGACTTTCCGGAACTTGAGGATTCCGGGCGAAAATGCTAGACTTTCACGTCCATCTCGCCCGGCTTTCTTCGCCCGAAGAGATTTCGAAGGAACTTCTTCGCCACGGATACTCGGCAAGGATCGTCGCCTGCGAACCGTGGGAATGGGAACGGACGGAAAGTCTTCTCCCTATCTGGAGGGAATCCGCAACGCCATGCTTCGGCATCCACCCGATGATCGCCGGGGTTTTCGACGAAAGACAGACCGACGCGCTGAAACGGCTCCTTGAAAAGCATCCCAGGGCACTTCTCGGCGAGTGCGGCATCGACAGGCGATTTCCGGGCTACGGGCCGGGCGATTTTCAGGAAAGGACGTTTCGCATCCAGGCAAGAATGGCCATGGAATTCAACCGTCCCCTGATGATTCACGCGGTCGGGGACCATCGCCGCATCTTGAGGATTCTCGAAGAAGAGGGATTTTCCGCTAGCGGTCCGCATCCGATCTTTCACCGGTTCGGCGGAGACCGGGAAACCGTAAACCGGGCACTCGGGCTAAACGCCATCTTTTCCCTGCACCGGGACAGCTTTCGCAAAAGCCGCACCCTTGAAGCGCTTTCCCTGATTCCGAAGGAACGCGTCCGGTTCGAAACCGACGCCGACGAAAGGCTTTTCCCGATGACCGCAAAATCCTTGCTCGACCAGCTGCAAGAAGTTTCCGACCTTTTCTATCGAAGCCAAAACCTTGCCGATGGCCGATAGGAGTTCGCTTTCGATTCCTATCTTTTACCCATGCTTTCACTCTTCGAGATGTCTCGCCCGGGAAATATCCTCATCGCCCTTCTCACGCTCGCTGTCGGCTGCTGGATTTCCGGGGGGAACGCTTCGCCGGCACTTCTCGCCGCGGACATGACGGCATTTGCGTTCGCCATCGCGTTCGGCAACGTATTGAACGATGTTTTCGACCTTTCCATCGACCGGACAAGCCACCCGGAACGCCCGCTGCCCTCCGGGAAGACTTCCGTTTTCGCCGCGATTCTCTTCTGTGCAATAGCCTTTGTCCTCGCCATGGTTCCCGCCCTCTTCCACGGCGTCTGCCAATTCTTTCACGCGGTTTTCTACACGGCGCTTTTCGCCCTGCTGTTTCTCTACGACCGATTCTTCAAGAAGATTCCTCTCTTCAAGAACGCGACGGTCGCCTTTCTCTGCACGACTCCGCTTCTCCGGGTAGCGTTCTATCCCGAAGCGAACCGCCATCCGCTCCTTGTCGCTATCGGATTCGCCTTTCTCCTCACGCTCGCTCGCGAAATCATCAAGGATCTGGAAGACATGGAAGGCGACAGGAACGCGCGCATCGTCACCTTCCCGATTCTCGTCGGAAAGTTCCCTGCCCAGGCGCTCGCCTCGGCGCTTCTCGTCCTTGTCTTTTTCTGCATTCCCGTTCCCGTTTTCCTCGCGTGGCTTCCCGAAACGTTTCTTCTCTTCGCCATCCCGTTTTTTCCCTTCTGTCTCTCTATCGTTCGCGAAACGGCCCGCGGGAACTTTCGAAAGGCTCAAAAGCTCGCCAAGGCCGCCATGCCGGTCGGGCTGACGGCGCTGGTCCTCGCGAGCGTCTGACCGAACCGTTTCCGGATTTTTTACTAGATTTTCAGTCCACATCAAAGAGGCTTCCATGCTGGATGAACTTCACGAAGAATGCGGCGTCATCGGAATCTACAACGGTGAAAATGTCGCGCGCAATGTCGCCATGGGACTTTACGCCCTGCAGCACCGCGGACAGGAAAGCGCGGGATTCGCCATCACGAACGGAGAAAAGATCCGGGTCCGCAAGTCGATGGGACTTGTATCGACCCTTCTCCGCGAACACAACGTCGATGAACTCCAGGGTTTTGCCGGAATAGGGCATGTCCGCTACAGCACGACCGGTTCGAGCACGCTGGCAAACGCCCAGCCGATTCTCGTGAGCTGCAAGTGGGGACAGCTCGCCATCGTCCACAACGGGAACCTGACAAACGCGGCGGAACTCCGCGCCGAAATGGAAGAAGCGGGACACATTTTCCAGACGACGTCCGACTCGGAAATCCTCTTGCACGAGATAGCGAGGACCCAGGCCCCGAATCTCCGCGAAGCGATCAAGAAGGCTGTCTCCAAGCTCACGGGATGCTTCTGCATGATCATTCTCTCGAAGGATACGATGTTCATCGCCCGAGACGGCTACGCGTTCCGTCCGATGTCTCTTGCGCGGCTCGGAAACAGCTGGTGCATCGCGAGCGAGACTTGCGCGTTCGACCTTCTCGGGGCAAACTACGTCCGGGACATCCAGCCCGGCGAACTCCTGACGATTACCCAGGACGGTCTCCACTCCGAAACATTCTGCACCAAGGGTCGCCGTGCCCACTGCATTTTCGAATACATCTACTTTGCGCGTCCCGATTCGAAGATCTTCGAGCAGAGCTGCGACAAGGTTCGCCGCAAGATGGGAAAGCAGCTCGCCCGCGAATGCCCCGTCGAAGCGGACATCATCATCCCGGTTCCCGATTCCTCGACGACCGCCGCCCTCGGATACGCCCGCGCATCGGGCATCAAGTTCGAAATCGGACTGCTCCGCAACCACTATGTCGGACGGACGTTCATCGACCCGACCCAGAATGTCCGCGCCCAGAAAGTGCGCCTCAAGTTCAACCCCATCGAAGGCGTGCTCAAGAACCGAAAAGTCTGCGTCGTCGATGATTCCATCGTCCGCGGCACGACCCTCAAGATTCTTTCGAAAATGCTCCGCGATGCCGGCGCGACCGAAGTCCACATCCGCATCGCATCGCCTCCCGTCGCTCACGCCTGCTTTTTCGGGATGGACTTCCCGAACGCGGGCGACCTCGCCGCGAGCAGCATGTCTCCGGAAGAAATCGCCAAGATGCTCGGGGTCGAAAGCCTTGGCTACCTGAGCATCCAGGGCATGAAGGAATGCACCGGAGCGCCCGAAGAATACTGCGCCGCGTGCTTTGACGGGGAATACCCGGAATACATCGGCAAGGAAGCCGGCAAGTACAGCTGCGGCTAGCGGTAAGGAAAATTCCTCGAAGGGTTTCGCGCAAGCGAAACCCTTTTGACTATATTTTGCGCCGTGAAATTTTCAAAAGGATTAATCGACGGGCTTCCCATCGGAATCGGCTATCTGGCGGTTTCCTTTTCGTTCGGAATCGCAGGGTCCAAGGTTCTCTCCTGGCCTCTAGTCACGCTTATCTCGATGACCAACCTCACTTCCGCGGGGCAGTTCGCCGGCCTGAAAATCATGGAAGCGGCAGGAACCTTCCTGGAAATGGCTCTCGCCACGTTTTTCATCAACCTTCGCTATTCGCTGATGGCCGTATCCCTTTCCCAGAAGGTTTCGCCCAGTTTCAGGACGCCCGAACGTCTCCTTCTGAGCATCGGCATCACCGACGAAATCTACGCCCTCGCGATGGGCGCGCGGGAACGCGTAACCCCGCTCTACTTTCTAGGACTCATGACGCTTCCCTATGTCGGCTGGTCGCTCGGAACGCTTTCCGGAGCGATTGCGGGCGAAGTGCTCCCGGACATTCTCACCAACGCTCTCGGAGTCGCGCTCTACGGCATGTTCGTCGCGATAGTCGTTCCCAGGGCAAAACTCCACCGCCCGACCCTTTTTGCCGTCATCCTCTCGATTGCCCTCAGCCTCGCCTTTTTCTACGCTCCCCTTCTCAAAAACGTTTCGACAGGATTCTCCATCATCCTCTGCGCGGTCGTCTCGTCCCTTTTCGCGGCAAGGTTCTTCCCGATAAAGGATTCGCAATGAACTTTCACGACTATGCGCTCTACCTGGCGGTGATGGCCTGCGTCACCTATCTTGTCCGGACAATCCCCTTTGTCCTTTTGAAAAGCGAAATCCAGAACGCCTTCTGGAAGTCGTTTCTCGCCTACATTCCCTACACGGTCCTTTCCGCGATGACCGTCCCCGCCATCTTTTACGCGACCGAATCCCGGATTTCCGGAATTGCCGCCCTCGCTACGGCAGTCGCCGTTTCCCTTCTAGGCCGCGGGCTTGTCCTTGTCGCCTGCGCGGCATGCGCGGCGGTCCTTCTCATCGACGGGACAGTCCTCTAGTCTTAAATTTTCTATCTTGCCGAACATCACACAAAAAAGGCTATCCCTATGGCACAACATCGAGAGAACTGGGGTTCGAAAATGGGCGTGGTCCTGGCAGTCGCCGGAAGCGCCGTCGGACTCGGAAACTTTTTGCGGTTTCCCGTACAGGCCGCGACAAACGGCGGCGGATCATTCATCATTCCCTACATCATCGCCTTTCTGGTCCTGGGCATTCCCCTTTCCTGGATAGAGTGGACGCTCGGACGCTATGCCGGAATCCTCCGCCACGGAACTTCCCCGGGCGCCTACGACAGAATCATCGGAAAGCCGTGGGGAAAGTATCTGGGCTCCCTGGGACTCTTGCCTCCGCTGTTCATCAGCTTCTACTACATGTTCATCGAATCGTGGATTCTCGCCTTTACGTGGTATTCGCTGACAGGAACGCTTTCGGAAATCGTCGCCGCGGGAAAGATCTCCGAATTTTTCGGCAATTTCATCATGCTCAAGGAGAACCTGGGACCGTTCCCCGCCGCCATCGTGTTTTTCCTCATCACCTTCGCCTGCAACATGACGCTGCTCTCGTTCGGAGTCCGCAAGGGAATCGAACGGGCGAACAAGGTCTGCATGCCGCTTCTCCTCATCATGGGCATTATTCTCGTCGTCCGCGTTCTCACGCTGCCGGGAATCGGAAAGGGTCTCGCGTTCATGTGGAATCCGGATTTTTCCGCGCTGACGAATCCGTCCGTATGGCTTGCCGCCGCGGGCCAGGTTTTCTTCACGATGAGCCTCGGAATGGGAATCGTCCTCTGCTACGCGAGCTATGTCAAGCGAAACGAGGATATCGCGCTTTCTTCCCTCACCGCCGGAGCGACCAACGAATTTGCCGAAGTCATCCTGGGAGGAACCATCGTCATTCCGCTAGCGGTCATTATCGCCGGAACGAACATCGAGGAATGCGCGAAGCTCGGGACGTTCGGGCTCGCGTTCCAGAGCATGCCGCATGTCTTTGGACAGATACCCTTTGGCGGAGCGTTCCAAACGCTCTGGTTCGGGATGCTCTTCTTTGCGGGCGTCACCAGCGCGATTTCCATTATCCAGCCTCTGATCAGCTTTTGCGAAGACGATCTCAAGTTTTCCCGAAAAGGCGCCGTTTCGACAATCGGAATCGTGACCTTTATCGGTGGGCTCGTCAGCATTTTCGGGCTTGCCGCGGGAGCGGTCGATGAACTGGATTTCTGGGGAGGCTGCTTCCTCCTCATCGTTTTAGGAACCGTCCAGGCGTTCATCTTCTCGTTTATCCTCGGGCGACGCAAGTCCAGGGAAAACCCCAAAGAATCCGAGGCCTTCGCCCTGCTTGCGGAAGGTTCCGCGCTCAGGATTACCAAGCCTTTCCGCTTTGTCATCCGCTATGTATGCCCATTTGCGCTGCTCGCACTGCTCATTGCCTGGACCCTTCACGACGGGCTGAACGTGCTCTTGCTTTCAAATGTTCCCGCCGACGCGACGGTCGAATTTTTCGGCTGCACCATGCCCAAGACCCGGTTCATCTGGGGACTTCGCCTGTTCTTAATCCTTGCCGTGCTTTTCGTCAACGCGACCATCTGGTATGCCTGGAAAAGCGGTCGCGCGCTCCGCGGCAGAGACGAACAGATTCAGGATGTGCAAATCGGTAAATCCGAAGAGGAGGCCTAACATGGAATTGCAGGAACTTTCGACAAGCGGACTTGCCTTCATGATTCTTTCGTGGGCGGCGATCATCGCGCTCAACGTCTTTTGCTTCTACAAGATTTTCAAGAAGAAATAAGGTCAGAACCTGGTACAGAGCTTAGTTCGGAGAACTTGGAGCTTAGAGACGTAGAGCGGGCTTTTTATTTTTTGCCGAAAGGCT
>CAVGIM010000057.1:0-15112 GCA_963629575.1 Candidatus Methanomethylophilaceae archaeon
CCTGTCTGCCGACAGGCAGGCCAAACAGGTCGCTTGGCGACAAAAAGCCTAGACGGGAAACGTCAAAAGCCTTTCGGCAGAAAGCAACGACGCGATTTCCCATCCATGCCCCATCAAGTACGCTCTGATTTTGTAATTTGTCTTTTGAATCGAAAAATACAAACGCTCGAAACCTCGGGCGGAGGAACCGATGAAAAAAAGAATTCTCTTGTCCGCTCTGCTTTTTCCGCTGTTCTTTACGGCTTGCTCTTCGGAACCGATGCAGATTGTCTGCGGAAAGGACTTTTTGCAAAAACGCGCGACCGTCGTCGATACGTCGAGCGTGTTCCGCAGTTCGGAACCTTTCATCATGCAGTTCCGCTACGGGAAGAACTTCGATTTCTCGAAGCTCAAGTGGGAAGTCACAAACGCGTCGGGAAAGGTCATCGCCGCCAAGACAAGCCCTGTCAATGCGAAGGAAGGTTCCTACACGGTCTTGGTATCTTCCATCCGCGGAGGCTTTTCGAGTGCGACGGAATTCTTCAGGGCGAAGGAGGGCGAATTTTCCATTCGGTTCCTTGATGCGGACGCGGACACGCTCTTGCTGCAAAAACAGATTCGCGTTGTCCGGAACAGCGAAAAAATCGACGGGGCAAAATGAAACATCTGATTCTAATCTTGTCGTCTCTTTCTCTCTTGGCCTGTTCTTCGGATGTCGAAGTGAATTACAGGCTTTCGGAACCCGTTTCCGTAGATCTTTACACGGAAAGCACGTATGCGACAATGGACTTGGAAAATGTAGAACGCATCGGGACCATCAACGCGGATTATGTCCGTCTGGAGTATTCCCAAAAAGGCGACACCCTGCTCATTCTCCGAAATTTTGAAATCGACAAGTCGCGCGGCTATCTCAAGAATTCCCACCCGGCGGAACTCCAGTGGCGGCTTCCCGAAGTCCTGACCAAGGGCGTTGCGGAACGGGTCGTCGAAACTTCGGGCTTTGCCGAAGGCTACGATACGCTTCTCTACAGCATCCCGATGCCGAAGCGTTGGCGCGACCAGCTTCTCAATCCCGATTACATCAAGCATCTCGAACGCCAGGAAAAGCATCGCTACGAGATGGATCACCTGCTCGTGGGCAAGGTTCCCGAAAAAGGAAACATCACGCAGCTCTTGAAGGATCGCGGTCGCCTCCGGTTTGCCCTCATTCAGGTGGATTCCGTGGTCACGGAAGGTTTTCGCAACCTCGACAAGCGCAAGTGTTTCGCCTATACGGTCTATCTGAAGGAAAAGGAAAGCTTCCCCTATTACATCTGGGAGCAGCACGTAAACAGCAAGATCGGGACAGAAAAGTTTCAGGCCTATCACACGGGGCTCAAGGCGGAGTACGAAACCGCCTACTGGGTAACGCTCGATCCCGAAACGGGCATTCCGTGCCAGGAGCGCGAAGTCAAGGTGGGGACCCACACCATGGTGAACGCGAAGACTGGCGATACGGCGACATTCAAGAGCAATACGACGCTAGAACGCCTTTACACGGTCATTCGGGATTCTTCGGACGCGAAATGATTCGTCTTGGCTGGAGTTCTCTTGCGCTTCTAGGCGTGCTGCTTGCGGCATGCGGCGGAACGAAGTCCGCCCAGCAGACCATGGCGGAAGACCGAGACTATATGTATCGGGAGGCCTATGGCGCATACATCAAGGCCGAGGGACGCTACTTGAACCTGCTCTTCAACATCGAACGGATGCCCGAAGAGGAGGAACTCTGGATGATGAAGCGCGACCAGATGAAGGAACTCGAACAGCTTCGCGCCCTGATGCTCCAGGCTCGCTCGGAACTCGATGAATCGCTCCAGGACTGGGAACGCTACCTTTCCGAACTCCAGAAGGAAACGATGGAGGCTAAAGCGGTTTCCCGGGCGAAATTTCGCACGGCAAATGACGAGAGGACTTCTCCGGGACACCTTCTCCCGGGGGAATTTGCGAAGGATTCCATTCGAAAGGCAATGCAGGGGCAACCGTGATAGGCGTCTTCGATTCCGGCTTTGGAGGCCTTTCCATCTTGCGCGAACTGCGACTCGCTCTTCCCGATTACGATTTTCTCTATCTTGGGGATAACGCTCGCGCGCCATACGGTTCCCGCACGTTCGATACCATCTACCGCTATACGCTCGAAGCGGTCCGCGCTCTTTTTGACAGGGGTTGCCCGCTTGTCATTCTCGCCTGCAACACGGCCAGCGCCCGGGCGCTCCGCACCATCCAGCAGCGCGACCTGCCGACCCTCGCCCCGCAGAACCGCGTCCTGGGCATTATCCGTCCCACGGCGGAGGAAGCGGGAAATTTCTCGAAGAACGGCCATCTGGGAATCTTGGGAACGGCCGGAACGGTGGAATCGAACAGCTATCCGATCGAAATCGGGCATTTCTTTCCAAGGCTCCAGGTTACGCAGGAGGCTTGCCCGCTATGGGCGACTCTTGTCGAAAACGGCGAAATCGACAGCGAGGGAACGCGGTTCTTCGTGAAAAGGGACATCGATCGGTTGCTAGCGAAGGATCCGCAGATCGATGCGATTCTCTTGGCGTGCACGCACTATCCGTTGCTCCTGCCGGTTATCGAAAGGGTCGTTCCGCCGCAAGTCCGGGTCGTTTCGCAAGGTGCGATCGTCGCCCAGAAGACGCTTGACTATCTGAGGCGGCATCCCGAAATGGAACAAAGGCTGACCCGAGGGGGGAGCTTGGCCTTTTTGACGACCGATACCCCCGAATTTTTCCGCAAAGGGGCGACTTTCTTCGGTGTGGATAAGGTTTCTGCAAAAACTTTGACTTTTTAAGGTATAATTTTATATCTTGCAGGAGGAAAACGAACCATCACTGGTCCGCTTTTGATACTTTTACTCTGAGGAAAAGGACGTACTATGCCGCAAATACAGATTAATTTAACCGGTTGGCAAGGCTTCCGTGGCAAGAACACGGGCAGTCTTCTCTATGTCGAGACCAGCCGAATGTCCGTTGTCCCGGTCCGTGACCAGCTAAACGAAAACGAAAAAGGTTCCTTTTCGGAACCGAACTACGAAACTTCCACGTATGGATTTGTTTCTTGCTGCAATGTCAAGGCCATCAATAAGATTGTCAAAACGAACAAGAGCCGCTACATTTTATTTGGAACGCGCTACGAAGGCGGGGACGCGGATTACAAGGACAAGTATCTGATTATGGGATATATGCGCATCGAGCATACGAAGGATGTCCGTTCGCGCCATATCCAGTCCTATATGGCGACGCAGGGGGCCGTGGAACCGGAATGCATGCGCCTCGAAGAGGATCTCGCTGTCCACGGACCGATGCACTTCGTGTCTCTCCCGGATTCTTACGTGCTCACGGATGACCGCTTGAAGGAATGGGGCTACAAGGGCCACGTGGGACGCCAGCTCAAGACGGTCTTTGGCGAGGAGCATACGAAAGAAATCCTCGCGCACCTGGATTCTCGGGACGACAAGATCGACGAGTATATCGCGACCGTCGAAGAGTTCAAGAAAGCGCTTGCCGCCCAACAGGCCGCCGAAAGCTCCGAGGAACAGTCCGAAAGCTGAACTGTCCCGGAAATTCCAAAAGATTGAATCGATGAGCCCGGTGTCATGCCGGGCCTATCTTTTTGGTTGGAACTTTGGCATTGCAGATTTGATCGCAGGAATAATGGAACATCGGGAACTCGAGGCTTTTGACAGTCGCGCCGAGGTTGTGTATATTTAGAAAGCCCGCAGTTCTGCGGAAAAGCAAACAAAGACAGGAGGAAGAGATGCCTTTAGATTCAATGAATGGCAATAGTAGTGCAAAACTTGATAATTTGGGATTGGCTCTTTTACACGATATGAAAAGACGTGAATATGACATGCATCGTCTTAATGAAGCTTAAAAAATGTTGGTAATGAAAGGCTGCACCAAGTTTTAGATTGGTTGCTGGTGCGCTACTGCTATCCGAGGAACTGAAGATGAAAGGGGCGCAAAAATTTTTTTTGATAGTCGCTTTGGCAAGTGCGGTCCTATGTCCGTTGTCGTTCATTCTTTTGCTCGATAAATATACGCGGGCAAGTGAATTTTCGCCGCAATTTTTTGGATTTGTTTTTGCGTTTTTGGGAACGTTCGCTTACTGTTTGATAGTTTTGGCCGCTTTATGGTTTTGCTTTGTGGTTTTAAAAAGGAGAAGTTCTTTGTTGTTTGACTTTAGAACGCTAAAATTGCTTTTTATTTTTGGTTCTGTCGTTTGTATGGCGTATTTTGCTGTAGGTTTTGTCGTGTTTCAGGGAATGTATGTTGGAAATACAATTTTTTATTTGACTAGTCGATTTGCCGCGTATTTTTTTTTCGATTTTCTTTTCTTTGTTGTCCTATCTCCTAATTCTATCTAAAAATAAAAAAAATATTAGAGCCTCAATGTTTATTCTGTTAGTGCCTTCTGCCGTGATCCTGTTCGAAAAGCTTCTATTAGGAAGGATTACCGTTCTAGATATTTCTTTCAATGCGCTTTACTTTGTACTCTGGGCGGGATTTTCCTATCAGGTTACCTCTAAAAATTACCTTGGTCAAGAAAATTCGAGCGAGACCAAGCGAAGGCAGGAATGAAAAGTGGCTTAAAATCCCGATTCCCGTCTTTTGGTTGCGTTCCGACATAGCTATATTTTTTCCCATGAGCAACGGTTTTGACCATTTGAACGTGCAGAACATCGAAGTCGCAGGGTTTATCCGCGAGGTTTTCGGTTACATCACCCGGTTCAAGGGGCAGCTCTTTGTGCTGAAAATCGAAGACAGCCTGATGGAGCATCCGCTGTTTCCCGTGCTGATACGGGACATTACGCTCTTGCACAAGATAGGCGTCAAGATTCTGATCGTTCCGGGGACGCGAAAAAGCATCGACCGGCAGCTTGCCGCGTGGGAAATCGCCTCCGAGTTCAAGAACGGCGTGCGTCTCACGAGTGAAGAGGCGCTTCCCCTGATTGAACAGGCGTCTCTTGGAGCGGCCCAGCGCATCATGAGCCACTTGACGGCGGGTGGCTGTCACGGAATGCAGGGAAACTGGGTGTCTGCCCGGAGCATGGGAATTATCGAAGGCGTCGATTATATGCGCACCGGTCGAATCGAGCGGATCGAGAAGAACATCATCGAACACCTGCTTTCGGAGGATTACATCCCTATCATCCCGCCGATCGGTTGGAACAAGATTGGCCATGCCTACAACATTTCGAGTACGGAACTTGCGATGGAACTCTGCAAGTATTTGACCGTCGGAAAGCTTTTCTTCATCGGAAGCGAAAACGGCATTCGGGCGGAGAGTCTTGCCACGGGAACGAACACGCGCTATCTGGACGTAACGGACAACGGCGAAATTTCCGCATTGGACATTGAACAGGCGCAGGAAATCCTGGACCTGAATTCGGGCAAGTTGAACTTTGCGCAGGTCGATTATCTGAAAAACGCCATTGCCGCCTGCAAGGCCGGTGCGAAGCGCGTGCATCTTATCAGCGGCGAAACGCAGGGAAGCGTCTTGCAGGAAGTGTTTTCGAGCCGCGGCGACGGAACGATGGTCTATGCGAACCAGTATTCGAGCATTCGCCCGGCGACGACGGACGATATTCCGGACATTCTCCGGATCATGCAGGACTACATCGCGAAGGGATATCTCATTTCGCGGACACAGGAATCCATTTCGGAAAAGCTCTCGGACTATGTCGTGTATGCAATCGACAACGTGATCCACGGTTGCGGCGCGCTCCATGCGTTCGAGGACAACTCGGCGGAAGTCGCGGCGATAGCCGTTGCGGCGAACTATCGCAAGTCGGGAGTCGGGGCAGCGATTGTGCGGCACCTGGTGGCAACAGCCCGGATGCGCGGCTTTCACAAGGTATTTCTGCTCACGACTCAGGCGCTTGACTGGTTCTACCAGCTGGGATTCAAGGACGGTACGCTCGAAGACTTGCCGAAGTCCAAACGCGACCATTACAACTATCAAAGGCATTCGAGAATCCTGGTGATGCCGCTTGGAAAGTGATGCGGTTGCCGGGTCGAAAAAGCGTTTTGGGCCAGATGTGGCGATACCTTTTTACGGGCGGGCTTGCCTTTGTCGTTGATTTTGGACTTTTCGCGCTTTGCCTTCATGCGCTTGGCTGGCATTACCTCGTCGCGAACCTTGCGGGGCTAATCGCCGGTCTCGTCGTGAATTACTGGATAAGTGTCCGATGGGTCTTTGCCGCCTGCAAGCGGAGCGTTTCGAGCAGACCTTTGGAGTTTTCCCTGTTTGCGCTGATCGGAATCCTGGGAGTTCTCCTAAACCAGTTCCTCATGTGGCTCCAGGTGGATTTTCTCGAGCTTGTACCGATGCTTGCCAAGCTTGTTTCCTCGGCGATTGTTTTGCTGTGGAATTTTGGTATCCGGAAAATATTCCTTTTTAAATCGCTGAAGGATTGATATGAAAACTGCCGTGATTATCGGGGCTGGTCCTGCCGGGCTTACTGCCGCCTACGAACTTTTGAAGACGACGGACGTGAAACTCGTTGTTCTCGAGGAAAACGATTTTGTCGGGGGAATTTCTCGGACGGCGGTTTTCAAGGGAAACCGGATGGACATCGGTGGCCACCGATTTTTCAGCAAGAGCGACACGGTGATGGACTGGTGGACGGATATTCTGCCGTTGCAAGGCGCGCCGAGTCGTGACGATCTTTCCATCGAGCGGCCTGTAAGCCTTTCGGCCGGGGGACCCGATCCGGAAAGGGAAGACCGGGTAATGCTTGTCCGCTCCCGTCTTTCCCGAATCCTCTATACGCGCAAGCTTTTCGATTATCCGGTGAGCCTGAACGCGGCGACGATAAGGAACCTGGGACTGTGGCGAATGTTCAAGATAGGGATGAGCTATCTCAAGGTCTGCATTCTTCCGAAGCGCAAGGAAGTTTCCCTGGAAGACTTTATGATCAACCGGTTTGGCGTAGAGCTTTACCGCACGTTTTTCCGGGACTACACGGAAAAGGTCTGGGGCATTCCCTGCGACAAGATCAGCGCGGACTGGGGCGCCCAGCGGATCAAGGGACTTTCTATCGGAAAGACTCTGCTTCATGCGGTAAAATCCCTTGTTCCCGGGAAACCGGAGTCGATTCGTCAGAAAGAGACGGAGACAAGCCTTATCGGAGAATTTCTCTACCCGAAGCTCGGACCGGGAGAACTCTGGGAAACCGTTGCCGAAAGGATCCGGAAGCTCGGCGGAGAAATCCGCTTTCGTTCCAAGGCGACATCTCTGGCGGTTTCGGGAAAAAGGGTTTCCGCGGTGCATTACATGGAAAACGGCGAAGAGAAAACGCTCGCTGCCGACTACGTGCTAAGTACGATGCCCGTGAAGAATCTTGTCGAGGCGCTTCCGGATGTCCCTGCCGAAGTTTCACGCATAGCGAAGGGTCTTGTGTATCGGGACTTTATGACGGTGGGGCTTCTGCTCGATTCGCTAGACATCGAGAACCCGGCGAAATCGGGAACGCCCGAAAGCCGGCTGAAGTTTGTCGCGGACAACTGGATCTACGTGCAGGAATCCGATGTCAAGCTCGGGCGCATCCAGGTTTTCAACAACTGGAGCCCTTACCTGGTTTCGGATTCTTCGAAAGTCTGGATTGGTCTTGAATACTTTGTAAACGAAGGCGATGAAATGTGGAACATGGCCGACAGGGATTTTATCGATTTCGCCATTGCGGAGCTTGAAAAGATTCACGTGGCAAAGCGTTCGGCGGTTCGGGATTCGGTTCTCTTCCGCGTGCCGAAAACATACCCGGCGTATTTCGGGACATACGGGGAATTTGGCAAGATCCGCGAATATGTCGATTCCCTTGAAAACCTCTTCTTGATGGGGCGAAACGGAATGCACAGGTACAACAACATGGATCACAGTATGCTCACCGCGATGGAAACCGTCAAGTGCATTCGCGAAAATTCGAGCGACAAGTCCGCCATCTGGAACGTGAATGCCGAAGCGGAATATCACGAAGGAAGCCGGTAAGGCACTTGGTCGCGTGTCAATTCATTTTCAAGGATTCGGGTTGATGTCGATGCGAAAAAAGATTTGGAACGTCTTTCGCTCTCCGGAAACGTATTGTCTATTGCTTTTGATCCTGGGAATTTTCCTGTTCTTTTTTTTCCGGCTTGTGGTAGAAAATGTCGGCTATCGTTCGCTGCGCGACGAAAGACCGGCGACTTTTCCGATAGCGGAAGAGTTTCGGGATGGCGAAAGATTCGAGGTCTTTTTCGATGTCCGTTCGAAATTTGGCAGTTCCTTTGGGTTAAAAGTCATCCCGGACGACTGTGCGGAATCGGTCAAGATCAACGGTGGCAAAGTGTCCCTTTTTCATGTTCCGGGTCGATGTGATTTCAGCAATGGCTTTGTGCTTCCGGCGGATTCGATTGCGAAGTATGCCGATGGGAAAAACGTCCATTTCGAATTTCTCGTTCGAAACAATGGGGGCGTCGGCGGGTTGAACGTAAAGCCGATGATGCTTTCGTCGGCTGTCGGAGTTCTCTCGTACATTCTGATGCTCGTTTCTTTTACCGCATTCTTCGCGTTTCTGTTTCGAAGATTTCATGTGGGAATTTTGCCGGGAGTTATCCTGACTGCGGGCGTCCTGTTGCGCGCCTTGATGTTCTCTTCGCTCTCCCATTCGCAATATGCCTACGATGTCGGTGGGCATTTGGACTACATTAAAATTGTTGCGGAAGAACATCGAATCCCTGGAACGGATGACTGCTGGACTTGCTACCATCCGCCGGTCTATTACGCGCTTTCTTCCGTTCCCTGGCTGCTTGGAAATGCCGTGCATTTTGACGGCGCTTCGGCCGTGCAGGCGGAAAGTCTCTTCCTGTCGATTTTCGTCCTGGTTTTGGGATTCAGGATCTTGCAAATGGTCCTTCCAAAAAACGCGCTTCCCCTGGGAACTCTTCTGTGGACGTTCTGGCCGTTGCTTCTGCTGGTCGCTCCGCGCATCGGCAATGACCAGCTGTTCTATTTTTTCCATCTTCTCTGCCTCTGGGGAGTCTTGAAATACATCCTTTCCAAGTCTTCGAAAGCGCTCCTGTGCGCGGCCGTGGCGGCAGGCCTCAGCTATTGGACAAAAAGTACGGGCGTGATAACGCTTGCGACTTTCGCATTGGGGCTTGTTCTCGGGTATTTTCCGCGAGAGACAATCTTTCCTAAAAAATCGGAGGTGATTTCCCTGGGCATCCTCGTTCTTGTCTGCCTGGGAATTCTTGCTGTTCGCCTGTGGAGCGGCGCGTCGCTTGTCGGAAATTCCAGCGGGCTTCATTCCGGTCTCGCCGTTCCGAACAGCTTTGGTAACTATGTCTATTTCGATTTGAAAAATTACATGCTGAATCCATTTGCAAGTCCTTGGAACGAGTCGCAGGGAAGGGAATTTTTCTGGAACTATGCGCTCAAGACTTCTCTGTTCGGCGAATTCCGGATTTTCAAATTTCCGCTCGGGGAAACGCTCGGGGCTGTCATGGGAACGAGTCTCCTGGTTTTTATCGTATGCGCTTTTCGCGGATTCTGGAAATCGAGAATGGATCGAATCAAGGTTCTCCTCTTTTTGCAAATCGCGATGTTCTTTGCCGCTTTGATGTATTTGCGGATAACGGTGCCGTTTGCCTGCAGCAACGACTTCCGCTATATCTTGCCGGCCCTCGCGAGCTTTATCCCGTTTGTCTGTCTTGGCGTTTTCAGGAAATCTTTCGGTCGAAAGTGGAAAGTGCTCATGATGGGAAACGGAATCGCTTTTGCCGGGCTTTCCATTTGGTTTGTCCTGCTGATTCTTGTGAAAAATTCAGGGTTTTAACTTTGCTAGATTAGGCGCATGTTTCGACAAAAGATTTTAAAAACCGAACTGGAAAACGGGATTACGGTCGTAACGGATTACATGCCCGGGGCTTGTTCCGCCAATGTGGGCGTGTGGATTCCGCGGGGATCGCGCCATGAAAATTCGGAGACGAACGGTCTCGCCCATTTTTACGAGCATCTTGTCTTCAAGGGAACGGCAAGGCGCTCCGCGTTTGAAATCGCCCATACGATCGAGGATCGCGGGGGAAACCTAGAAGCCTATACGACCAGGCAGGAAACCGGATTTTACGCACAGGTCGTCAGAGAGGATGTGCCGCTTGCGCTCGACGTGATTTCCGATATGCTGATGCATCCGCGTTTCGACTGCCGGGAAGTGGAAAAGGAACGAAAAGTCGTTATCGAGGAAGTCCACAGCTACGAGGATATCGCCGAGGAATGTGTCGGGGATCTTTTTAACGAGATTCATTACAAGGGATGCGGGCTCTCGCTCCCGATCGCGGGAACCGTCAAGACGGTTAGGGGACTTACGCGCGAAAATCTTGTCGAATGCGAAAGGGAAGTTCTCGAAGACTTGCCGCTGACCGTTTGCGCAGTCGGAAAAATCGAACACGAAAGAATCGTCGATCTGGTCCGGAAGAATTTTGAAGAGAAAAAGTCGGCAAGACATGTCGGCGAAAATCCTTACTCTGCGAATGCCGTGCGAAAGACGAAGAGCAAGAAGGACTTGAACCAGTCAAATCTTTTTTGGGGAACGAGCTTTGACTTTCGAAATGGAAATGTCGATTTTTTGCGCGCTCTCGGTCTGTTCAATGTCGCATTCGGTGCCGACATGGGTTCAAGGCTTTTCCAGAAAGTTCGCGAGGAACGCGGGCTCGCCTATTCCGTGTATTCGATGACGGACGTGTATCGGGATGTTCTGGGATGGGGCATATCGCTTGCAACCGCGCCGCAAAAAATGGAAGAAGCCCTGGAAATCGCCCAGAGGGAATTTCGGCGCTTTTTGGAAAAAGGCTTTGAAAAAGGCGAACTGGAACGCACGAAGCGAAACATCATCGGAGGGCTGCGCATCGGTTCGGACAGTGCCGAAAAGCGCCTGATGCGGCTTGCCGACCAGATGCTTCACTTGGGACGTATCTATACGATGGCGGAAACGGAAACGCAAGTGCGAAATTTTTCGGAAGAACATCTCATGGAACTTTTGCGCGAAGCGTTTTCCAGGGCTCCGTTTGCAACGGCGGTGGTAAAACCCGCGAAAGGATAGGAGGTATTTCTATGCAGAATATCGTAAGCCCGGTGGGCATCCTGGGATTTGGCGTCGAAGGCAAGAGCACGCTGAATTACCTTGTGCGAAATGGCGTCAAGGATATTGTCGTGATGGACAGAAAACCGGTGGAACTTCCCAGTCTGCCGGATAGCGTGAATGTCAAGGTCTTTAGCGGCGAAAACTACTTGGACGGTCTCAAGGATTCTGTCACGGTCGTGCGGTCGGCGGGAATCTATCCATTGCAAAGCGAGCTTTTCCGTTTCCAGACGAACGGAGGAATTCTCACGAGCCAAATCGAAATATTTCTGAACGAGACGAAATCCCTATCGGTCATCGGCGTGACGGGAACGCTTGGCAAGGGAAGTACGGTCAGCATGATTCGCCATGCGCTCGAAGCCTGCAAGATTCCCTGTGCGATCGGTGGAAATTTCGGAGTCCCGGCGCTTGATCTCTTGGCGGACGATTCGCCTGCTCGCGTTTCGATTCTCGAACTTTCCTCCTTCCAGTTGATGACGCTTTCCGTTTCGCCGCATATCGGCGTCGTGTTGCGGGTTTCGACGGAACATCTGGACTGGCACCGTTCGGTCGAGGAATATCGCGACGCCAAGGCGAACCTTGTCCGCTGGCAGAAGCGAAATGACTTTTGCGTTTACCTTCGCGATGCGGCTCCGTCGGATGCGATTTCGAGAGAAAGCGGGGCGCAAAAGCTCTCCTATGGAAGCAAGGATGCCGATGCGATTTTTACGCCGGATTCCGTTTCGCTTGACGGCTATACGCTAAGGCTTTCGGACTGCAAGATCCGCGGAGCGTACCAGCTCGAAAACATGGCGGCGGCCCTGCTTGCGGTAAAGGCCTTGGGCGCGGACGTTCCGACAGCCCTGCAATCGCTCAAGTCCTACGAACCGCTCAAATATCGCATGGAATTTAAGGGGGAAAGGAATCACATTGAATTTTACAATGATTCCTACGCGACGCGTCCCGATGCGACAATCGCCGCGGTGAAAAGCATGAAGCGACCCTTTGCCCTGATACTCGGCGGTTCCGAAAAGAATGCGGATTTCACCGAGCTTTCGAATGTCCTTGCCGGAATTCCGAACCTGAAAAAAGTTTCTCTCATCGGGGCGACCGCGGAAAGGATGAGCGCTTCGCTTCGGGAAAACGGCGTCTCCGTTCCGATGCAGATTTTTCCGGATCTCGACTGCGCCTTTGCGGATGCGTGCTCGCTCGGAGCGGGAAGCGCGGTACTGCTTTCTCCTGCCTGCGCAAGCTTTGGACTGTTCAAGAATTACAAGGTTCGCGGCGAATGCTTTGACCGGCTGGTGGAAGGATTAATGGAATAAAGTAGAAAACAAATCTTTTCTTTATGACGAAAGAATTTAAGTAAAGTGCTTGAATTTTTCGCCATAGAGAAATATATTTGTCTGTATGAAGATTATTCGAACCGTCTATCTGGATAAAGTTCGTGCGTTTGTCGATACGCCGGTTGTGAAAGTGATTACCGGAATTCGTCGCTCTGGCAAGTCTGTTTTGTTGGAACAGATTCGAAATCTGATTTTGAAAAAAGGAGTTGGCAAGGAGCAGATTCTTTCCTTGAATTTTGAATCGTTTGCCGATGAACGGGTTCGCACTCTTGAAAATGTCATGTCCACTGTCAAGGCGATCCGGAAAAAAGTGAAGAGAAAAAGGATTTACCTTTTTCTCGATGAAATTCAGGAACTAGTCGGGTGGGAAAAATTGGTCAATTCGTTTCTAATCGATTTGAATTGCGATATTTACATCACGGGTTCCAACGCAAGGCTTCTTTCCGGTGAACTCGCTACCTATCTAGCCGGGCGTTATGTAGAAATCAAAATGTACCCATTTAGTTTCAAGGAAAGTTATGAAGCTGTTGGCAAATTAAAGAAAGGAGTTTCCAAGGAAAAGGCTTTTGAAACTTATATTGACGTTGGTGGTTATCCGTTTCTATATAATTTTGACCTGAGCGAATCGCAAAGAAAGCAATACTTGGACGACATCTTCAATTCCATTATCTTGAAGGACATTTCCGATCGATACAAAGTACGTGACATTTCGCTTTTAAAATTGTTGCTCGCCTATTTTATCGAAAATATAGGGAATACATTTTCGGCTTTGCGTCTGATTAAATTTTTGAAGAATGAAAGGCGTTCCGTTTCAACAGAAACAGTTTATAATTATCTGGAATATGCTCGGGAAGCCTGCCTTTTGCATCTTGTCCCGCGTCAAAATCTTGTTGGCAAGGAAATTCTTTCTTCGCAGGAAAAAATTTATATTTCCGATCATGGATTGCGTCAAAGTCTGTTCTTGAAAAACCAAAAGGACATTGGTCAGGTTCTTGAAAACATTGTCTATGTTGAACTTTTGCGCCGAGGTTACTCCGTAACGATTGGGAAAACAGCCAAACAGGAAATAGATTTTTGTGCCAGAAATGAAAAGGGGACAGAATATTTCCAGGTCTGCTATCTACTATCTAGCGAAGAAACAGTTAAAAGGGAATTCGGCGCATACGCCTTGGTCCCCGACAATTTTCCAAAATATGTTTTGTCTTTGGACCGTTTCGATTTTTCGCAAAACGGAATTATTCACAGGAATTTAATCCAGTGGCTTTTGGAATGAATGGTTGATGCCGGTTTACTTCACCCATCTTGCCGCATAGAGGGGAACGGATTTGATGCCGTTTTAACTTTAACGGGAACGATGTCGCCTTTTAGTCGAAGGATAAAGTCTATTTCGTTTTGATTAGATTCGGTCCAGTAACAAGATTCAATAGATTCCCGCGAGGCAGATCCATTCGATTGCGTTTTCAAATTCGCTGGCTCTTGCTCCGGGCTTGATTCCGCGATATTGGAATTTTCTGTTCTCCTTGGCGAGTTGTTTTCCGATTCCTGCATAGACTAAACGCGTTTTGGCGATCGCGCTTGGCTTGTTGTATTTGCTCATGTTGTTTTGGTATGCGGCAAGAATGTCTTGCTTGACAATGTTTGCCTGAAGCGGATTGCGATTGCGTACAAAGTTATCGACCGCTGCGGGCATCCCTCCGACGAAAAGATATTCGCGATAGATTTCAAGGGCTTTGATATGAAGCGCTTTTTCCATCGGCGAGTTTTCTGCGAAACATGCAGAAATCTTCTGCAATAAAAAGTCTTCCCCGCGGGCGAGAAGAAACTCTTCAAAATCGAGCGAATGCATATTCAGAAATTGGACTTTTCCCACGGGAAATGAAAATTCCGCCAGGTTAACGGCTACGCCTAGAAGAGAGCCTAGCGCTATGATATGAATGTCGGGCGCTTCTTCGCAAAAATGCTTCAACGAAGTGAGGGCTTTAGGACATGCCTGGACTTCGTCAAAAACGACTAGCGTTTCGCATGGAAAAATTTTTTGCTGCTTGATGGCTCCGAGGTTCGGCAGAATTTTTCCACTCAGCCAGTTTTTTCAGGATTTTTCGCTGCATACTTGGAATATAGACAAAAATGGAAATTGATGAATTTTCCACCAAAAAGTGTAATTTCGTGTTATGAAATTACACTTTTTGGTGGAATGTAGGGGACGAAAAATCTTCTAATAAACCGTAAAGCTTTTGAGAGTCCGCTTTTATCCATTTGATGGTTTCTTTATTTTTAGACCAGTGACAACCACAATTATTGCAACTTATCATAAAATTCTGTGGTATAGGCTTATCGTTTAATGTTCCAGTTTGACCGCAGCAAGGGCAAAGGAGTACAACATCAATCAATGTATTTGCATTTTTCAATTCTTTAAGTGCTTCTTCACAGGCTTTACGGAATGCTCGCAGTTTATTTTTCTTAACTCTATCGACGTGTTCCTTTTTCTCTATGGCTAATTTGAATGTCGAAATATCGCATTGCTTAAATAGGCAATTTTCAGAAATACAATCATGAGGAACAAGTTCCTCAATGAGACTATTTTGCGAAATCTTTACAGGATACCGTGCGATTAGCATTGGCCACATCCATTGAAATAGAATTCGTTGAAGCA
>CAVGIM010000058.1:0-974 GCA_963629575.1 Candidatus Methanomethylophilaceae archaeon
CCCTTAAGGAGAATGTTGATTGACTGAACCTTCACTACAAACTTACTTAAGGAAAAAACTTGATTTTGAGCAAGCAGTTTACTCTTTGTCAAATCCATTTCATGCAATTTTTCCGCAACCGATTCACCGGAAACCCTGCAACGATTCTCCAAAGCTATCGTTTTTCCTTCGTTGTCATTTTTTTGAATCCAAAAATATTCTGCCATATTAATCATCTCCTTCGCACATCTTTTTGATCTGCTCTAAAATTTCCTTGGATGTCAAATTCACAAGCTTGCACCATTCCCCCAATTCTTCGTATTCTTTTCCCTTTAATGTTCGGCGAAAAGATTGAAGAATTTTATTTTCAGAGGAAAAACGTTCATCGGAAAAATCCAACGAATCCTTATGTGTAGCCAACAAATAAATTTTTCCACCTGACGCAAGCGATTCCCGTCTATCGTACACAAAATCGAATAGCGCCTGGACATCTCTTTTTCCACACTCTTTTAAATCCCAAGCCGGATCAAAATAGCGAGAAATATCAAACAACAAAAAAACGATGTCTTTGTTATAGATGTAGTCTTCATAGGTACTTCGATAGGATTCATCACCCGGAACATCGGTACCACTATCTTCAAAGATAGACTGAAAAAAAGGGGCTCTCTTTTTATTGACCAGCAAGGTTGTCTTTTTTAGAGAATTGTCCTTCGTCCATGAGGCATTAATTCTATCAACCTTTTCACCCCCACTAGTCGCTTCGGATGGAATTCCGACCCTTCCATATTTCAGGATATCGATTAATGTCGTCTTGCCCGATGCTTTCGGACCAAGAATGGCAACATCCAAATCTTTACTGGAAAATGATTTTGCAATTTCAACAACAGCATTTATGCTGGTCGGATTCACAACCGCTTTCGCAATACCGAAAATTTCTCCTAGCATTTTTCATTCCCCCCCATCAAAGCGCTTCGCAGCGACCACCCTTGGCGCAG
>CAVGIM010000058.1:984-14582 GCA_963629575.1 Candidatus Methanomethylophilaceae archaeon
GGCGCAGCCACAGTTCACCAAAACCTGAAGATTGCTAAACGAACGGCCGCATTTTCTGCAGTGATAAGTTCCCGTTTCCTTTCCCTCGTAAGGTTCGCAACGACCTCCCTTGGCACAGCCGCAATTCGCCAAAACCTGAAGTTCGTTAAACGAACGGCCGCATTTCCTGCAATGGAAAGGACCCGTTTCAATACCCGTATAGGCTTCGCAGCGACCGCCCTTGGCGCAGCCGCAATTCACCAAAACCTGAAGATTGCTAAACGAACGTCCGCATTTTCTGCAATAGTAACCCATGGTCATCTCCTCGATTCGTGTCAAGCTTTCAAAAGCCAGTTCTCGGAAAGCTGTTCCCGGAAAAATTCCCGGCAGGTAAGCCCGTGAAAATTCGGATCATCCGTATGGCGGTCCCAGTTTCCAAACGACGGATGATATACCCAAAAAACATAACCATTGTTCCTGTCCCAAATTTCCCTGCCGAAAAGTTTCGGAAAATACTTTCCAGCACAAACAACCGCTTCCTTTGACGCAAAGCACACGACGTCCGGCGAAAGAGCCGCCAGCACGCGCGCAAAGTTTTCCGCAGACATTTTCCGGTCGAGTTCCGTGCAGATTTCCCGGAACGATTTTCGGTTATCCGCCGGTCGCAAGAAGTAGTTGCAGAACGCGACTTCTTCCGCGGGATTTTCCGCCCCGCAAAGCGCGCCAAGTTCCCCGAGAATCGTCTTGGAAAAACGCCCGGCCTTAAAGTCGGCAAAGGTCCGTCGCGTAAGACAATTCCAGTAAAGCGGCATCGCTTCGGTCACTTGGGTAGAGCCGTCATACCAGCCTTCGACATTCCGGTGGAGCGTCTCCCCTTCCGGCGCATAATGGCTCTCGCCGACAATTAGAAGCTTCCGATGCGCAGCCAACTCGTAACGCTTCCCCACGAAAGGCTTTAGAAACGGACGCACCCGGTAGAACGGGATTTGCCCCAGCGCGGCTTCATAATCTTTCATCGTCATTCTCCAAAAATTCTTTTCGTATCGAGGCTAGCGACTTGCGCTATCCTTACCTTCAGAACATAAGAAAAAAAAAAACGAAGTCAATAGTTTTCGAGAATTTTCTTCATTTTTTTGTTTATATTTGGCATGGAGAGGGGCGCAAGCGACTCTTTCCGTTTTTTTTCTGCATACCGAGGGATTTATGACCAAGAAAACCGTTACCGCCAAGAACAAAGAGCACCTGAAAGCTCTCATCCGCGAAGCAATCGAAAAGGAAGGCTACGAATGCGACCTGAACTTTATCGACGTTTCGCAAGTGACGGATATGCGATCTGTTTTTTCGAATTCCAAATTCAATGGGGATATTTCCAGGTGGGATGTGTCCAATGTGAGAAACATGAAAAACATGTTCCTGCGTTCCAAATTTAACGGGAACATCAGCCGGTGGAATGTTTCAAACGTAAAAGACATGAGTCGCATGTTTAAAGAATCCAGTTTTAATCGAAACATCGACAAGTGGGATGTGTCGAATGTAACCGATATGAGTAAAATGTTTTCCGAAACCCGTTTCAACGGGGACATTTCCGAATGGGACGTATCGAATGTGACCGATATGAGCTGGATGTTTTTTAATTCTTTGTTCAACAACGACATCAGCCGCTGGAATGTATCCCATGTATCCCACATGAACGAAATGTTTGCCATTTCCCGATTCAACCAAGATATTTCCAAATGGGATGTATCTAAAGTGACAAACATGAACAGAATGTTTGCCCGCTCTTGCTTCAATAGTGATATTTCCGAGTGGAACGTGTCCAATGTGACGGATATGCGAAACATGTTTGCCGAGTCCGAATTCACAGGCGACATCAGCAAATGGAAAAACAAACCTGAAAAACATCTGAGGATAATCATGACCAACAAAACAATCATCGCCAAAAACAAAGAACACCTGAAAGCCCTCATCCGCGAGGCAATCAGATTCTTCTTCACTTTTTTGTCTATCTTTAAGACCAACAAAACAATAATAGCCAAGGACAAAGAGCACCTGAAAGTTCTCATCCGCGAGGCAATCAAAAGGGACGGATACAAATGCGACCTGAACTTTATCGACGTTTCGCAGATTACGGATATGAGCCGGCTGTTCGATTTCAATTCAGACAACGATTTCACCCAGTTCAACGGAGACATCTCGAAATGGGACGTCTCTTCCGTGACAGATATGAGCTGGATGTTTGTCTTCTCACGTTTCAACGGGGACATCTCGAAATGGGACGTCTCTTCCGTGACAGATATGAGCTGGATGTTTGCCTCCTCAGGCTTCAACGGTGACATTTCAAAATGGGACGTCTCTTTCGTGGAGAATATGAGCTGCATGTTTGCCTCCTCACGCTTCAACGGTGACATCTCAAAATGGGACGTCTCTTCCGTGGAGAATATGAACAGCATGTTTACCTCCTCACGCTTCAACGGTGACATTTCCGAATGGAACGTCTCTTCCGTGATAGATATGAGCTGGATGTTTGCTCACTCGAGCTTCAACGGGGACGTTTCCGAATGGAAGGTCCTTTCCGTGGAGAATATGAGCTGCATGTTTGCCTTCTCACGCTTCAACGGGGACGTTTCCGAATGGAACGTCTCTTCCGTGGAGAATATGGGCGACATGTTTGCCTGCTCACGCTTCAACGGTGACGTTTCCGAATGGAACGTCTCTTCCGTGACAGATATGAGCCACATGTTTGATCACTCGAGCTTCAACGGGGACATTTCCGAATGGAACGTCTCTTCCGTGACAGATATGAGCCACATGTTTGATCACTCGAGCTTCAACGGGGACATTTCCGAATGGAACGTCTCTTCCGTGACAGATATGAGCCACATGTTTGATCACTCGAGCTTCAACGGGGACATTTCCGAATGGAACGTCTCTTCCGTGACAGATATGAGCCACATGTTTGATCACTCGAGCTTCAACGGGGACATTTCCGAATGGAACGTCTCTTCCGTGACAGATATGAGCCACATGTTTGATCACTCGAGCTTCAACGGTGACGTTTCCGAATGGAACGTCTCTTTCGTGGAGAATATGAACAGCATGTTTGCCTACTCACGCTTCAACGGGGACATCTCGAAATGGGACTTGCACGGGCATGACATCAAGGAGCTAGGATTGGAAAAATGAAATTTCCCGCGCTTGCCGTTTCCGAAGCGCCCCTTTCAAACCGCTCTGCTTTTTAATAGATTTGACACACTTGTATCAAGGAGAAAAAATGAAGGCAAGATTTTTGGCATCCGCGGTCGCACTCGCTTTGGCGGCAAACGTTTTTGCAGCGGACATCGCGGAAAACTTTTCGTTCAAGGGAAACATCCAGACCCAGGGTGTCGCGAACAATCAGGACAACTGGTTCGAATCCTTCTGGTTCCGCGCAAACATCGGCGGCATGTACAAGTCCGAAGATTTCGACGCGCAAATCATGATTCGCATGTTCGGCCCGAACTTCGGCAATTCCATCGACGGCAAGAACTATGACAAGATTCTCGCGGACCTCTACTGGGCAAACTACAAGTATCGCCTGGGAGACCATGCGCTGAACCTGAAGCTCGGCCACTGGAAAACGGACTGGAGCAATTCCGGAAACTTCGGAACCTACATCGACCCGGCGCTAAGCAGGCGCGGCATGATGATGCGGGACTATTCTCACGACGCCTTTGAACTCGGCTGGAACTTTGGCCCTTCCGCCTTCAAGGCGATGGTCGCCACGACCGACAGCAAGTTCAACACCGGATACGCGAGAATCGAAGAACGCGTCAAGTTCCGCTTTCCGCTCGAACTCGCGGCAGCCTACCGCGTGAACGCCCTTGACGCCTTTAACCAGGCAGCGACACAGACGCACCGCATCGCCGGCTACGCTTCTTACGCGTTAGTTCCTAATCTCCGTCTCTACGGAGAAGTCGCCTACATCAAGACGACCGAGGATTCCGACGTAAACGCGGAAACAATCCGGAACGGAAGCGCCATCAAGCCGGAATACGCCCAAGGCTCCGACTATCTCCCGTTCTATGTCGGGCTCGAAATTCCGACTGCGGGATTCCTCGACCACCTGATGTTCGAAGTCGAATACATCCAGGACCGCGACGAGCTCTCCGCGGGCGCGGACGAATTCGCCTGGACAGTCGCATTCGTCAAGACATACGGCCGCACCAAGGCGCAGCTGAACATCTTCAGCGAAAAGGAACTGAAGGACGTCGCCGCGGCGCTCCGCTTCACGACGACCATCAAGTAGAGAGACAACATAGAAAGCAAAAGCCGGGCTTCGCCCGGCTTTTTTTATGCGACAGAAAATGTCAGTGGAAATGGGACCCCAGAATCCGATGCGAAACGTCGTGCGCGACAAGTTCCATTTCCGAGCCGTACATGCCTTGCATCATCTCCGGCGTGATTTCCGCCCCGGAATGAAAATGCACCGTCCGATTGACGCAGGCGACGCTCTTCACATGGCGCGAAAGCGCCATCAGGTCGTGAGTCACAATCACAATCGTCATCTTCTCGTTCAGCCGGGCGAGGAGCCCGTAGAGATCTTCCTGACCCTTCGCGTCGATATTGCTCGAAGGCTCGTCCAAAAAAAGAATTTGGGGATCCGAGGCAAGGGCGCGCGCGATGAGGACCCGCTGGCGTTCGCCGCCCGAAAGCTCTCCGAGGCGTCGCTTCGCGAAGGATTCCATCCGCACCGTTTCGAGGAGTTTTCGAATCTTTGGCGGATCCGGTCGAAAGCGCGGAAGCCCGGTCGAGACGGTTTCTTCCACGGTTATCGGAAATTCCAGGTTGCGGTTCGTGTTCTGCGGCACGTAGCCGAGGGAAATCTTCTTCGAGGGAACCTTCTCGCCAAAGACGCGAACCTCTCCCGCGGAAGGTTTCAAGAGTCCGACGACGAGCTTCATCAGCGTGCTTTTTCCGCCGCCGTTCGGCCCGATAATGGCGAGGAAGTCGCCGCGGTTCACGGAAAAGTTCACGCCCGAAAGGACAGGCGTTTTCTCGTAGGAAAAATCCAGGTGGCGAACATCGATTGCCGGGAACGGATTCACTTGCGCACCTCCAAAAGGGCATTCAAAAATCTTTCGAGTTCCCCGTCGAAATCATAGGCGAGCGGATCGATCGACACGATTTTCGCGCCGATTTCCCTCGACAGGGATTCCGCGGCCCGACGGCTGAACTGCGGCTGCACAAAGACGGTTTTTACATGATTTTCTTTCGCGGTAGTCACCAGGTTCCGCATGTCGCGCGGTTTCGGTTCCTTGCCGTCCATCTCGACCGCAATTTGCCTCAAGCCATAATCCCGCGCGAGGTATCCGTAAGAGGGGTGGAATACGATGAATGTCCGACGCTCTTCCGAAAGAGTTTTCAGAGCGTTCGCGAACCGAGCGTCCAGATCGGAGAGTTTCTTCCGGAACCTTTCCAGGTTTTCCCGGTAGGTTCCCGCACGGGGAGCGTCCGCGGCGACCAGCGCTCGGCAAATGTTCGACGCAAGCCGAATCGCCGTCCGCGGAGAGTTCCACAGGTGCGGATCCAGTTCTTCGCCGTGTTCCTCTTCGTGGAAATGTTCTTCCGCAATAAACGAGACGCCTTCCGAAACATCGACAACCTTCACGTCCGGGTTCACTCCCAGAAACCTCGGACGCCACGCGTTGTCAAGCCCCGAACCGTCGCTAAAATAGAGGGAAACATGGGAGAATTTTTTTAGGACATCGGGCTTCGGCTCGAACGTATGCGGGTTCGCGTTTTTCGGCACGAGCGTCACCACGTCGATAGATTCCCCCGCTATCTCTCGCACCATCTTCTCGTAAGGGGCAAGCAGCACGGAAACGGTCAGCGCGGGCTCGGCAAATCCGACGGAACAAATGGCAAGCAAGAAAAGAACAACTAGACGGAGCATGGGAAACCTCGGGGGAACAATAATACAAAATGAAAAGACAGCGCGAATTCATTTTTCTAACTTCCCCGGCATGAAAACAGTCGAAGTCGTCGCCGGAATCATCGAGGACAAAGCTACCGGCAAGATACTCGCCACGGAACGCGGTTACGGAGAGTTCAAAGGCTTGTGGGAATTTCCGGGCGGAAAAATCGAGCCGGGCGAAACCCGCGAAGCGGCCCTCGTCCGCGAACTCCGGGAGGAACTCGCCATCGAAGCCAAGATCGAAAAGTTCGTCTGTACCGTAGAATACGACTACCCGAAATTCCACCTGACGATGCACGCGTTCCTGTGCGTGGTGGCAAACGGAGAACTCACGCTACGCGAGCACATGGCGGCCCGCTGGCACTTGCGAACGGAACTCGCCACAATCGACTGGCTCCCCGCGGACAGGGAAATCGCTACAAGCCTAGCCGGAGCGTCCTAATCCACACCGAAGCGCCTTCCCGGACGCGCAGCACATAGACGCCGCTTTTTACGCCGTCTGCCGAAAGGTTCAAGATGCCGGAAGCGTTCCCGCGGAAGAGCGCCTTTTCCACGGCCCCGGACAAATTGACCAAATCGACCTGCACCGGGGAATTTTTCGAAACCTCGAACGAGATATTCTTTCCGTTCACCTGGAAGGATTTTTTTGCGGAAGCCTTCGAGGCGATTTTCACCGGCGGCAAGTCGCCCGAAGCGAAATTCGGCATATTGCCCGAAACGAGAAGCCCGTTCAACAGCTTGAGCGACTGGTTGAAGTAATTTTCGTTTCCGAGATTCACCGCTTCCGCCCAGTAAGCGTCCAGGTTCGCCTGGTAGGATGCGTCCGAGACAAAGGCCGTCATCAGGGAAGCGACAAAGGTACTGTTGTGGTCGCTTCCGAGCGTTCCGCTCGAACGGACGACCGGTCCTTTCATGTTCGAAGGCGCGACGGTCGAAACCCAGGCGGCCATCTTCTTGTCGATGGCGAGCGCGCGGGAATCTCCAAACCAGCAGACCGCCTTCGCGTTTCTCCACGGCGCGCGGGAAGCGTCATAGCTAAAGTAATCGTCCTCGCTTGTTCCCGAAGCGTTTGTCCAGTCGTCGATAAGACCCGTCGAAACTTCGCCCGAGCTCTTTTCGTACAGATTCATGTTCGCGTTGTAGGCGGTCACGCTCCAGAACTCGGCGTTGTCCGGGTCCGCCATCGCAAAGAGCGGCATGTAGGCGGGGTCAAAGTATCCCGGATTCTTGCGGTTCTTTCCGGCATCGCCCCAGGCGTCTCCCGGCAAGTGGACACCGCTCGTTTCGAATTCATACGCCTTCATGTTCTGGATTAGCGTTTTTGCCGCCGCGAGATATTCCGTGTTCCCGAACTGGTAGGCGCCGAGGACAAGGGCCGCGGCAACGTCCATGTCGCCGTCAAGGGCGGCGCCGTTCCCCGAATCCCAGGACTCGGAAAGATTGCCGATTTTCCAAATCATCAGCCCATTCTTGTTCATGAACTTCTTGTAAAAGTTCCACAGCTTCTGGAATTGCGGTTCATAGCTCGTCGTATTGTCGCTAAAGTAAACAGCAAGCAGCATCCCGTAGCCGACGCCTTCCGAAAAATACTCGTTGGAGCCTTCGTTGGAGCGCACACCTGCAATGTCCCCGGATTCGTTGTAAAAAGTATTCATCCAATAGGCGAAGCCGGATTTCAGCTGTTCCGCCGCCGTCGCCTGGTCGGAAAGGACAGTCGCCCGGCCATCGTAGTTCGAGTTTTGCGGAAACGGGAAATTCACCGTCGCATGGGAAATTCCGAGTGCGACCGCAAGCGACAGGGCAATGTAAACGTTCTTTTTCATTTTCTCTCCTTTTCCCTAAATCTATTCTTTTTGGGACAAATCTTGTCAAGAAATTCCATAATCCGAAATTTGTAAGCAGCCAAGGCACCCATTCGAGAACTTTCGACCCGATTTTTATTCGAATTTCAATTATGCAAAAATTCACATTTACGCATTGACTTTTTGAATCTTTCGTACTATATTTTGGGCATGAGTTTTAGAAAGCCCCAAGAAATCGCGCTCGAACTGGTTCCCCGCTCGCTCGACGGCATCCTCGCCGAATCGAAAAAATCCCTAGCGACTTTTCCCTTCGTCACGTCCGTGAACGTCCCGGAAATCCGCCGGCTGCCCATCAAGTCGTTCGAACCTTCGCTAACGTTGCTCGAAAATTCCGTCCCGACGACACCCCACTTTCGAATGATCGACCGGTCGGAAAAGGAGCTTCTCGAAAAGATTTCCGTTCTCGTCCGCGCAGGTCTGAAGCAGGTGCTGCTCATCGGCGGCGACCCTCCGAAGGACACGGACTTTCTCCCATCCGGACTTACGACGCTCGAAGGAATCCAGGCAGTCAAACGCGAATTTCCGAACCTGAAGGTCTTCGCCGGTCTCGACCCCTACCGGAACCCTTTCCGCGAAGAACTGGACTACGCCTTCCGCAAGCAGGAAGCCGGCGCCGACGGATTCTACACGCAGCCGTTCTTCTCCGTGGGAATGCTCGAACTCTGGGCGGAACAGCTCCCCGACACGGAAATCTACTTCGGCATCGCCCCGGTCTATACGGAAAGGTCCAGAAACTACTGGGAACGCGTGAACAAGGTCGTCTTTCCGCCAAACTTCAGCTTCGCGAGAGATTACAACACGCGGCTCGCGCGACAGCTTCTCGTGACCATTTCCGAGACGAAGGCGCGCGCCTGCCTGCAGCCCGTTTCGAACGGGGCAATCGAATATCTTCAGGATATTTTCAACGTCTAGATTTTTGGCGGAAATTTAGGCTCAGCTCGGTGACGATGCCATCGGCAAGACCAAGGCTCGGAACGAGGATTTTCCTTGCGCGAACCCCCCCAAAAAAAAACATTTTTTACCAAAAAAATTTACTAATCATCGTTTTTCTTTTCCATTTAGCCTAAAATAATCTATATTGTTTACGGAAAACCGTAAAATCAACCGAAAAAGGAAGGACCTCCGATTGCAGTCGGAAGTCCTTCGGCGGAAGAGTTGGGTAACTCTATCGGCACAACAAAGATACCTAATTCATTCGCCTTCGGTAAAACAAACCGCCCGACAGAGCAAGGGCAAAGGAGAATGATGCCAGAAACCTACATCCCGACTTTGCGCACGAGCCGCCCGACAAACGGACTTCAAGCGCTCAACCTTCAACCAACCTTCGACCAGCTGCTAACGTCCATCCAAGACATGGACAGCCTTGTCGAACTTCCCCAATGGCATAACTACATCCAGAGCGAACGCGCTCTTGAACTGGCACGCGTGCTAAGGGATTTCGGTAGCTACAGCCAGCTTCACTGGAGGTTGACTTCGGGCGAAGCGAATCCCTATCTAAGCTTTCTCGTTAGACGCAAGTTCCCCGACTATCCAAATTTTTATTCCAAAAAAGGCTTTTTCAGTCAAATCATCATTCCGGGAACGAATGTTGAATTCGACGTTCCGCACTTTAACGCAACGCTTAGCAGATACCTAGACCGCGATGCATACCGTCGCAATATTCCTGCGGACTGGGCAGGCTGGGTCGGCGACATGTTCACATACGCAAGGGATTTGGAATCCGAGATAAAGGAAAAGCCGATTAGTCTTGACAGTATGTATCGCAAAGCGAGCAGGAGTATCGGCACAAACGACCCAGATTTTAACCACAGTTTCGGTCCAAGCGATTTTTACGCCGATATAGACGCCCGGAACATTTCGACGCTCATCCATAACGGACTATCATACCATGACGCCATGGACAACTACTACAACAACAACCTCTATGGACGCTTCAGCCATTTTATCGATTCGTACGGAGGCTGGAAAAATTTCGAAAGACACGTAAACCGTTTTAACTTTTTCCCGCTAACGCCCTTTGTAAATTCTATTTTTATCGATGCGGCAAAGCGGGCGTTCATCAACAAAATCCGGGAAGGATGTCTGAATGAAATGGGTTGTTATATTCCTTGATGTCATCATCGTGCCATACATCCTGTTCGGGATTGTCGTTTGGAAAAACGCTTTCCCGGACTACATCCATTCCGAATACGCAAGACGGTTCAGCGAAAACGGCCTGGATATCGCTCTTTTTGTAAACGCAAATCCCTATATCCAGTTTTTAAGGCCGCCAGACTGTTCCTACGATGTTCTTTTGAAGAAACAAGGAGATTTTCTTTACGACACACTAACCTATAAACACAATTTTGGTAGAGGAGACTTTGGACGGGACGGATGCGATGAAGAGCACATGATAATTCCCGACATTCGGATTTTCCGCACCTTGAACGATTCCAAATTTGTTTCCGTGTTTCGAAAGGAACAGTATCATTTTGCCCAAGACCTTTTTGAGTTATACCCGATTGTTCCCGGCGGGCGCAAGTATGTCCTACTCATACGTTTCTCTGCCGAAGCTCCTGATTCTACGGAAAAAATCGACGAAGATGAACTTCTAATGAATCTTTTAGATTATCGGCAAAAAGTGCAATGCGACGTTATCGTCATGACTCGAGACGGCTTTTTTGGTTTCTACGCACCGGAAAACATATTCAGGCGAATGGCTTCGGAGTATTTCGGCGATACCGCCAATGTCCACGCCCTGTACGAGGTTTTTGAACAATTATACTTTAAGCCCGACTGCCTCGATTCCCTGGTAGAGCATTATGGAAAAACCTCAATCGTTTTTTAAGATTGGCCGTTCATTGTTCAAAGAAAGTGTATTCAAAAATCTCCAAACAGGCGTTCATCAACAAGATTTTAAGAGGATTTTTACATGAAATGGGGATGGACTAAAATTTTACTTATCGTATCCGCCCCCTTTGCAGCGGTTGCCTTGTTTTTTTTCATCGGGCATCTTGTAAAGGGGAACGTTTTCAACCAGTTTGTATTTTCCGACCAGGTAAGGGTTGTCAAGGCAGGCAATGCGGAATTCGCCGAATTTGTCGATAAGCCCGGACAAAGAGGTCTCCACTACTATCATTTTTTCGAAATACGAATCTGGTATAAGTTTCTAGACGAAACGGATTACCGACTTTTGCACATGTCGTCTTTTAACGCGCGTTACGTCAACCCAGAGATAGACGAAGTTTCATGCATCGACGCCATCGAAAGGTACGGATATTCCTATATGGCGGCAACACCAAATATCGGCATCGGCTGGGATCCGTACAAAGAAGAAACCCTTCTTCCCCCCGAAACCGCCATCTACGTCGTCGATGCAAACGAAAGACGTTTTCAATTGCAGATAGAAGTAGGCTATGACGAATATGGAGACATCGCCTACAACTACTACGGCAAATGCAAGCTGCCCCGAATTGACAAGAACATTCATTCGTATTGCAAAGTATCGAGCAAATTCTATGGCTTTTCCCCCCCCAGCGAAAGAAAGATCGAGAAAGATTTAAAGCGGAATTGGTCGAATACGAAAACCGAATGATGAAAGACAGTCTTTTTGTCCAAGGCCTGCGCGAAGCCTTTGACGCGTTCGATTTAAACAAGGGCTGCCTCGATTCCCTGGTAGAGCATTATGGAAAAATCCAGGATAACTAAACAAATGCGCCCTTGTTTTCTGTAAACAATTTTTGGTATATTTGTTTTTACTATGCTAAAGCCATTTGTCGCAGAAAACATCGAAGTCGCTTTTGAACACATCGACAAGTCCACCTTTATCGACGAGCTGGTCGATTCCGTTTCCCGTCTCAAGGTATATTCGGCCGTTTTAAAGCGATCGATTGCCAGGGAATCCTGCATGGCGTCGATGTACATCAAGGAAAGCCTGCATTCAAGCCGGATGGAAGGAACGCGCACGTCGCTAGAAAGTTCGCTAGAAAAGACAACACTCGAAGACAAGTCGGACAAGGATGTCAACGAAGTCCGAAACTATTCCGCGGCCACAAGGTACGGGCGCGACTACCTCATGCGAACGGGCGCCTTTACCGAGGAAATGCTCCTAGAAATGCACCGAATTCTTCTAGGCGGCAACGTCCACCGGACGACGGATTCCATCGGATGCTACAGGCACGAGCAAAATTTCATCCAAAACGAGAATTCCAGGGAAATCACCTTTGTTCCGCCGGAAGCAAGATGCGTGAAGCCTCTCATGGACAACCTGGTAGCCTTTATGAACAGGCCGACATCCGGCGAGCGCAATCTGGTAAACGCGGCCGTCATCCATGCACAGTTCGAAACAATCCATCCCTTCGCCGACGGCAACGGTCGTCTAGGCCGCATGCTGATTCCGCTATTTCTCTTCAAGGCGCAAGAAATCGAAATGCCCTGGCTATTCTTGAGCGAAGCGATCGAAAAGGAAAAATTCCGCTACTACAAGATGCTGAACGATATCCGGACGAACGTAGCCTGGAACGAATGGATACGATTCTTTCTGGGAATCGTGGACAGGCAGTGCGTCAAGTACGAGGGCAATGTCCAAAAGATCGAGGAGCTTTACGAATCCAGTCTGAAAAAGGTTTCAAATATTTCCTCTTCGCGTCTGCTGAAGCAGGTTTTCAGCTGTTTTTTCAGGAACCCTATCCAGAACAGTCGCGCCATCGAACGGGAAACGGGACTTTCCAACACCACGGTCAACCGACTGCTAGACAGGCTGACGGCGAGCAACATCGTGTTTGCCGACAACAGAAAGCGCGGAAACCTGTATTATTTTTACGACCTGATCGAGCTGCTGTAGGTCACACTCATTCCTGCCATTACCCGGTCTCGAGGTCAAAGTCAGGATTTCAAGGAAAAACAAAAAAGCGGTCTCCAGACAGAAACCGCTTTCCATATCGAGCGTCGGGATTACTTTTTCTGGAGTTCTTCCCTGTACTTTGCCGCGGCTTCGTTCATGCGCTTCTGCATGTCGGCGCTTTCGGCACGAAGCATGAATTCCTTGTTTTCCTCGGCGGCCTTTTTCAGCGATTCCGCCATCTTCGCCGGATCCATCGCGACCAGGACGTAAATCTTGTACTGCCCGCTTTCGGCGTTATACTGCGTAATCGTGCGGAGGACGTTCGCCCCGACCAAATCCTGCTCCGTGTATTCGTTCGCCTTTTCTTCCCAGATCTTGAGCGCCTTTCCATCGACGTTCTTGCCGTATTGCTCCTTGTAGCGATTTACCTGGGTCTTTGTCGCCACGGCGAGAGCCGCGCGCGCCTCGTCCGCCGCCTGGGTCCGCGCTATCATCTCGTCGTTCGAAACGGCCATTCCGATGGATGCGGCAATGTCCTTTTCGGAAAGTTCCGCCTTGTATTTTTCGAGCTGCGTCGCCGGAGTTTCCACCGTCTGGAATCCGCCATCGGAAGCCTTCTGCGCGGAACTTGCGCAACCGGTGAATCCCAAGGCGCAAAGAAGCGCCCCCACGACAAACATTTTACGATTCATAATGACTTCCTTTGACCCGACCGGGCCTTTTCGATAACGACAATATACATAAATCGCGGAAAAGAGGATAGCTTCGATCGTTCCCGAAAGACGTCTCGGCAGAACTTGGGGCAGAGCTTAGAACTGAGAGCTTAGTGAAGAGTGGAGGGTGGAGGGTGGGACTCCGAGCGAACTTTTACTTTTAGCTGTCATCCTGGAGCGCGGTCAGAGCCTAGAGCTTGGAGCTTAGATCTGGGTTTCGCAGACGTTTAGGTTCAAATGTAAAGCGGATCGCTCTGCGTCTCTAAGCT
>CAVGIM010000059.1:0-13860 GCA_963629575.1 Candidatus Methanomethylophilaceae archaeon
GGGTTCCTTTTGAAGAGTCTTCAACAATGCTCGTCGATAATTTTGTAATGCCGGGTGCTCCTTTCTATGCTGTAAATTTCCTTGAGATGGATGGTGAACGATGAAAAAGTTTTTGTGTGGCATTTTTGTGATTCTTGTTTTGGCGGGATGTTATTGGACGGAAATGGAGTGTTTTGATATTAAAAATTTTGGGAGTGTGAATTATATATCGAATGAAAAAATTGATAGCGTCTATTTTTATCTCAATGGTGTGAAAATTTGCGATGGAAGTAGAAGTTCCGCCGATTCGTTGAATATCTTAGCCAGCTATGGAAACTTGACAGGGGATAAATTTACGATTTGTAGGCTATCTTCTGGAGACGGCTATTTAAGCTTGATAGAAGCGGCTTTCAAAGATCGCTGTCAGTTTTTTGAAGATAGCCCTCGATGGGATGTCTTTATTTGTTCTTTCAGTTCGGTTTTTAATAAAATTGAATTAAAACCAGCCAAATTAACTTTGAAACTATTTGCTGGTGATTTCGTAAAAAACATAGATGTCGGTGTAATCGATTTTCGGGGTACCTATGTCAACGTATTTCCGGTACAGGATTCTGCAAAATGGTTTAATTACACAGAAGGATCGATTTTGCCATATTTTGATAATTTTGCATCCCCTTCTATTTGGATTCGAAACACATGCCTTGACGGCTATTGTATAGCGATGCAACCTATGTCGGGTCGGGACGCTTGCTTTGACAAGTAGAGGTGTTGGTCGGTGAAAAATTTTTGCGAGTCGTCCTCCAATGTCTCTCCCTAAAACAAGACAACCGCATTCAACCCGCCGCGCCTTTCGATAAAATTGAGTTCGGGGAGAATCATCAGTTGCAACGCACCGGATTCGCCACCACGCTTTCGCAATTTATAACGATCGAGCGCAGCTTGGTATTCATCGCGTTTATTGGCATGGCCTTTGTGAACAATATACTTGTATGTATTGTACGAAAGAACAGGAACGCCCACGCCAAGAAAAGGGATGGACGTTAATAGGCTTAAAGTTCCTAAAACATTCCCGGCAACATTCTCGTAAGGATCGTTTGAATTGTACAATATAGCGTACAGTCCGAATCCGACAAAAGCAGCACCCACAACGGTCAAACTTCCCCCTGCAATCATTCCTATCACATTTGGCCTAGAGTACGCCTGATAATTTTCTTCCGCAATCAAGTCGTAATATATCTTGGCGCTATCTACTTCCGTTGATTGAGGCGAGACCATCTCGTTGCCAAAACTTAACTTATACGAAACAACAAAAAAAAATGCCACTACAATTTTCTTTAAATTCATTGCTGCTGTCTGCTCGATTTTGGTAAAGGCCGTGATAAAGATTCCTTTTTAAGGAAATTTTGTACAAAGCAAAATATACACAATTATGGACATATTCTTGAAATTTTGTGTAAAGCGCCGCTCCCCAAAAACAGTCTATTCAAACCGCAACGCTTCGATGGGGTCGAGCCGAGAGGCTTTTCTCGCCGGATACCAGCCGAAGAAAACGCCCGTGGCAAAGCATACGCCAAAGCTCGCGATAACGCTCATCGCGGTGATGCTCATCGGCCAATTTAAAGCCGCCTTGACGATTGTCGTCGAAAGAACGCCCAGAAGGATTCCGAGGATACCGCCGAGCAGGCTGATCATGACCGATTCGAAGAGAAACTGGAGAAGAACGTCGCGGCCTTTCGCCCCGATGGCCATCCGCAGCCCGATTTCCCGCGTGCGCTCGGTGACGGAAACATACATGATGTTCATGATTCCGATGCCTCCGACAAGCAGGCTTATCCCGGCGATTGCCGTGAGAACAATCGACAGCAAATCCGAAGTGCTCGTAATCATTTCGATCATTTCTTCCTGGGTGCGGACGCGGAACGGTTCCGTTTCGCCTTTCCACGAACGTCGCTCCTTGAGAATCTGGAGAATTTCCTCGCTCGCCTTCGCCGCGTAGCCCTCCCCGATGGAATTGGCGTAGATGGTCCGGATGTCCGTTGTCGCGTTGAAGCGTTTCATCACCGTCTGGTACGGCGTGAGAATCACTTCATCCTGGTCCTGCCCGAAATCGCTCGAACCTTTCGCCTTGAGCGTGCCGATGACCTTGAGCGGAATGTTCTTGTAGCGGAGCGTTTTTCCGATTGGGTCCGTATCCGGGAAAAGCGTCGAGACGACCGTCTGCCCGATGACGCAGACTTTTGCCATGCGGTCCGTCTTGTCATCGAACATTACGCCTTTGTCGATTTCGTAGTTTCGAATTTTGAGGTAGTCGCTGCTTATGCCGGTGAGAGATACCGCTTCGTTCTTGTTTCCGACAATCGCCTGTCCGGAAGCGGTGACGACCGGAGAAACGCCGTTGATGTACCGCGCCTTTTCCCGAAGCGCAACAACGTCCGCTTCTTCGAGCGTTTGCGTGGAAGAACTCGCGTCGAGCTGTACGCCGCCTTTCTTGGAAACGTTCGGCATGATGGTTATCGCGTTCGTTCCCATCGCCGTGATTTTCTGCTTGATGGATTGCTTGGAGCCTTCGCCCATGGCGACCATTGTGATGACCGCGGCAACGCCGATGACGATTCCGAGTACGGAAAGAAATGTCCGCATCCTGTTTCGGAGTAACGCCCGGAACGCGATTTTAAACAAAGTAACCGGACTCATGCGGAAGCCTCGTCGTCGAAAGTCTCGGGCGGCGGAAGCGCTAAAAACGCTTCGTGCGCGTTCTGGATGTTTTCGTTTTTCGTGTCGCGCTTGATTTGCCCGTCGCGGAGAAGGATCGTGCGGCTAGAAAATGTCGCGATGTCCGGTTCGTGGGTGACGAATACAATCGTCTTTCCGCGGGAATTTAGCTCCTGGAAGATTTCCATGATTTCGTAGCTGGTTCGGGTGTCGAGGTTTCCCGTCGCCTCGTCGGCGAGAATGATGACCGGATCGTTCACAAGTGCCCGCGCTATGGCGACGCGTTGCTGCTGCCCACCCGAAAGCTGGTTCGGCAGATGGTTCAAGCGTCCTTGGAGACCGACCCGTTCAAGAGCCTTGAGCGCGCGTTCCCGCCGTTCTTCCGAAGAAATTCTCGAATTGTACAAAAGGGGAAGTTCGACGTTTTCGATTGCCGAAGTTCGGGCGAGCAAATTGTAGCTCTGGAAGACGAATCCGAGCTTGTGGCTGCGAATGTTCGCCAGCGCATCGGGCTTCATTTTTTCGATGTGTTCGCCGTCGAGAATATATTCGCCGGAAGTGGGCTTGTCCATGCAGCCCAAAATGTTCAGCATCGTACTCTTGCCGGAACCGCTCGTTCCCATGATGGTGACGAATTCGCCCGGATGCACATCAAAGCTCACGCCGCGAAGCGCATGGACCGTTTCGTCGCCCATCTTGAATTCGCGTCGCAAGTGGCGGATGGAAAGAATCGGATCGTTCATGGAAACCTTCCCACCTTAGATGCGCACAGCCCCAAATCGGTTGCGAACTTTTTAAAGCTTCTTTACGACGAGCAGGTGACCGGGCGCCTTGTTCGGATCGAGACGCACGAAGTTGTGCGAGCCGCGAAAAACGTAGGATTCGTCGGTAATCAAGTCCTTGACAAAGAAGAACGCGTCGTTTTCGAGGCCGAGCTTTCCCATGTCGAGCGCGATCGTTCCTTCCTGGGCGTTGTGCATGTCCATGTTCGTGACGCAAAGGATCACGTCGTCGCCTTTTTTCTTGGAATAGACCATCAGGTTGGAATTGTCCGCGACGTGGAATTCCAGGTTGTCGTATTCCTGGAGCGCGGGGTGGTCGAGCTTCGCATTGTTTACGCGCCGCACAAAGTCCCGGATGTTTACGGGCGAATCCCAGTCATGGACCTTGTACTGGTACTTTTCGCTGTCGAGAAGTTCTTCCTTGACTGGCGACGGGATGTTTTCGCAAAGCTCGTAACCGTTGTACATGCCGGTGAGGCTCGAAAGCGTTCCCGCGAGGAAGTAGCGTTGCCGGAACTGCGCCGGACCCTGGTTCGCCAGATATTTCGGGAAGATGTCGGGCGTCGTCGGAAAGAGAATCCCGCGCATGTATTCCTTTGCGTTTGTCTGGGTGAGCTCCTTGAAGTATTGCTCGAATTCCCATTTCTGTTCGCGCCAGGCAAAGTAGGTGTAGCTCATGTCGAAGCCTTCCTTCGCGAGGCGGTGCATCATCTTGGGACGGGTGAACGCTTCGGCGAGGAATACGAGCTCCGGGCGGACTTCCTTGATTTCGCGGATGAGCCATTCCCAGAAGGGAAAAGGTTTCGTGTGCGGGTTGTCGATGCGGAAAATTTCGACGCCATTGTCTGCCCAGAAGAGGATGATGTCGCGGATTTCCTTCCAGAGAGCCTTGAAGTTTTTGTTGTAGTAGTCGAACGGGTAGATGTCCTCGTACTTCTTTGGCGGGTTTTCGGCAAACTTGATCGTTCCGTCCGGTTCGTGGTAGAACCATTCCGGGTGCTTTTTCGCATAGGGATGGTCCGGGCTGCAGTTGAGCGCGATGTCGAGCGCGAGTCTTAATCCCTTTGCGCGGGCCGCCTTGGCAAAATGCTCAAAATCCTTCATCGTGCCGAGTTCGGGATCGACGGCGAAGTGACCGCCGAACTTGTTTCCGACTGCGTACGGGCAGCCCGGTTCGAGCGGCTTTCCGTTCTTGTCCGTCTTCGCGTGGAGCGCGTTGTTAGCCCCCTTGCGGTTGGTGACGCCAATCGGGTGGATGGGAACCAGATAGATTGTGTCGAATCCCATGTCGGCGATGTAGTCGAGGCGGGCTTCGCAATCCTTGAACGTCGCGCTCTTTTTCGGATCCTTGCCCTGGCTTTTTGGCCACATTTCGTACCAGGTTCCCGTGCGGGCATAGACCGGATCGACGCGGAGTTCCATGAGCGGGCTCTCGGTCGGGGTATCCTTGGGGTCGAGCGTCCACGCAATAATCTTGTAATCGTAGTAGCCGATGCTGTTTACCGTAAATTCCCCTGCCCACATGTCGTTATCGACGAAATGCATCGGAGCCTTGCGGAAGCGCTTTTCGGAACGAAGTTTGTAAAGAATCGCGGCGTCGTATTTTTCGTGGCCGTGGCGGAAAATGTCCGCGGTGATTTTCACGGTGTCGCCGGGTTCGCGCTTGATGGCGAAACGGTTCGCATCGACGGAAGGCTGGATGTTTTCGATGACCAGGTTGTCTTTTTTTTCGGGAAATTCTGCCATAGGAATTCGCCTCTTTAAAATTTTTCCGTTGTCTCCGGTTGGGGCTTGACGGTTTGCGGTAAATGTTAGAAAATTACGGGAGAGCCTTACCCGTTCAGGTGCCGTGGCGGAAGCGATGCGCTGTCGCGAATGTTCTGGTGCTTTCGTTGCGCGATTGTCTCGGCGATTCGGACGACCTGCTCCGAGAGCCACATCCACGTCATGGAATTTTCCCTGTAGTCGGCCTCTCCGAACATCTGGATTCTGCGGTCGCGGCGCAGCCCATCGACCTGTCGCATCGCCTTGCGGTCTCCCGTCGGATAGATGGCGTAGGTGGTTCCTCCCGACTGGTTCAAGATGCTGAACGCGGGGACGTCGGATGGACCGTCCGCGATGTAGATCATGTTTTCGAAGGGGATTCTCCGATTCTTCCGGTCGATTTGGGAATTGACGTCGATCGTGTCGGGGAACTTGTTCGAACCCTTGTTGATTTCGAAGAGGTATCGCGTCTTGGACGTGTTGTCGAGCGCGCAGGCTACCTGCGAGATTTCGCCAGATTTCGGCTTGTCCTTTTCCGCAAATCCCGGCATGGCGGGCTCTTCGATAAATTCGCACCCGAAGATTCCATCGAGAAATGGTTCGACGGCGCTTCCGCGGATCGTTTCCGCGAATCCGGTGCTCACGACATAGTGTTCGAGCCGGATGCCCGCTTCCGTAAACCGCGGTTCGCTTTCCACGAGCGTCCTCATCTTTTGGAAAAATTCGGGAATGCCCGGGTAGAACTCGAGTTCCTTGCCGCAATCGCGAAGGATCCGGTTCGAAAGTCCCGCGAGCTTGCCTAGCTTTACGTAAGTCAAGATGTGGTTGAGATATGACGTGTCGGCGTTTATATGGATGCCCGCTTGGGCGTAGTAGCCGGGAAGCGCATTGACTTCTTTCCAGAATTTGGCTCCGTCGATGTCGTACCTTCGAAAAAGAGGCTCCTGCATGTAGCCGCTGATGAGCGTCTTGTCGAAATCCCAGACCATGGCGATTACGTTCTGTTCAAAGGGTCGAGAATCCATTGTTCCTCACGGGGAGATAAAGTAATCTTCGGGGTTTACCGGTTCCCCGTCGATGCGAATTTCGTAATGGAGACCGCTCCCGGCCGTGCGCCCGGAGCGTCCCACGGTCGCAATGGGAGTGCCGCGCCCGATTCGCTGTCCCTGCTTGACTAGCGCCTTTTCGAGGTGGGCGTAAAAGGTGCGGGCGTTTTCCGTGTGCTGGATTTTGACCGACAGTCCGAATCCCCGATGGGAGCGGACCTCGACGACGGTTCCGGCACCGGTCGCGATGACCGTGTCGCCTTCTTCGGCAAAAAAATCCACGCCGCGGTGGGGAAGGCTCTGGTCGGTAAAGTGGTCGAAGAGCATTCCGAAACGGTTCGTGATGATGTGGTGACGCTTGAGCGGATGCAGCACGGGAATCGCCTCGGCGAGAGCCGGTTGCGACAGAAGGGTGTCGCGGAAGAGGGAGTAGGTCCTGTAGGTCTGGAAGAGAGCCTCTGTCCGTTCCTTGTTCTGGAGGGAATCGCTTGCCTTTGCCTCGAGCGGAATGCCACCGATTCGATAGACGCTGTCTTGCAAGGCCTCCGTGCGTTGCAGGTAAAGTTCCGCGCTGTCGTTGTCCGCGCGAAGCCTGTTCATGTTTGTCCTGATTTCCCGGTTCTGCGCGCGCAGATCGAGAAGCGTCCCATCGCCTAGCCTGTGCGCTATTTCGAGCGGGGAAAACAGAAAAAATCCGAAAGCGGCGACGATCGCCCCGAGAATCCAGAGAATGGGCTTTCGCGGCGAAATCCGATACGATTTCGACTTGCCGGTCTTTTCGTAGAACAGGTGCAGGTTCAGCTTTTTCAACGGCTCTTGCCCTTGTACTTTTTCGCCCGCGCCTTCAGCGCGTTCAGTCTTGTGCGCATTTCGGAAATCGCGCCGACCAGTTCGACTACGTCCGGATCGTTCTTTAGCGTATCGAGAGCGTCGTTTTCCAGAGCGGGGAGAAGTCGCCTGCCCAAAGCCTCGTACTTTGCCTTGAGGCGAGATTCCTCTGTCGCGATGTTCATCTTGTTGAGAACGGTCGATGCGCAATTCAGCGCGCCGCTTTTTAGCCTGTTTAACACGGTTTCTGTCATGGTGCTTTTCCTTTTCTCGCATAAAATAATATAGTTTTTAGGTCGAAAAACAATGGAGAATCCTTATGAGCCGTAGCGAACGCCGAAAAGCCATGCAGAACGCCAAGAACTTTACGCCAAAAAAGAAAAGCGTCATGAGTTCGGCGGGGGTTATCGTTCTTGCCGCCCTCGTGGTCATCGCATGGGTTGCGTTTGTCATGGCTCGTAACTAGCAGGGAAGCCCGATGAAATTTCAAATCGAAAAATCCAAACTTCTGAACGCCTTGAACATGGTCATCGGTGCGGTTCCGAACAAGGCCACGATCCAGGTTCTGAACAACTTTGCGCTTCGCCTCGACGGAAATGCGCTCGAAATCTGCGCGACGGATCTCGACCTGGGAATCCGCGTGAAGATCGATGTGCAGGGAGAGTCCGACGGAGCCGTTGTCGTGAACGCGCACAAGCTTCTTGACCTGGTGAAGAGCCTCATCGATCCGAAGATCGTGAACCTGACTGTCGAAGTGCTCGATTACCTGGTGACCGTGCGCTGGAGCGAACGCGGCAAGGCTTCGATTACGGGCATTGACGTGAGCGATTTTCCGCCGCTTCCGGACGTGGCGGACGGGGGAGCGTTCCAGCTGGGCAAGAGCGAGCTGGAATTCCTCGCCGGCAAGACGCTCTTTGCCGTTTCGACGGACCAGACGCGGATGAGCCTGAACGGTGTGTTTGTCGAGGCGAAGGACGGAAAGCTCGTCATGGTGGCGACGGATGGGCATCGCCTGGGAAAGGCTTTCATCGAACTGGAAAATTCCACGCTCGGCAAAGGCGTGATCGTTCCGCCGAAAGCTATCCAGTATGCGCTGAAGAGCGTTTCGAGCGAGTCTATCGTCGAGGTCCGGATTTCGGACACCTACGTTCTTTTCGCAAGCGAGGGCGTGCAGATCATTTCGAAGCTTATCGAAGGCCCGTATCCGAAGTACGACGCGGTTATTCCGGTGAAGTTCGAACGTTCGGTCCAGGTTAATCGCGCGGATCTTTTCAACAAGATTACGACCGTCATTTCGATGGCGAACGCCCGCACGCGGATGATTCGATTCCAGCTAGATGGAAACCAGATGGAGCTTTCCGCCAACGACCCGAATGTCGGCGGCGATTCGACGGAAGCGCTTTCCGTTTCGCACGAAGGCGAAGGGGTCTTCTGCATCGGATTCAATGGACTCTATCTTCTCGAAGTTCTCAAGCTCTGCCAGAGCGACGAAGTCGTTCTCAAGATGAACGGTCCTGTAAGCGCCTGCGTCATTGAACCGGTCGGTTCCGATATCAACAGCATGTTCCTCTTGATGCCGCTTCGGATCCAGGATGAATGATTCTCTTGGCGGTGAGCGACGGAAAATCCGTCGCTTATTTTGTATGAAATCTCATTCCGCTTCGCGGGCGCCTGCGACAATCCAGTCGCAGAGATTCTTGATGTCTTCGTAATCGGGCAAAAACCGGTGCGGATCTTCGTGGTGGACGCGTTCCACGAACTGGTGCCAGGCGCGTTCGTTCTTTCCGCTTAGCCCAAGGTGCTGTTCGATGGCTCCGCGTTCCCAGACCCAGATTCCTTCGGCGGCGAGCTTCTGGTGGATGCGATGCAGCGGTTCGCGGGCTTCGGGCATTTTCGCCATCATGACATAGGCTTCGCTTGCGGAAATTCTCGATTTCTTGCTGACCGGGATGCTGTGTACTAGGCGGAGGTGTTCCTGCAAGGCGAGCTCGCGGAACAGGGACTTGCAGAATTCGACGTCGGGATCGTCTTTGGCGAGAAATCCGTCCTGGTGGGCGTTGTTGAAAGCGTAGTCGAGATCGACAATCGCGCGGACGGGCAAATCCATTGCGGAAAGGACCTGCATGCTCTTTCGCGTGTTGCTGACGCCTCCCTGGTGAACAAGCGCGCAACGGAGCAGCGCAAAGGAAAATCCGGTCATCTTTTCGAAGAGCGTCGGCAGTACCCGCCATTCTGTCTTGCCCTCCGTCAGAAGAACGTAGTCGGCAAAGAGCAGCTCGTTGGAATTGGAAAGGGAAAAGAGCGTCTGGAGCTGTGACTGCGCGTCGGCGATTACCGAGTGGACGGCGTCTTCCATTCGACGGCGCATGAACGTGCCGCGGGTCTTGTTCTTTCGGATGAGAAGCGACGTGCTTACGTCTTCGCTTGTGACCATCTGGGCGGAATGCGTCGCGAAGACGACCTGGTAGCCTTCGCGGGAAAGATTCTTCAGGGCGACGCGTACAAGTTCTACCGCTTGCGGATGCAGGAACAGTTCGGGCGAATCAATGAGGAGGAGCGTCCGGCTGAGGTAGTGATTGTGGTGGTGCTTCTTGACTTCGTCTAGGTAGCGGACTAGCGCCATCTGAATGGCGCGCTTGGAGCCCGCTCCCATGGAGCGGATGTTCCGCTCGAATCCGTCGTCTTCGTCGAAAACGTTTAGCTTGGCGGTGGAGAGGAAGGTGCGGAGCGTCGGAGAGGGAATGTCCAGGTGGACGTTTACCGATGGAAACAGCGGGCGGAGCTTCTGGTTGAGGCCGCGTTCGAAAAGTTCCAGTTCCTCGGCGCGGGAATCGCTCCCGGAGTCGAGCAGGTTTGTAAACTTCTGGATCAGTTCGTTGAATTCCTTGCCGAGCCTTCGTTCGAGCGGACTAAAGATTTCGTCTAGAAGCTTCGCGAAAGCCTTGTCGCCTTCAAAGTCCCAGATTTGGATTGGAGGCGGAAAGATTCGGGAAAAGACGGTTTCGAATCCGACCGGAACCTTGACCCATTCCCCCTTGCCGCCATCGCCGTTCCAGTCGAGGGCCCAGAATTCTACGCCGGAAACGCTTTCTCCCGGGAGTTTCTGGAATCTCTGGACGCGGATTTTTCCGCTTCGCAAAAACGGTTTTAGCTGGGCCGCGTCTTCGGTGGGGAGCTTTTCGAGAACCGAGTCCGTGATGCCGCCGAAAAGTCCTTCCACTTCGACGGGTTGATTGGGGTCGTCGAAATAGGAATTGTCGAGCGTCGAGCGAAAAAGCAACCAGCGGATTCCCATGAGAATGTTTGTCTTGCCCGCATTGTTGTAGCCGATGAGGGCGGTGAAATCGCTAAGCGGGAATGTCTCTTCGCGGATGGAGCGGAGATTTCGGATGGAAATGGAAATCAGTCGAAGCGATTCTTGCATGCTTCCAAACTAGATAAAATCGGGCGATCGGGGTATATGGGGCGCGCCGCTTTTTTCTCGACGATCAGTAATCCTGTATTTCTTCCAGGACATTGTTCGGTCCGAGGACGAACAGAATGTCGTTCTCCTTCAGTTCGCAGTCGGCAAGGTTGCCGATGAGAGCCTTTGGCTTGAGCGGGTCGCGGATGGCGATAATCTGGATGCCGTACTTGGACGTGAGCGAAAGCTCCTTGAGCGTTTTTCCCTTGAACTTGTTCGGACAGACGATTTCTGCGATGGAATAGCCGTCGAGAAAGGGCAGGCGGTCGAGCATGTTCGGGTGGGTGAGCCGTTCCGCAAGCGAAATCGCCATGTCGCGCTCCGGCTGGAAGATGTCCGAAACCCCGAAGCGTTCGAGGATAGACGTGTGTTGCGAACTGGAGCTTTTCGCGATGATGTTCTTTACGCCCAGTTCCTTTAGATTGAGAATCGCAAGCAGCGAGGATTCGATGTCTGCGCCAATACAGCAGATGACGGCATCGGCCTTTGCGACGGGAAGCGCTGCGAGCTGCTGTTTTCTGGTCGCGTCGGCGACAACCGCCTGGGCCACGTTCGGCGTGATGTCCTGGATCTTTTCGGGCGTATTGTCGACAGCGAGAACTTCGCTTCCGAGACTTGTCAGATGGTTCGCGAGAAAGATTCCCGTATTGCCGAGTCCGATGATGACAAATTGTTTCTTGGCCATTTTTTAACCCACCATGATGTCTTCTTCCGCATACCAGGCCCCGCCTTCTTTTTTCTTGACGACCGCGGAAATCAGGAAAAGGGCGCCCATACGGCCGACGAACATAAAGATACAAATAAAGATTCTTCCAAACGTCGAAAGTTCCTGGGAGAGTCCGAGCGAAAGTCCGCATGTGGAAAGCGCGCTGACGACTTCAAAGAATACGCGCAGAAAATGCGATTCCGACGCACCGAATGCCTTGCCCGAAAATTCGGTAAAGAGAAGGACCAAGGTTCCGACGAGCGCGAGGATGACATAGACGATAAAGATTCGGACAGCCTTGTCAACCGTTTCTTCGGGGATGGTGCGTCCCATGACCTGGGTCCGTTCGCGACCGAGAAGCCTGTTGAATCCAAGCAGCGCGATGACCGCCGCCGTGGTTGTCTTGAGACCGCCACCGCAGCTGCCGGGGCTAGCCCCGATGAACATGGCGACGATGACGATGATCATGCTGGTTTCTCGAAGGGAGAGCGGATCGATGGTGTTGAAGCCCGCGGTCCGGGACGCGACGGAAACAAAGGCCGCGGAAAGAACCTTTTCGGCAACGTTCTGGTCGGCGAAGGCTCCGTTCCATTCGATGGCGAGGACGCTCGACATTTCGATGAAAACGATAGCAAGCGTTGCAAGGAGGGCGATTTTCGTGTGAAGGGAAATTTTTTGGATGACGCGCGTCTTGAAATCGAAAAGATTCTTGATTTCGGACATGGAAAGAAATCCGAGGCTCCCCGAAAGAACCAGCAGGATGATGACGGGGCAGACAACCGGGTTGGACTGAAAATGCACCAGCGAATCGGCGTAGGGAGAAAATCCCGCGTTGCAGAATGCGCTTACCGCATGGAATACCGAGTAGAGAATCCGCTCGTCGAGTGGCAAGCTTTCGAATTGCGTGAAGAGGGCGGTCGCGCCAAGGCCTTCGAGGACGACGGTGAATGGCAGAACCGCCGCGAGGATCTTTTTCGGGTCGATGTTTCCATCGGTCGTAAATCCCGACTTGAAAACGGCCTGCTGGCTAAAGCCCGGGCGCATTCCCGAGAGCAGGAGGATCGCCGTCGAAAAGGTCATGATGCCGAGCCCGCCGATTTGAATCAGCGCGGCGATGATCCAGAGCCCCGCATGGGTAAAGGTTGTGCCGATGTCGGTTACCGAAAGCCCCGTGACGCAGATCGCCGATGTGGCCGTAAAGAACGCGTCGATGATCGAAAGGTCCCTTTGCAGCGAGAAGGGGCACTTGAGAAGAACCGTTCCGAGGACGATGAGAAAGGCATAGCCTTCGAGCAGAAAGAGCATCGGATTCGAGGCGCTCTTCCTGGTTGTCGAGCTTGCGACCGGAATGTCCTTGTAGCGGGATAGTAGCATTTCTCGCTCCAATTTACTAACTTTCGCTCCGCCATGGTAAAACTGCGTTCCGTTTTGATGCCGCTTGCGATTCTTTTGGGAATTCTGTTTCCGCAGGCGCATGTCCTCTCTCCGCTGATGCCTTTCTGTATCGGGCTGATGATGGCGCTGACTTTTGTCTCGAAGGTGCCACCCCAGAAACACGGCTACACATTTAAAATCGAGGTCCGCGCGCTTTTGATGGGGATTCTCCTTTGCGGAATCCTGCTTGGAATCGAAAAGGCGTTCGGGCTTTCGCATGCGATTGTTCTCGGAGGAATGCTGATTTGTCTCTGTCCGCCCGCGAACGCGGCGCCCGTGATGGCAAAGCTCCTCGGCGGAAACCCGATTCTCGCTCTCAAGATCTTTCTCGTCGGTAGCGTCATCGCCTGCTTTTCGATTCCGTTGATTTTTGGCTATTTCTGCCCGCCGCCCGCCGGGATGGAACATCTTGATTTTACGGGACTTTCCAAGGCGATTTTTAACTCCATCCAGCCCATCATCACGATTCCGCTGGCGATCGCTCTCGGGCTCCGGAACTTTTACCCGGAAGTTGCCGACAAGATAGCGAAACTTCAGAAATATACGATGTTCATCTGGATTTTCAACGTGTTTATCCTGCTTTCCAAGGCGAGCTTCGACGTTCGCGCGATGGGCGTAAGGAAGCTCTGGGAGTCGGGCGATTTTCAGGCGACCGCGCTGTTGTCGCTCGTGCTTTGCCTGCTGCTTTTCTTTCTGGGTTGGCTTTGCGAGCGGAAATCCCATCCGATCGAAGGTTCCCAGAGCATGGGCCAGAAAAACACGATGCTCGTGATCTGGATTGCGCAAGTCTATGCCGGTCCCGTGGCGGCTCTTTGCCCGACATTCTATGTCGTCTGGCAAAATCTTGTTTTGAGCTGGATGAGCCGAGGCAAGAAAAAGCCGAATTCTTGATGCTGCGGACGGAATCGGCGTCCGTGTCGCTTGTGAAAGAGGGGAGCCGACGAGAACATGAACGGGCTATTCGGCAGAATCCGCCCAATGGAATATCGTCCGGAAACTTGCGCGGGAACAGGTCAACTGGATTGAATGAAAACCAAATAATGGGCCCGAGGAAAATGGTTGGATATTTGACGCCGCTAGAGTATATTTTTAAGGTCACCTCTAAAAATTACCCTTCAAAAAGAGCTTTACACACAAACTAATTTT
>CAVGIM010000060.1:0-13539 GCA_963629575.1 Candidatus Methanomethylophilaceae archaeon
TGACCGCGCTCCAGGATGATCGCTAGAAGTAAAAGTTCGCTCGGAGTCCCACTCTCCACTCACCACATTCCACTTTCAACTAAGCTCTCAGTTCTAAGCTCTGACCTCCCTCCAGGATGACCGTTTATCGTGCAAGGCTTTGCAGATCGCTTAGCGAGCACTCCACTCTTCACACTCCACACTCCACTCTTCATTCTTAACCTTCCCTTCAAACAACTAATTCCTGTTTCCTGGTTTCTATCAACTATTCACTAAGCTCTCGGCTCTAAGTTCTGAAGCAAGCCGCTAAATTCCGCTTCGCAGGCGGTCTTTCGGGCCTGGAATTTCTATCTTTTTCGTGAAAACTTTTTACAGGATTCTCTAACATGCAAGACATGAACGATCAGGTACAGGCGCGGCTCGACAAACTGGGAAAATTCAAGGAGATGGGGGTAAACCCGTATCCGCACAAATTCAATCGCACGCATACGTCCGAAATGCTCCGCGCGCAAAAGGACGAGCTTCTGAAATCCGGCGAAAAAATTTCGTTTGCGGGGCGCGTCGTCCGCTACAACCGCAAGGGAAAGCTCTGCTTCATGCACCTGAAGGACCGCTACGGGCGTCTGCAGATCGTCTGCGCGAAGGACATCATCGGCGAACAGGATTACGAAATCGTCAAGATGACTGACTTCGGGGATTTCCTCGGGGTCGAAGGGACGATGATGGAGACGAAGACGGGGGAATATTCCGTCAAGGCCGAGCGAGTTGTGATGCTTTCTAAAGCGGTGCGCCCGCTGCCCGTTCCGAAGGAAATCATCGACGATAACGGCAACAAGAAGGTTTTCAACGAGTTTAAAGATGTCGATTCGCGTTACCGCGAGCGTTACATCGACATGGCTCTGAACGACGACGTCCGCGACGTTTTTCTCAAGCGGAGCCGTATCCTGCAGGCGATTCGGGAATACCTTCTCGAAAACAAGTTCATCGAAGTGGAAACTCCGACGCTGCAGCCGATTTACGGCGGAGCGAACGCAAAGCCTTTCACCACGCACCACAACGCGGCGGACATGACGCTCTACCTGCGCGTCGCCCCGGAACTTTATTTGAAGCGTTGCATCGTCGGCGGCATGGAACGCGTTTTCGAATTCAGCAAGAATTTCCGGAACGAAGGCATGGACCGCACGCACAGCCCGGAATTTACGGGGCTTGAATTTTACCAGGCGTATGCGGACTACAACGACATGATGGTTCACTTCGAAAACATCTACGAGCGGGCCGCGATTGCCGCGAACGGTACGACGAAGGTGAACTACCAGGGGACGGAAATCGATTTCAAGGCGCCGTGGCCGCGCATTTCCATGTATGACGCCCTGAAGCAGTATGCCGGATACGACGTGAAGTCCATGTCGGACGAGGATCTCAAGGCGGAACTGAAACGGCTTGGGGCGACGATGGACGGCGAATGGAGCCGTGGGCGCGCGATCATCGAGCTTTTCGAGTTCACGGTGGAAAAGAAGCTCGTCCAGCCGACATTCATCAAGGACATGCCGAAGGAAAGCACGCCGCTCTGCAAAAGCCATCGCGAGGATGCCGATTTGATCGAACAGTTCGAACCGTATGCGAACGGCTGGGAACTGGGAAACGCCTACACGGAGTTGAACGATCCGATTCGACAGCGCGCGCTTCTCGAAGACCAGGTCCGTCGCGGTCGCGGCGGCGAAGGCGAAACGCATCCGATGGACGAGAACTTTATCCACGCGGTGGAGTCGGGACTTCCTCCGACCGGCGGTGTCGGCTTCGGGATCGATCGCATGGTGATGCTTCTCACGAACCAGCAGACCATCCGCGATGTCATTCTCTTCCCGCTGATGAAACCGGAAAACTAGTCTTGGCAAAATGCCGGAGACTTACCTTTCGGCATTTCCTTTCGGAGTCCTATGAACAAGTTAGAATGGCTTATCGCCTGGCGGTATCTGGGCGCGCAGCGCAAGAGCCTCTTCATTTCGCTGATAGGCATTTTCAGTATGCTCGGCGTGAGCATTGGCGTATTCGCGATGATTGTCGCGCTTTCGGCGGTAAACGGCTTCGAAAAGGAAGTCACCGCGCAGATGATAGGCAAGGACGCGCACTTCGAAATGTACGCTTACCACGGCGATCCGATCGAAGACTACGATTCGCTCGCTTTTCGCGTCATGGCGAACGATTCGGACGTGGTCGCCAGCGCGCCTTTCATCATCTACAAGACGGGCATCAGCTCGAAAAAGGTAAACGACGGCATCGTCCTCTATGGAATCGACACGGAACGCTCGGCGAAGGTGACGAACCTTTCGGAAAACATCGTGAGCGGCAAGTATTCGCTCGACAGCCTCCCCGACGCAATGGGAGAACTTCGTCCCGCGGTCATTCTGGGCGTTTCGCTTGCGAACCGGCTGCGCGTACTCGTGGGCGATAAAATCATCATCCAGACGTTCCAGAGCACGGAATCCGCGCTTTCTTCGGGCGGTCCCAAGATCCTTTCGTGCGTCGTGTCCGGGATTTTTGAAACGGGCATGTATGAATACGACGGGAACATCGCCTATATAGGAATTCCCGAGGCGCAGAAGCTTCTTTCGATGGGCGACGCCGTTTCGGGTGTCCAGTTTCGCGTCAAGGACCAGTGGAAGGCGGAAGAAAGCGTTTCCCGGGCGGGCTCTGTCGTCGGCTATCCGTATTACTTCATCGACTGGAAGACAAAAAATGTCACGCTCCTCAAGTGGATGAATTACGAAAAGTTCATCGTCGCGGCGATCATCTGTCTCATCATTCTCGTCGCGGCGTTCAACATCATCAGCTCGCTCATCATGGTCGTGACGGACAAGACAAAGGAAATCGGTATTCTCCGCAGCATGGGCCTTTCGAAGAGCGGCATCATGCGGGTCTTCATGCTGATGGGGTCCTTTATCGGAGTCGGCGGAACGCTTCTCGGCGGGACAATCGGGCTTGTCCTCTGCGCGCTCCAGCAGGCGTATCACTTTGTAAAGCTTCCCGGCGACGTGTATGTGCTCCCCTATTTTCCGGTGCTGATCGAGCCTCTCGACGTAGTCCTGGTCTTTGCCTGCGGAATTTTCCTCTGTACGCTTTCGACGCTGCTTCCGGCCTGGAAGGCTTCAAAACTCGATCCTGTGGGAGCGATTCGCCATGAATGAAATCTTGCTCGAAACAAAGGCGCTTACCCGGGTCTTTGCGGAAACGGGTGAACGTCTCGAAATCCTGAAAGGCGTCGATTTTACCCTTGCGGCGCACGATTTCTGCGTGCTGACCGGAGCTTCGGGATCGGGAAAATCCACGTTCCTGAATCTCGTCGGCGCACTCGATACACCGACATCCGGAGAAATCCTCTTTGAAGGGAAAAGCCTTGGGAAAATGTCCGCTGCGGAAAAGGACGCCTACCATTCGAAAAAAGTCGGCTTCGTTTTCCAGTTTCACCATCTGCTTGCGGAATTCACCGCCATCGAGAACGTCTGTGTCCCGGCGAGAATCCTGAATCCGCATGGTTCGCTTTCGGAAATTCGCGAGCGAGCGGAAGAGCTTCTTTCGGCGGTCGGCCTAAAGGATCGGATGAAGCACCTGCCTCGCGAACTTTCCGGCGGAGAGAGGCAGCGCGTCGCCGTCGCACGGGCCTTGATGAACCGACCGGACATTCTTCTTGCCGACGAACCCAGCGGAAACCTCGACGAAAAGAACGCCCGGATGCTCAACGAACTTTTCAAGCAAATTAACGAAGACTACAGACAGACTCTGCTGGTCGTGACCCACGACGAACGCATGGCGGAATACGCTTCTTGTCGCGTACACATGCACGGCGGAAAAATAGTCCCATTTTCAAAGGAGGCTTCCTGATGCCTGGTCGCTTTACGGATCGAGTGAAGAAGGTTTTGCAATATGCGCGGGACGAGGCGCGCCGCCTGAATTCGGAACATGTCGGTACGGAACACTTGCTGCTCGGCATCGTTCGCGAAGGCGCTGGAGTCGCCGCGGCCGCTCTGAAAATGCTCGGCGTGGATCTGGAAAACCTCGCCCAGGGCGTAGAACGCTCCATATCGGGAAACGGCGGCATGATGACCATCGGAACCCAGGTAACGTTTTCTGACCATGCGAAGAACGTTTTGCAAGCCTCCGCTGCCGAAGCCCAGATGCTCGACGACAACTACATCGGCACGGAACACGTTCTTCTTTCCCTCCTGAAAATCGCCGAATGCCAGGCCGCTGCCGCGCTTACCGCCGCGGGAGTCGAATACACGACGCTCCGACAGGCGATAGAAAACGTCAAGGAGGAATCCCGTCCGCAACGGATGGATTCGAGCATCCAGAATTTCGCACCGCGCCGACCGGACCGCGAAAGCAAGTCCAAGACGCCGATTCTCGACCATTTCGGACGCGATCTCACAGCCCTCGCCCGCCAGGGAAAGCTCGACCCGATCATCGGCCGCTCCGCGGAAATCGAGCGACTGATCCAGGTTCTCTGTAGGCGCAAGAAGAACAATCCGGTTCTCATCGGGGAACCCGGTGTCGGAAAGACCGCCATCGTGGAAGGCCTCGCGCAGAAAATCGTCGAAAAGAAAATTCCCGAGATTCTCGAAAACAAGCGCGTCATCACGCTCGATGTCGCGGCGATGGTCGCAGGCACCAAGTACCGCGGCCAATTCGAGGAACGCTTGAAAGCCCTGATCATGGAGCTCCAGAGAAACGAGAGCGCGGTCATCCTCTTTATCGACGAACTGCACACGATCGTGGGAGCGGGCGGGTCGGAAGGAAGCCTCGACGCATCGAACATTTTCAAGCCGGCGCTTGCCCGTGGCGAACTCCAGTGCATCGGAGCGACGACGGTCGATGAATACCGAAAGTATATCGAAAAGGACGCCGCTCTCGAACGCCGATTCCAGAAGATTCTCGTGAATCCGCCGACGGTCGAGGAATCCGTCATCATTCTAAATGGGCTTGTCGATCGCTACGAAAGGCACCACAAGGTAAGGTACACGCCGGAAGCGATTCGCGCCGCGGTCGTCCTGGGAGACCGCTACCTTTCGGAGCGCTTTCTGCCGGACAAGGCTATCGACGTGATCGACGAAGCGGGCGCAAGAAAGCGACTGGAAAGCATGGCCGTGCCACCGGAACTCCGCGACATGGAAGCGAAACTCGCCGAGACGCTAGCCAAAAAGGACGAAGCGCTTCGCACGGAAAAGTTCGAGGACGCGGCAAAATGCCGCGACGCCTCGGAAGAGCTCCAAAAGAAAATCGCGGAAGTCAAGGACGGCTGGCTCGAAAAGCGCAAGACGGAATGCCTGGTCGTCGATGAGGACGTCATCCGCGACGTGATAAGCAAGATGACGGGGATTCCCATTTCGCGTCTCGCCGGCGAAGAGACAAAAAAGCTCCTGGACCTCGACAAGGAAATCAAGCAGCGGATCATCGGGCAGGACAGGGCGGTCGATGCCGTCGCGCGTTCCATTCGGCGTTCCCGGGCGGGAATCCGCGACACGTGCAGACCAATGGGCAGCTTCCTCTTCCTCGGACCGACCGGTGTCGGCAAAACGGAACTCGCCAAGGTTCTTTCGCTCTCCCTCTTCGGTTCCGAAGACTCGATGATTCGAATCGACATGAGCGAATACATGGAAAAGCACAGCATTTCCCGTCTGATCGGAGCGCCTCCGGGATATGTCGGCTACGAAGAAGGCGGTGGACAGTTGACGGAAAAAGTCCGCAAGCGTCCGTATTCCGTGGTTCTTCTCGACGAAATCGAAAAGGCACATCCCGATGTCTATAACCTGCTCCTCCAGATTCTCGACGACGGGCAGCTCACGGACAGCTTCGGGCGAAAGATCAATTTCAAGAACGCGATTATCATCATGACCTCGAATGTCGGAGCGCGCGAAGTCAAGCACAGCTCGGGCATGGGCTTTACAAAGCTCTCGGAAAGCGACGATTTCGAACGGATGGAAGCGACGATTCGGGAAGAGGCAAAAAACGTCTTCTCCCCGGAATTCCTGAACCGCATCGACGACCAGATCGTATTCCGCAGCCTGAACAAGTCGGACCTTATCCGAATAGTCGATATTCTCCTGGGCAACGTCCAGAAGAACCTTTCGGAACGCGGCATTTTGCTCGAATTTACCGAAAAGGCGAAAGAGGTTATCGCGGAACACGGATACGACCCGGCTCTCGGCGCAAGGCCGCTCCGCAGAAGCATCCAGCAACTGGTGGAAGACGAACTTTCCGAAGGACTTCTTCTCGGGAACTTTACGGATTTCTCGACGATCGGAATCGACGCGTCTCCCGACGGAAAGAAGCTCGTTTTCCAAAAAGAAGATTTGCCGGGAAAAGACCGGCAATAAGGAGCGATTCTATGGCAAAGACGGATCTCTTGGAACTTGCCCAGCGGATTATCGACGGCCACCGCATCCAGCGCGGCGACGACCTCTCGTTTTTTCTCGACGGCGATCTCGAAGAGCTAGAAAAAGGCGCGGGCTGGATCCAGAAGCACTTTCGGCGCAATCACGTCGATCTGTGCACAATCATCAACGGTCGCAGCGGTCGCTGTCCCGAAAACTGCAAATACTGCGCCCAGTCGGCCCACAACAAGACCGGCTGCGAGGAATATCCGTTTCTCCCCAAGGAGAGAATTCTCGCCGAAGCGACCCGCAACGCCCAGGCGGGCGTAAACCGCTTTGCGATTGTCACCGCGGGACGCGCCCTGACGGGAAAGGATTTCGACGCCGCGATCGAGGCGTTCGAGGAAATGCACCGCACGCTCAAGATAGGCCTCTGCGCGAGCATGGGATTCCTTTCGAAAGAGCAGCTTCACCGTCTGCACCAGGCGGGCGTCACCAGCTACCACCACAATATCGAAACGAGCCGTCGCAACTTCCCGAACATCTGTACGACGCACACCTACGAGGACAAGATCAACGAAATCAAGATGGTGAAGGAAGAAGGCCTGTGCATCTGTTCCGGGGGTATCATCGGAATGGGCGAAACGTGGGAAGACAGGCTCGACATGGCGATAAGCCTCGCCGAGCTCGAAGTCTATTCGATTCCCATCAACGCCCTGATGCCGATTCCCGGTTCCCCGCTAGAGCACCTGAAGCAGATTTCCGCCGAAGAACTGATGCGGACGATAGCCTTTTTCCGCTACATCAATCCCGAAGCGAACATCCGCCTTGCCGCCGGCCGAAAGATCATGGCGGACTTTGGCGCAAAGGCGTTCCTTTCCGGAGCGAGCGCAAGCATCACCGGAGACATGCTCACGACCAGCGGAACGACGATTCGCGGCGATTTCGAAATTCTCGAAAGGCTCGGACTTTCCAACGCGGGGCCGAACGATTTCGACGTTTCGACATGCGGAACCTGAAGCGTTTCGAAACATTTCAAACGCAAAAAGCCTCGCGAACGCGAGGCTTTGATTTTTGCGAAAAGTGCCTAGAGCAGCTCGCCAATCTGGATGGCGTTGAGCGCGGCGCCCTTGCGAATCTGGTCGCCGGTTAGCCAGAGCGTATTGCTGTTGTCGTCCGCGAGATCCTTGCGGATGCGACCGACAAAGACATTATCCTTTCCCGCGCTTTCGAGCGGCATCGGATAGACGTAATTCTGCGGATCGTCCTTGAGCGTTACGCCTGGAGCGTTTTTCAGCGCGTTGCGGATTTCCTCGACCGAAACCGGGCGTTCCGTTTCGAACCAGACCGATTCGGAGTGGGAACGGAGCGAGCTGACGCGGACACACGTCGCGCTGGTGCGCACGTCGGAATGCATGATTTTCCGCGTTTCGTTGAACATCTTCATCTCTTCCTTCGTGTAGTCGTTTTCCGTCATCTTGTCGATTTGCGGAATGACGTTGTAGGCGAGCTGGTGCGGGAACTTGCTCACGTGCGTCGTCGAACCCGTTTCCAGAATGTCCCTGTACTGCTGCTTCAGCTCTTCCATGGCGACGGCGCCGGCGCCGCTTGCGCTCTGGTAAGAGGAAATGTGAATCTTCCGGATGTGCGAAATCTTTTCGATAGGATTCAGGACGACAACCATCATGATGGTTGTGCAGTTCGGGTTCGCGATGATTCCGTGGTGCAGCTTGATGTCTTCCGGGTTCACCTCGGGGACGACCAGCGGAACGTTCGGATCCATCCGATAGAAGCTCGTGTTGTCGATACAGACCGCTCCGGCCTTTACCGCGGACGGAAGAAATTCCTGGGAGATAGCCGCTCCCGCGGAAGAAAAGACAATGTCGATGCCCTTAAAGGAATCGTGCGAAAGTTCCTCGATGGTCAAGTCTTCGCCGCGGAACTTGACTTTCTTGCCCGCGCTGCGCTTCGACGCGAGAAGCTTCAGCGAATCCAGCTTGAAGTTTCGCTCTTCGAGGATGGAGATCAGTTCCTGTCCAACGGCGCCGGTGGCTCCGACAATGGCAACGTTACGACTCATAGTTTAACCTTTGTGATTGGAGTGTGTAAATTCAAGGGAGTTTTTCGATAGACGAAAGATAGGCGGCAAAGGCCTTGGCGGCGAGCGCAGCCTGGCGCTTGCTCTGTTCGAACTGCGCCTTTCGTTCCTCGGCGTCTTCGATTGTCGTATAGGCGTGGAGCGCATACCCGGCAAGCCGCAGGAATTCGGAAGCGCGGACAAGCTCTCCGTGAAGCTCGCTCAGGCTCTTCGGGTGAAAAAGCGATGTCGCCCGGCTATTCACCCTTGCCGTCGAATTGCGAATGGCGAGAGCCTTGCTTTCGGCGGTTTCCCGAACCGGTTCGGAAGCTCCGCGCGCAAGCGTTCCCGATTGTTCTATTTGCTCGGCGAGGGCGATTCCGTCGTTTGCGATTTTTTGCGCCGCAGTCGTGTAACGCCGATACGCCGTGCCGACTTCCCTGTTCTTCGGAGACTCCTTCGAAACGGCTTCCGGTTCTCCGTTCCCGGAGACTTCGGCATTCCTTCCCGAAAGCGCCTCGTTGATGGCAAGTAGCGGACGCGGGGAAAACTCCTCGGAAACGAACGATCCGTAACCTTCGACTTTCAGGTAGGTGAAAAATCCCGCCATGACGAAAATGACAACCGTGACAATTCCCGAAAGGGCCACCCGGATGGCTCCGCGCGCATTGATCGCTTGCAGCATCGCCAAAAGCCCGATGCACCACAGGATCGAGAGACTGATGAGATCGAAAGCAGGCATTCCGGTCTAGAACTTGGGACTAGAAAGGCAGTTCGTCATCCGCCTCGGGACCGGCACCCACCGGAGCGGGAGGAATCGGCGTCGGATTGATGATCGTCGGATTCCGTCCGTAGTTGGGATTCGGATTGATTGCGGACTGCGTGACCGGACGGCTGTAATTCGCGTTCTGGTTCTGGTAGTAATTCCCGTTCGGATTGTTGCGCGGCGTGAGCAGCTGGAACGTTTCCATGTTGATGTCCGTCGCGTAGCGTTTCTGTCCGTTCTGGTCGTCCCAGGAACGGTAGGTGAGCGTACCTTCCACGAAAAGCGTCATGCCCTTGTGGACTCCGAGCTGTTCGATGATGTCGGCGATCTTTCCCCAGCCGACGATATTATGCCAATCCGTCTGCTCCCGGGTTTCTCCGTTCGCGTCGCGATAGCGGCGGGATGTGGCAAGCGAAAAGGAAACGCGCTTGCGCCCGCTCGGGGTGACTTTCGTTTCTGGATCCTTGCCGATGTTTCCGATGAGCATGACTTTGTTGAGATAGGGCATTGTGTTTTTCCTAATAGGATTGCTTTTAGTGTGATATATCTACTTATATTTAGGTATAACCATTTCAAAATATAGCAAAAAATGACCGTAAGAATCGCTCTATCCCGTTTTGAAGATACATTCCCGCAAGAGTTACGCGGAAAGCGCCTGGGAGCGCTTCTGCACCCGGCATCCGTCGATGCGAGCCTGCACCACACGCTGGAAACTCTCCGTCGCTACGATGGAAGGCTTTTCGAGCTCTCCGCGCTCTTCGGACCGCAACACGGCATCCTGGGACACACCCAGGACAACATGATAGAATGGGAAGGCTCGCTCGATCCTGAACTGGGCATTCCGGTCTATAGCCTCTACGGAAAGACGCGGGAACCTTCCCCGGAAATGCTTTCGCATATCGATGCGCTTTTCGTGGACATGCAGGATGTCGGCGCGCGCTACTACACGTTCATCTGGACGCTCTTTCTCTGCATGAAGGCCTGCGCAAAGGCGAAGATTCCCGTCGTCGTTCTCGACAGGCCAAACCCGCTCGGATGCACCGTGGAAGGTCCTATTCTCGATCTCGACTACGCGAGCTTCGTCGGGCTCTGGAAGCTCCCCGTCCGACACGGAAAGACCATCGGGGAACTTGCGAAAGTTTTCCGCGCGGAACGCTTTCCGGACTGCGAACTTTACGTCATGGAAATGGAGGGCTACGATCCGCGGATGTGGTTCGACAAGACCGGGCTCCCCTGGGTGATGCCCTCGCCAAACATGCCGACCCTCGACACGGCGACCGTCTATCCGGGAATGTGTCTCTTCGAAGCGACCAACGTAAGCGAAGGCCGCGGGACGACCCGTCCCTTCGAACTTTTCGGTGCGCCCTTCATCGACGCGAAAAAGCTTTGCAAGTATCTGAACGGTCTGCATCTTCCGGGCGTCTATTTCCGCGAGAACTATTTCCAGCCCACGTTCCACAAGGGTGCAGGTAAAATCTGCGGCGGCGCGCAGATTCACGTCACCGACCGCGAAAGGTTCCGATCCTTCGACACGGCTGTCCGCATCTTGCGCTACCTCTTCCACGAATACCCGAACGACTTTGCGTGGAAGGCGCCTCCCTACGAATACGAATACGAAAAGCTTCCCATCGACATCTTGCTCGGATCGGGAACATTCCGCAGGGAACTTATCGAAAACGGGGAGCTCTGATGCGCGTTCTCTTGCTTGCCGCGGGGCTCGGAACGCGTCTTCGCCCGCTCACCCTCCAAATGCCGAAGCCTCTCGTCCGCATTGTCGATAGGACGATTCTCGAACACCAGGCGACGCTCGCCCGTACTCTTCCGGCTGCGCATCTCCACGTAAACGCCCATTATCTTGCAAACAAATTAACCGCCGAAGCGGAATCGCTCGGATTCGAAAAAGTCTGGGAAGAATTCCCCGAAGCCCTGGGAACCGGCGGACCGCTTTTTCGGATGAACCGCGAAGATCCGGTCGATGAGCTGCTCGTGATGAATTCGGACTGTTTCTGCCGATTCGACTTGCGTTCCTTTGTGCGGCTTGCGCGTTCTTCGGGCGCACCCTGCGCGCTCCTCGCGGTCGATAATCCCCTGGTAAACTCGATTTACGTGCGGAACGGGCATCTCTCGGGAATCCGCGATCGCTTTGGGGACAGGACAAGTTCCCGCGTCACGTTTTCGGGAATTTCCTGGTATTCGAAGCGCGCCCTCTCGGAGATTCGGGAAGACGAAACGGATGTGCGCCTTTTCTGGAAGCGGCTTTTCGAAAGCGGACACGCTCCCTTCATCGACGATAGCCAGAAGTTTTCGCTCTGGATAGACATGGGCACACCCGACGGTCTCATGCGAGCGAGCGACTTTCGACGGAAAGAACTCGGCGTGGGAAATTTCGGGGTTCCGAAAGAGCGAATGGCAAGCGCAAAGGCGACGGTCTTGATGCCCGGTGTCGAGGTTTCCCCCACTGCTACATTCGATCACGCGATTGTCTTTCCGGGAGCGAAAATCGAAGACGGGGAATGCGTCAAGAACGAAATCCGCGGAGAGAATTTCCGCTGGCCGATAGGAAGGTAGATATCGCTATGTCTAGATTCAGAATTGTACTGGTCGAGCCGGAACATCCGCACAACGTGGGATTTGTCGCCCGTGCGATGCGTTCCAATGGTCTCTCGGATCTTTGCCTGGTGTATGCGAAGCGCGATGCCGTAAACCCGGAATCCTACCGAACCGCGCACAATGCGGCGAGCATTCTCGACGCGGCGAAAGTCGTCCCTACCCTGGACGAAGCGATTTCTTCGGCGAACTATGCGGTGGCGTTTTCCCGCAGACGCTTTGACACGATTGTCCCGAACATTTCCCTGCCGCACTTGCCGGAAAAGCTCCCCGACGGTTCGGTCGCGCTCGTGTTTGGACGCGAATCCTGTGGACTTTCCCTGGAAGATATCGAACGCTGCGCTCTCGTGTGCGAAATTCCGGTGCCGGGGCAGATGAGCCTGAACCTTGCCCAGGCGGTGACGGTCGCCTGTTACGAACTTTGCCGCGCGGGACTTCTCGCGGGTTCCGGGCTTCGCACCGACCGCGTTCCGCTAAAGAAGGGCCGCATCGAAAAGGCGAATATCGGGCAAATCGAAAGCTTTCTGAAATACCTGCACGAAAACTTGACGGACCGCTACCAGAACAACACGTGGACGGAATCCGCCGTTCGGGAATTCTTGCAGAGGCTCGCCCCGACGCGCTTCGAAATGAGCGCGTTGCTAGGACTTGTCAAGAGCCTCGTGATGCGACGAAACGAAAGGGAAAAAAAGGCGTGAAGTTTTTAATAATGATCATGATACATGCAGGCCGACACTTTCGTCGAATCGCAAGCAAAAGTATCCTTGCGAAACCCTGAACTTGTACAGGTGTAGGCATTGCAAATAGCCCCGATAGCAGAACCACTAGAAGATTCAAATCTAGAGCCATGCAGGAAACAGCTGTGTTCCTTTCCAATCTTGCTTTCCACGCAGCCATATCCGACGTTGTGTTCCGCCTTTGTCGCCTTGCGCCAGTTGCTATCGGTCACGCAGATATAGGCAGTCCCAAAGCTGCTCGTATCGGTGACCCAGACCGAATTCCATTCCGCAGTCTGTCCGCAAATCTTTCCCGTGGCGATTTCACCGGCGTTTGCCGATCGGAATCCCAGCCGATAAATGGGATCTCGTCCTTCGTCCGAATCGTCGGCATATACGTATCTGTAGCAGACGTATCCGTTGGAAACGACATTCAGGCTGTCCGTCGTGCAGCGGAATCCGGCCGTTTTTTCGACCTCCGAAGCCTCGATAAACCTCCCTCCGTTATAGGAATCGTAAAGGCAATAGTATCCGTTCGTCACCGCGTTCGTTTGCGTTGCCTCCGTACAGACATAGCCAGTCGTTTTCTCGACCGATGTTGCCTCGCGGAAGGCGTAAGTCCCGGAGGACGCTTCGCAAACGTATCCGTTCGTGACGGTGGTGCTTGCCATATTTTCGACGCAGACGAATCCCGTTGCCTTCTCGGCGGCGGTCTCGCTTCGCCAGCCGTAAGCCCCGGAGGACGTGTCGCAGACGTAGCCCGCCGTGTAGGAGAGGAAGATGTCCTCCGTGCAGACTCGGGACGTCGCCTTCTCGACCGATGTCGCTTCGCGGAAGGCGTAAGTCCCGGAAGACGCTTCGCAAACGTATCCGTTCGTGACGGTGGTGCTTGCCATATTTTCGACGCAGACGAATCCCGTCGCCTTTTCGGCGGCACTCTCGCTTCGCCAGGCGTAAGTCCCGGAGGACGTGTCGCAGGCGTAGCCGTTCGACACTTCGAGGTAGGCGGACTTCGAGCACGCCTTG
>CAVGIM010000061.1:0-12232 GCA_963629575.1 Candidatus Methanomethylophilaceae archaeon
TTTGAACCTAAACGTCTGCGAAACTCAGATCTAAGCTCCAAGCTCTAGGCTCTGACCGCGCTCCAGGATGACCGCTAGAAGTAAAAGTTCGCTCGGAGTCCCACTCTCCACTCTCAACACCCCACACTTCGCGCTCCACTATAAACCCAAATCGCCATTCGTTTACTATATTTGACGCACTCATTCGGGGTGCTACCGCACACGGTGTGCGGATGCTGAGAACAAACCCGAAGACCTGATCAGGGTAATTCCTGCGGAGGCATAATGAATCGTCAAGGTACTGGCATTTTCGCCAGCGGTATCATCTGGTTTGGCGCGGCGGTTTCTGTCGCGGAAATCGAAGCGGGCATCCAGTCCGGAAACAACTGGATAGCCCTAATACTCGGACATCTTCTGGGCGGAGCGCTTCTCTTTGCTGTCGGGCTTATCGGCGCAAAGGCTCGGCTAAACGCAATGGACTCGACCGCTTCCGCGTTCGGGAAGAACGGAGCCAAGTTCTTCGCCCTGCTGAATCTCTTGCAGCTTGTCGGGTGGACTTCCGTCATGATTGCGCAGGGAGCGTCCGCACTCGGCGGACTCGAGCTTCCGCTGAGCACGCCAATCCTCTCGATTGGCCTTGCGATTCTTGTCGCTGTCTGGATTTTTATCGGGCTCAAGGATTCGGCGCATATCGCGACTGTCGCCATGACGCTTCTCGCTGTTCTCGTCGCCATTCTCACCTTCAAGCTCTTCGGTTCCGCAAGCGCCGCTTCGAACGTTTCGACGGAGACGCTTTCCTTCTGGGCCGCGTTCGAACTTTCCGTCGCGATGCCGCTCTCCTGGCTTCCGCTCGTTTCGGACTACACGAAAAACGCCGAGCGTCCTTTTGCCGCGACGGCGACATCGGCCATCGTCTATACGATCGTGAGCATCTGGATGTACGCCATTGGAATGCTTATCGCTTCTTCCGGCGCAGAAAATCTCTCCAAGGCCATTCTCTCCGTCGGGCTGGGAATTCCCGGCATTCTCATCGTCGTCTTCTCGACTGTCACCACGACATTTCTCGACGCCTATTCCGCCGGGGAATCCGCCAAGACCGTTTACGGCAGGCTGAACCCGAAAATCGTGGGCGTCATCGTCTGCGCGCTCGGCGTGCTCCTTTCCGTTTCGGGAATCATCGATCGCTACACGGACTTTCTCTATCTCATCGCGTCCGTCTTTGCGCCGATGGCCGCCGTTTTCGCCGTTTCCCACTACATCGTGAAACGCCCGCTCCCGGTGTGGAACCTTGTCTCCTGGGCAATCGGGTTCGGGATTTACCAGTTCGCCGGAGAATCTCCGATAGGTCCGACGATGACCGCCATGGCGGTTTCGGCAGTCCTTGCGCTCGTCGGAATCGCCAAAAAACAATCCCTGTAAAAGCTTTTAGCGAGGAAGCGGCAACGCTTCCTCTTTTATTTGACTCAATCCACTGGCGGAAATCTGCCGGGCTAGGCTAGAGTATTTACGCTTGCAAGACTCTGTGACGGACATTCCAACGAAAGCTCTCGTTTTTTTACCTTTCCTTGCAGATTTTTATTATTTTAAATGGAAACTACAAAAAAAAAGGAAACCAGAATGGGACAGCTCAAGGAACTGCGCGATACGATCCTTGCCGACATTACAAAGGACTACCTGGATACGGCAAGCGACGAATTCTTATCCGAAACCGAACTCGCGGGACTCGAACGAGACGCCGACCGACACCCAATACGGCGACATCTATTTCACGGAACAGGGACTTGCGTCCTTTGACTATTCCCCGAACGTCCTCCCCTATTCCGGTTACAGACAGGTCTATCTCGGCAACATCAAGGATCTTCTCCCATGAAACATCTTCTCTCCCTACTGCTTGTTCTCTTCCTTATCGCCTGCCAAAAGGCGAAACCGGTCGAAACCGCCGAAGCCCCGGCAGAAAAAGCGAAGACGCTGTGCGAAAAATACGTGGCGCATATCCGGAGTCCGTTCGTCAAAACTTTCCAGACCAAGGAAATCTGCATGGATTCGGTTCACCTGGTTCTTTTCCGGGATCCTAAACCGGCACCGTATCTGCCATATGAGCCGGATCTGTATTCCGCCATCCAATCCTACTCCAGAGCATTCCGCCATAACCTTATCGAATTTGCGACGGTAACATCACCGAAAACCCGCAAGACGGACAGTCTTTTTTCTTTCAAAATTGAAACGACTCGGTTTGATTTTTCAAGCCTCTCCATGCCTAGATTCGGGAAAGAAACAGACAACATCGACATTCCTTACTATAGCATTCCCCCTTTCTATGACCCCAATGAACTTAGCACAAAGGTCAATGTTTTCAAGAAAAGCACGACAGAACTATACTTCCAACACGGATTCAATCTGGACATCTACTCCACCGAAACGGGAAAGCTTCGCCCCAAAATCAACGAATTCAAGAGAGAAACTATTTATCGTTTCAGATGCCACAATCCAACACCTCCATTCGGTCACTATGCTTTTTACACGGATTCAAGCATCCTGATCAAGGCGAATCCCAAGATGCATTCCAACTACCTGGAATACTTTTTCGAAGGGGATTCGCTCCACATGGCGTTACAGCCCGATTACTGCCTGGTAATGGCCTTTTACAGGGATAACGGAGAAAAACAGGTTTACTCGAACAAGAATTGTACACCGGAAATGTTCGAAGATCCGCGTAGCTTGTTTTGGGATGATAAGCGAGGAAATTGTTCGACGCTACCTTTCTATCTTTACAGTTTCTAGGGCCCCCGTAACGCTGGCCGCATTCATTTCCCGTTCAAAAAGTCGCTCTCGCAAAATGCACAAATAAGCACTACGCAGATAAAAAGTTTTACTATCTTTTCCGAAAAATTGGACCGGGACGCCGGGTCAAGGCGAAAGCGGTTTCAAATTTTATTCATATTTGGCACGATTTTTAACGAAAACGGTTTTTAGGTCTATTCTATGGCAGTCAAATACACGGAAGACAACATCAAGTCGCTCGAATGGCACGAGCACATCCGGATGCGTCCTGGCATGTATATCGGAAAGCTCGGCAACGGGCAAAGCCCGGACGACGGCATCTACGTTTTAGCCAAGGAAATCATCGACAACTCGATCGACGAATTTGTCATGGGCGCGGGCAAGCGCATCGAAATCGAAATCCAGGACCGGGAAGTCCACGTGCGCGATTACGGCCGCGGCATCCCGCTCGGAAAAGTCATCGACTGCGTTTCCAAGATGAATACGGGCGGAAAATACGATTCCGAAGCGTTCCAGAAGTCGGTCGGGCTGAACGGCGTCGGAACGAAGGCGGTGAACGCGCTATCCGAAAAGTTTATCGTACAGAGCTTCCGCGACGGCAAGTGCAAGAAGGCGGAATTCAGCCGGGGCGTCCTGGTCAAGGAATACGGCGAATGCAAGACGGACGAAAAGACGGGAACGGAAATCATCTTCTCGCCGGACCCGACGATATTCGACAAGAACTACCGCTTTCTCCCCGCCTACATGGAAGAGAAAATCTGGAACTACGCCTACCTGAACACCGGGCTTACGCTCGTGATGAACGGGAAGGAATACGCAAGCAAGAGCGGACTTCTCGACCTTCTCTCCGGGCGCGTTGACGATACGCTCCGCTACCCGATAGCCCACATGAAGGCGAAGGACGTCGAAATCGCCTTCACCCACGGGAACCAATACGGCGAACATTATTTCAGCTTCGTGAACGGTCAGCACACGACGCAGGGAGGAACACACCAGCAGGCGTTCCGCGAAGGGTTCGTCAAGGGCGTACGCGACCACTACAAAAAGGATCTCGACCCGTCGGATATCCGGAACTGCATCATCGCGGCCATCTCCATCCGCATCCAGGAACCCGTTTTCGAATCGCAGACAAAGACGAAGCTCGGCAGCACGACAACGGCGCCGGGAGGACCTTCGCTCCGCACCTGGATTGTCGATTATGTCGCGACCGAAGTCGATAACTACCTGCACAAGAATCCCGAAGCGGAAAAGGCCCTGCAGGACCGCATCTTGCAAAGCGAGCGCGAACGTAAAGACATCGCCGGCATCCGGAAGCTCGCCAACGAACGCGCGCGAAAGGCGAACCTGAACAACAAGAAGCTCCGGGATTGCAAGGTCCATCTGACGGACTCGAAGAATCCCGTCCACAAGGAAACGATGATCTTCCTGACCGAGGGAGATTCCGCCTCGGGGACGCTGACCAAGGCGCGAAACGTACAGAACCAGGCGGTTTTCAGCCTCCGGGGAAAACCGCTCAACTGCTTCGGGCTCACCAAGAAGGTCGTCTATGAAAACGAGGAATTCAACCTGCTCCAGCACGCGCTCGATATCGAAAACGGCCTAGACTCGCTCCGCTACGACAAGGTGATCATCGCGACCGATGCCGATGTCGATGGAATGCACATCCGCCTTCTCCTGATGACGTTCTTTCTCCAGTTTTTCCCGGAACTAGTCGAGCAAAGGCACCTGTATATTTTGCAGACGCCTCTTTTCCGGGTCAGAAATTCCCGACAGGGCAAAGATTCCAGGCAGGAAAAGGTTATCTACTGCTATGACGAGGCGGAACGCGACGAGGCGGCAAGGAAGCTCGCCGGCAAGGACCTCGAAATCAGCCGGTTCAAGGGACTAGGCGAAATCAACCCGGGAGAATTTCGCCAGTTTATCGGCGAGACGATGCGGCTCGAAAGCGTCGTCTCCCCGCCGGACGCGTCCCTGAACAAGATGCTCGGCTACTACATGGGAAAGAACACTCCCGAACGCCAGAACCGAATTGTGCAGAACTTGCGTACCGAAGCGGTAGAGGAACTTTAAATGAGCGACGAAATCAAGAAAGACGGACAGGACCGATTCGCAAACGCCCCCGAACCCGAAGTCCAGAGCGACACGGCGATTCTCGGGCTTTCGAACGCGAACCATCTCGAAAAGCTTTACGACGGCTGGTTCCTGGACTACGCGAGCTATGTGATCCTCGACCGCGCGGTCCCCTACTTCGAAGATGGTCTGAAGCCCGTGCAAAGGCGCATTCTGCACACGCTTTTCGAGATGAACAACGGAAAGCTGAACAAGGTCGCAAATGTCGTCGGCGCGACGATGCGCTACCATCCGCACGGAGATTCTTCCATCTACACGGCGCTTGTCGGGCTAGGGCAAAAGAACCTGCTCATCGACACACAAGGAAACTGGGGCAACCCGCTTACCGGCGACGGAGCGGCGGCCGGGCGTTACATCGAAGGCAGGCTTTCCCAGTTCGCCCAGGAAATCCTCTTTAACGAAGAGACGACCGAGTGGATTCCGAACTACGACGGAACGCGCAAGGAACCGCTCACGCTTCCCGCCAAGTTTCCGCTTCTTCTCGCCCAGGGCGTCGATGGCATCGCGGTCGGACTTTCGACATACATCCTTCCGCACAACTTCAACGAGCTTTGCGAAGCGAGCATCGCCTATCTCAAGGGAAAGAAGTTCACGCTCTACCCGGACTTTTTCACCGGCGGGACAATCGACGTTTCCAACTACAACGACGGCGCGCGCGGAGGACGCGTAAAGATCCGCGCGAAAATCGAAGTCCAGGATTCCAGGACGCTCGTCATCCGCGAAATTCCCTTTGGAACGACAACCGGTTCCCTAATCGAAACGATCGTCGCCGCAAACGACAAGGGAAAAATCAAGATCAAGCGCGTCGATGACGATACGGCGGAGAACGTCGAGATTCTCGTTCACCTCCAGCCCGGTTCCGATCCGCAAAAGATGATCGAGGCGCTTTACGCGTTTACGGACTGCGAAAAGTCGCTTTCTCCGTGCACCTGCGTCATCATCGACAAGAAGCCATGCTTCACCACCACGACGGAACTGTTGAAACTCAGCACGGACCACACGAAGCGCCTGCTCAAGTGGGAACTCGAAAACGAACTCCGGCACACGCAGGACAAGTGGCACGCGACAAGCCTCGAAAAGATTTTCATCGAACATGAAATCTACGAGACCATCAAGAAGGCGAAGGACCGCGACGACATGATAAGCCTCATCGGCGAAGGCCTCAAGCCCTTTGTCGGAAAGCTCCGCCAGGAAGTCACGACCAAGGATATCGAAAAGCTCGCCGCGCTTCCCATGTCAAGGATTGCGCGCTTCAACCGCAAGAAGACGGACGAACTTCTCGAAGAGCTCGACAGGCACATCGAAGAAGTGAACGACAACCTGAACCACCTGACCGAATACGTCATCGCCCATTTCAAGAATATCGAAAAGAAATACGGGCAGGGCCGCGAACGCAAGACGCAAATTGCGGAATTCGGCAAGGTCGATGCGGTACATGTCGCCATGGCGAACCAGAAGTTCTACGTCAACCGTTCGGAGGGTTTTGTCGGAACAGGCCTGAAGAAAGAGGAATATCTCTTCGACGTCTCGGAATACGACGACATCATCGTCTTCAAGGCGGATGGTTCCTACAAGATAGTCAAGGTTTCCGACAAGGACTTCGTGGGCAAGGACATCATTCTCGTCGAAAAGTTCAACAAGGACGACGAACGGCGAATCTACAACGTCATCTACCAGGACGGCAAGGACGGTCCCGCCCTCATCAAGCGGTTCAACGTCGGCGGCATCACCCGCAACAAGGACTACCCGATGGGCAAGGGAAAGCCGGGAACGAAGATCCTCTACATTTCCTCGAACCCGAATGGCGAAGCGGAAACGGTCAAGGTAATCCTCAAGCCGCGCCCGCGCATCAAGCTCAATTTCGAAGTCGACTTTTCAAAGACCGAGGTCAAGGGCAGAAACACCATCGGAAACGTCGTCACGAAATACGCGGTCAAGGCGATAAAGAAGGTGAGCTCCGGAATCAGCACGCTCGGAGCGAAAGTCTTCTACTTCGACGCCATTTCCGGAGTCGTCGGCACGCAGCGCAAGGGCGACGAACTCGGCGAATTCGGGGAGGGCGAAAAGCTGCTCACCGTCCGCAAGAACGGCATGGCCCGTCTGCACGAAATGACGGATCCGGTCCTAGTCGGAACGGACATTCTCTACGTCGGCAAGTACGATCCGGAGCAGGTCTTCACCGTACTCTACTTCGAAGGCGAAAACTACACCTACATGGTCAAGCGGTTCTCGCTCGAAAACTGCCCGACGACGACCGAGTTCAACATTCTCTCGGATAGTCCGGAAACCCGGATGGTCGAATTTTTCGCTAGCGAAGACGCCCGAGTCTCCATGGAATACCAGTCCGGGCACAAGGTCGAAAAGGAAGAACTCGATCTCGCGGAACTTGCGGACATCAGGACTTACAAGGCGCTCGGAAACAAGTTCACCGCGAAGAAAGTCAAGCGCTTTACGCGAATAGAGAAAGTGGAAAACGGTGGCGAGCTTCCCGAAGACGAAAAAGACCCGAATACCCCGGACCTGTTCGGCTAGAGGTACACGATGACGATTGACGAAATGCTCGGGCAAGCGAAATCCGTCGCGATATTTGCCCATGTCCACCCCGACGGAGACGCCATCGGTTCGAGTCTCGGGCTTTACCGCTACGTCCGGGACAACTACCCGGGAACTTCCGTCAAGGTCTTTCTCGAAGCGTTCCCCGAAAAGTTTCGGCTCCTTCGCGACGCCAAGAACGTCGAAAGCGAATACCGCGGAGAAGACTTCGAACTCGCCTTTTTGCTCGACACGCCTTCCGTTGACCGCATCGGAGCGAACGGCGCGGACTGCCTCGCCCGCGCAAGACGGACATGCAACATCGACCATCACGTGAGCAATCCGCGGAACCTGTGCGACACAAACATCGTCGAACCCGATTCCAGTTCGGCAAGCGAAACGCTCTATGCGCAGCTTTCCCCGGAAAAGGTTTCGAAAGAAACCGCGAACGCCATCTACCTCGGAATCATCCACGATACGGGCGTGTTCAAGTTTAACAATACGGGAAAGCGGACAATGGACATTGTCGGGAACCTCATCGGCAAGGGCTGCGACTTTTCGAAAATCATCAACGAGACCTTTTACGCGCGCTCCCTCACGGCGACACTCGTTACGGGTTTCGCCATGGAACGCTGCAAGACGGCTCTTGGCGGAAAGGCGGTCTATACATACCTCGTCCCGGAGGATCTCGAACGATTCGGCGCGACACCGCTCGACCTCGGCTCGGTCATCGATTCGATTCGCGAAGTTTCCGGAACCGAAACGGCGATATTTCTCTACCCCGCAGGCGACGACTACAAGCTAAGTCTGCGTTCGAACTATATCGTCGATGTCAACCGGATAGCGAAAGCCTTCGGAGGAGGGGGACACGTTCGGGCTGCGGGCGCCACCGTCCACGAAAGCCCCGAAACGCTCATTCCGAAAATCCTGGAAATGATCCAGGAAGAGCTCGACTAAGGAGATAGGCCATGGCAAATGTCCGAAAATTTCCAGACATGACAGTCAATTCCCGGTCCGAAAAGCGTTTTTTTGAACTGGCAAGCCAGCTTTCGAACGATTGGTATCTCTGGATGAACGTTCCGCTCAACTTCCAGATAGACAGCGTCCAAGGAGAGTTCAACCGAGAAATCGACGGAGTCCTCTACAATCCGGATTGGGGAATCCTGCTTGTCGAATGCAAGGACGGAACCATCTCCGCCGAAAGGAGCAACGCAAACCTCGACGAATTTACCTGGAAACAGTCCGGGCGAATTCTCTCCCGTTCGCCGGCCGCCCAGATTAAAACGGTGTTTTACACGCTGCACGAGCATTTTGTCAAAATGTTTTCCAAGGAAAACGATCATTGCCGCATCCGCATCCAGTGGGCGACGTTCTTCCCGGAGATGGAAAGCGCAGAAAAAATCTCCGGGCAGATTCCGCAGTCGCATCTCTTCCTCAAAGGCGACGCGACATCTCCCAGGATTTTCGAAAAAAAAGTCAAGCGAACGCTTGCGACAAAGGAAGCGGCCTTTGGCGGCAAGCCCTACCCCAACGACAAGCTTTTCGGGGAAAACCTGCAAAGGCTGATAGACTTTTTCGCCTCGTATGGAGAGCCGTCCTGGCCGGAACTCTGGGCGATGAACGAATCGATGCGCGTCCAGCCGACCGACCTGCAGAAAATGCTGATGAAGACGATTACGCGAAACCGGCAAATGCGAATCGAAGGCGTCGCCGGCTCCGGCAAGTCGATGCTAGTCAAGTGGGAAGCGGACCGACTCGAAAAGGAAGGGAAACGCGTCGCGGTCCTCTGCTACAACGACCTTCTCGCCGAGCAGCTCGAACAAAGCCTCAATCCGGAAAATCGCCGCGACTTCCCGATCGAGGTCCATTCCTTTCACCGCTTTGCCCAAAAATACGTACGAATCGCGAAAGTTCCCGGCGCTCCGAAAAAAGAACCCCGCGACCCCGAAGCGAAAAGCGAATACTTCGAAAGTCTCCCCGCTTATTTCGACCGGGCGCTGGACATTCTCCGGAGCGAGACCTCCAGAATCCGCCAATCGAACCGTTTCTTCGACGCGATACTCATCGACGAAGGCCAGGATTTCGAAAACGGCTGGCTCGACACGGCCCTCAAGCTCTTGAAGGACAGGGAAAACGGCACCGTGCGGTTCTTCTACGATTCGGCACAGACGCTCTACGAACGAAACGTACTCGGCAACCCGAAAATCAACGCCATGCCCGTCATGGTGCTTCCCTGCGGCTACCGCTCGACTCGAAAGATTCTCGACTGGATATGCTCCGAAACGGACATCCGAATTCCCTGCTACGACAACACGCCGCTCGGAAAGGACGTCGATGTGCGCTTTTACACGGACCCTTCAAGGCAAGCGGAAATGCTCGAAAAGGAAGTGGAAAGGCTCCGAAAGAAGAAGGTCGATCCGAAGGACATCCTGGTCGTTTCCCTGCACAGCCGCAACCATTCCGGCCTAAAGGCGTTCGAAAGCGAAATTTTCAAGTGGAGCGACGTGAACGAGTCCCTCGACAGCCAGCGAATCAACATCGTTTCCGCGCGACGCTACAAGGGACTCGACAGCCGCGTCGTCATCCTTTGCGACATGACGGCATCCCGAAACGACCCGGGATTTCCCTACAGCGACGCCCATCTGCTGCTCGTCGCCGCGACACGCGCCAGGGAACATCTCGTCGTTTTCAAGGAACAAAAGACTATCTAGCGAAAAGGCTCCCGCAATTCCGTTTTTCTATTTTACGGGAAACCAACCGAAGGACATATGGCCAACAAGAAAATTCTCCTCGTCAACTGGCGAGACATCAGGAATCCCGAAGCGGGCGGCGCCGAACTCTACTTTCACGAAATCTTCAAGCGATTGAACGGGAACGGTCTTGACATTACCGTTCTCGCCCACCGGGTCAAAGGCCTCCCCGGAGAAGAAATCATCGACGGAATGCGAACGGTCCGAATCGGCAACAAGTTCCTCTTCAACTATTCCGCCTTCTTCTATGTAAAGAACCACGGGAAAGAATACGACCTGGTTGTCGAAGACCTGAACAAGATTCCCTTCTTCACGCCGCTCTGCACCCGGACACGACGGCTCCACATGGTGATGCACTTTTTTCGAAAGTCCATCTTCCGCGAAACGGTGTTTCCCATCGCCCTCTACGTCTATCTGATGGAACGCCTGGTCGCACTCTTCTATCGCGGCGAAAACTTTCTCGCCATTTCCGAAAGCACCCGGGACGAAATCATCGACATGGGAATCCGCGCAAGGAATATCGCCATCGTGGAACCGGGTATCGACACGGAATTTTTCCACCCGACAGAGCCCAAGGCGAATCCTCCCGTCATCGCGTTCATCGGCCGCCTGATGAAGTACAAGAACGCGCAGTTCATCATCCACGCGATGCCGCGCCTAAGGGAGCTTGTCCCCGGAATTGTCCTCGAAATCGCGGGGAACGGCGACTACCGCGCGGAACTCGAAAGGATTTCCCGCGAAAAAGGCGTCAGCGATTCCGTCCGGTTTCTCGGGCGAGTTTCCGAAGAGGAAAAGCGCGACCTCCTCAGCCGCGCGTCTCTCTTCGTCAATCCCTCCTTCAAGGAAGGCTGGGGCATCAACAACATCGAAGCGAACCTTTGCGGCACCGTTTCCGTTTCGAACAATGTCGCGGGCTTGAAGGATTCCGTCATCGACGGCGAAACGGGACTTCTCTACGAAAATTCCGACTCGGAAGGCTTCTGTCAAAAAGTGTCAAGCATCCTGCACGACCCGGAGCGCCTGAACGCCCTCGGGGAAAACGCGAAAAGGCGCGCGCTCGGCATGAGCTGGGACGCGATGGCAGAAAAAATGCGATGCGTCATCGACGAGATTCTAGCGTAGAGACGAACTTTTCCGATAAAACTCGAACATCTTTTGCACGGTCGTCCGAATGTCCGTTCCGCGCCAGAACTTTCGAATGCGAGAATTGTCCGCGCACAGATAGGGAATATCGACAGGGCGCATCTTGGCGGGATCCTGGACAATCTCGACGGGGACTTTCGAAAGCCCGACGATCATCCGCAAAAGCTCGGCCATGGAATGGGGAATGCCGGATCCTACGTTGTACACCGAAAACTCGTTTTCGGATTCTAGCAACATCCGATAGACATGGACAACGTCTTCCACATCCGAAAAATCGCGGACGGCTTCCAGATTGCCCACGAGAATTTTTCCGGGGATTCCGCGCGCATCGATTTCCGCGACCTGCCTAACAAAGCTCGGCAAGGCGAACCGGGGAGACTGCCCGACACCCGTATGGTTGAAGGAACGCGTGCAGACAATCTTCATCCCGTATTTTTTCCGGTAAAGCGTGGCGAAGTTTTCCTGCGCGATTTTCGTAATGCCATAGGGATTGCTCGCTTCTAGCGGATCCGTTTCCAAAAGGGGCGAATCTTTTGGCGCGTATTCCTCGGCGCTGCCGATGAGGAGCGTCTTGGCTTCTGGCGAAAATTTCTGGACGGCATCCAACAGATGCAGCACGCCTTTCACATTCACATCGACTGTCGTCTGCGGATCTTTCCAGCTTTCCCCGACCGAGCTTATCGCCGCGAGATTGACCACAAAATCGGGAGCGTTTTTTTGCAAGACGGATTCCACGAGAGAACGGTCCAGCAGGTCGAATTCGGGAAAGTTCGCCTGGAAGACCCGATGACCGGCCGCTTCCAGTTCGCGGACGAGATATCCCCCGACAAATCCCGACGCTCCGATGGCAAGCGTATTTGGCATCAGATTTTCCCTTCTTCGAGAAGCTTCAGGTCGCTTTCGACCATGCGGCGTAC
>CAVGIM010000062.1:0-10723 GCA_963629575.1 Candidatus Methanomethylophilaceae archaeon
TTCGCGACTTCCAGCCGAGCCATCCGGACTTTGAAAACTTCTCGGAAGAATCTGTTAAAAACCTGGGCAATATTTATAACTATGGTCTCCCGGGATATGACATGACCTGGTATGGGCTTTCCGCCTACCACAATACGTGCGGGAACAAGGAATCCAAGGCGGGTGTCGCGCTCGGCACGGACGGGCTTCCCGTGGTCGCGAATCCGATCCTTCCAAGCTACTTGCAGCAGGTATCGGTTACGGGCGGAAACCTGATGTATGGCCAGTGCCATACGGGCGTTGCCGGTTATTCGAACCAGGTCCAGCGCGGTTTCAAGCAGTCCCAGGGGACGACTTTCACGGGCGTTATCAAGAACACTTGCACGGGCGAAGAAACCAAGAATTCCGGCGGGAACGCCTGGGGAAACGAAGTCTATTACACGCCGGGCATGGTGCAACCCTACCTGACTTTCGACGTGGACGAAGCGGGAGAACCCCTTTACCTGGAAGGTGCGCATATCCACAAGCTGAACGAGGCGTGCGACAATTCGAATTTTGCCCAGTGGTTCGAGGATGTTTCGGGCGTAAACAAGACATCCAAGACAACGCTTGACCTCCCGACTGCCTCCGACAACCCGAAGTACAAGGAACTCGATTACAACTACAACAATGGCGGTTACTTTCCGCTTGACGTGGTCAATTCTTCGCTGGTGCGGGAGGATGCGGCTCCGGGCACGGACCAGTGGGGACCTCAGAGCTTCTCGATCTTTTGCCCGCCGTATAATTACCAGTATGCAAGTACGCAAACGGATTTTCTTGGTAACAATACGTCCGCTCTTTGTGCCGCCTGGAACTCGAATGGCGGAGCGCGCGGGTTAAGTGTAGATAACGCGGTGACCATAGCCAAGAACTTTGGCGATCTTGGAAAGCTTCATCTTCGCAACTACAACTTCACGATGATGGGGTATGCGAACTTCAAGTATTACAAGCAGAACAATACCGACGAGCTGAACCAGGAAATCTTCGAGTTCGCGGGTGACGATGACATGTGGATTTTTGTCGATGGCGTGCTTGCCGTCGATTTGGGCGGAACGCACCTCGCGACGCCGGGCATCGTGAACATTCGCACGCTTGCCACGAACAACCACGGTTGCCACGAGGGCGAACCTCTCGCCGCCGTACAGCAGAAAAAGAACGCCTGCGGCTCGGACGGACAGTGGGCAGACGGTTCCTGGCACCATCTGCACTTCTTCTATGCGGATAGACAGTCGGACGGTTCGAACCTTTACATTCGCGCGAACCTTGCGGAAGTCGCCGCTTCCGTTTACGGGCAACCGCGCATTCTCGAAGCGGAAGTCGATGTGAACGAATCCGGCTCGCTCGATACCTACATCTATACGAACACCCAGTTGCACGAGAATTCCGTTCTGTATATCAAGGCTTCGAACGGCACTTCCTTCCCGATTCTCTCGAAAAGGGCGAATTCGCTCGGAACGCTCGATACGCTTGCCTTCAAAATTGAGGACTTTACCTATATGCAAAAGACATCCAAGGGATTTTCCTACAAGATTTCGGGCAAGCTCTGCACCGACCAGTCCTGTACGGTGCAGAAGAATCCCGTCAAGGGCGATTCGCTCGCCTTCAACTTCCCGCCTAGCGAGGTTGATGGCTCTTCGGCGATGAATCGCTTCTATTCGGGCGCTAACCAGCAGATTTTCTCGGCGACGCTCAAGGCTGTCGATACGTATAACTGGGGACCGGTCACAAAGATTGCGAACAACTCTTCGACGACGGTTATTCCTGCCGATACGACCATCGATCGTCCGCCTTTCGACAATTCGACGCTCGACAAGGGAAAGCTCGGCGACAAGCAGACGGGTGAAATCATCATTACGCCGCTTCCGATTGACTACGCCAACTCGGAAAACCAGAGCGAATGGATTAAGAACAATATCGACAAGTATTCCAAGGCTCCGGGCGGCGACGCTTCTCCGGATGGCCAGGTCGTCATCAATTCCAAGACAAATTCCAATGGAGGCGGCATAGACAATTCCCGTTGCGCAACGGTGAACGGTGTCGAGAATTGCGTAAGCTTCGCCTTTGTGACCGACCAGGCGTTCCGCGTCACGGTCCGCGTCTTTGACCATCTGGGACATTTCGTAAACCAATACAGCCAGGAACTGAGCCGTGAAGAGTTCAACAAGATAACGAACTCCAACGTAAGCACTGACGAGGAATGCCTCACGAAGCCCGAAACCCAGACGGGAAGCATCGTGGCGAGCGTCAAGACATACCCGGTCGCGCAGGACGGTCGAAAGCTCGGCACGGGCGTCTATATCTACCAGATGTCCTTGGTGGAGTATCCGCAAAAGCATTGCGTGAACATCGGCGGCGAACAGACTCCGATGGATGGAGAATACAAGCGTACGGAATACAAGCAGAGTCGCGGCTTCCGTCGCATCGTGGGTAAATAATTCCACTCCAAGTTCCATGCATCCCGGGCGTTCGCTCGGGATTTTCTACATTTGTCACACCCAAGTAGAGGTATTTATGTCCGAAGAACTGATTCTCAAATTCAACGACCCCACGCCGCTCCGCTATGGCGAAAATTCGCACCAGAGCGCGGTCTTTTACAAGGAACCCGGCTTTGACGAGGCGAGCCTTGCGACGGCGAAACAGCTTCACGGCAAGGAGCTTTCGTACAACAACATCGTGGATGCGGATGCCGCCTTAGAAATCATCCGCGAGTTTTCGGACGTTCCGGCGATTGTCATCATCAAGCACATGAATCCTTGCGGCATGGCGACCGGCGAGACGCTAGACGAAGCCTTTGCGGCTGCCTGGGCCGGGGATCCGGTGTCGGCTTTCGGTTCGGTCATCGCTTCGAGCAAGCGGGTCGATTTGAAGACCGCTCAGCTTTTGAAGGGTCGCTTTGTCGAAATTCTGCTTGCGCCGTCCTTTGACGAGGACGCACTGGAATTTTTGAAGAACAAGAGCAAGGACATTCGCCTTCTCGAAGTCGGGAAAATCGAAAAGCCGAAGGCATGCAAGGTCTATAAGCACATCATCGGCGGAATGCTCGTGCAGGACCGCGACGTGGATCTGTTCGAAAAGTTCGAAACGGTGACGCAGGCGAAGTTTCCGGACAACAAGCTCGCGCTAGCGAAGTTCACGTGGATTATCACCAAGTACACGAAGTCGAACGCTATCGTGATGGGCTACGAATACAAGCCGGGGCAGTTCCAGGTTATCGGTCTTGGGCCGGGACAGCCGAACCGCATCGATTCGAACAAGCGCCTTTGCCAGCCGCGCGTCCGCGACAACGTGAAGATGATGCTGGAAGATCCGACGAACGAATACATGAAGCTCGCCGAAGGCGAAACGCTCGAAGAGAAGATTCGCCAGGTCTTTGGCGAAGTCGTCATGGGTTCCGACGCGTTCTTCCCCTTCCCGGACAACGTGGAAGCCGCTCACGAAGCGGGCGTCCGCTATATCGTCCAGCCGGGCGGTTCCAAGAAGGACGACCTTTCTATCGAAGCCGCCGACAAGTTCGGCATCGCGATGGTTTTCACCGGCATGCGCCACTTTAGACACTAAGGTTCCGATGGCATCCAAGAACGTCCAGGATTTAAATTCCCGGGAAGTGTACCTCACCGTCCTCAACTTTTTGAAGATGGCTTTCCGCAAAGGTTCCCAGAAGATCAACGCGAAGGACTGGCGCTCGTTCAAGGACAAGCTCGGCGCTACCTCGCTTTCTCCGGAGACGGCGAACGCTGTCAGCCTCTGGACAATGGAAAACCTTTTTTGCCACAAGCCATCCCGGGTGCAACCGCGCGCCTTGCAGGAATTCGAGGAACGGATTTTTTCGGGAACCGTCCACAGCGAGTTCGTGGAAGCGGTCCTGTTCGGCATGGTGAGCGAAATCCAGGGGGAAAACATTCTGGACGAGTTTCTGGAAACGTCTTCCCAGGAGGTCGCTCCGGAGCGGATGCTTTCGTCCCTTTCGCGGATGTGGGCACGAAATATCCAGGGCTACCAGTCGGTGAAGGTCAGCTGATGCGTGTGCGCGTTATCGGGGCGGGGCTTGCCGGCTGCGAAGCGGCCTTGCAGCTTGCGTCTTTTGGCTTTGACGTGGAGCTTTACGAAATGCGTCCCGTTCGGATGACTCCCGCCCATCGGGACGGGAAGCTCGCCCAGCTTGTCTGTTCGAACAGCTTCAAGGGCATGGAACCGACTTCGGCGCATGGGCTTTTGAAACGCGAACTTCGGATGCTCGGCAGTTTTCTGCTCCGTGCGGCGGACGAAGCGCGCGTCCCGGCGGGGGAATCGCTGACGGTCAACCGGGAGAATTTTAGCGATGCGGTGGAAAGGGTTCTCGCCTCTTCGGAGAGAATCCATCTGCATCGCAAAGAGGTCCTGACGATTGCGGGGGACTTGCCGACGATTGTCGCGGCGGGGCCTCTCGCTAGCGACGCCTTGGCAAACGACATCTTTTCGCATCTGGGCGGAGAACAGCTCCATTTCTTTGACGCGATTGCGCCTGTCGTGGAAACGGATTCCATCGACATGGAACACGCCTTTTACCGAAACCGTTGGGAAAAGGGCGAAACGGCGGACTTCATCAACTGCCCGCTAGACAAGGAAACCTACGACGAGTTTGTGCGCAGGCTTCGCGAAGCGGAAGCCGTGGAACCGCGCCCCTTTGAAAAGAAAGAACTGTTCGAAGGGTGTCTTCCGGTCGAGGAAATGGCTCGTCGCGGCGAAAACACGCTCCGCTTTGGGCCGATGCGCCCCGTGGGACTTGGACTTGGAAACAACGGCAAGAAATGGTATGCGGTAATCCAGCTACGGGCGGAAAACCGGGAAAAGACGCTCTTCAATATGGTCGGATTCCAGACTCGTCTGCATTACGGAACCCAGAAGGAAATCTTTACGCTCGTTCCCGCCTTGAAGAACGCCCGCTTTGCGCGGCTCGGCGCGATGCACCGCAACACGTTTATCGAAAGTCCAAAGCTTCTCGACGAGACGCTCCGCCTAAGGCCCGAAGTGGAAAAGGCTTCCGGTCTTCCGCCGACATGGTTTGCCGGTCAGATTACGGGAGCCGAGGGATATACGGAAGCGATTTCGACCGGCTGGTATGCGGCCTGGAATCTGTCGAACACGCTTTTGCACGGACGTCCGAATGAACTTCCGCCGGAAAGCTGTATCCGTTCTCTCTTGCGACAGCTGGTTTCGCCGAACGAAGATTTTCAGCCGATGAATTTCAATTTCGGACTTTTGCCGCACAAGGAAGAGTACAGGAAAAAGGACAAGAAGCGCCTTTTGGCGGAACAAGAAGAAAAGGCAGTCCGCGAATGGATAGCGGACTGCGGAAAGAACTTGCCTAGCGTCTAGTCGCAGACTTTTTGGAGCCGGACGATTTCTGCGCGCGCCCATTCTTCGAATGTGTCGTCGGCAATGTGCGCCTTGGCATTGCGCATGAGCTTGAGATAGAAATGTACGTTGTGGATGCTTGCGAGCGTCATGGCGAGAATTTCTCCCGCGTGGAAGAGGTGGCGCAGGTAGGCGCGGCTGAAGTTTCGGCAGGTGTAGCAATCGCAGTGCGGATCGGGAGCGATGTCGAGCGATTTCGCGTAGCGGCCCGCCTTGTAGTGCAGGACGCCTTCGCTTGTAAAGAGCATTCCGTTGCGCGCGTTGCGCGTGGGCATCACGCAGTCGCACATGTCGATTCCGCGGAAAATCAGTTCGAGCAGATTCCACGGAGTCCCGACGCCCATGACGTAGCGCGGCTTTTCTTTCGGCAAGAAATCGGTGCAGAAGTCGGCGATTTCGTACATCGTTTCCGCTGGCTCTCCGACGGAAAGCCCCCCTAGCGCAAAGCCGTCCGGTTCGACCTTTTGAATCTCTTCGATTGCCTTTTTTCGAAGTTCCTTGTGCATTCCGCCCTGGACAATCCCGAAAAAGCTCTGGTCGTAACCGAAGAGCGGCGGGTTCGCTTGCAGGTATTCCTTGGCCCGGCGTGTCCAGTGGAGCGTGTAGTTCAGCGATTTTTCCGCCTCTTCGACGGTGCTCGGGTAGGGCGTGCATTCGTCGAGCGCCATGATGATGTCCGCGCCGATTTCGCGTTCCGCATTCATCACGCTTTCTGGCGAGAAGAAATGCCTGGAACCGTCGAGATTGCTGCGGAACTCGATGCCATCTTTTCGGATTTTTCGGAGATCCTTGAGGCTCCACACCTGGAATCCGCCGCTGTCCGTGAGAATCGGACCGTGCCAGTTCATGAAGCGGTGCAGCCCGCCCGCGTCGCGGATAAGAGCCGTTCCTGGTCGGAGATAGAGGTGGTAGGTGTTTCCCAGGATGATTTCCGCCTGCGCTTCGGAAAGGTCGCGCGGAGTGAGCGCCTTGACGGTCGCCTGGGTGCCGACGGGCATGAATATCGGGGTGGTGATGACGCCGTGGCCCGTGTAGATCTTGCCTAGCCGCGCCTTCGACTTTGCGGACGTCTTGAGAAGTTCAAAGCGGTTCTTTTGCATTTTGCGCGGGCCGGTTAGCGTGTCTTGACGATGGTCCACGCCTCGTCGAAGAGGCGCGCGGCGTCTCCCGGATCCTTGAGGAAGACCATGCGCTGGATTTCCGCTTCGGTCGGGTTGATGACGCGGTTTTCGGTGAATTCCCTGTCGAGGACTTCGATCGATGCCTTGTTCGGCGTCGCGTAGTTGATGTACTTGGCGAGCTGCGCACCGATTTTCGCGTCGAGGATATAGTTCATGAACGCGTATGCGCCTTCCGGATTCGGAGACTTGCTCGAAAGCGTCATCGCATCGACCCACATGAAGGAGCCTTCGACCGGAATGGCGAACTGGAGCGTGGAATCTTCGTCGATTGCCGCCATCGCTTCGCCGTTGAAGACGATCGCCGCCCAGTCCATCTTGGAGAGGACCTTGTCCTTTCCGCCGACCGACCCGTCAAAGCCCAGGAAGTGAGGGTCTTTCTTCGCCTGGAGAATGTATTCGACCGCCTGGTTGATTTCGTCCTTGTTCGTGCTGTTTGCGTCAAATCCCTTCGCCTGCAGCGCCATGGAAAGCATGGAACGGCTCTCTTCGAGGAGGCTGAAATTGCCCTTTGTCTTCTGGGCGTCGAAAAGCATCGAATAGCTTGCGTTCATCGGATCGATTTCGGCATCGCGGTAGAGGATGCCTGTCGTTCCCCAGAGATAGGGAAGCGTATAGGCGTTTGTCGGGTCGTAGCTCGGATTCTTGAACTGACTTGCGACATTTGTGCGGTTTGGCACCTTGTTCGTGTCGATTTCCGCGATGAGTCCGAGATGCACCATCTGCTGGATGACGACGTCGCTTGCGATGACCACGTCGTATTGAGCGGTCCCGACGGTTTGCAGCTTGCTAATCATCTCTTCCTGGGCTTCGTAGAGCTCGAGCTTGAGCGTATAGCCGGTCCTTGTTTCGAAATCCTTGATCATGTCCGGGTCGATGTACTCGCTGTAGATCATGACCGTGACTTTTTTCGGCTTGTCGGCGCTTTTTTCGTTGCAGCCGAGAAAAAGCCCGGAAAGAGCAAAGAGAGACGCCAAGGAAAGAATGTTGATGAGCTTTTTCAATTTTTTGCCTTATGGGGTTTGGGGGTGAATGAATTTCAGGTACGGGAATTTCCCAGGGCGATTTTCCGTTCCTTGCGGATCCCTTTTAGGGTAAAGAGAAGCATCGCGAAAAGGGTAAGCCCGAAGACGATTGTCGAAAGCGCGTGAATCTGGGGCGAGATGCCCCGTTTGAGCGATCCGTAGATGTAGAGCGGGAGCGTCTGGGATTCGGGACCGCTCGTGAAGAAGCTGAGGATGAAGTCGTCAAGGGAAAGCGTGAAGGCGAGAAGCGCTCCGGCGACGATTGCCGTCGAAAGCTGCGGCAGGATGACGCGGAACCAGGCTCCGGCGGTCGAAGCGTAGAGGTCGCGGGCCGCTTCGATTTGTTCCTTTCCGATGCCCGAGAGGCGGCTTTGGACGACCAGCACGACAAAGCTTACTTCGAGCGTGACATGGGCGATTACCATGGTGAGCATTCCCGGATCGAAAACGGACGTCCACGACCGAAAGAGCGCAAAGACGACGGCGAGCGCGATGGCCATCAGAATATCCGGCGTCACCACGGGCACGTTGATGGACATGTCGAAAAAGCAGCGCATCCTTTTTCCCCACGGGGTCCGGTGGAGACCGATGGCGAGAAGCGTACCGAGCGTGGTGGCGACTAGCGTACTGGCGACGGCGAGTATCAGCGTGTTTATGGTCGTCGACTGGACCATCGCATTGTCGAAAAGCCCCGCATACCATTCAAGCGTAAAGCCCTTCCAGGTTTGCCCGTGCCTGCTTGAGTTTACGCTCTGCACCGCGACGAGAAACATCGGCAGATAGAGAAGGAGAAAGCCGACAAGGGCGAGGACACTTGCGACGATCGGAAGTTTTCGTCTAGACAAAGTTCTTTCCTCCGGCGCGTTGGAAGATGACAAGGCTCACGACGCTCGAAAGGATGAGGACGATTCCGAGCATCGCTCCGAACGGCCAGTCGCTCGCGGAGCCGAACTGCTGCTGGATAAGGTTTCCGACGAGCATGTATTTTCCCGCTCCCAGGAGATCGCTGATGACATACATCCCGAGACTTGGAACCAGCGTGAGGATGACGCTCGCGATGATTCCGGGCTTCATCTGCGAAAGAATTCCATGGTAGAACGTGCGGACAGGACCCGCGTAGAGATCGCGGGCCGCTTCGACGATTCCCCAGTCCAGGCGTTCGACGCTCGTATAGAGAGGAAGCACGGTGAACGGGAGCATGGAGCTGACCATGCCGATATAGACGGCGAAACTTCCCGGGTAGAGAGACTTTCCCTCGGCGATGATTCCGAGAAAGCTCGCCGCCTTGGCGGGAAACATGTCCGGTCCGAGAAGAATCATCCAGGCCGCGGTGCGAATGACTAGGTTCGTGCAACTGGGAACCATGATCAGCGCAAAAAGAAACTTCCGCATGGAATTGCCGTGGTTAGCTATCCAGAAAGCCATGGGAAGTCCGATGGCGATGCAAAGAACCGTGGTGAAAACGGCGATTTGGACGCTGCGCCACAGAATAAGCAGGTTATCCGGCGACCAGCCGAACGAGCCGAATCCGAGAAGCCGCTCGAGATTCGTCAGGGAGAAAGTCCAGTCGATGCTTCCGTAGGCGCCCCGGTTCGCAAAGGCGAGTACAATCAAGAATGCCGTGGGAAGTAGGAGAAACACCAGGAGCCAGAGGATTCCCGGACCGGAGAGAATCGCTCCGGTCTTTTGCATGTGGGCGCGGGTGGTCAGCTTGCCTTCAAAGACTTCGGTTTGCGTCATGGATCTAGTCGCTCAGAACTTGCAGGTATTGGGGTTCCATATAGAGCCGTACATCGTCTCCCGGATCGTAGATTTCGTCCGGGTCGGTCATCACGCGGAGCTTGATGCTTTCGTTTGCGCCAAGGCCTGGGAGTTCCGCGATGAGTTCCCAGTAATCGCCGCGGAAAATCCGCTCGAGAATCCTAGCAGGGAAGACGTTTTCCGAAAACTTTTCCTCTTCTCGGCAGACGTGGATGTCTTCCATGCGAATGGCGATTCCTCCGCGGATCGTACCGTCTTCGTCGGGATTCCAGGTGGGATCCTTTTCCAGGACAAGTTCCCCGAAATTCGCCCGGGCGAGCTTTTCCGAGCAGCGTTCGCATTCGAGAATGTTCGCTTCGCCGATGAACGTCGCGACGAAACGGTTCACCGGATGCTCATAGACATCTTCCGGAGTGCCATCTTGCACAATCTGTCCGTTGTACATGACAAGAATCCGGTCGCTGACGGCAATCGCTTCGTCCTGGTCGTGCGTGACCAGAATGAATGTCGTGTCGGTTTTCCGCTGGAGTTCGCGGAGTTCCACCTGCAATTTCTTGCGGAGGCTGGCGTCGAGTGCGGAAAGGGGTTCGTCGAGAAGCAAAATGTCCGGGTTGTTCACGAGCGCGCGCGCCAGTGCGACGCGCTGCTTTTGACCGCCGGAGAGGGTCACGGGCATTTCGTCCGCGAGATCCGAGATGTTCACTATTTTCATCATCTCGTTTACGCGTCGCTCGATTTCGCCTTTCGGAACCTTGTGGCTCTTGAGTCCAAAGGCGATGTTGTCAAAAATGTTCAGGTGTGGAAATAGCGCGTAGTTCTGGAAAACCGTGTTGATGGGACGCTTTGACGGGGACTTGTTCGATATGACCTTTCCGCTCAGGACGATTTCGCCCTTGTCCGCCTTTTCGAATCCGCCGATAATGCGGAGAAGCGTTGTCTTGCCACAGCCCGAAGGCCCGAGCAGCGTGACGAATTCACCGTCGCGAATAAATACGTTGATACCCTTGAGTACGGCCTTCTTGCCAAAACTCTTGTAAACGTTGCGGACGTCGAGGTCAAAGTTCTCTCCGCTCGAAGGCAAAGGATCCATTTCTTTCTCCATAGGTGAACGCGTCTGTCTCGGTTTGCAAATTTAAAAAGTTTCATCCGGATTTTTAGGAATTTGGATAAAATTTGTGGCGATTGCGCCCGAGTTGGCAGAACCTGGCCGAGAGTGGAGGGGGGAGTGTTGAGAGTGGAGAGTGAATGGTGGAGAGTTCGCGTAGCGATCTGCAACGCCTTGCACGATAAACTGTCATCCTGGAGCGCGGTCAGAGCCTAGAGCTTGGAGCTTAGATCTGAGTTTCG
>CAVGIM010000063.1:0-9944 GCA_963629575.1 Candidatus Methanomethylophilaceae archaeon
GTCAAGTTCTGGAATTGAATCCAGCAGCAGTATTGGTATGAGTTCTTCTAGTGTTTCCTCTTCTTCGGAAGAAAGTTCGTCGTCTGTGAACGGCGTTTATGATGCCCAAAACAACACGCTGACTGATTTGCGAGACGGTCAAGTTTATAAAACTGTAACCATTGGTACTCAAATCTGGATGGCGGAGAACTTAAACTATCTTCCAAATGACACTGTTGGTACTATTTGGGCGGGGAACACGCTGTGTGGAGGAGGGGCGTGGAAAGAGACAATTGAAGGCGATTGTGAAATATACGGAAGATTGTATGAAGAAAATTTTACCACTATGAGAGAATATAGCCTAGCGGTTTGCCCCGATGGTTGGTCGCTTCCTACAAGAGCGCAATATCAAGAATTGGTTTCTTTTCTCGGAGATGATGTTGTGAATAAAATGAGAATAGATAATTCTATTTATTGGGATATCGATGAAGCTACGAATCAATCAGGTTTTTCAGCGGTTCCTTCTGGTCATTATGCTCAATATACTGGCTTTAATCCTATATACGAGCAGGGATCACGTATTGTTGCTTTATATTTTGTGAGAGACACGAAATCGATGTCTAACACGCTAAGGTTTATTGACAAGAATTTTTCTTTTTTGATGTTTGGGGATAGACAATTTGCCGCAATACGTTGCATAAAAAAATAAAAAGGAACCGCCCTATGCCCAAAACGATTCTTTTCTGGCCAGATGTTTACAAGGAACAGGGCCACTGGTTGCCGACATTGAAATGGGCGGAGAATTTGTCTCGACTAGGACATTCCGTAAAATATATGGGAATTCCCGACTGCGAAGGGATTGTAAAAGCCTATCCGATAAAGAACCAAAGCGATACGCAGGTTCCCGTTCCCTACTCTCCGATTTTCGAGAACATTTATCCCCTAGGCTACACGACCGAAAGCCATACGAGCCCGAACGAGCGCTGGCGACCGGACCATATCTGGGCGATTGCCTATAGCGCCCTTGGTGAAGACTTGCCGCGCTACAAGGAAAAGCTGAACCGGGAACTGTTTGCCGACGCGCAGAATTTTTACAGGACGATGACGGACCTGCAGCCCGATCTGCTTGTTTCCGGCTACTTCACTTCGCTGGAAAGTTTGCTGATTCATAAAATCTACGGCGTGAACGTTGTCATTTCGACAACCTACTTGAGGCATCCGAGCGAAGACCCGGCAATGCGAGCGGTGCAAAATCTGATGGCGTTTTCCCCGACGGAATACTTCAAGCTGGTGAACCTGTGCCGGTATGCAGAACGGAAAGACGCTGCCGGAGAAAATCCGGTTGATCTGTTACAGGATCCCGAAGAAGAAATCGAAGATTTCGTGAAGGATTTGGAAGCTTTCGACGAGTTGATCCCCTGCCCGCGCGAATACGAATACGCCCATTACAATCCCGGCGAGAAGGTTCACTATGTCGAGCCGTGTATTTTGGAAAGGGATTTGGCTTCGTCTTCAAGCGAGGGCTTTGACGGTTCGCTCCTCCAGCAGGAAAATCCAGTAGCCGGAGCCGTCTATCAAAAGCTCATCTTTGTGACGGCCGGTTCCCAGGTTCTGGATTACGAAGGCAAGGCGCGGCACCTTTTCCACTGCCTGTGCGAAGCGATGCGTTCCGCGGAACTTTCCGGCTATCACCTGGTCTTGGGTGTCGGTTCCAAGCTTATCCATGATTACGAATGGACGGAGTTTCGGGACCAACCGAACATTACCTTTGCGAGCTGGGTCCCGCAGCGGGCGATTCTTTCGGCGCCGAACCTGGAATTTGCCCTCGTTCACGGCGGGCTGGCGACCATCAAGGAATGCGTCTATAACAACAAGAAATTCCTGATCCTTCCCTTGGGCAAAGACCAAATCGATAACGCCTTGCGGCTGCGGAAATACGGTGTCGAGAATACGGTTCCCATTGAAAATATCAGCCCGAAAATCCTGATCGACGCGATCGTGAATTTGGAGTCGGACAGGAAAACCTTGAAAAACCTCGAAAGGCTGAGCTGCGTATTCCGAAAACTGGAACGGGAAAGCCCCGGCGTACAGGTGCTGCTCGACAATTTATAGTTGAAACAAAAGGGCCCGATTTCTCGGACCCGTTTTTATGGAGATTGAAAATTAAAGTTCCGGTTCGTGTCCCGTCAGCCGTACGAAGATTTCCACGTATTTGGCTAGCGTATTCTTGACGACTTCTGCGGGAATTTCCGGACCCGGATAGGTTTTTCCCCAGTCGAGCGTTTCGAGCCAGTCGCGGATGTACTGCTTGTCGAAGCTTTCCTGGTTCTTGCCGACCTGGTACTTGTCCGCGGGCCAGTAGCGGCTCGAATCCGGCGTCAGAACCTCGTCGATTAAGACCGTCTTCCCGTCGATTTCGCCAAATTCGAACTTGGTGTCCGCGAGGATGATTCCCTTGGTTGCCGCGTAATCGCGCGCCTTGGTGTAAACGTCGAGCGAAAGATCCCGGAGTTCCGTGGCGACTTTTTCGCCCACGATGTCGAAAGTCTGCTCGAAGGAAATGTTTTCGTCGTGTCCGACATCCGGCTTGGTGCTCGGCGTGTAGAGCGGCTTTTCGAGCTTTTCGCAAAGTTCGAGTCCTTGCGGAAGAACGTGCCCGCAAATTTTTCCGGTTTTCTGGTAATCCTTCCAGCCGGAGCCGACGATGTAGCCGCGCACAATGCACTCGACGCTGTGGCGCTTCGCCTTTTTGACAATCATCGAACGCCCGCGTAGATAGTCCCTGTACTTCTGGAGGACGGCGGGATATTCATCGACATTTGCCGTGATCAGGTGGTTCGGCATTCCGAGGTGTTCGAACCAGAAGAGCGAAAGCTGGTTGAGGATTTTTCCCTTGCCGGTAATCGGGGTGGGAAGGACCACGTCGAAAGCGGAAAGGCGGTCGCTCGCGACCATGAGGAAGCTGTCGCCGAGGTCGTACATATCGCGTACCTTGCCTTGGTGGAACAGCGGAACATCGGTAATCGGAGTTTCGAATTTTAAGCTCATAGTGCCCTAAAAATAGTTAAATTCCGTGCATGAAGACCATTGGAATTTGCGGTAGAATCGGCTCCGGGAAAAGCGCGGTCGGCGTACTTCTTTCCGAACGGGGAGCCTTGGTACTGGATCTTGACCACGAAATGCACTTGCTATACGCGAAGTCGGAGATCCTTCGGGATAGAATCGCGGAACGCTTTGGCGCGGAATGCGTCCGGAACGGGACGGTTGACCGGGCGGCCTTGGCGGGGCGGGTCTTTCGGGAGCCGCAGTCGCTTTCCGACCTGGAAAAGATTGTCTATCCGCTGCTCGAATCCGCGGTGCGGGCCAAGCTTTCGAATGCTTCCCGCTCCCAGGTGTCGAAGTTCGCCGCTGTCGAGGGGGCGCTTCTTTTCAAGTGGCCGGAGTTTTCGAAAGCGCTTTCCGAAATCTGGATTGTCGAAGCTCCGGACGCGGTTCGCCTGGAGCGCCTTTTGAAAAGGGGACTGGGAAGGGAAGATGCCGAACGGCGAATGCAAATCCAGGCCCTGGACCCGATGCCCCCGAACGATCACTACGAGCGGATCGACAATTCGGGCTCGATGGCGGACCTGCAAAAGCGGATTGACGAACTTTTGACCGCGAAATTCTAAATTTGTAAAGGATCTTTCAAGATTTTGTAAAATCGAGTGCAATTGGCGCTCACTACAAGGATGTATTCACGATGCTGTTTTCGCAAATCGCCCAGATTGTAACGCTCCTGGTCGGCGGCGTGGGAATCTTTTTTCTTGGTCTCCGGTTTCTTTCGATGGGACTCCAGACGATTGCCGGTCCGACTCTCCAAAAGCTGATAAGCAAGGTGACGAACCATCGGATTCTCGGTGTGCTGGTTGGACTTGTGGTGACATGCCTTGTGCAGTCGAGCGCGGTGACGATGGCGATGGTCATCGGATTCGTGAATGCGGGTATCATGCAGCTGGGGCAGACGCTCGGCGTGATCATGGGCGCAAACATCGGAACGACGATTACGGGATGGGTTCTCGTGCTGAACATGGACCAGTATGGGATGCCTCTCGCCGGGGCTTGCGCCCTGGTCTATTGTTTCTCCAAAAAGGAAACCGTCAAGTATTCAGCCCTCGCCCTCTTAGGCGTGGGTTTTGTTTTTGTAGGGCTTTACGTGATGAAGGGGGCGCTTGCGCCCGTTTCGAACAACCAGGATTTTCTGAATGCGCTGTCGGTCTTTAACGCCGAAAGCCTTCCGAGCATTTGCGCTTGCATCTTCGTGGGATTTCTCATGGCGACTATCATGCAGTCGAGTTCCGCGTCCCTGGGCGTGACGATTGTCCTTGCGTCGCAGGGGCTTATCGGGTTCAATACGGCGGCGGCACTTGTCCTGGGACAGAATATCGGATGTACGATTTCCGCGTTGATGATCGCTGCGAACACGTCTCGCCATGCGCGTCGGGCCGCGATCTTTCACCTGCTCTTCAACGTCTTTGGCGTTCTCTGGGTGACGATTCTCTTTTCGCCGACGATGAGCGGAGTCCGCTGGCTCCTGAATACGATTTTTGGCATTGCTAGTCCGGACGATCCGAAGAACGTGATGCTTGCCATTGCGCTTTACCACACGACATTCAACGTGGTGAACACTCTTGTCGTGTTGCCGTTTACGGGAAAGATTCCTGCCCTTCTCGACAAGCTCTTCCCGAACAAGGCCAAGCCCAAGCACGCCGTGGTGACGAAGCTCGAACCGGCGCTTCTCAAGTCTCCGTTTGCCGCGATTACGCAATCCGCCTGCGAAATGGGAATGATGAACCAGACCGTTTGCAAGATGCTCGCCGATTTGCGACATGTAGTCAACGGGAAAGCGGACAAGGGAACGGTGGAGCGCATCTTTGAAGCCGAAGCGAAACTGGATACGGCTCAGACCGAAGTTATCGAATTCTTGACGGGACTTCTTTCAACGAGCGTTTCGAAAAGCATCGCAAACGATGCGGAACGCCAGCTACGCATGAGCGACGATTTGGAAACCGCTTCGGATTATGTGACGCAGGTGCTAAAGCTCCTTCTTCGCTTGCGCGATCACAACGTGGCTTTTGACAAGGCGCACCAGGAAGATCTGCTGCTGCTTCATGACAGTGTCGAAAGGCTTGCGAACGATGTAACGGTTGTCCTCGAAAATTCTCGCAATGTCCAGAAGCTCGCCGACGTGCGGAGAGAGGGACACGAAATTACGGAACAGGTTCGCGAATACCGGGCAAAGCACTGGGGGCACGTGGCGGAAGTCAATGACGATCCGCTGCTCATGACGACGTTTACCGATTTGCTCGGAGCCTATCGCAAGATCAAGGAACATCTGGTGACGGCGACACAGGCGCTAGGCGCGGAGATTATCGACGAGGAACGATAACCAGAGCTTAGTTGATGGAACTTAGAGTTTAGAAAAGTGAAGCGTTCTTCTTTCTCAACTTTTCTCACTCCACTCTTCACCCTTCACCCTTCACTCTCATCTAAGTTCTCAGTTTTAAGATCTGATTTCCCCTTCCTTGCATCCACCCTGTCATTCTGGAGCGAAGCGATAGAATCAGCCACGCTTTTTTTTAGAGGCTTCTGTTTACTGTCATTCTGGAACGACCGAAGGGAGCGACCCGCCTGCCTGCGGGCAGGTCGCTCCGCGAAGCTCCCTCCAGGATGACAGAAAAGCGAGGCTACGCTCCAGGATGACAACTTATCGCACAAGCCTTTACAGGTCGTTTTGCGAACACACAACTCTCCACATTCCACTCTCGCCTAAGCTCAGACATCCCCCGCTTATTCCCGGAATCGGTATCAAAGCGACCAGTGGTATTCGAAGCCCAGCTGGATAAAGCAGTCGATGGTGGAACCTCCGATTTCTGTCGGCTCGGCAACCGCATCGACGGACGGTTCCCTGTCGAGAAGCCGGCCGCGCCCGGCGATTCCCGCCCGCAAGTCGATTCCGTAATGGTCGAAGAAAAGCCCGCGGACACCTGCCGAGAGAATCGCGCCTTTGTAAAAATCCCTGAATTCGATTCGAGCCCTGTAGGCGCTCGAAGGCTCTCTTTCGCTTTTCGTGTCGATGGATTCCGAGAGGAAGCTATAGAGAAATCCGAGCGAAGCGTGTGGCAGAACGTCGATGTTTTTTCGTACATGGAAACGGTGGGAAAACAAGAGGCTGAGTCCGACTTCGTAGCGGTAAAACGTCCAGTGGTCCAGTTCCCGGTAAATCGTGTCGCGGTCATCGGTCTTTGCGTCGTGGGAGGAAAGCCGGAAGAAAATCTCCGCACCGATAAAGTCGTACCAGAGTCCTCCGGCGTAAACGTTCAGGACCGGCGAGGAATCGTCCAGAAAGTTCCAGGTGGAAAGCGAATCCTTGGTGTTGCGGTAATTCTTGATGCGGCTCTTGAGATGGCTTCGATACCAGCTGTCCGGCGTGAACGGAATTTGGGCTTGCGTGTAGCCGCCCGCGATTCCTACCCAGCCGTGAAATTTGGGAATTTCCGAAAAATATTCGTCCGGTTCTACCGCTTTTCTTTTTCTCTCTTCGGCAGAAAGGCGCCGCTTGGCGCTTCCTCCAAAGAACATGGCGGCGATATCGTCTCCCAGCTGGACCTTGTCTTCCCGGTAGGGAAGCGAACCCGCGATTTTCGGCGCAGAACTCGTTTCGTCAAAAAGCGCGATGACGAGGGAATTTCCTCGGCGGGTCATAAAAAGCAAAAGCCGGTCTTCGATGGATGCGATTTTCCTTTGAACGGCAGGATTGCGGGCCTTGAGATTTTCGGCGGGAACTTTTGGCTCCAGGTTGTTGCGGAGCCAGTTTGCGTAGAGGATTGCACTGGAATCCCTTTCCCATTCTCCGGCGATTCTCGCCGAGGGATTTCCAATACCGCCGTTGTTCCGTTTGAGCGACAGGGAGAATTCCTTCGGGTCGAGAACATTCGCGCTGTCCGGGCTCCAGAGGAGAATGTCCGGATCGCTCCAAAGGGTAAAAGGCGTTTTGAAGAAAATGTCGCCTGCGAAAAGCTCGGCGGAGAATAGCAGGAGCGCCAACAGGAAGGGAAAGGCTTTCACCGGATGCCTCCGTCGATTCCGAAAGCGAGGCTGTCGGCGGCAAATGTCGAAACCTTGGCAACCGCTTTCGAAGAAATTCTGCTTCGAATGTCCAGCGGGATTTCGGAAACCGCCGAATAAAGGGCGCGTTGCTTTTCGTTGTCCCAGAGCGTATAGGCGAGAATGATCGTCAGGAAATTCGACGTGCGCTTTTCGGCTGCTTCGCGACCGGTGAGCGCATAGTCGTAAAAGTTGTCCTTGGAAAGATCCAGTCCGAGCGTAAATTCATGGACAAGAATCAGATGTTTAGGCGCTGGCTTTTCAGGCATGGAAACGCTCTTTCCCTGGGCGGGAAAACGCCCCTTGACAAAGATGCGATCGTCGAGCCTTTGTGTATCTTCGGGGAATGTTTCGTAGAGGGAATCCGGCCAGAGAGAAAGCTTCGGGTAGCGCGTACTTTTCAGTTCTTTTTCAAAGGCCTTTTCCGCCTGTTCGCTCAGAATGGCATAGACGGAATCCCGAGGAATTTCCAGGTTCTTGGAAAACCACTTGTCTCTTGTGATGACAATTGCCCGGTGAAGTCCGACGAGCGCGATTTCTTCGCTTGCGCTCGGGGATTCCCGGTAGTAGGGGTGTCTTGCGTTCCACTGCTTGCCTGAACAGGCGACGAGGATAATCGTAAACAGCAGAATCGCCGCCCGCATTTTACACACCCCATTCTTTGCGATAGGCGCATACCTTTTCGAGAATGTCGCTTGGCGCACCGATTTTCTGGCGGTTCTCCGCATTTTCGAGGAACGCGATGATGTCGTCGATGTCGATAATCGAATGGGCTTCGATTCCGTAATTCTCTTCGACGGTCGAAAGGGCGGATTTTCCGTTTTCGAGGCGCTCCTTGCGGTCAACGGAGATGAGAAGTCCCCGGATTTTCGCTTTCGGGAAGTTCTTCATCGTCTGCATCGTTTCGTTCACGGAGGTTCCCGCAGTAATCACGTCCTCGATTATGACGACGTCTTTCGCTTCCTTGTACGTGTCGCCGACGAGGTTTCCGCCTTCGCCGTGGTCCTTCGCTTCCTTTCGGTTGTATGTGAAGCTCAGGTCGAGACCGTGGCGTTCGTAGAGGGAAATCGCCGTCGCTGCGCACAGGGGAATCCCCTTGTAGGCGGGTCCGAAAAGGTTTGCCGCCTTGCCCTTGAAATGCTCGACAAAGGCTTCGGCGTAGAATTCGGACAGGCGGGAAAGAGCCTTGCCCGTGCGAAATTCTCCCGTGTTGATGAAATACGGCGTGTGGCGCCCGCTCTTGGTGACAAAGGCTCCGAACTTGAGAGCGCCGGTTTCGACGAGAAAGTGTACAAAGGAATCTTTACGGTTCATCCGTTGGAACCTCCGATAAGAAGGAAGAAAATCCCGCTCAGGATTTGGTAGCTGGTAAGGACGGTGAGCGAGACCAGGATAATGGAAACGAGTACGCACAGCCCGATATACCAGAAGAACGACTTTTTGAATCCCTTGATTTTCAGCTTGAAGATGAACCAGACGATGACGGAGAGGAGTGCGGCAAAGATCCAGGCGACAGGTGCCGAAATCGCCGCGATGCAGCTCACGAGATAGACGAGCGAGATTCCCGGGATGAAGAAAAAGCATATCGCAAGCACGGTGAGAAGCGCAAAGCCGACATAGTAGGAAACGCCGCGTTCGTGCTGGATGATGACCTGGGGCTTTTCATCCGCTTTGTTTACGGATTCCGCAGGTTCCGCCTTGGCGTCTTGCCTGGGTTTAGGGTTTTCGGAAGGCTGGGAAGCTTGGGTGTTTTCTTCCGGACTTTCTATCGAAACGATTTCGGCGTCCTGGATCTTGGGTTCATTTTCTTCTGTCATGGAAAATCCTTACAGGATAAAGGTTCGTCCTTCATAGACAAAGATGCGGTGTTCGAGCCAGAGCTTGACCGCCGAGGAGAGCGTCCGCTTTTCGATGTCCTTGCCGAGTTCGACCAGTTCGTCGATCGACGCGGTTTCGGGAACGCGCTGGACATCCTGGCAGATGATTGGTCCCTGGTCGAGGTCTTCGGTTGCAAAGTGCGCTGTCGCGCCGATGATCTTTACGCCCTTGTGCCACGCTTGATGGTAAGGCTTCGCCCCCTTGAACGCCGGGAGAAATCCGTGGTGGATGTTCACGACCTTGTAGCGGAACTCTTCGGTAAACGCCGCCGAGAGAATCTGCATGTAGCGGGCGAGAATGATTCCGTCGGTTTTCGTTTCCTGGATGATTTCGCGGAAACGGTTTTCCGAAACGGTCTTGTCTCCGGTGCTTGGTACGTAGTAGAAGGGAACGCCGAACGTCCCGCCGACGGGCCCGAGTTCCGTGTGGTTGCTCACGATACAGCTGAATTCGCAGGGAAGGTCTCCGTCGCGACGCTTGAGAAGCAGGTCGTAAAGGCAATGGTCCGTCTTGGAAACGAAAATGGCGAGACGCTGAACCTTTGTCGTATCATAGAGGTTCCATTCGAGCGAAAGCTGTGGAGCGATTGCCTTCAGATGCTCGCGAACTTCGGTCGCCGCCGAAGGTTCGCATTCAAAAACCGCACGGAGAAAGAAAGTCTCGATATCCTTGGCGGTGTGCTGCGTCAAGTCGATGATGTTCGCTCCGGCATTGGCGAGGACCTGCGTAGTGCCTGCAATCAGTCCCTTTTGGTCGGGGCAGTGGATTTGTAAAATATATCGGGTAATAGGCATATCGTATAATATATAAATTTAATTTCTCCGTATGGCGGATTCTTGGAACGGGACGCGGGGGCTGATCTTAGGTGGAAGTGGAATGTTGAGAGTGAAGAGTGGGACTCCGAGCGAACTTTTACTTCTAGCGGTCATCCTGGAGCGCGGTCA
>CAVGIM010000064.1:0-9881 GCA_963629575.1 Candidatus Methanomethylophilaceae archaeon
CTTAGATCTGAGTTTCGCAGACGTTTAGGTTCAAATGTAAAGCGGATCGCTCTGCTTTTCTAAGCTCTAAGCTCTGCTAACGAAGCTCTGACACCGCGTGGCCCTGGGGGTGGATGCAAGGAAGGGAAATCAGAACTTAGAACTGAGATTTTAGAACTGAGATTTTCAGACATCTATGTTCTGCATACAAGAAGCTTAAACGTTCACTGTTCTAAGATCTAAGTTCTCCCGACTAAACTCTGGCACGCCCCTCGCCGGGAAGGCCTGTCTGCCGACAGGCAGGCCAAACAGGTCGCTCTGCGACAAAAGCCTAGACGTGAAAACGTTAAAATTCCCTCTTACCACTTCCCTCTTCCCAAAAGCTCAAAAGTTTGCCGTGCAAACAATCAATCATCCGTACTCGCCGCATTCAGTCGAATGTCCGGCAGATCCTTGACATAGACGGCGAAGCTCCACCCTGCGGCTGGCCCCGCCGGCGTCCACGTAAAGTCGATTTTCCAGCAGTGCAATGTTCTGTCGAACGTAAACTCGTGCGAAGCGAAGCGGCCCTCGGTATAGCTGTAGCGGGTCGTGTAGGTCATCGACCAGTTTTCGGTCGGATGAAGCGAAGCGGAAATTCCCGTCGAATGGGAAACGTTGTCGCGGAAAACCTTGCGCCCGACGCGCGTACTCGAAAAGGAATAGCGGTAGTCGAGACTTGCCGACCAGGACTCCTTCTGGTACTTTCCCATCTGGGACGGAAGCCCGGAATTGAAGCTCCCCGACCAGCTGAACTTTTTCGACAAGTCATATCCCCAATAGGTCAGTTCCGGAATCCGGACCTTGTTCGGATCCTCTTCGAACTTGTGGTAAACGCTGTGCCGCGTGCGAATGGTGAAGAGATAGTTCGGCAAAAGCTGGAAACCGAACGAAGAAGAAATATCCGACCACTGCAATGAATCGGCGGCAAAGTTGTAGGATGTCGAATGGGAAGTCGTCACCAGACGACGCGTTCCGTAAGTATCTTCCGACGTCGTCGAGTCCTTGCCATCCTCGGACTTTCGCGTACGGCCGACAGTCTTCAGATACTTGATGTCGAAGTCGTTCGAAAGGGAAAGCCCAATCGCCTTCTGCTCCGTCTGGTAAGGCGTCTGGCCCAAAAGCGGATGTTTCACGAAATACCGGTTCGTGTCCATCTTTGGCGCATAGGTGTACGAAACGCTCGGCGAAAGCACGTGGCGAATTCCCGTAAAGCGGCCGATTTCCGGCATCCAGATTCCGTAGAGCTTCGTGTCCGCGGTAAGGCTGTAATTGTGGTTGTAGAAAAATTCGCCGTATTCGTCCCTTTCCGGGTTGAACCCGCTGCGCTGCCTGCGATACTTGGCGGAATCCTCGGGATTTATCCAGCGGTTACCGCTCCACATTCCCGTAAAGGTCGCCCGTGGCGTCAAGTTGATGACGTTAAAGAGCGAACCCGAATAATCGACGGAATAGGTCCCGAGATATCCCGTGTACCAGGCTGCGGTATCGATGTCCCGCACGGTATCCGGAGAAACCTTTTCATACAAATTAAAACGATTCGTGAAGGAATAGTTGAACTTGTCGAGAAAGGACGCCTCGCGCGCTTCGTCCTCGTCGCGCTCGAAGTCGAAAAGTTGCCCGCTCATGCGAAACTGGATATCGGGAATCTGGCGTTCCTTGTTGCCCGTCACCAGGTTATACTGCTGCGAAGTCTTCACGGTGAGACTCTTGTTTGTCCCGAACTTTCCCGAATAGGTCATCTGGGCGTTTGCCTGCTGGTTCAGGATCGTTTCCGACGTAAGGCCGTTGTCCTGCCGGACTTTTTGACTGGAGACAAAGGAACCCGATCCGGAAAGCGTGTGCTTGCCGTCGGGAGTCAGGTTCTGGTTGTGATTGAACGAAATGTCATAGCCGCTGTTTGCAAAATCGAACTGTTCCAGGTAGCTTGTGTAGGTGATGTTTCCGTCCAGGCGATACCGCCACTTGTAGCGGACCGTCTCCGAAAGCGTCGTCTTTTCGAAATTGGCAGACGAACCTTCGATCACGTCCGCGGATGTCGTCGCGTCCCAGTAATCGTTCGGCGCATAGTAAAACCCGACATTCTTGATATAGAAACCTTGCACCTGGTCGCCACCGAATTTTGGCGTCAAAAGCCCCGAGCGGCGACCGCTCTTGAGCGGAGCGACGATCATCGGCAACACGGCAACCGGAACGTCCGCAATGTTCAGGACGACGGGTCTTGCCGTCACGCTTTCCTTCGGCTTCACGACCATGCGCCTTCCGTAGAAATAGTAATGCTGGTGCGTCGTATCGTCGCACGTGCTGAAATCGCCCCGCGCGATCAGGAGCCTCGTATCGGGAAGTCTCCGCACTTCCATCCCGTTCAGCTGGTTATTGTCCTGAAAGGTCGTCGCGTAATAGACCTCGCCCACCCGGGTCTTCATGTTATACTTCATCCGGTAGCCAGCAAGGGACGAGTTTCTCTTTTCCCGCAAGACCGGATCGCCGCTCGCCTGCAAGACCTGCTCCTTCTGGTTGAAGAGAATCGTGTCCGCGTCGAGCGTCACCGTCCGGTATTTCAGCTGCGCCTTGTCGTTCAGGTTGAAAGTCGAGGCGTTCACGTCGTATTGCAAATCCACGGCATGGTATTCGACCGTGTCCGCAAGGGTCGAATCACTCGCGCCGAACCAGTCCGAAGTGGAATCCGTTGCCGAGGTATCGGGAATCTCAGGCCGTTCCGGAAGTTCAATCCGGGAGAGTTCCTCCGAAAAAGCGGGCAAAGCCAAAAAGAGAACCCACACGAACAGGCACCCAAAAAATCTGGACTTTTCCCAAAAGGACATCACTCGCCAATAATAGAAAAGGAAAGGCTCCTGTCGTTACAGAAGCCTTTTTGAAAGTGAATGGAAACCTTAGCGGAGTTCGACCGACACGGCGGACGAGGCGTCGTTCTGATCGATGTGAACGATATAGCGCCCCGAAGCGGCGCCCTTGCCATTCCAGTCGAAGGTCTGCGAACCGGCCTTTGCGTCTTTCTTGAAAAGACGTTCGATCACTTCGCCGTTTGCGCTCACGATGCGAACCGCGGTCGCACCTTCCGCGCGAAGATTCACCGAAACCAGCTCGCGGTCCATGTATTCGAGGGAACCGGCCGCTCGAAGCGTACGAGACTTCACCGCCGGCTTGCTTTCCGCATTCGGATTTTCCACGGACACGGAAGAAAGCTCCGCCGCGGAAACGTTCATCGAATCGGGAATGACGCGGCCATCCTTCATCACGGAAAGCAGCGTGTAGTCGGAAGCTAGCGACTTGCGGGCGACTTCCGCGATTTCGTCAGGCGTATAGGCGTCCTGCCTTTCGCCATACCATTCCTTCACGTCGTCTTCGGCTATCTCGTTTACGAGAATTCTCGCACGGCGAAGCGTTACGGAAAGCGTGTCCTTTTCGCGAAGAACGGAAAGTTCCAGCGGTTTTCCGACCGTTCCGCGGAGAATGTCCTTGGAGGCGTCCAAGGAGTTTCCCGCAAGCGACACGCCATCGACCGCGAGAATCCGGTCGTCGGCTTCGATTCCGGCAAGCGCCGCCGGAGATCCCGGGATGACATCGACTACGCGAACGCCGTTTGACGTCGCATAGATGGTGACCCCGATGCCGCCAAAATTTTCACCGGCAAAAGCCGACGCGGCAAGAAGCGCCAACGCCGATACGTTCAAGGCAAAGCTTTTCATCGTTTCTCCTTATCCAAAAATTCTCCTGTAAATATACTTTCCTTTTGGAAAAAGCGGTCTTTTTCGTAACAAAAAAGCGTGAACAGGAGAACCCTATTCCCACTCGATGGTTCCAGGAGGCTTGTGCGTCGTATCGTACCAGAGCGACCCCGCGCCGTTCTCTTCAAAGCGCCGCCAGAGATTCTGGAGCAATGTCCTGTCGATTTCCGCAAAGTTCGCCGTCATCGCTTCGGAGCTGTTTACGGGACGCATCACGATGCAGGGCTTTCCCTGGATTCTTAGCGGAAGCATCACGACGGGCATCTGCCAGATCTTTTTGTACAGATGGTTCTCGCGCAGAAATTCCGTCGCGATGTTGTCGAAAACGCGAAGCGTGTCGAAGTTTTCCCTTGTCGCGAACTGTTCGACGGGTTCCGGATTTCCGGGGAGCGCACCGACTTGCCAGACGACGCGGTTCACCGTCTTGAAGCGGTTGACGATTTCCGTCGCGAACTTTTCGCAGTCCTTCCAGGAAAATTCCGGATTTCGGATAAGGTACGGATGGGCGTACGTGCGACCGTCTCCCTGGACGCCCACGCTCTTTACCGGGAGAATCTGCCCCAAGATGCCGTTCGCCTTGGCAAATTCCGAAACCTCTCTTTCCGAAACGGGGTCCACGCGAACGTCTTCCCGCCCGTTCGACAGGAGAAGACGCACGCCGAGACCGGGCCCCGGGAAGGGATGCCGCCAGACGAGCGCGTGAGGAATACGCAATTCCTCGCCGAGCATCCGAACTTCGTCCTTGTAAAGATCCGCAAGAGGTTCGACCAGCTTGCCTTCCTTGAGAAGGTCGAGAATTTCGCTTACGCGGTTGTGGTGCGTCTTTATCTTGTCGGCATTCTTCGTTCCGCCGCTTTCGATCGTGTCCGGGTAGATGGTTCCCTGGGCGAGCATCCATTCGTCGGGATTCAATCGGAGAGCCCGCATTTCGCGGTCCTTCACGTCGAGGAACGTCTTGCCGATGATCGCGCGTTTTTCTTCCGGAAGCGTCACGCCTTCGAGAGCATCGAGAAAGTCCTTAGAGGCATCGACAATCCGGAGATTCTTCATCCCTTCCCTTTCGAGAAATTCCATGACTTTCGCGGATTCGCCAAGCCGCATCATGCCGTTATCGATGTGAAGCCCTAGGACGTTTTCGGCCCCGAGAACACGGTTCAAAAGAACGAACGCCACGGTGGAATCGACTCCGCCGGAGACAAGCAGAAAGACCTTCCTGTCCTTGACCTCTTCCCGGATGCGCTCCGTGACGAGCGGCAGGTAGCTCTTCATGTCCCAGGATTTTTTACAGCCGCAGTAGCGTACGAAATTTTCGAGAACCTTCATGCCGTATTGGCTGTGGGTGACTTCCGGATGGAACTGGAAGCCGTAGATTTTCCGCTCCGGGCAGGAAACCGCGGCAACCTGGCAGTCGGAAGTGCTCGCGATGATTCGGTAGCCTTCGGGAAGTTCCGATACGCTGTCGCCGTGGCTCATCCACATTGGAGATTCCGCGGGGACGCCTGCAAAAATAGGATCTGCCGCGTCCAGGACCTTCAGGTCCGCAATGCCATACTCCTTGACCTTTCCAGGACGGACCTTTCCGCCGAGTTCCGACGCGAGAAGCTGGTGCCCGTAGCAGATGCCGAGTTTCGGAACGGGAATGTCCAGAATTTCGGGATTGTACGCCGGGGCATCGTCCGCATAGACGCTCGAAGGGCCGCCGCTGTAGATGATTCCCTTGACGCCTTCGAGTTCCTCGACACTCGCCGTGGGAGAATGGATTTCGGTGAATACTCCGAGACGGCGAACACGGTTGGCTATCAGGTGCGCATATTGACCGCCGAAGTCGAGAACGGCGATGGTATCGATGGATTTCACGCTTCTTCTCCCAGTTTTCTGGCGAGTTCCGCAAGCGTCTGGACGCCTGTCCCCGTCGCTCCGTAGGCGGTGTATTTCCAGGGGCGCGTCGTGTAGGCGGTGCCCGCAATGTCCCAGTGAGACCACTTGACGTTTTCCGGGACAAACTCGCGGAGAAAAAGGGCGGCGAGAATCGCGCCGGCGCTTTTTCCCACGTTGGAAAGATCCGCGAAATTGTCCTTGAGTTCGTCGGCGTATTCCTCGTCGAGAGGCATCGGCCAGAACTTTTCGCAAGAAGCGCGGCCCGCTTCCATGATAGCCTTCGCGAAAGCGTCATCGTTCGCAAAGAATCCGGTGATGGCGTTTCCCAGAGCGCGAACCATCGCACCGGTAAGCGTCGCCACATCGACAACATGGGTCGCTCCGTTTTCGACCGCGGCGCAAATGCCGTCCGAGAGGACAAGGCGTCCTTCCGCGTCCGTGTTATCGACCATGACCGTCTTGCCGTTTTTCGCCTTGAAGATGTCGCCCGGAAGAACCGCTCCGGAACCTATCCGGTTTTCGGCGAGACACAGGTAGGCGGACATCTTGAGGGGAACCTTGAGTTCCGCGGCGGTGCAGATGGCGGCAAGAGCGGTCGCCGCTCCGGCCATGTCGCTCTGCATCTCCTTCATGCCCTTGGCAGGCTTGAGCGAAATTCCGCCCGTGTCGAACGTGATGCCCTTTCCGACGAGAGCGAGATGTCTGTCCTTAGAAGCGTCGCCCGGGTTGTAGGAAAGCTTTACCATGCAAGGTTCGAAGCGGCTTCCGGCACCGACGGTCAGAAGTCCGTTGAAACCTTCCCGCGCAAGAATCTTCGAGTTGAGAATGGTGATGGAAAGTCCCGGAACCTGGTGCGCGATGCGAATGGCCGAATGCGCAAATTCATCCGGATAGAGCTTGGATCCCGGCGTGTTCACCAGATCCCTGCAGAGCTTCGTGTATTTCTGCTCGACTTCGACGATTTCCGCAATCTTTTCGAAATCCCTGGCCCGTTCCCCCGCTTCGATCTCGAACGTGACTTCGAACTCCTTCTTCGGGTCGCTCTTGTACTTTTCGAAACGGTAGGCGCTGTAATGAAGCCCATGGACAATCGCCCGGAACTGCTCGTCCGCCGCATCCGCAAGAAGGATCTTGACCGTCTTGAACTGTTTCTGTTCGGCCCGCTTGCCGAGACGGTAGCCCGCCATGCGGAGACGATCCATGTCGGAAAGTCCGCGTTCCTTGGCGGCATCGACAAAAATGGTCTTGTGGCCGTCGATTTCGACGATTTCCTGGTCGGAGCAGACGCCTTTCTCCATGTCGGCGAGGGTCTTCGCCGCCTGGACTTCGCCCTCTTCCGTGAGGACGGACGAGAACTGAATCGATTTCTTGACAAAGAAAAGGACGTGCGCGGAGACATTGTCCGTGACATGTTTTGCAATTTTAAGTTTGATCATGCGCTAAAAATAGAAATTTTCTAGATTATGTCTGTCAAATTCATTTCTATAGGAACACCGATGGAAACAGCTTCTCAACTTTGGAAAAAGATCCAGTCCCAAGAATTCAACCCGGCAACCGACATGAACCTGGTCGAAGACGTGAAAAAAATCGCGCTTTCGAGCGTGGAACCTTGCAAGGTGAGCTTTGGAACATCCGGATTCCGTGGCGAAATCGGTACGGAGTTTACGCTTCGCACGGTCGAGGTCATCGCCTCCGCGATAGTCCGCATGTATCGGGAAGCCGATGCGGCTCTTCTCGAAGCTCTTGGCGTTTCGAATTTTGACGAACTCAAGGAACGGGGCGCGGTCCTCGGACACGACAACCGTCTGCTTGGCGACGAGTTCTGCATGGCCGTGGCGCAGGTCTTCGCGAAAGCCGGCATAAAGATTTACTACGGCGGCGAAATGGCGACGCCCGAATTTTCCGCGGCAATCGAAATGCTCGGAGCGGCCTGTTCCATCAACATGACGCCGAGCCACAACCCGTCAAACTACGCCGGGATCAAGTTCAACCCGGCGGACGGCGGACCTGCGGGCCCGGAAATCACGAGCGTCATCACGCGCCTTTCGAACGAGATGATGGCGGACTTTGTGCGCGAAGAGCTTTCCCCGGTCGAATTCAAAAAAATCGATTCCGTCGAAATTTACAAGGAATTCCTGCACAGACAGGGAACTATCAAGTTTGCCCGCATCCAGAAGCTTCTCGACGAAGGTCGCCTGACCCTCGTGTGCGACCATGTCCACGGCGCGACCCGCGGACGTCCGAACGCGATTCTCGGAAATCCGCAGTGCATGCTCTGCCTCCGCACCGAAGACGATCCGCTTTTCGGCGGCATCGCCCCGGAACCCAGCTCCAAGAACCTGGAAGGGGTCCGTCGCATTCTCGACCAGAGCAAGAGCTGGTATCGCCTGGGCTGCATTTTCGACCCGGACGGCGACCGCGTGCGCTTCTACGACGGAACCCGCGAAATCGACATGAACCGCTTCGGCGCAATCGCTTTCCACTACATGGTCACCTGGCGCAAGGAAGTTGGAGTCGTGGCAAAGTCCGTCGCCACGTCGAACTTTGTAAACGTCATCGCAAGCAAGCTCGGAATCCCCGTGATGGAAACCCCGGTGGGATTCAAGAACTTCCGCCCGTGGCTTTCCCGCAAGGCAAACCCGAAGGCGCTCATCGCCTTTGAAGAATCCGACGGAATTTCCGGCCTGAACAACACGCTCGAAAAGGATGCCCAGTTCGGTCTGCTGCTCGCTCTCGAAATCATGGCGACGACGGGCAAGAACCTCGGCGAATATCTCGACGACCTCTACAAGGAATTCGGAAAGTTCTACCCGAACCGCGCGGGCTTCGAAGTCGACAAGTCGCTCGTTGGCGCTCCGCTTGCCGCCCAGGTGATGGCCGTTGCGGACAAGGCGAAAGTCGGTTCGAAGGTCAAGATAGGCGAAAAGGAAAAGTCCGTCCGCGAAGTTCTCACGCTCGACGGCGTAAAGATCATCTTCGAAGACGATTCCTGGATGCTCATCCGTCCGTCGGGAACGGAACCGAAGGTTCGCATTTACACGGAATGCCGCGAGGAATCCGAAAAGGATGCCATGTTCGAGGCGGCCAAGACGCTGTTCTTTGGCAAGTAATTTTGTATCTTGAACGAGGAGATGTAATATGCTGAAAAAATTGGCAATGTCTTTTCTTCTTTTTTGCGCAGCGGTTTCCTTTGCGCAAATCAAGCCTTCGTTCCAGGCGTTCGATGCGGACTATCTGCAACTGGGCGAAGCTTCGAACGGGTTCCATCACTTTATCATTCGGGTCGATTACGCGCCATGGGCGTTTGTCGCCGAAGGCGACGTGAAGGCACCCCAGGGAGATGTCGATTTGCTTTTTAACAGCATGGACAACGACCAGCTCTACATCGTTGTCGCCTATTCGCCATCTCCTGTCGAAGGCTCGGACGGTCTGGAATACCAGGCGGGAATCTACGACGTGATGATTTACTATACGGACGAGGCGGACGACTTCTCGACCCGAATCCAGAATCTAAAGATTACCCTGCTTCCACCGATTGCGAGCGATTCGTGGGCTACGGGATCCTTGGCGGACGCGCAGGGAAAGCGCGGAAAGCCGGGAGACGTGTTCAAGAATCCGGAATATTCGAGCGCGATTTTCCAGGCTTCCGCCCAGCCGCTTTCCAAGGCGCAGGCGAAAGCCGCGAAGATTGACGCCGCAAACCAGAAGAAGAACGCTCTCAAGGCGCGTCGCGATTCGATAGCCGCGGCAGAACAGGCGGAACGCGAAGCGCAGATTGCGGCAGAGAACCGCAAGGCGGAAGCCCGTCGCAATGTCCAGACGGCGACTCCGGCCGCAACCCAGCAGAACCAGAACCTTTCTCCGCGACAGAGAAAACTCCAGGCGATGCAGGAAGCGGAAAAGAGGAATGCCGCCCAGACAGCCCCCGCGGCGGTCGCTCCGGCGACATCTTCGGATCCGTGCGAAGCTCCCGGCCTCACCCCGCTCCAAAAAAAGCGTTGCCGGATGAACCGCAAGTAATATTTGAATTTCATCGTTTTTCAGGTCGCTCGGCAAGGGTGGCCTTTTTCTTTCTGCCAAAAGGGTTTTCAGAGCTTAGTCGAGAGAACTTAGAGCTTAGAGACGTAGAGCGGGCTGTTACTTTCTGCCGAAAGGCTTTTGTCGCCAAGCGAACTGTTCTCGCCTACCCGGCGAGGGGCGTGCCAGAGTTTAGTCGGGAGAACTTAGATCTTAGAA
>CAVGIM010000065.1:0-8897 GCA_963629575.1 Candidatus Methanomethylophilaceae archaeon
GGTCCAAAAAGAGAAGCGCCGATACGAACCTCCGGTTGTTCGCTTCCACCAGGGCGGCTTCGATCAGCGGATGTCGCGTAAGCTCCAGTTCGATGGGAACCGGAGACACGTACTTTCCCGTGCTGGTCTTGAAAATTTCCTTGATGCGGCCGATTAGAAAGAGATAGCCGTCCTTGTCGATGATTCCCTGGTCGCCCGTGCGGAAATAGCCATCTGGCGTCCACGCGTCCCGATTCACTTCGGGCATGTTGCGATACCCCTGGAAAACGTTCTTCCCCTTCACCAGGATTTCGTTCTTCTCCCCGATTTTTACCTCTAGCCCGGGAAGCGGCTTCCCCACCGACTCCGGCCTCGACGCCCCCGGCAAGTTGACGCTCACGACCGGCGAACATTCGGTAAGCCCATAGCCTTCATAGACCGGAAATCCCATGTTCACGAGAAAGCGATAGACGGTCTTGTTCAGCGCGGAACTTCCCGAAACCATCCACTTGAATCTTCCGCCCAGGGCTTCCCGGACATGGCGATAGACCAGGCGATCGTAGAGCTTCCGCCGAAAATTCCCGCGACCCGGAACGTTTTTCTTCGCAAAGAGCAGAGCCTCGTGCATTAGCCACCGCCTCGCTCCGCGCAAGCGATATTCCCGAGAGGAAACCGCCGCGGCCATCTTTTCGAGCAGTCTCGGCACGAACGTCGCTATCGTCGGATGCACTTCGCGCGCGATCACCCCAGCGTTTTTCGGCGTATCCGCGAAATAGACCCGCAAGCGCTTCGCCATGTACACGCAGACGACCATCCGTTCAAAGACGTGCGCCACGGGAAGGACGCTCATCGCGACATCTTTCGCGGGACTTGCCGAAAGGAGCGGAGAGAGCATTTCCACTTCGGCGAGCATGTTCCGGTGCGAAAGCTCCGCGCCCTTGGGTCTGCCTGTCGAGCCGCTCGTGTAGATGACCGAGAACAGGTCGTTCGGCTGGATGCTTTCGACGCTGAAGCGGAACCATTCGAACGCGCCTTCCGACTTGGCGAGAAGTTCCCCATCTTGCAAGAGGCTTTTCCAATGAATGCCGTTTGCCGGAAGCTTCGCGCTTTCGTCGAAACAGATAACGCGCCGAAATTGCGAAAGATGCTTCTGGATAGAAATGTCTAGCGACTCGACGTTATCGACCGCGAGGAAGGCGACATGCGAATCGCCGCACTGGTATTCAAAGTGCTCTTCGCTGATGTTTGGAAAAAGCGGAACGGTCGGCGCATGGCAGGATTCGCAGGCGAGATCCGCAAGAATCCAGTCGGGAGAAGTCTTCGCGATGATTCCGAGCGTACCGCTTTCGGACACGCCGAGCTTCGAAAAGGCGAGCGTCGCAAAGAAGAACATCTTTCGCAGACGCTCCGGCGAATAGTGCACCCAAGTCCCATCCCGGCGAAGATCCCATCCCGGAAAATCCTCTGCCTCGCAAAGGTTCCAGAATAGTTCGGGAACGGAATGGAATCGGTTTTCCTGCATAAAGCGCGCCTTTTTTCGAAAAAAGTCCTTTCAAAAGCCAAAATATCTTTTTAACCGAAAAAAAGTTTGAAAATCGAAAAACAAATTTGTCACGTTTCGAAATCCCATTTTTGTAGAATTTTCGCAAATTGGGAATTTTCATACAAACCGCGCAATTTTGAACATTTTTGTCATTTTTTATTTTTTTTGGGGAAATCCGCGCCCAAACGCCATTTGTTATATTTCAAATGCCAAACAACATTGTTTCATTGGAGATACAGATGGCACTCACAAACGCATACCTCAAGAAAGTTTACGACAAAGTCGTCGCAAAGAACCCCGGCGAAGCCGAATTCCACCAGGCTGTCCGCGAATTCCTCGAATCCCTCGAACCGGTCGTCGAAAAGGACAAGTCCTACGAAACGAACGGCATCATCGACCGCATCGTCGAACCGGAACGCCAGATTATCTTCCGCGTCTCCTGGGTCGATGACAACGGAAACATCCAGGTAAACCGCGGCTATCGCATCCAGTTCAACTCCGCCATCGGACCCTACAAGGGCGGTCTCCGTCTCCATCCGTCCGTCAACGCCTCGATCCTCAAGTTCCTCGGCTTCGAGCAGATATTCAAGAACAGCCTGACCGGGCTTCCCATGGGTGGCGGCAAGGGCGGTTCCGACTTCGATCCGAAGGGCAAGAGCGACGCCGAAGTGATGCGCTTCTGCCAGTCCTTCATGACCGAGCTCACGAAGCACATCGGCGCGGACACGGACGTCCCGGCTGGCGATATCGGCACGGGCGCACGTGAAATCGGCTACATGTTCGGCCAATACAAGCGTCTCCGCAACGAATGGACAGGCGTTCTCACCGGAAAGGGACTTTCCTACGGCGGTTCGCTCGCCCGCACCGAAGCGACGGGCTACGGCCTCTGCTACTTCACCCGCGAAATGCTGAAGAAGATGAAGAACGATTCCTTCGAAGGCAAGACGGTCGTCATCTCCGGTTCCGGAAACGTCGCCATCTACGCTTGCGAAAAGGCGCAGTCCTTTGGCGCGAAGGTCGTCACCATGTCCGATTCGAACGGATACGTCTATGACCCGAACGGCATCCAGCTCGACATCGTGAAGGACATCAAGGAAGTCAAGCGCGGACGCATCAAGGAATACGCCGAACGCGTCAAGGGCGCCGAATACCACGAAGGCTGCAAGGGCGTGTGGACCGTGAAGTGCGACATCGCCCTTCCGTGCGCGACCCAGAACGAACTCGACCTCGCCGGAGCGGAAGCGCTCATCAAGAACGGCGTGTTTGCCGTCGCCGAAGGCGCCAACATGCCTTCTACCCCGGAAGCCATCGAAGCGTTCCTGAAGGCGGGCGTCTTCTTTGGACCGGCCAAGGCGGCAAACGCCGGCGGCGTCGCGACCTCCGGCCTCGAAATGAGCCAGAACTCCGAACGTCTCTCCTGGACCTTCGAAGAAGTCGACAAGAAGCTCGACGGCATCATGACGAACATCTTCCACACCGTCTATGACGCGGCGGAAAAGTTCGGCCATAACGGCAACCTGGTCATGGGCGCAAACATCGCGGGCTTCCTCAAGGTCGCCGACGCGATGAAGTGGCAGGGCGTCGCCTACTAGTCGATTTTATTTCACATAAAATCAAACGATCCCGGGCTTAAAGGCTCGGGATTGTTTTTTTTGGGGGGGGGATTAACCAATACTGTGTTTTAATCGAAGATAAGCAAAAATAAGACAAAAGAAATTTTTCGCCTCGGATGAATCCATTGAATTCAGCAAATTTTCTTGTTCGTCAACGGACATAGTGCTCATTTTTTGGTACAAATCATCAAAATTTTCCTTGCTTTTCGGAGGCTCTATTTTTTCTAGCAAAGTTTTTAAGGTTTCTTTGTGTATCTGAATGGTTTGAGTATTCCTAGTAGAAAAAGAATTACTTGAAGCTGCATTTTCTATCTGGATCCAATCTTTAGTTCCCTGCGATTTTCCTAGCCTAAAAAACGCAGGCTGCTTATTATGCAACTTTAAAATTTCACCGCGCTCTTTGAAATGTTCCGGATCGATTCTCATACAGATTTCCCTTAAAGCCCCGCATAACATCTTTTTCGGTTATTTTCGATCTCGCTCTTGCTATCACTTCCCAGAATGCTTTTTTTCGCGCCTTCGAAATTCCGAATCGCCGCATATAATGTTCCGTCAGCCAAATAAATATATGCATCTATTCGGCTGAAAGTTGTTTTACATTTTTTAATAGTCTTAATTCTCCTTAAAGTGGCGGATGAATCTAAGAGAAACTTATTTTCCTCACAAACGGTGTAATTACGCGGTGATTCCGCAAATTTTATCGTTAGTTTTGTCGTTCCCGTTGCTAAAGATTTTTCACTAATACAGGTATCCTGATGTTCGGATTTAAAATATTTCCCGTGAAAATGGTCTATGTAAACAGTGGAACCTCTGGCATAAGTAGAGTCAAAAGACTCTCCATAATCTCGTATCAAGGAGTCTAAAGATTCATTATAATTTTTCTCATGAGTGCTAAAATACCAAGATTCTAAAGACTCTCGCTGAGAGCTACCCCAACTAGACTCATAAGAAGATTGCTTACTGAAATAATAAATTTCTTCAGAATAAATAGAATCATACATAAGCCCTCCAACATAATATTCATAAGGATAACTCAACCATGTTTTGCGGATAACACTATCATTTTCCGAATTTCCCGTCGAACCTCCCCACAAAACGGTGTCCCGGATATATACCGTATCCTTGGAAGAAAGGAGAAGCGTATCTTTCCCGCCACCAATGATCGTTATAATGGTGTCCCGGTTGTTCACAATCGAAATTACCGTATCGCGCTTGACGACAAAGACGGAATCCCGCGAATTTTCCCGAAGCGAATCCTTGGAAAGTTCGTTTTCCAGAATCGAGACGACCTCGGCCTTGCTCAGGCCATCCGAATCGCTAGAGCAGGCGGTAAAAGCCAGACAGAAAACCAAAAGAGCCAGAAAAACCTGTTGCATCAAAGCCTCCGGCAAAAAGGATAAGAAAAAAAAAAACATTTGTCAATAGCCTTTTCCGAATTTTCGCTTTTAAAACGCCCTCAAATTTTTTTGCCATCGTTTCCCCTTGCTTTTCAATCCGTAAAAACTCCAGACACAAAAAAATCCCGCGGAGTCGCAGGATTTTCAAAACCGGCTGGTCGAAAAATTACTTGCCGAATTTTGCGCTGGCGCGCTGCACGGCGGGGTCCGACTGGGCGGCCTTGATCTTGCGCTTGATATCGTCTTCGATTCCGCGCTTGAGCTTGTTCGAAAGGGCTTCGCCAAAACGGTCGGCAAGCGTGTCGGAGAACGGAGCCTTGCTCTTGGAAGGAGCGCCGAACTTGCCGGAGGGACGACGACGAGGTTTCTTTGCGGACTTCTTGGCGGAATCGTTTTTCTCGTTCTTGGAAGTGACTTCCGGAGCTGCCGTTTCGGTCTTGATTTCCACGTTTTCTTTCTGTTCGTTCTCAGCCATGTTTTACCTCGGTAAATGATGTTTCAATTTGGAGCCAAATTTAGAAAAGTTTGGGGATTCTCAGGGATTTTGTCTCGGACTTTTTGAAAAAAACGCTTTTTAACCGAAAATTTATCCTCTACGCAAGCAGATCGGCGACATCCCGGGCAATCGCCTGGGGCGTAATGCCTAGCGAACGGAGAAGCTCTTCCGGGTCGCTTATCGCCTTTTCGACGAGGTAGTCCGCGGTCAAGGTTTCGTGCTTTCTCCGCTTCCAAGGTTCGCCGTGGGTTTTCCGGTCGCCCGGTCGAACGGAAGGCACCAGTGCCACGCTTCCCGGTTCTCGTCGGCGATTCGGTAGCCCTTGCCCTTTTGCGTGTGGATGTGGACAACGATCGGGCGCTTTGAATCCTTGACACTTTTGAATACTTGGATGAGGCTCTGGATGTCGTTGTCGTTGACGACGACTATCAGGGTGGAATCGAGTTCCGCCGAGCAGATCCCGGGCGCGGGCCATTCCCGTCGCAAGCGAAATGGACGTCGATGTGTGGCCGACGACATTGAAATGGTCGTGTTCGGATTCTTCCGGATTCGTATAGCCCGAATCGTCCCCGAAACGCGCATCGTCGATATAGCCGGACTTGCGACCCGTGAGCATCTTGTGTGCATAGCTCTGGTGCAAAACGTCGAAAATGAACTTGTCCCGCGGCGAATCGAAAACGCGGTGCAGCGCGATTTCCGCTTCGACGGTTCCGAAGTTCGGCCCGAAATGCCCGCCTATCTTGGAAAGCCGGTTGAAAAGGGCTTCGCGAACAGCTGTTTCCTTACAATATACAACCTAGAGCGCACTCCAAGGCAAGGACAATCCGGACACTTTTTCGTACCGGTTTCGAAAAGCCTGTAAAAAAAAACTCCTTCCGAGAAAAGGAGAACCTCGGAAGGAGTGTAAGCGGGAGTGTTTGGTACGGTATAAATTATCAAATTAACCCGCGCCAATGTCCCGGTTTCTTGACAATATCGTTTACGGCTGTAACCAGGCGCTATTCCCGGGCTTGCGCCTTTCCCCAGGAGTCCTTGAGTCCGACCGTGCGGTTGAAGACGCGACGTTCCGGCGTGGAATCCCTGGAATCCAGGCAGAAATAGCCCAGCCGCATGAACTGGTAGCGGTCGTCAAGCGTCGCGCGGGCAAGCATCGGTTCGAGCTTCGCCTGCTTCGTCACGAGGGATTCCGGGTTAAGATAGTCGAACGGCTCCTTTCCTTCCGGGATGTCGCCCACGTTCTCGATGGAGAAGAGATTGTCGAACAGGCGGACTTCCGCGTCGATTGCCGTCGGCGCATAGACCCACTGGATGGTTCCCTTGACCTTTCTTCCGTCGGGAGCGTCGCCGCCTCTTGTCGCCGGGTCGTAAGTCGCGTGAATTGTCGTCACGTTTCCGGCCTCGTCCTTTTCTACGCCTGTGCATTTGATGAAGTAGGCGCCCTTCAAGCGTACCTCGCCATCTGGCTTTAAGCGGAAATACTTCTTCGGCGGGTTCTCCATAAAGTCCTCGCGTTCGATGTAGAGTTCCTTTCCAAACGGAACCTTGCGCGTTCCCGCGTTCGGATCTTCGGGGTTGTTCTCCACCTCGACTTCTTCGACTTTGCCGTTTTCCCAGTTGTCGATGACGACTTTTACCGGTTCGAGCACCGCCATGGCCCGCTGCGCGGTCTTGTTCAGTTCTTCGCGGATGCAGAAGTAGAGCAGGTTGATATCGACCATGCTGTCCGCTTTCGAAATGCCGATGCGTTCGCAAAATTCGCGGATGGAAGACGGCGTGTAGCCGCGACGGCGCAGTCCGCAAACCGTTGGCATCCGGGGATCGTCCCATCCCATGACGCGCTTGCTCGTGACCAGTTCCAAGAGCTTGCGCTTGCTCATGACCGTATAGGAAAGGTTGAGCCGCGCGAACTCGATCTGCTGCGGAAGGTTTTCGAGGGAGAGCGCTTCCAGAAACCAGTTGTATAGCGGGCGGTGCGCCTCGAATTCGAGCGTGCAAATGGAATGCGTGATGCCTTCTATCCAGTCGGAAAGCGGATGGGCGAAGTCATACATCGGATAAATGCACCATGTATCGCCCGTGCGATGGTGCGTGGCGTGCTTGATTCGGTAAATCGCCGGGTCGCGCATGTTCATGTTCGGGCTCGCGAGATCGATCTTCGCGCGCAGCGTCTTTGAACCGTCCGCAAATTCCCCGGCCTTCATGCGGCGGAAAAGATCCAGGTTTTCCTCGACGCTTCGGTCGCGATACGGAGAAGGCCTCGAAGGCTTTCCGGCATCGTTTCCCCGGTAATCCTTCATCTCTTCGGGAGAAAGGTCATCGACATACGCCTTGCCCAGCTCGACAAGCCTTTCCGCCAATTCATAGAGCTTGTCGTAGTAGTCGCTTGCGTAGCGGACCGGTTCTTCCCAGTTGAATCCCAGCCAGTGGACATCGTTGTAAATCGAATCGACGAATTCCGTGTCTTCCTTTGTCGGGTTCGTGTCGTCGAAGCGGAGATTCGTCTTGCCGCCAAATTTCTTCGCCGTGCCGAAGTTCAGGCAGATGCTCTTCGCGTGTCCGATATGGATGTAGCCGTTCGGCTCGGGCGGAAATCGGGTCAGTACGTAGTTGCGCTTGCCGCTTTCGAGATCGCTCGCGACGATGTCTTGGATAAAGTTTGTCGGTTCCGGGATGTTCATGGTGTTCTCCGAAAAGATTTATCGAAAATTTAGAAAAGCTCCGGTTAAAAATCTATATTGGTGCGCATGATTTGTGCGCGTCCGAGCTTTTTGCAAGACAAAATTGTTTCGAACACTCCTTCTCTTGGCGTAACGCTTTCTTTTGGAGTGCTTGCCGGATGAACCGTTTCCCTAGCCTCCTCGAAAAGGCTTTCTGCGCAAGATCCGAGCTTTTTTCCCTGACGGACGCGTTTCGCGTCGTAAACGGCACAGACGACGGATTTCCGGGGGTTACGCTCGACAAGTTCGCGGATTCGTTCCAGCTCCAGTTCTTTGGACCGGAACTGCTCCCGTCCGCGCAAGAAATCGTCGATGCTACCCGCTTCGTCCTCGAACCGAAATTTCTGGTGTCGAAATTTCGCCTGTCTCCGTCGGGAAAGTCTCTCGAACACCCCGAAATGCGGGTGGAAATCGGCATCGGGGAAAATGCGGAAACGGTCGTCCGCGAAGGGAACGCGAAGTTCCGGGTGAATCTTCTCGACACGGTAAATCCGGGACTCTTTCTGGACATGCGGGATGCGCGCCTAGACGTGGAATCCCGGGCATGCGGAAAGGAAATCCTGAATCTTTTCAGCTACACGTGTTCCTTTGCCGTCCACGCGAGAATCGGCGGAGCGAAGAGAGCCGTGAACGCGGACATCAGCGGGAAGATTCTGGAAAAGGGACGGGAAAACTTCCGCCTGAACGAAATCGAGATTTTGCCGGGAGAATTTTTTCGGGGCGATTCGCGGGAATATGTCGCCTGGTGCAAGCGCAAGGGAATTCGCTTTGACGGGATAATCCTGGATCCGCCGAGCTTTTCAAGAAACCGGGGAAAGGTCTTTTCGGTGAAGACGGACTTCCAGCGGCTCGTTGCGGAAATTTCCGAGATTCTTTCGCCTGGAGGCTTTTTGCTCGCCAGTTCGAACTTCAGCGGCTTTACCCCACAGGGCCTCGCGAAAGAAACGCTCGACACCGTGCGCCGCCATTTCCCTACGGCTCGAGTGGCCTCTTCGCGCGGACAGGGAATCGACTTTCCCGGTTCGGGAAGCCGCAAGGAAAGCGCGCTTTCGGCGGTGATTATCGAGACCTAGTCCAGAGCTTAGTTTGGAGAACTTAGAGCTTAGAGACGCAGAGCGATCCGCTTTACATTTGAACCTAAACGTCTGCGAA
>CAVGIM010000066.1:0-8610 GCA_963629575.1 Candidatus Methanomethylophilaceae archaeon
TGACCGCGCTCCAGGATGACCGCTAGAAGTAAAAGTTCGCTCGGAGTCCCACTCTTCACACTCCACTCTTCACACTCCACTCTTCACTCTCCACTCTCCACTCTCCACTCTTCCCTCTCGCCGTGTCCCGTTTGGAGCACACCCTTCACCGAAACAAATTTTTACATCTTCACATCCTAAAAAAATTTAATTCTTCCTTATGCAGAAATTTTTATTGTTCCTTTTCCTGTCCGCCGCTTTTCTTTTTGCCGAAGAAACCTTGCCCGTGTACCAGAAAGGAAATGCCGGTTCGCGCGTTCTCGGCTATCTCGGCGCTTCGGACAAGGTAATCGAGCTGCCGATTCCTCCCAAGAAAAAGAAGGTCGTGGAATACGTCAAGCAGAAAAATTCCAAAAAGAAGAAGCGAGTCGTTAAATACGTGAATGTCGAGCCGAAGGAACCTCCGGAGTTCATCCCGGTGAAAACGAAGTTTGCCAAGAAAGGCTTTGTACGCCGCGCGGACTTTTCCCGCTTCAAGGAACGCGCCAAGGATCTGAGCGGCATCTATTCTTCGGCGACGGGGAATGTCGTTCTCTCGAAATCCCCAAATTCCCCGGAGAGGTTCAATATCCGGATTCAGAACGGTCCGGAAAATGACCGGGCGGAAATCGAAATGGGGAACATCCCGGCTCGAAACGTTTCCGGACATACGCGCTTTTCCTATTCGGAACCGGGCTGCAATCTGGAAGTGGATCTTTTCGAGCGCAAGGTCCGGGTGGCGCAGAAGGGTTGCGAGGAATACGGTACCAAGGCGTTCTCCCTTTCCGGAAACTACGAAAGCTATGCGGCATACAGGCATCGGGCGGAAGTTTTCCGCGACAGGGAATTTCGCGCTTCGTTCAAGAAGTTCACCTGGTGCCCGGAAGGGCCGGGTTCTTGCGAAAAAATTCGCGACGAGGGGGACTGTACGGTCGAAATCGTCTGGAGCAAGGATTCGCAGGGAATCATCGAACGCCGTTGCGGGGAAATGATTCACAAGTATCGTCCGATGGAACGCATGATTCCGCACAAGTCGGACTTTTACCGCGGCGAAAAGCCTGTCATGCTCAAGACGAAGCGTACGGACATGGCGAACGAGTGGATGGTCTGGTCGTATTACCCGAAAGCGCAGCGGTTCAAGATGGTCCGGCTGGGCGCCCGCTCCGACATCGCCTACACGGAAATATACGAATAGGGCAGAACGCCTCGGCGAGGAAACAAAAAAAGTTCCCGCGGCTTTCACGGAAACTTTTGCATTGTCGAAAAGTCTTGCGCAGTCGAGACTAGTCGTCTTCCTCTTCGACCGGGGACTTGGATTCCTGCTTGCGCTTGTGCGGGTCGAGCGTGATCTTTCTCAGACGGAGAGCCTGTGGCGTCACTTCCACGCATTCGTCGTCGTTGATGAACGTGACGCATTCTTCGAGAGTCATGCGGCGGTAGGGCGTCAGCTGGATGTTGTCATCCGAAGCCTTGGAGCGCATGTTCGTGAGGTGCTTTCCCTTGGTCGCGTTGACGATAATGTCCGTCGAACGGTTATGTTCGCCGATAATCATGCCCGGATAGACTTCCGTTGCCGGCGGGATGAAGAGCGCTCCGCGGTCTTCGAGCTTCGAAAGGGCGTAGCTTGCCGCGGGACCTGGTTCCTTGGCGATCAGGACGCCGTTCGTGCGGGCCGGAATGTCTCCTTTGTAGGGTTCGAAGTCAAGAAAGAGCGATTGTGAAACGGCGTATCCCTTTGACAGCGAGAGCAGCTTGGAGCGAACCCCCAGGAGACCGCGGCTCGGAACCCGGTATTCGAGGGTTACCCGGTTGTTCTCGTCCGTGTTCATGTCGATCATTTCGCCCTTGCGCCGTCCGAGTTCCTCGATCACGGGACCGCTGTACTCCGAAGGAACTTCGACCTTGAACTTTTCGATAGGTTCGAGAAGCTTTCCGCTTTCGTCCTTCTGGAAAATGACTTGCGGGGAGCCAATCGTAAATTCGTAGAGTTCGCGCCGCATGCTTTCGATGAGAATCGTGAGGTGCAGGATGCCGCGGCCGGAAACCTTGAACGTCGAAGCGCCATCGGCTTTTTCGACCAGGAGGGCCGGGTCTGCCATGTGGGCGCGTTCGAGACGCTCGGCGAGGTTGTTGCCCGTCAGGAACTTTCCGCCGCCCTTGCCGGCGAGCGGGGACGTGTTCACGGTAAAGAGCATGGAAATTGTCGGCGGATCGATGTGAATGCGCGGCAGGTGGACTGGGCTATCGACCGAAGAAAGCGTGTCGCCGATATCGAACATTTCGAGACCCGCTATCTGGATGATTTCGCCCGGACCGGCCTCTTCGATGGGAACGGACTGGATGCCTTCGTAATGGAGAATCTTCTGGATGCGGATGTTCTTGACTTTCGGGGTTGCCGAATCGTCGTCCGTCATGAAACTCTGGGCGACCGTCATGCCGGTCTTGAACGTCCCCTGCTGGACGCGCCCAACGGCCATGCGACCGAGGAAGCTCGAATATTCCAGCGTGCTTATCTGGAGAAGCGGCGCGGCGTTCGGGTCGCCTTTCGGGGCGGGAATCTTGTCGATGACCAGATCCATCAGGATGCGGAGATCGCCGTCCGGATCGGAAACTTCCTTGCGGCATATGCCCTTGCGGCCGCTTGCATAGACGCACGAGAAGTCTAGCTGCTGTTCGTTTGCGTCGAGTTCGCAGAAGAGATCGAAGACCTTGTCGAGCGCGTTGTGCGGATTGCAGCCGTCACGGTCAATCTTGTTGATGACGACAATCGGAGTGAGTCCGAGCGAAAGCGCCTTCTGCGTCACAAAGCGAGTCTGTGCCATTGGGCCTTCGAACGCATCGACTATCAGGAGCACCCCGTCAACGGTGCCGAGAACGCGCTCTACCTGGCCGCCAAAGTCCGCGTGCCCCGGCGTATCGACGATGTTTATATGATAGCCTTTGTAGTTTACGCTCGCGTTTTTCGAAAGAATCGTGATACCGCGTTCCCGTTCGATGGCTCCGGAGTCCATGACGCGTTCGTTCACCTCTTCGCCTTCGTGGAATGTGCCGCACTGCTTGAGAATCTGGTCGACAAGTGTCGTCTTGCCGTGGTCAACGTGCGCGATAATCGCAATGTTTCTGATTTTGTTCTGATCCATCTTGGATGTCCTGTTTGGTACTTCGGGTACTCATTTATTTGGCGCAAAATCTAGAAAAATTATGGAAGATTGTTTGGGGCGATTTTCTACCTTTGTCGCAATGAATTCTCCACGCTACGTCCTGATGAAACTTTTGCCGAAGAATCTCGAATCGAGACTCTTTGGAAACCTGATCAACCTGAAGATTCCTGTTCTTTCTAAGCTTGCACGAAACCTTTTCGCGAAGGCCTACGCGCTGGATATGTCGGAAGCCTCGCGTCCGCTCGGCGCCTACGCGAACATCGGCGAACTTTTCGTACGGGAACTTCTGCCGGGAAAGCGTCCCATTGCGGATTCCGAAGTGGTGAGCCCTGTCGATGGCAGGGAATCGCAGACAGGAAGCCTCGAAGGTTCTGACGCCGAAATGCTCCAGGCGAAGGGAAAGACCTACTCTCTCTCTTCGCTCTTGCGCGACCCGGATCTCGCCGCGCGGTTCTCGGGAGGTCGTTTCGCGACCATCTACCTTGCGCCATTCAACTATCATCGCATCCATTCCCCGGTAAAGGGAAGGCTCCTTTCGGCGAGCTACTGTCCGGGCACTCTCTGGCCGGTGAATCCGTGGAGCGTGGAACGCGTCGAAGGACTTTTCTGCATCAACGAACGGCTGATGACGCGGATAGCGGTCGATGGCGGCGGCGAACTTCTGCTCGTGAAAGTCGGCGCGACGAATGTCGGGCGGATTGTCGTGAACTACGCGCCGAACTGGATAACGAACGTGGGAAAGCTCCCGCGAATCTCCCCGAGGCTTGACTTTGCGCCCGAAAAAGAGGTGCGCTTCGAAAAGGGCGAAGAAATCGGGCGGTTCGATATGGGAAGCACGGTGATTCTCGTCGCGGACAGGATCCTTGCGGAGCGCAACCCGTCGCTATTCGCCTCGACGCTTGGAAAGTCCGTTCGGATGGGGCAGAGTCTCGTCTAGACCGGGACGCTTGCGATGCGCTGGGAAAGGGAACATCCGGAAGTCATGAAGGCTACGGCGGATTTTGTGCGCGTTTTCGAAAACGAGCCCGATCCCGTCGTTGCCGTATGCGAAAAGGCGGAAACGCTCGAAGCGAGAATCGCGTGGACGCTTTTCGGTTCCGCTCTTGCGCAGGAAATTCCGGCCTGCCTGTTGCAGAAAACGCTCGCGTCGCTTTTCGAAAGCTTTCCGGGGGAACGTCTCTGGAATTTTCCGCTTGCGACGGAAGCGCAGATTCGGAAAACGGTGCGGCTTGCGAAGAAAACCTTTGCCTGGCCGCTAGAAGAAAGCGTACCCGGGATTTTCTGGAGCGTGGGGAACTTTGTCCGCCGCCGTTCTCCGCTTGCCGGTTGGGCGTCTTCCACGTCTTTTCGGGGAATCTTGCGGGATCTGGGCGAAATATTCTTCATGGGAAAGGGAGCCTACCGTCCCAAGGCGATTCTTGCCGTTTCGCGGATGTTCTCCTCTCCGCCGCGCGGGCTAGGCGTCTTGCGATCGAATTTTCCCGGGGATCTCTATCCCGTTCCGTTTGCGCTCGGCGCCCGTCGCTGGATAGGTTTTGTCGGTCCTGGACAGGAAATTCGTTACCGGGAAATGAACGAAACGAAAAAGAGGCATCTCGGCGTAACTCTGGCAAAAACGCTTTCTCCGGAAGATCCCTGGAAGGCGGCCCATGCGCTCCAGTTCTTTTGCGAACCTTCGCCTGGCGGAATGGTCTGTTCCTTGCGGACGGATTCCTGCTTGCGCTGTCCGCTTTCTCCCTTTTGTCCGCGGAGCTTGCGCGAAGGCGGAAAATGTCAACCAGAGGCCTTGCGATGAATCGATTCGGAATCTTTCTTGCTCTCGCCGCATGTCTTCTTGCCGGTTGCCGTTCGGACAGGGAATCCCTTTGCGACTTGGAATTGCAACGGATGGAGTTCCGAGGACATTCTCCCGTTGCGGTGAATCTCTACGATTCGAGTTCCGTGTGGAGCAGGCTCCCTGCCGCGTGGCGTCTTGGCGGATACTTCGTCCGGGAGATGGCGGAAGTCGATTTCGCTTCGGTGCCCGGCGATACGCTCTGCATCCGGATTTTAGAGTTTACCGACGATGTTTCCGCGCTCGCGTTCTACCTGAACAGCGGCCTTGTGCAGGAAACCTTGCCGGTCGTTGTCGGAAATTTTCGCGAGATAGCGATGCGTTCGGGACGGAGACTCTTTGTCTTTCGATACGGAATCCTTCGAAATTACGGCCGGGCTGAACTGGAGCGTTACGTGCAGGCTTTTCCGGGGTATCGATCGGGGCTTCCGCAGGAGTTTCTGAGCCTTCCCTTTTCCCAGCGCGTTTCCGGGGAGACGTCCATCCAGGTCCGGAATTTTCTGGGCGTCCCCGCCGACTTTCCGATGCTCGTTCAAGGCTATCGGGGCGACGATGTCTCCTGGAATGCCGCGCGCAGCTGGAAATATGTCTCGCCGGATTCCTGGAGGGCCTGGGTTCTTGGACTCCAGCGGAAAAGTCCGGACGTTTCGATTGCCGCGGACACGGTTCGTTTCGATGCCGGTGCGGGAACTTTCGGAATGGCGCTTCGGCTTCCTTTCGGTCGCGTCGTGTGCGTGTGGGGGTATCTTTCCGCGGAAACGCTCCAAAAACGTTTTGAAAGCGTTGCCCGCAGTGTCTATGATTCTCCGGAATAACTAGATTTACGTCATGGCACAAATCGATATTCTTGCAGAAACAATTCTTGAAAAGCTACGCACCGTTTCCCAGGCGGAGACGGTTATCGGAAAGCCTATCCAGGCCGGAACGACGACGGTTATTCCCGTTAGCCGAGTTTCCATGGGCTTTGGACTGGGAGGGAAAAAGGACGACGCGACGGCGTCCGGTGGCGGCGTCTCGATAAATCCGGTCGCGTTTGTCGTCATTTCGGGAGACGATGTCCGGGTGATGCCGATTTCGAAGGACAATTCCATCGTTTCGAAAGTCGCGGACCTCGTTCCCGATATCCTTTCTGCGTTCAAGGGAAAATCCGCTGCGGACGCCTAGGCTTTTCCAAGGCTTGATTTTTCTATATTCCATTCTGTTCAATTTTTAACCTAGGGTGCCTATGCGCTTTTTGAATCTCTTGAAAAAATCTGTATTCCCGGTAATGCTTTGTTCGGCGATGGTTTCCGCGCAGCTTGCGAACGGGAAAAACTTTGACGTGATCCGCGTCGGCAAGACGGGAATCTCGCAGGCTCATGTCGATAGTCTCGCGGATGCGCTCGAAAAGGCCCAGACGCGCGGACGCGCGGTCTCCGTGCCGCCCGAGGCAAAGAAGCAGCTCCGCTGGGCTGTCATCGACAATCTGGTCGGCCAGGAACTGGTGAAGCTCGAAGCGAAGGCTCTTGGCATCAAGGTGCCGAAAACTCGCGTCGATAGCGTCGCGACGCTTTTCAAGAAACAGTATCCGAGCCTGGATGTATTCAACAAGGAACTGAAGAAGAACGGCATCACGGAAGCGCAGTTCAACGCACGCATCGAGCAGCAGCTCCAGAGCGACATCCTTCTCGAAACGAAGGTGCCCTACCCGACGGATCCGACCGAAAAGCAGATTGCCGCCTACTGGGAACTGAACAAGGCGGAGGCTCTTTCGAACGTTAGCGATACGGTTAGCGGCGCGCGCATTCTCCTGAAGGACAAGAAGGGCGAATCGAAGCAGGCGATTGCGGACAAGAAGGAACTCCTGAAAGGCCTTGCGGCGCAGGTTCGCCTGGGCAAGGCGAGCTTTGCCGTTCTCGCCGCCCAGTATAGCGACGACGAAGATGCCAAGAAGACCGGAGGCGTAATGAACCGGTTTGTCGCGAAATCCAAGGGTGCCGATTTCGCGAAGGCGATTGACAAGCTTTCCGTGGGAGACATTTCGGAACCGTTCTCCACGAGTGAAGGTCTCCAGATTTTCATGCTCACCGAAAAGAACGACGGCAAGTTTGAAAATTACAAGGTCAAGATCGAATACATTCTGCGTGTCCAGGCGGAGCAGAACCGCCAGATGAAAATCAAGAACTATCTCGACGAACTTGCGAAGAAATACACGGTCAAGTATCTGAACAAGGAATACACGCCGGAAAACGCGATCGGAGGAGCCAAGTAATGGCCGCAACTTCGCACACAGGGCTTGCCGAACTCCGCACGAGAATCGACAGGCTCCGGGGGTATCTTTGACCTCGGGTCTAAAGAGGTAGAACTTTCCGTTTTAGAAAAGCAGTCCGGCGACCCGGAACTCTGGAATGACCAGGAGAAGGCGCAGGCGCTTCTCAAGAAAATCACTTCCCTGAAGAAAGTCATCGCAAGCTGGAACGAAGCTTCCGCGGCGTGCGACGATCTTTCCGAACTTTACGAAATGGCGAAGTCCGAACCGGATTCTCAGGAACTCTTCGACAGTGTCGAGAAGGATTACGGTGATCTTGTCAAGCGGGTCGATGAAATGGAATTCCGGCGAATGCTTTCCGGCCCGGATGACGCTTGTCCCGCGTTGCTCTCCATTCATCCGGGGGCGGGCGGTACCGAGGCTCACGATTGGGCGGAAATGCTTTTTCGCATGTATAAGCGCTTTCTCGAACGCGAAGGCATGGATTTCAAGATTATCGATGTGCAGGAAGGCGAAGAAGCCGGAATCAACAGCGCGACTATCGAAATCAAGGATGAATATGCCTACGGGCTTCTTCGATCGGAAATCGGCGTCCATCGCCTTGTCCGGATAAGTCCCTTTGACGCGAACGCTCGGCGGCACACGAGCTTTTGCGCGGTATTTCTCTACCCGGAACACGAAGATGTCGAGTTCGAAATCAATCCGGCGGATATTCGGGTGGACGTCTATCGCTCTTCGGGAGCCGGTGGACAGTATATCAACAAGACGGATTCCGCAGTCCGGATGACGCACATTCCAACGGGAATCGTCGCCAGCTGCCAGACGGAACGCTCGCAAATCCAGAACCGCGCGACTGCGCTCAAGATGCTCACGACAATGGTCGCGGAGCACTACCGGCAGGAAGAGGAAGCGAAGCGCGATGCCCGACTCGCCGAAAAGAAGAAGGTGGAATGGGGATCGCAGATCCGCAGCTATGTCTTGCAGCCTTACCAGCTGGTCAAGGATTTGCGTACAAACGAAGAGACTTCTGACACGACGGGTGTTCTCGACGGAAAAATCAAGCCGTTTATCAACGCCTATCTGCTGAGCGCTTCCCAGTCGGCTTCCGCGGAAATCAGAGCTTAGTTCGGAGAGCTTGGAGCTTAGAGACGTAGAGCGGGCTTTTTACTTTTTGCCGAAAGGCTTTTGACGGTTCACGTCTAGGCTTTTTGTCGCCAAGCGACCTGTTTGGCCTGCCTGTCGGCAGACAGGCCTACCCGGCGGGGGGCGTGCCAGAGTTTAGTCGGGAGAACTTAGAGCTTAGTCCAGAGAACTTAGAGCTTAGAGACGCAGAGCGATCCGCTTTACAT
>CAVGIM010000067.1:0-8203 GCA_963629575.1 Candidatus Methanomethylophilaceae archaeon
GTAAAGCGGATCGCTCTGCGTCTCTAAGCTCTAAGTTCTCTGGACTAAGCTCTGAAACGGGGCGACTAGAAGTTGTAGTAGAAGTTGACTTCGATGCCCACCGCGTCGCCATCGAGTTGGTCGCTGGAATCGCCGGAGCGGACCTTGAGCTTTCCGTCAACGGCCATTTCGCTGCTGATGGCGTAGGCGGCTCCGAGCCAGAGACAAATGCTGTTGTCGCCGGCATTGTCTTCCCAGTTGTCACCCTCGTCATCGGTAAGCTTGTATTTGATCTCCAGCCCGACAAACGGGGTGAGACCGTAAGCGGGAATCGTGTAGCCGAGTTCCGCGGCGATGTTCATGACAAGGCCCGGTTCAAAGTCGTGGCGCTTGAATCCCCAGTAAAGGCCCGCTTCGGTGCCAAGGAACAGGTTCGGCACAAGTTCCTGCGAAAATTGTCCACCGAGGGTAAAGCTCAGGCGATCGCTCACGTCGTTGCTTCCGATGGGAAGATTCAAGTCGAGAAAGATGTTCACGATAGGCATCACGGCATAGCGCGCTCCCAGCGTCAGGTCGGTGAATCCCGCTCCGTCCGAGCCCTCGGTTTCCCAGGAACGGTAGCCGAAGGACTGGAGGGAAAGTTCCAGATTCGGAACGAGAATGTAGCGCCCGCCGACATTCAGTCCCCACTGCGACCAGGGATCGTCGGAATCGTAAAAGAACTGTCCCTTGACGGTTCCCTTGCCGGCTTCGGGAAGGTGGTAATAGTCCCACGCGGCGAAAGTGGAAGAGGCGACAAGCAAGGCCGCAAGCGCGATTTTCTTGAACATGTAAATTCTCCTGCTGTTTTTTGCTGTTTCAAAGATAGTTTCTATTTGGTATCCTGTTCAGAGCGTCGGGGATGTTGGACGCGTATTTTATGACGCGGCGCGTTTTTTGAAGCATCGAAGGGAAAAACGAACCGTCCTTCGAGAACGCAGCCCGAGGCGCCCGGGTCGCATTTCCGAAGGCGTCTCTTGCAAAAGGTTTCTGACAGGAATCGACATTCCCAGCTCATGGGAAGAAAATAGAAATTTCAAGGGACGCGTTCAGGTCGCAGCAAAAATCAAGGCCCGGAACCAGGCTCTAGGCCCTGAAACTAGGCTTTGCTCTTCCGCAAGGCGAGAAGCGTCACGCTGCACAGGATGAGGATTATCCCGGCGACCAGGCGCGCGGAAAGCGCTTCGTGGAAAACGCCCACTCCGATGCAGACGGCGGTCAAGGGCTCAAGTGCTCCCAGGATGGCGGTCGGCGTGGAGCCTATCGTGCGCAGGGCCTTTTGCATGAAGATGAGCGAGAGAAGCGAAGGCATGAACGCGAGCTGGAAGAGCCAGGCGAACTCGTGCAGGTTTTTGACAGGGTGGATGGAATGCCCCGGTGCGCAAAGCGAATAGAGAAAAAGGCAGATGGCGCATACGGCAAAAATGTACATGTTCATTTTCATGGCTCCGATAGGCTTTGGCATCCGGGCGGCGGTAACGATGTAAATCGCGTAGGTGAGGGAAGAAAAGAGCACGAGCGCAATTCCCGCGGGGCTCAGCACGGAACCGTCGCCAGTGCGCATCAGGAGGACAACTCCCGAAATGGCGAGAAGAATCGAGACGACTGTTTTTCTCTGCAGCTTTTCCTTGAAGAAAATCACCATGAAAATAGCGACCATGATGGGATACGAAAAGAGAATCGTCGAGGCGACGCCCGCATCCATGAAGAGAAAGCTCAGGTAGAGGCAGAGCGCGGACGCGGCAAAGAGAAATCCCAGAAAGCCGATATAGGGGACGTTTTCCCGCGGAACGCGAAAATCCTTTTTGAGAAACAGAATGAACAGCGCGCTCAGAATCGAAGCGCCGGCGAACCGGTAAAAGAGGACGGAACCGGGCGCGAATCCCGCCTTGTAGAGGTAGAGCGCTCCGAGGGGATTTGTTCCGTAGCAGATGGCGGCGAGCGCGCCATACAGAAAACCGAGATGTTGAGACTGCATAGGTTAAAATCTAGCAATTCCAATTTGTAAATTTAGTTGTTATCTTTTGAAAAATTTCTTTTAAGGAGACCTTATCATGACAAAATTTTTGGGTTATGCGGTCGGCATCGCCTGTGCGCTTGTACTTTCGGCTTGCGGGAGCGATTCCTCGAGTGGTACTGACAGTTCGAACGACAACGTTTCGAAGGCGAAGATTTCCATCGACGAAACGAACCAGACGATCACTTCTTACGTGAACGATTCGGAAGACCTCTGCGTCTATGATTCCGTCGAAAATCGCTTCGACTGGAAAAAGGATGTCCTGATGGATGTCGATACTTTCGACATCCACTATCTTTTCAAGGGTGATACGCTGGTGCTTTTCGATGAAGACGAAGATGGACTCGTTCTGGTCGGGGGCAAGGCGAATTCGCTCTACGGAACATGGAAAGGCCTGGAAGCTTGCGACTATGATTCCGATGAGGATGAAATCACTTGCGACGAGGCCGAGAATTCCTATTACTACGATTACCAGGTAACGTTTCACAAGGATTTCGTGGAGGCGGAAATCGTATATTCCTTGCCTGACGACTATGCGAATTCAGCCTGGATGAGTTTTCTTTATTATGGGCTGGAAGCGAAAAATGTTTCGTTTAATCCGAGATATGTCTTTGTCGTGGATTCGATTTCGGCAGATTCGCTTCGGGAGCTAGGCGTCGAAGTCAAGTCCCGGAGCAAGTCCAAAATTTCTTTCGCTTTCGATGGCAAGAACGTTTCGGTCGAATTTGTCGATGTGACGGGGGAACCTCTCAATCTTTCCTATACGGCGAACGTTCAGATCGACGACAAAACCTGTTCGCTTTTGTTTGCGAGTACCAGCGATGTTTCCGAAAGCCTCTGCTCGATAGAAAACATCGATTATTTTGACCTCGAAGAATATGAAACCCTGGATTCTTCGTTTATCGTCGCGGATTATTACTATAGAAACAATACAGACGAATTCTTCGACTGCCTGAACGAGGCGTTTGGCTTTGCCGATGAAAGCCTCGATGGCGGTTACGATATTCTCTACAAGAAGCAAGAGCGGACTTCGGGTCGCGATGCGAACTGGAAACGCCTGGAAAGGCTTGCGAAAAAACTTTCCGGGTCCGCAAGCTAGCGCTGTCCCGTAAAAAGGAAAGGCTCCGCAATCGCGGAGCCTTTCCTTTGCATTTCGAAATCGAAATTACTTGGTGATGACGCGGGCCATTTCGCAAACCTTGTTGCTGTAGCCCCATTCGTTATCGTACCAGGCGCAAACCTTCACGAAGGTCGGGTCGAGCTGGATGCCAGCCTTGACGTCGAAGATGGAAGTGTGAGCGTCATTGCGGAAGTCGGTGGAGACGACGGCTTCGTCGGTGTAGCCGAGGATGCCCTTGAGTTCGCCTTCGGAAGCTTCCTTCATCGCGGCGCAAATCGCTTCGTAGGTCGCCGGCTTTTCGAGTTCGGCGGTCAGGTCAACGAAGGAAACGTCGGAAGTCGGAACGCGGAGCGACATGCCGGTGAGCTTGCCGTTGAGCATCGGGAGAACCTTGCCCACGGCCTTTGCGGCACCCGTGGAGGACGGGATGATATTTTCGAGAATGCCACGGCCACCGCGCCAGTCCTTCTTGGACGGGCCGTCAACGGTCTTCTGGGTAGCGGTTGCAGCGTGGACGGTGGTCATGAGACCGCGCTTGATGCCGAACTTGTCGTTCAGGACCTTGGAAATCGGAGCGAGGCAGTTCGTGGTGCAGGAAGCGTTGGAGATGATGTCCTGGCCGGCATAGGTCTTGTCGTTTACGCCATAGACGAACATCGGGGTCGCATCCTTCGACGGAGCGGACATGATGACCTTCTTCGCACCGGCCTTGATGTGGGCGCGGGCGAGTTCGTCGGTGAGGAAGAACCCGGTAGATTCAACGACGACATCCACATTGAGGGCTCCCCAAGTAATGTTGGTCGGATCCTTTTCCGCGAACACCTGAATCTTGTTGCCATCGACGACGAGGAAGTTGCCATCCACCTTGATGTCGTGGTTGAACTTGCCGTGCACGGAATCGTACTTCAGCATGTAGGCGAGGTAGTCAACGTCGAGAAGGTCGTTGATACCGACAACGGTGATGTCCTTGGAGAAGTTTTCCACAGCGGCGCGGAAGACCATGCGGCCGATACGACCGAAACCATTGATACCGAGTTTAAGAGCCATTTTAGGATCCTTTGTTTGATTGTGTATCTGCCATCTCCCGCACGCGGGAGACTTTAGCTGGCTGAAATTTACTAAAATTCGCTTGCGTGGCGAGGTCAGGAACTCGCTTTTTTATACCTTACAGGGCAAATGGTGATGAAGATGAAATCTATTCCGGCTTTTTTTGTCGTTTTTTCGGCGATTCTTTTCGGCTGTGCGGAACATCCCGAAATTCCCGTCCAGGTTTTTTCCACGAACGCGGACGGCAAGGCGCCCGTTTCCGCTCTTCGCGGACAGGACGCTCCCTTGGCGAAGGCCTCGCGAGAAGGCGTCTCGTTCGAGGAAAAGGCTCAAGATCGAATCCTGGATTTCTATCGGGAGGATTTTTCCTTTCGGCTCCCCGGAGAGGACTGGGACGTGGTGAGCGACCCTTCGGACTTGACGGCTCCGCTTGAATTCTTTAACGCGAAGACGGGACGCCGTGCCGAAATCCTTTCGATTCTTCTTGCGCCCGGGGAATCTCCCGACGTGATGGACCGCGCGCGCGCCGAGATGCAGGGACGCGGGATTTCCTTGCGCGGCGTTTCCTTTGCGGACGTCTTTCCGCGGGAAGAACTGGGCATGACCGGGGCCTTCTTCGAAACGGCTGGTCGCTCGTCGGATTCCTACCATTCGACGGACGGATTTGTCGCTTCGGCGGGCGGGCGCGTGTTCTTCCTCTCGCTTTCCGCACAGGATTCGACCGCGGACCGTGCCGCCTTTGCCTTGGAATGGAAAGACTTCTTTTCCGGGTTTTCGCTTTCGGAATCCTTGAAAAACACGGCTCGCGAAAAGGAGTTTTCGAAAGAGACGGTGACGCGTTACGAATCGAAAGCGCTCGGCTATGCGTTCGAATCGAAGGATTCCCTCTGGCACAACTGGGAGAGCGTCGCGGCGCAGAACGGCGATCCCGACCTGGTGCTTGCGAACATGTCGGAGGAAACCGCCTTCTTTGTCTATGGGACAATCGTCAATCCGGAAGAGGTGAGCGCGCAGGACCTGTTCAAGGTGCTTCTCATCCGTCTGGGAGTGAATCCGGACGAGCCTTCGCTCGAAACGGTCCGTGTCCGCGGAGGCAATGCCGAAAGGTTCGTGCAGAACTTTACGTGCGAACGCGTCATCGATGGCTACGATTTTAAATATGTCGGGCGCTATTTCTGGGACGGCGGTCGGGGAATTCTCGTTGCCGGATGGGCACAGGGAATTCTCTACAAGAAATACGCGAAGATTCTCGACCGCGCGATCGACGGCGTGACGCTTCTCGAAAAACCGGAAAGCCTGACCGACGAAAAGTCCCTGAAATTCCAGGCGGCGGTGGTGAACCAGGTCGGGCTTCTGCGCCTTGCGGACGGGCAGCCTCTTGTCGCGCTCTCCTACTTCGAAAAGGCGAACCGGATGGATCCGACCGAGCCTCTCTACCTCATCAACTGCGGATTCGTGTACCAGATGAAGGAGCTTTACGGCCCAGGCGTGAACCACTTTCTGAGCGAGATGGACCTTGTACGTAAAAACGGTCGCCTGCTTTCCATCCTCGGGGAAATGTACGAGGCGATGATGGACTACGGCGAGGCCCGGAAGTATGCGGAAATGGCGCTCCGCTACACGCCGAACAATCCGGAATATGTCATCAACCTTTCCGACGCGCTGTGGGGACTCGGGCAGAGAAACCAGTCGCTTGCCGTGGTGCAAAGCCTCTATGACAAGCAGCCGTCGTCGCGCCTCGGCGTCTATCTCGCGAAGACCTACATGGGAATGGACCGCTATGCGGAAGCGGTGGAAGTTCTCTATGCGACGAAAAGGCGCTTTGGCGTGAACGTCGATCTGGGGCTTACCCTGATGGACGCGCTGATCTTTATGGGCCGCTATCCCGAAGCGCTTGCCGTCAGCGAGGAGACGCTCCCCGTCGGATCTTCTGACTATCGCGTGTGGACAAGCCGCGGCAAGGCGCAGTTCTATTCGAAGAACTTTGTGCAGGCGGAAAAGTCCCTGTCCCATGCGCTTCTGATGCACCCGGACGACGAGGACATCAAGAGCTTTCTTTCGGCGTCGAAGGCTTTTCTCGGCAAGGCGGACAACCGCACTCTCCAGAAGAAAATCGACCCGGTGGAAATGCGGCCCGTGGCTTTAGCCTCTCTCGTGAACAGGGAATATGCGGAAAAGGCGAAGTCGGAAAATTTTCCGGCGGTGGTGCACTATGCGCGCGAGGCTCTCCGCGCGGACAAGGACAAGGCCTGGGTGCGGACAACCCAGAAGTTGATAGAAATTCTCGACACGCGCGGCGTGGGGCTCTATTCGGAACTTTCGTTCGACTTTCTCCCGGGTTTTGACCGAATCTACTTGAACGCTCTGGAAATCTACGATTCGACGATGACGCCCAAGGCGAAGGTTTCGCTTTCCGGCGCCTACATCACCTACGCGACGGAACTCGGACTCGACAACGAAATGCAGACAGCGCACTTCCCGCTCGAAAGGCTTTCTCCGGGCGATTTCGTCTATCTGCAGATTTCCCGGACTAGCATCGCGAACTACGGCGTGATTCCCTTCGTGAGTTTCGAGGCGAGCGAAGAAGTCCCCGTGCGCACGACCTCGTTCAAGATTTACGCGGATACGTCGCGCTTCGTGACCGAGGAATACGGCCCGCTTTCGAGCCGCTACGATTCGGACGGCGAAGAATGGTCAATAGACGATCCGATCGTGATTCGGCGCGAACCCTATATGCCGAACTATCGGGATTACGGAGCGGGGTTTTTGCTGACGGGAAAGCGCACCTGGCAGGACGTGGGGCGCGAATACGAGAACCTGATCCGCCACCAGTTTAAAAGCGCGATTCCCGTTCGGGAAAAGGCGTTCGAAGTAAAGGGCAGTAGGCTAGGCAAGGAAGCCATCCTTGCGGAAGTGCGGTTTGTGCGGGAAAACATCCGCTACCGGGACGTTCGCTTTGGCGGGCACAGCCTGATTCCGCAGCTCGCGGAGACGACTCTCCGGGAACGCCGCGGCGACTGCAAGGACCAGAGCCTGCTTCTCAAGGAAATGCTCGACGCTATCGGCGTGAAGAGCAAGCTCGTCGCGATTCATCTGAACGAGGCCGGCTTCGAGACCCTGCCATCCATCCAGCAGTTCAACCACATGATGCTCTACATTCCGAAAGGCGAAAACTATCCGGAAATGTGGGTCGATCCTTCGGACAAGGGCGGAAACGATCGTCCCGTGCCGCTTGACATGGAAGGAAAGGTCGCGCTTGTCGTCGATGGCGATTCGAGCCGTGTCGCGATAACGCCTGTTCTCGAAAACGAAAAGGAGCACCAGGTCTTTCTCTACCACCGCTTGCACATCGGAAAGGATGGCTCGGCGGAATTTCGCGATTCGCTCTGCATGACGGGAAAGTTCGCGAGCGTCCTGCGGAACCGCCTCTACGGCCGCGACGCGAAGGAAACGGAAACTCTCTTGCAGGAACTGCTTGCGCAGGGAGTCCCCGACGTTTCCATTTCAAGGGTTCGCACGGAAAACGTGACGGATTTTGACAAACCGTTGAAGCTCGTCGTTACTTTTTCGTCGAAAAACTATTTCGGAAAAAGTTCGGACGGTTTCAAGGGCCGCTACCCGAACATCTGGGAACGTTCGATCATGCACTTGCCGAAGGTGCGCACGCGTTACCTGCCGATTCGGATGCCGCACGAGACGGAATTCGAAAGCGAGCTGGAAGTGACCGCGGAAGGCGATTTGCACGTGCAGGAAGCGCCGAAGTTCTCCCGCGAAACGGAATACGTGAATTTCGAAAAGACCGCCCACGGTTACAAGTGGATGACTTTCGCCATCTACGCGGACCCTTCGGAATACGAGCGGATTCGCGAGGAATGGAACTATCTTCTGGAAGCGACTTCGCCGGAAATCGTGGTGAAGTAGGAGGGGGAGATGAATAAAGACCGGTTGGATAAGTGGGCTGATTTGCTGCTGGATACAGGAAAGCGCAATAATCTAATCAA
>CAVGIM010000068.1:0-8064 GCA_963629575.1 Candidatus Methanomethylophilaceae archaeon
AGCTCGGCGAGGTCTTCGGCATGGACCCGGCGGACTTCTTCGAGTTCCCCGCAGGAAAGAAGGCCAAGGCGTGAAGCCCGCCGTAGAACGGTGAACCCGGAGTACTCTCCCTATAGAGGAGAGTATTTCTTTTTTGGTCCTTTTTTCTTTGGGGGGATATTCCCCAGAAAAAAAATAAACAAATCTATTGACAAAATAAACAAATGTGTTTATATTTGGCATATGAAGTTCATCGACATCTGCAAGTACGCGACCGACAGGGGCTGGAAGCTCGCGAGGGTCACCGGTTCCCACTACCAGTTCGTGAAGCCGGGGCACAGGACAGTCCCGGTCCAGAAGCACTCGAAGGAAATCGTCGGCGCGTACCTCAAGCGGATTCTCAAGCAGCTCGACTCGTAAGGAGGTCACCATGTATTACGCGGCTAGGCTCGAAAAGGACAGGGACATGGGGTACGTGGCGTCGTTCCCCGACCTGCCGAACGTGAACGCGTTCGGGAAGACCAAGGCGGAGGCGCTCCGCATGGCGAAAGAGGCGCTAGACGGGGCGATGGCGTGCGATCTCGAGGCGGGGCTCGCTTTCGCTAAACCCTCGACCGCACCGGACATCGACAGGGGGCTCTACCCCGTGGAACTCTCCGTGAACGTGGAGGTCGCCTACAGGCTCTTCGAGGCGCGGAGGGGGATGAAGAAGGCGGAAGTCGCAAGGCGCGCGGGGATAACGCCACAGGCGTACCAGAGGTTCGAGACGACCAAGGGGTCGCCGTCGTTCGACACCGTGTCCAGGCTCGCGCACGCCATGGGAAAGGAACTCGTCTGGTCGCTGGTGTGACCGTTCCATTGGGATGGGGAAAACATGGACGACAAGGAAGACGAAAAGGAAAGGTCGGGCTTTTGGAGGCGGGCCGAGAAGGTGGTGGGGGACATCGCGTGTCGCGGCCTTCCTGTTCTTCTTCGTGCTTCCCGTCGTCGCGTGGCTGCGCGGGACGCCCGCCGCCGCGAGACGGTAGATGGAAGCGGAGGCCCGGAGGGATTTTCCTTCCGGGCCTTTTTCTTGCTCGGCTCGGACGACCGCGGGGATCGCGTTCCCGTTGTCCCTGGGGTTCGCCTCGTACGGCCTGAGGCGCCCGATGTCCCAGTACTGTATGTCCATGCCAAGGAACTACATCCGCCGTCGGAAGAAAGGGCGGGTCGGCTGACGGGCGTCCGCACACGTGGCGAAAAGTCCCGAAATTCCGTTCCATTTGTGCACTTGCCGGATTCCCGGATTTTCGTATCTTGGAAGGCAGACAGCGGAGAGAACCATGGCTATTCTTACTGACGGCTAAATAAAGGAACTCCAGAGCGGCGAACGCCCGATACTTGAATCCGGCTACAACCCCGAAAACGTGAACGACTTCTTCATCGACCTGACCGTCGATTCCGTCGTCCGCGGAAACGGGACGGTCGAAAGGTTCGAACTTTCCCCCGGAAGCCACGTCTTCGTGAAGACCGCGGAAATCTTCGACGTTCCCAAAGACTGCGTCGTCTTCATCCATGAGCGGACTTCCGCCGTGCGGCTCGGACTGGGCGTTTCGGGGGTGTCGCCCCTGAAACCCGGATTCCGCGGATGCGCCTTTATCCGCATCGCGAACCTCAGCGACAAGGCCGTCGCCGTCGAGAAAGGTTTCGGCGTGGCCCAGGCCTGCGTTTTCAGGACGGACAGCGAACCGGAAAGGACCTACGACAGGCAGGAAGGCAACCATTTCCAGGGCGAGACGGCCTTCAGGGGGCTTGGCGGGTACGAATCCGAGTATTCCCGGTACATATCCAGGCTCGACCGGCAAAAGGACGGTCTGGAAAAGCTGCAGGGCCGGATCTATGCGAACATGGTCGCCATCCTCGGCGTGTTCGCGGCCATCATAGCCAGCGTGGCCGTGCTGATGCTTTTCGTCCGGCTGATACAGAAAGGGAGAAAGTAGATTTTTCCGCTTTCTGCGTCCATTCGGAGGAAAAATGGCTATATTAAGGATATGCCGGGTTCGTCCCGTGGCTCGGGCAGCTAGGGTTTTTGCTCCATGTTCCGCCTAGGAGGAATAATGATAACAAAGGAAGAAGCCCAAAAGATTGCAGAAAAAGAAGCTATCCGGGATGGCTGCGATTTTATCCGGTATCTAAAAAAGCAGGACGAATTTTTTGTCTTTTTGGCTGGCTTCAAAACGCCACAAAAAACAGGACTTCCTCTTTGTTATCTAGTGGATCAGGAATGGAATGTCAAGGCTTATTCAGGCATGAAGTATTTACGGTAATTCAACAACATCTTTAAAATTCAATCCTTCATTCAGCAATTTATCATCTACCCGGACAACAGAGACAGACCAGGAACGCCCAAAATTTGCCACATACCTTTTCTTGAACTGTTCAAGATTTAATATCAGATCAACCTGTGAATCATAGAAATGCAATTTTCCACCCTTACGCTCCGCAGTAATGATATGTCCGCCACCTATTGAAGTTTTCCAGAACCAGCCGACAAAATAACGACCGTCTTCACGAGTAAACCGCTCTATATCATCGATATGCGCTTGTAAGTCAAAACGGCCTTTCTTGTTTGGAAAAGAACCACCATAGGCATATTTCGGTTTTTGCCTTGTAATGGGATCTATCCATGCCAAATTATCATCCTCGGCAATTTTCCTTTGCAACAAACTGGTTCTGGGTCGAGCTTCAACGTTAAAGCCTCGACGTCGCAATTCATAAGTAATACAGCAACTTTGGCAGTTTATCTTGTAGGTACCTCCGTTATTGTATTTGGGATTTACTTTTCCGGTATCCGCTTTAGAGTGATCCATCTCACCGGAATACTTCACACCTATATTCTTTTCGATTTCAAAGATATTCTTCACGTAATCAGACGTATGTCCGAATCTTTCCAGTTCCCTGGAAACACCCCTTTTTCTCCAAGCCTCGCGAATCCTTTCCACAAGGGATGTCTTGCGCCCCGCGTGGCGTTCGTTTGCCTTGCGCAGAATCTCCGCCCGCCTTTCCGCCGCCCTTTTCGCGTTTTCGGCGCTTTTAAGGGCGGTTTCTGTTTCCTCCCGTTCCCGTCTCGCCTTTTCGAGTTCCGCGCCCAGACGCGCGTTCTCGGCGGATTCCGGCGACGTTCCGGGTTCCGTCTCCCCGTCCGGTCCTTCCGGGCTTTCCCTGACCTCGTACATGCCGTCGATTTCCGGGTCCCACGCCACCATCGAGCAGCGGCACTGGAAGTCCTCGCCGGGGTTGCCGCGGAACATCCCCGCCGTCCTCGGGTGCTCCACGGGGTGCAGCGGGTCGTCGGGGTTCTCCGTGTAATAGACGCCCGGGTTCGACACCGAGCAGATCAGGCCGTTCATCGAGCGGTGCGAGTCCCTTTCCCGCCCGTCGATCGTCGTGAGCCACCTGTAGTAGGAGATTCCGACCTCGCGGAACTGCGAGAGCTTCGCCGCGCTGTTGAGCTTGCCGAGTTCCGTCCTCGCGATGTTCTCCGCACGGGCGCGGTACTTCGACGGGAGCCTTTCCCGGACGGCCTTCTCGAGCCGCCCGCGGTTCCAGCCCTCGTTCTTCGCGCTCGACACGAGCAGCGATATGTCCTTCTTCGCGTCTGCCTCGGCGGACTTGCAGAGCGTCTGGAAGTTCGCCGTCCACGTCGAGAAGATTTCCCTTTCCGCCTCCGGCGGGTAGTAGGGCTTCCCGACCACCATTTCCGACCATTCGGCAAAGTCGGTCGATGCCTTGCGGCGCATTTTCTCCGCGACTCCCTCCACCCCGGCGACGAAGCTTTCCGGCAGCGTCTCCAGGACTTTCGAAAGTTCCTCCATGTCGTCCCGGACCGGGATGCCGACCAGGGCCGCCGCCGTGCATTCCGAGAGGAACCGCCCCAGCTCGCCTTTCGCAAGGGACGCGAGTTCCCGTTCGAGCGCGTGGGGATAGAAGCGGTTCGCGTTGAACACCGGGCGCCGCCCGCGCTTCTTCCCGGTCGAGTATTCCACGCTCCGCGCGAAACGGACGAAGTCGTTCGCCATGGCCTAGCCCTCCCTGCTATTCCGCGGAATCCACGGAGACTTCCCATCCGTGCCCGTTCTCGAACACGCCCGCGCGGATTTCCTGCGGGGAAAGGACGCCGATGTCGCAATAGGAGCGGAGCGTGTCCGCCTGGAGCTTCTTCGCCTCCAGCGTTTCCTTGAGCGTCATTTCGTCCACGGCGCCCCACGAGAACTCCGAGAGCTCCCTGCCGAGGTTCCGGCGGGTGAGGTCGGAAAGAAGCCTGCATGTAGGCCGGTAGAGGAAGTCCGAACGCCAGCTTCCGACCGTCTGCGCCCACGCCTTGAGGTCGCCCTCGTTCGTCTGGGCAAGGCCCGTCGCCGACTGCCCGAAGAGGACGCTAACCGGAATGCGCGACCGGGAGCTCACCAGGTTCATCGCCTTCTGCCACACGTCCGAGAGGCCAGCGAAGCTGTGGTTCAGTATCTCGAAGCCGTCGTCCTTGCCCGCGAACACCGCGCGCATCGAGTTCATCGTGAGCTTCGCGAGGCTGAGCACCCGGTGGACGTCGTTCACGCCGCAGTCGGGCTTCGACAGCATCATGTTCAGGCTCCCTAGGCGCATGAGCAGGACGCCCGTCTCCTGCGCCATGTTGAAGATTGCCCCGGAGACCGCGGCGAGTTCCTTGAGGGACTGTGCGACGGGGGCGAGCGAGGACGTGCCGAAATAGCGTTCGGAGATGCCCGCGCCGAAAAGGACGTCCGGGAGTTCCGTGCCGTGGAAGACGGTGCAGCGTTCCGCGTTCACCTCGACGTACTGCCCGTCTATACGGCGGACGCGGAAGAGCCTCGGCTCGTCGCCGTCGAAGTCCTCCGTCCGGAGATCGACGCAGCCCGCGGAATAGACGCGGTATCCCGCGACCCTCGCGCCCTGCCTGGGCGGTTCCGCGGCCGTTTCCGGGGTGTCGCCCTCGTATTCCGTGACGACGACCGCGCCCCCGGTCAGCCGCGTGTCCGACCCGGCCCGCTTCAGCGCCCGGCGCAGGCCGGACTCCTCGAAGAGCTTCAGAGCCTCGCCGCCGTCGTCGCCGACGATGGAAATGTCGTTCATCAGGGCTATTTCCGAAGGCCCGTCCACGATGAAGGACGCGATGCCGTCGTTCACCTTCATCGAGGCCAGTTCCTGGACGTTCGCCGGGACGTAGCTCTTCGCCCGGAGGCTCTCGCTCTTGTCCATCGAGGCCATGCCGAGACCCGTCGCCAGGTTCTCGTATGCGCCGTCGTCGATTCTTGCCTTTTTCCCTGCCATTGTGTTTTCTCCTTTGAATTGTTAAAGAAAGTCCACGATGCCGTTCCCGGACGCCGCGGAAAGCGTGTCGAGGGCCTGCGTCGTGGCGTCCACGCGGTCGTCGTGCTCGCCTCCCGGAAACGAAAGCATTTCGTCGATGTATTCCCGTACCCACGGGTGTTCGTCGTCCATCGGCGGGAGGAGGACGTTCCCGGCCTCGAAGAGCGGGCTAACGGCGTAGGCGCGGGCCGTCTTGCTTCCGCGGGGCGTGTAGGGGATGATTCCGGAAATCTCGGAGCCCAGCGCGGAAATGATGGCGGGTCCGTTCGCCTTGTCCTCGACGACCTTGCCGACGGCCTCCGGCCACTTGGCGGTCATCCGCCGCATCGCCCGGATCTGCGAAACGAAGTCCATCCTCGCCGTGTCGCAGTCGAGCAGGTAGAAGTTCGGGCCGGACTTCATCCAGACCTGCCCGGAAACGTTGTCGCTAGTCTTTCCGTCCTTGAACGTGAAGTCCCAGCTCTGGATCATCCTGTCGAAGACTTTCGGCAGGACGCCCCAGTGCCTTATCCATCCGGCCTTGAACACGCCTCCGCCGCGCGGGACCGGGTGCTGCTGGTAGAGCGCGCTCCATTCGTATTCGCCGACGTTCGCACGGATGCGCTTCAGCGCGTCGATGTCGAACCGTTCCGGGTGCAGCGCCTCGCCCATCTTCCTGTGCCGTTCGTCGGTTTCCGCGATGGCGGGGTAGTTCACCACCGTCCACCGGTCTCCCCTTTCCTGCGTCTGCGCGGCGAGCAGGCGTCCCACAAGGTCGTCCTCGTGCCAGCGCGTCACCGTCACCAGCACGCCGCCGCCGGGGGAGAGGCGCGTGTAGGCGGTGGATGCATACCAGTCCCACACCCGCTGCCGTATCGTGGGCGAATCCGCGCTCGCGCGGTCCTTGAACGGGTCGTCTATCGAAAGGATGTCCGCGCCCATGCCTGTGATGCCCCCGCCGACGCCCGCGCTCCGGTAGCTCCCGGAACGGCCCGGTATCTCGAAGAGGCCGGACGTGCGGACCGCGTTCGCCCTCTTCGCCTCCCGGAGGCACGTCCCCGGAAATATCTCGGAATAGGCGTCCGAATCCATGATGCGCTGCACGTCCTTGTTCAGCCGCTTGGCGAAGCTGTCGGAGTAGGAAACGGACATGAACGACAGGTCCGGGTCGAGGCCGAGGCACCACGCCGGGAAGCGGCGGCTGACGAGTTCGCTCTTGCCGTGGCGCGGCGGCATCGTGATGACCATGCGCGGCGAGAGGCCGCGCTTCACGTCGGCGTAGAACCGCATGAGCCGCGCGCAGATCTCCCGGTGCACCCAGCCGACCCGGTAGGACGGGAAGCCCGCGACGGTGAACGCCAGCAGGTTCTTCCGAGAAAGGGCCCTCGCCGCCTCGCTAATCATCGTAAACCCCCAGCCGTTCCGCCTCGGTCTCTATTTCCTGTATTCCTGGGGCCGCAAGCTCGCGGCATTCCTCGCCGAAGCTTTCGACGGACTTTTCAAGAGCCTTTATTTTCGCGAGGCGTTCCTTCGATTCCGGCGTATAGCCCGCGATGTCCATGACGAACCGGGCCGCGCCAAGGTCCCCGCCGAGCGCCTTTCCGGAAACGACCGACATGATGCCGGACGCGATTGTCATACTGTCCCCGCACGCTATCCCTATCTGTTCGAGGGCCTGCCTCATTTCCTTCGGCGGTTCGAACTTCGTCGCCAGTATCTTCCTGGCAATGGCCTGGATTTCGCCGCGCTTCCTGCGCACGGCTCCGGATCTCCGGCCTCCGAGCCTGCCGAGTTCCGACATCTTCCTCACGTTCCCGGCTTCGGCCATCCGTCAGTTCTTGTCCTTCTTCCACCATTCGCGGAACTCGTTCCACTCGATGCTCCACCGGCCGTGCGAAGCCGCCTGGCGGATGGGCATCCCGCGCTCGCGTTTCCAGGAATAGACGCTCTGGAGGTGGTAGCCGATACGCGCGGCCAGCTCCTTCGGCGTCAATAGTATTTCGTCGTTTCCGTTCATCCGGTCCTCACTTCGAAAGTCACCGAGTTCACCATCGTTCCCGTGTCGATGAGCGGCTGCGCGCTTCCCTTCTTCTCTATGGTGACGGGGGAGAGCGGCGCGTAGTTCCCGGTCCGGATGGCCTCGACTATCGCGTCCTTCATCCTGATGGCGACCTGCTCCGCGAACGCCTCGACGGTCATCCGCCCGGAAAGGACCTGCGGGATTAGCTTCGCCCAGATCCTGGGAGCCTTACGTTCGAAGATTTCGCGGGCGAACCTCATGAACGGGCGCGGCGGGATTGCCGGGTATTTTCTCCCCTCGGCGGTGATTCCGGACTCGCGTCCGTAGTTCAGCGTACGCGCGATGAGCGCCTGCGTCGCGGGAAGCCGCGAGGCCTGCGTGGTCTTGCCCGTCGCCCGGCGGAAAAGCAGGTTTCCGAGAGCGACGCTCGCCGACCCGTTCCCGTCGATCCATCCGACGGAAATCTCCACGCGCTCCAGCTTGCGAAGGGTCGCGCCCATTTTGGCAGGGAACGAATCCATTGCTCTCCGTTTTTTGCTTGAATTTTTGCCATAAAAATAAACAAAAAATCCCGGAAAAGCAACAGGAAAACGACCCGATTTTTCGGCCGGAAATGTGCCGTCCGTGCGGAGACCGTCATCTTTACGGCCTGCGAGTGAGCCTGTCCAGCCGCGGACTCATAACCCGCCGGTTCCCGGTTCAAGTCCGGGAGGTCCCACGAA
>CAVGIM010000069.1:0-7722 GCA_963629575.1 Candidatus Methanomethylophilaceae archaeon
CACTGTTCTAAGATCTAAGTTCTCCCGACTAAACTCTGGCACGCCCCTCGCCGGGAAGGCCTGTCTGCCGACAGGCAGGCGCACCCTCCGCCGCCAGGCGGAAACAGGTCGTTTTGCGACAAAAAGCCTTTCGGCAGAAAGTGACCGCCCGCTCCGCGTCTCTAAGCGCTAAGTTCTCTGGACTAAACTCTAAAACAGCGCCTTGACTCCGAAATGGAGCAGACCGCCAAGCGCATCCGTTCCGCGATGGAGCGCATAGAAAAGCGAAAAGCTCCAGGATCCGCGATACTGCGAAATGCCAATCCCGTAACTGTAAGTATCGGACCAGCCATGCGCAGGAGACGCCGCGCGATGCAGTCCCGGTTCAAGAAAACCGTGCAGGGCCAGGTTTTCCATCATGCGCCACTGCAGATCGAGTTCGGAAAAACCATAGGCTCGCGTACGAAAGAATCCCGGACGATATCCCTTAAGGTTTTCCAGGCCACCCAGAGAGAAAAGAAATCTTCTGCCAAAATGACGGTTTGTCGGCAAGAGCGTTCCGAGAGAAAACGAAGAATGCAAGACAAGCGTCCTCGCAATCGGCGTAAAGAATTCGCCGGAGGCCCGCAGTTCCGTAACGAAGGCTCGCGAAGAATCCGACCGTTCCCTGGTCAGGCGAAAGGATCCCAAAAGAATCTGTCCGTGCCGCGGCAAGACGATGCGATCGACGTTCTTGAATTCCGTTTCAAGCGCGTAGGTCAAGCGATCGTTTCCCACTCCTCCGAGTACGGCAAATTCAAAAAGAAATCCGACGCTTCTCGAAAGTCCCACTTCGAGAAGAGCCGCGCGATATGTCGAATCCTCTTCAAAGGAACCGCGAACGATACCATTCCAACCGCTCCCCAAAAGCCACGGTTCCTTGTACGATGCGGACACGGAACGTTCCCAGTCGCCCGAATTTCCCGAAACGCTCAGGTCGCGGCCAGTACCGCGCATGTTGTAGAGGGAAAGTTCGATATTCCCCGAAAAGCCGCCGTTTTCGCCGCTCGCGTAGGTGGCAAAGCCTTCGACGCTGCTAACGGACAGATCGCGCATCGAAAAGACGGGAAACAGCCTGTTCCGGACAGAATCCCGATAAAGTTTCGGAGCCGCGGTCGATTCAAAATATCCGGAACGAATCAGCTTGCGCTCGGCGCGTCCCAGGTCCGAAAGGCGCACCCGGCTTCCGGGAACAAGTCCCGAAAGACGCGAAAACGTCTCCTTCCCGCTTTTTGAATTTTCCCGGTTTTCCGCAGCCGCCCAGACCCAGGCGTTTCCATGCTCGATCGACACGCGCGCAAATCCCGAAGAATCCATCGCATACGCAGATCTCGCAAAGGGATATCCATTTTCGGCGAGTGCATCGACCGTATCGCGGAGAGCCTGTGCCAGCGTTTCGCATAAGCCATTCAAATAGATTTCGCCAAATCTCTCGTCGATGTCGCCGGAGACTTCAATTTTCCGTACGACGCAGTCCGAAGAATGCGCATAGGCAAGAAAAAAGAGCGACGCGAGCAAGAATCCTTTCATCGTAAACCTAGAAATAGGCGCGGGCCTCCATCGACATTTTCTGAAATAGTCCCGATTCCGCCGAACCAAAGCGAATGACATGATAAAAGCCTAGCGAAAGATAGTCATTCGCATCGATCGAGACCGAAAGCGAATTCCGGAAAGTCGTTCCCTTGCCAAATCCCGAAACCATCTGGTAAGGCAGAATCGAGTTTTCCGTGGAGACAAATGTCGCGCTGAATTCATCGGACGCACGAACCATTCGGTTGTCGTCATAGCCAAGCGTGAGCGACGCCTGCCGCAAGAAAGCGTCCATTTTCCCGGACTCATCCTTTCCCGTTCCCTTGCGGAGCCATCCTTTCGGGATTACGTACAAATGAAGCGGAAGTTCCCTTTTCCAGGAGGCTGTCGCCTCGTAGATCTTCCAGTCCATCGCCTGCACGGTTTGCAAATCGACAAGTTCGAGTCCCGGCGAAAGTTCCCACGTTTCCTTTTTCCGACCGCTGTAGATTCCGGTGATCTTGTGCCAGGAGCGGTTTTCAAAATACCCGCCGGTCGTATTTCGCTTTTCGCTTTCCGCGCCGACGGCATATTCCGCGGAGCCGCGATTTCCAGGTTCCGTCCACAGAACGGAAAATTCCCCGCTAAAGATCCCGCTCGTCATCCTTTTCAGCGAACCGTTGAAAAACGGCGGAAGAAAAAGGGTCTTTCCCGTCGTATCGCGCCCTTCGCTTTCTCCGTCGAAGGAAAATTCCAAGTCGCGGAGAATTCCACGGGACACGCCGAGCATTCGGGGAAGGAACGTCACGTCTAGCGAAAGCCTTGCCGAACTCGCCCGGACGGCATCAGCGGAATCGCTTCGCCCCATTCCCTCATAGACAAAGTTTCCGTTATCGACGCCTTCGACAAATACGCCGGCAAGACTATCGAACAGGACATCGCCAGTCCCCGGAGCGACCGCCTTGTAGATGGGAACATAGGGAACCTCCCGGGTGAGCCCCAGACTATATGCGGCATGGCCGGAAAGCGGCGAAGAAGCGGAACCGAACCGAACCGATTCCTCGGAAAGAAACGCATTTGTCGCGCCGGAAGTGTCTAGATCCGTTCGCTTGTATTGCAAGACGTGCGAAAGAGAAAACGCTCGCCCGTCGTAGCCCATCGAATGCTCAATGCCCGCCTGTTTCAGGGAATCCTCCAGCAAAAGGAAACTCCGCCCCGTACGAACCCGCGTTCCAAAGAGAGCCGCTTCGGTATTCCAGTTCGCGCCGACAAGCTCCATTCCGCTCCGGGCAAAAGCCTTTTCCGAACGCCTCGCCGAAAGTTCTTCCGAATCCTTCTTCCAGACGGAATAGGAAGCGTTCCCGAACGGGCGAAAAAATCCTGTCCGGGTTTCTCCCCGAAGAATGCCCTGGTAGCGTTCCGAAGCAAAGCTTTCGAACGAGGCGACGCGGACAAGCGAAATTTCCCCGAGAACGTCGTTTGTCCGATGTTCCAGAAAACCGCGGAAACGCGAAGAATTCCATGACGCGCCATCGCTCAGACTGCGCCGATATCCCCATTCCGTCCCAAGAAAAAACCTGTCGGGAAGCTTCAGCCGCAGGGAAACCTCGTCAAACCTTAGCGACCCTTCTGTCGAAGCGCTATCCAGGTCCCACAGCTCGCGCAGCAGATAGGAATCCCAGTTGCGAACCGATCCCTGAAAATCGTTCTGCCGAAAGCCTTCCTCTTCGTAATCGCCAGAGACAAGAATCCGAAGCGGAGCAAACTTCTGGGATTCGGTGCTGTCGCTTGAAAGCAGCCAGCGGAAAGCGTGTCCGGAAGGTCCACCGACACGCGTCGAAAGCATGTTCGTGTCCGCCTTGCCATAACCGATTTCTCCATCCGCGTACAGATGGTTTCCCTGCTGGAGGCGCATCCGGGCGCCAAGCCTACGAAACATCTGCGGGCGCTCCAGGGTTCCAAGCGAATCCGCCCGATCAAACGCCCGTCCATCGTCCTTTCGCAAGGTTTCCACGTCTTCCGAGGACCAGTTCCGCCTTTTAAGGCGCGACGTATCGCTTGCGAGTTCAAACGCGGCAACATCCAGCCAAAGGTTCTTTCCGCGATACTTTCCGTCGGCCGACTTGAGAATCTGCATTCCCTGGGAACTGTACGCGTCGAATTCCACGCGGATTTCGTCTTCCGAACCGGGGATGACGGTTCCGAGAAAGTCGAGAACGCCGCCTGCGTAGTTCACCGCGTAGTCCACGTCGCGTACGAGCTTTTTCCCGTTCAGGTAAACCGTTTCCGAACCCGGCACGGCAACCAGGTAAGTCTCGACCGTCCCCGAAGAAAGGAGATAGCCTTTCTGTTCCCCATCGACGCCGCGAAACGTCGAGTGGAGGTGCTCCAGTTCGTCAAAACCGTATGCACCCCGAACTTCGGAATGTCCGAGTGTCACGCCACCGGCAATCCCTAGCGTGTTTCGCGAAAGTCCCGAAAGGCCAAGTTCCGTTTCCTTCCACGTCATATCGCCTAGGTGCAAAAAGGCGCGATCCGTCCTGATGCGAAAATGGACCTCGTCGACCTCCTGGAGAGTCGCGGTTCGCTCTTCGCCCGCTTCGCGGCCGACATCCGAAAGCAGCGCATCGATATAGACGCCTTTCGTCGCCTCGCCCCATATCGACAGGTGCAATTCCTGGTTCACCTCGGTTCCGCCATCTCCCAGAACGACCTGCACGATTTTCGAACCGTTCGTTTCGAGCCTCAGGGAATCCCGCGACGCATCTTGCGCGCCATCCGACAGGGAACCTTCGCTTTTTAGAAAGGGAATCCCGCGAAAAACCGGAACGGAATCCTTCGACAGTTTCGAATAGCCGCTTTCCGCGGCCCACGCTCCCGACAACAAAACAGACAAAAGCAAAAATAGGAGAAAAAGCGGCAAGGACTATTTCCTTGACTGTTCGACCCTGAACTGGCGAGAGGAAAGAAGCTTGCGACCTTCGACCGCATCGACGCTCCATTCTCCGGGAACGAGCTGTTGCGGAGCCAGGGAACTTTCGCAAGAAGACTTCGAAACGGTGCAAAACGACTTTTGCACGGTATCCGCCCCGTTATACCAGATATGCAACACCTTGCGATCCGGCACGTCCCAGGCAAAAGTCGGCAATTCCGCATAGTAATAAAGCCGCGTATGGACAGGAAAGACGGAATCCACGCCAAACGGCGCGCCGCCTACGATGTTCCTGCACACGACACTCGCGAGCGTCTTCGTTTCGGATGCGCCGCCGTCTTCCTGGACCCTTTCCGAACCGTCTAGCGCGACATAGACGCAGTGCACGATAAAACACAAAAAGACGACCAGAAAAACAAGAGTCGTCTTTCGCAGATAACGGAGAGGGGGCAAGCCTTTCACGGCGATTCCTAATGGTGAATCTTGCTCGTGTTTTGCGTAAATGCGGGAACCGCTTCCACCAGCTTTTCCACCAGCAACTTGTTGTAATCCTCGATGCGGCTAGGCAGCTTGTTGCCCGGAAAGATCTGGACAAGAAGGAGGGCGTCCTCTACCGGAGCGATGTAGATGGAACGCTTTGCGCCCGTATAGGAAACGGAACGAAACTCGCCCTCGCCGAGCATCATCCCAATCTGCTTTGCGCTTCCAAAAGACGCCGTACTCAAAACCGCGAGCGGCGTAGTATCCATTCCAATGGATCCGACTTCCGCGATAATGGAACCGTCGCGATGCACGAGCATGATGTAGTCAGCCTTCACGTTCGACTGGTAGGCTTGCATTAAACGGCGAACACGGTTCGCATCGTCGGTATAGACAGTGAAATCGCTCATTCCGGGTACCTTCTATCAAGTCTTCTTCTTGGGAACATAGGGACGAAGCTCGATATCGTCATCGTCCGCACCATCTTCGTCCGCGCCAAAGGCGGGCTTTCCAAAGGAACGCGCTTTCGGCGCCTGTTGCGCCGGTCTTCCAAAAGGCGAAGAACTCTTCTGGAAAAGTCCTCCTTTTCCCGAATCGCTCGCCGCAGAACGAGAAACAAAGTTCGGCATCCGGAATGGCGAAGAGGCAGCGGACGGAAGCGAAGAACCCAGATCGGGCAGAGCTTCCGCCGACGGAAGACGCGCCGGGGATTCCGGCTGAGGCGCAGGCTTAGCCTGAACTGCCGGCGAGATGGAAACGCCTTCCTTTTCGTTCAAGGTCACGTCGTGTACGCCCGTGTTGTGTACGCTGTCCGCCGCCTTGCGCAAGAAACCCTGCTTGACGTTGAATCGCTGGATGACAAGCATCGCTATCGCCTTGAGCGTTGTCACGACGCCTTTTCCGTTGTGCGCGGTCGCCGGGAAGAAAGGAATGCCCTTCGGATTCAAGAGCGCATTCATTTCGTCCAAAGTAAAGACGTTTTCCATGTCGCGCTTGTTGTATTGCAGGACCAGCGGGATTTCATCCAGGCTAACCCCGTAATCTTCCAGGTTCTGGCGCAAGTTCTGCAAGCTTTCCAAATTTTCCGCTTCGCGGGATCGCTGGGAGTCCGCCACGAAAACAATTCCATCCACGCCGCGAAGAACGATTTTTCGGGTCGAATTGTAATAGACCTGTCCGGGAACCGTGTAAAGCTGGAATTTTGTCTTGAACCCCTTGATGTCTCCCAGATTCAGCGGGAGAAAGTCAAAGAACAGGGTTCTGTCGCCTTCCGTTTCCAAGGAAACCATGTCGGTCCGCTTGTCCTGAGGCATTTTCTGATGGATCACTTGAAGATTTGTCGTCTTGCCGCTCAGGCCCGGGCCGTAATACACGACCTTGCAACTAATTTCACGAGTAGCGAAGTTGATTGATGACATTCTTCTTCCTTGACGTTTTCAAACAATCTAACAAAAATATAGATAAACGGAATGAAATTTTCCCAAAAAAGCAAAAACCGCGGGCAAGAATGTCCGCGGAATCACAAAATCCTTCGAGGAAGGAACTAGGCCTTGGCTGCGAGAGCGTTTACGACCTTCGCCACCTTCGCCTTGTAGTTCGCCGCGCGGTTCGCGTTGAAACCGGCGCGACCTTTCGCCGCCGCCTTGTCGAGCATGCTGAAGAGGCGCGGCATTTCCTTGAGTGCGGAATCCTTGTCGCTTGCGCCACGGATAGTCTTTAGACTCGTGCGGATGGCGGAACGGACAGAACGGTTCATGGCGGTCAGCTTCTTGGTCTGACGGATACGTTTTTTGCAAGACTGATGATTTGGCACCTTTATATCTCCGGGTGAAAACCTTAAAATGTTGAAACAATATTAGCAAAAAAGAGAATTTTGGTCAAGTCTCCGGCAAGGAATCGCTTCTTTATCGCATCAATAGGCCTCGAAAGGCGGAGAAACGAAGCCCTTCGAGCCGTATTCGACCTCGGAAGCGGTTCCAAGACGATAGACGTTTCCGCCCGCCGCCTTGAGAACGCCATGGCCCGCGGCGATATCCCACTCGTGCAAGGAGAAAGCCCGCGGATAGTAGTCGGCAGAGCCATCCGCGATGCGCAGAAACTTGAGGCTAGAACCGACCGAAATTTCCGTTCCCGAAAGCTTTCGGAGGAGCTCCTCGGTTGCCGGTTCGACGTGCGAAACGCTTCGCAACACCCGCGGACTTCGGAGAGAGCGATTCGGGAAAAAGCGGTGGCGAAGTTTCAGTTCCCGGAGATTTTCCAGGGAAACATCGTCGATAGCCGTCTTGAACGCGCGATCGCGATAGCCGTAGAAGAATTCGCCCAGAGCCGGCGCGGAAACGATTCCCAAAACGACCCGCGCGTTTTCCACCAGTGCGACATTCACCGTCCACTCCCTGCGCTTCGCGATGAAGTCGCTCGTTCCGTCCAGAGGATCGACCAGAAAGAATCGCCCTTCCGGAATTTTTCGATCCGGGAATTCGGATTCCTCGGATACGACCGGAATGTCGGGATACAGGCGATTCAAGGATTCGAGCAGGATTCGATTCGCCGCGATGTCCGCGGAGGTGACCGGCGTACGGTCCGACTTGATTTCCACATCGAAGCCGTTTTCAAAATGGCGCATTTCGATACGGCTCGCTTCGCGGACAGCGGGAAACAGGTTTTCAAACGGCAAAGTCTGCATGGATTAAAGATAGCATCCGTGTCCAGAGCTTAGTGGAGAGAACTTAGAGCTTAGAGACGCAGAGCGATCCGCTTTACATTTGAACCTAAACGTCTGCGAA
>CAVGIM010000070.1:0-7080 GCA_963629575.1 Candidatus Methanomethylophilaceae archaeon
TGTCGCCGATGGTACCTGGCCCACGGGCCCGGGAGAGTAGGTCGCCGCCGGATCCGCGGGGTCCCCGTCCGAAAGGACGGGGACCCCTTCCTGTTTTAAAGCGCTTCCGGGACGTAGAAATGCTATCTTTTGCCCATGGAAATACTGCGCTTCCTCTGCAACCCCTTCCGGGAAAACACCTTTCTCCTGGGCGACGAGCGCTCGAAAAAGGCGGTTCTCCTCGATCCGGGCTTCTATTCGGAGTCGGAGTTCTCGAGCCTGCTTTCCTTTGTGCGAGGCAGGGGGTATTCGATTTCCCGCGTTCTAAACACGCACTTGCATCTGGACCACTGCATCGGGAACGGTTTCGTTCATAACGCTTTGAAAACCGAGGCGGAATGCGGGCAGAAGGATCTGCTTCTGCTGGAACATGCAGAAGAACAGGCCCTCCTGCTTGGGCTTGAAATTCCTTGCAAGATTCCTGTACCCCGAAATTTTTTGAAAGAAAACGACGAAATCGATGTTGGAAACATCCATCTGAAAGTTCTCGAGGTTCCGGGACATTCTCCGGGGAGTCTCGCCTTTTATTCTGCCGAAGGGTTTGTCTTTTCGGGCGATGTCGTTTTCGCCGGTGGCGGTTATGGCCGGACCGACTTGCCGGGAGGAAACGAAGAAATCTTGATGGATTCCATTCATCGGAAATTGTTCCTGCTGCCGAAAGATACCCGAATTTTCTGCGGGCACGGACCCGATACGACTGTCGCCAAAGAGATCGCTGTCTGGGAAACACGAAAAAACGATGGATTTTAAATACCGTCAAGAAAAATTTTCTTTGAAAACGATAAACGTTTATTATTTTAAGATTTGAGTGTTTGAACCAATAAAGGAGCGTCTATGGCCTTTCGCCTTGCGCTGTTGTTTTTGTTTGCCGTAAATGTGAATGCTGCGTTGACGTTGCATATCCAAAATCCTTTTCGGACTGATTCTGGAAAATCAGAATATATGCTGCATATTTTAGGTGGTGCGGCTTACAGTTATAATCCTGATTTTTCCGAGTCCTCGCAAACGATGATGCGCTCAGAAGGAAACGATTGGTATTATTTTGTCTGGGACAAGGAAATTTCGGATTTCCAGGATTGGATGAACTTCACCGTCAAGGCCTGCCCGAACACTTCGGACAACAATTACAACAACAACAATTGCGTGGACTGGAAAGACACCGAAGGAAATGCCTTGGCATTTCGCGTGACGGAACTGTTTGGAGCGGATTCTGAAATTTGGCTCTATACGTCTGCGGGCGGTTCTTACCAGAAAAGTTTTGTTCCTCCCGGTTCCAAGCTTGTCTGGTTTAAAAGTCCATGGGGAAACAAGGCGCTTCCCCGGATGATTTTCGGGACGGATTCCGTATTGATGCGCTTTGCCTATGACGACTCGGCTTCGTGCGGTTGGTTCTACGGGGCAATTACTCCGAGTGCCTTGTCGTCGAATCCTTCGAAAAACGCCTATTTTGAACGTCTATATGCTTCTTACCTGACATTTCCCAAAGACGGGGTGGTGGATTTGTCCTCTGCCTTGAATAAGGCCGATACGGTTTTTGTCGATGGACTTGCCGGAACGGTGGATTCCAAGATGGGAAGTCGAGGCGCGTGTTTCGATTCGGCGAGGACCCTTCACGTTTACAGTCCTTGGCGTACAAATTCCACATACAAGGACAGCCTTCTCTATATGGAAGTTGGAAACAATATCCTGAACAATCCCACGGCGATGGATTCTTCGGGAGAGTTTCGCTATTGGTTCCGCAAGGATTTTTCGGCGGAGACGGCGCGCAACCAGACATGGAGTTCGGAAAATGCGAAAGTCCAGTTTTTCCGTCGGCAGAACGAATGGCCGCAGGTGAAGTTTTTCAAGGATGCCGAACGTCCGCTGGTATCGAAGTTTTTTCCGCAGGGTGTCTATGAAGCGTGGGTCTTTACCAATAATAGCGGGCAGATAGAAATATCCTTTGCGCCGATCGAGCAGAAAATTATCCGGCTGATGTCGCCTTGGGACAACATGGCTCCCGCATTGCTCGTTGAAAACGACACGATTGGAATGGGACCTTTTTCGGCGGATACGTGCGGCTGGTACGAGGCTGCCTATTACCGCCATGTGCAGAGTTTCGAAGTGCTTTTTCGGCAACGCTTTGGTTTTGAAGTGTATTCGTCGGCAGGGTTGAAGGACGGCGGAACGATTTCCCTGGATTCCATCTTTTCCTTGGGCGATACCGCCTGGGTTACGCCTTACCCGACATTGATGAGTTCTCCGCGGATTTCGACGACGTTCCCCGGTCGCCTCGGCGTCTGTCCGAGCCTGAAGATTTCGGCGATGCTTGTCGATTGGGCGGGCGAGGATTATCCGGATTCTGTCGATGTGGATTTTGGCGGAATCTATGACGGGAACAGTTTTACGGAAGCGACCTACTTGGATTCGGCGGGAAATCTCCAGACGAACAGAAAGTGCCAGGGACATGTGAAAGGGATGGTCCAGGATACTCTCGTGAACGGGAATCCGGCGCGTGTCGATTCGCTTTCCTATCCGTGGGGACAGTGTGCCGCCGCGCATGAAATCGAAAAATGGTTTATCCCGATTGAGGTGGCGACGGACAAGGCGGGAAATGTCTATACCAATGCGACGTGTCGCGATATCGATCTATCGCTTGACGCGGAAGGCTTTTGGCTGGCGGATATTTCGGAATCGCATCCCGATGGCGGATTTTTCCCGCTGGACGATTTTGAATATCTCGATTCGGCGAAGACCGTCAAGAATCCGAAGTTCGACTGGAGCGAAAGGCTGAGTACGAATAATGGCAAACATCACAATTACAGCTTTGCCATGAAAATTTCGGCGCAGTTCCAATATATAAAAGGGCAGTATTTTGAATTTCGCGGCGACGACGATGTCTGGGTGTTTATCGACAATCGGCTTGTCGTCGATATCGGCGGTTGCCATTCTCCGGTAGAAGGAGCGGTCGATCTGGATTCGCTTGGGCTTGTCGAAGGCGAAACCTACCCATTCCGAATTTTCTTTTCGGAGCGAAACGCCACGGGTTCGAATTTCAAGATGCGCACGTCCATCAACCTCGAAACGGAAAAGACGTATTACCCGGTGGAAATTCCGACAAAGGACGGGACGATTTCCTATGAAATCTGGCAGATGATTGCGGACAAGTCGCTTAGCTGCGACATTTCGAGCGTGACAAAGATTGACACGCTTCCGGCGGCTTCGATGTTCCTCTTGAAAGGCGGAAACCTGCCTCTTGACGGCGTGACTCTTGAACCGGGATTGAACTACGGCGGCATCGACATCAACGAGACGATGTCGGGATTTACTATCGATACGAGCGCGATTGTCCGTTCGAGATCGCTTGCTCCCGGTTCTTACGTGCTGTATTTCCATTTGGCGTCCGACTTGTCGCAATCGTCGAAGGTGTCCTTTACGGTGCCGGAATATCCGCTGCCGAATCTTGTGTTTGCGGATTCCCTGTGGAACGAAATCGACCCGGATACGGTGAATCTCGGCAGCTGGGCGTTTGTGCCCTATCCCGTCTATGTGATGGCTTATTATATGGGGGCGCCCTGCGATTCGGGCTGTGACGGTGCGCTGGAATTCTGGACATTGGATTCGCTTGCCTTTTCCGACGAAAAGGGAATCCTAATCGATTCGATTCTCCCGGTGAATGGGCGCGCGAAATTTTTCGTGATGGGAACGGCGACGGTCAAGGACGGATCGTTCGGAGTCTTTGGGAAAACCTTTGCGGACACTGCCTACTGGAAGCTCGTCAATCTGGAAAAGCCGCCCGTGCCGATTCCTTCCGGCGGAGAAATTTTTGACCGCGATGGCGACGGTGTTGCTGACAGTCTCCTGCTTGCCTACGGGGAAAAGATTGTCGATGAAAACGTTCCCGACACGGTTGCCTGGGCTTTTGGCGATACGGTTCCGTATAAATTAAGCCGCAAGGATGTGGAAAGGTACAGAACTCTCGATTCGTTGATCGTTCTCGAAAAGGATTCGCTGGTGCCGTTCCTGTTTACGGGAAATCTTGAAAAGAAAATCTACGTGGGCAGCTATTCGTCGTGGTTCAACAAGGCCTTGACGGATTCCTTGACCGGAGAAACGGACACGGTCCTTTTCCATGTGACAGGAAAGATTCACGATAAAATCGGACCGGTATTGACCGCTGCGATTGTCAAGCCCGAAAACGAGAACATTTACCGGCTGTCGCTTGTTTTCAGCGAAGCGATCGATACGAACAGCTTCGCGATGGATTCCATTTTTGAATTCCGCGCTTGGCGCGACGGTTCGGAATTTTCGCGTGGAATTTACCCGGTGTCCGCGAAGAAGGAAACGGCTCGGTATGAAGTGCTGTATTCGAACAAGAACGGCGTCTTGCCATCGGTGGGAGACAGCGTGCGGATTGCTCCCGGGCTTTTGCGCGACCTTTCGGGGAACTTTGCGAACGAAAACAATCGCTGGGTCCGCATCGTCGGCGAACAGGTGATTCGCATCGAGTCGGCAACGCTGTTTAACCAGAATTTGGAGTTGGCGCAAGCGTTCCGGGATTCCTCGACGCTGATTCCTTACCGGATTCCCTCGGGGCAGCCGTATGGCAAGGCGGAAAAGTCGATAGGGCTTCCCGGGTTCCTGATTCGCTATGACCTGAGCGAACTGGTACTTTCGAGCGGAGCGGACAAGGAAAAGGTTTACCTGAGCTACGAAGCGGATTTCTTTACGAACCTGGGAACATTTGTCAGTTCGAAAAAGGGAACGGTCCGTTGCTCGGATGATATCTTTGACGGAGACTGTTCCACAAGTTCGGGAAACATCTACCTGGGCTGGAACATGCGCGCGAAGTCCGGTCGCCTGGTCGGTTCCGGGGCGTATGTCGCCTTGCTCAAAATAAAAATCGGCGTTTTGGGAGGCGAGTCGCAGAAAAAGGAAGTCTCGCGGAGCTGGGGCATTCACCGGGTGAAGGAATAAGTGGATTTTTCGTCAAAAGGAAAAGGCATTGACTGGCCGGATGAATTTTGAGGAGAAATAGGATGAAACTGGTTGCCTTGTCTTCGGCTTTTTACAGCGGGTATTTTTCCTTTGCCGCTTCTAGCTGGTTGGAAACCTCTTCCCATTTTTCGAAAAGCTCTTCCGCTTTGGACTTGGCAACGGAAAGCTCGGTGGCGAGCTTTGCAATCAAGGCTCCGTCCGATTTTTCGGATGCCGCGAGGAGTTCCGCTTCCTTTTTCTTTGCAAGTTCTTCGGAACCCTGGATTTCCTTTTCGAGCCGCTGGATTTCCTTTTCGAGCGGTCGGACGATTTTTGCGCGTTCCTCGATGTAGGCGGCCCGGGCGCGGCGGTCGTCCCTGTTCCTGGAAACGGTCGTGGCCGAGACTTGGGCCTTTGCTTCGGCGGTGACAGATTTTGTCATTCCGTCCTTTTCTTCCGCCCAGCCGATTTTTTCGAGAAATTCCCCGTAGGTGCCGTCAAAGGAAAAACATTTTCCCCCGTCAAAGACGATTAACTTGTTTGCAAAGACCTGGAGAAGTTCTTCGTCGTGCGAAACGACGATGGCTGTTCCGCCGTAATCTTCGAGCGCGTCGATTAAGCTTTCGATGCTTTCCATGTCGAGATGGTTGGTCGGTTCGTCGAGAAGAAGCAGGTTGCACGGCGTCGCGAGGATTTTCCCGAGCAGGACCCGGCTGCGTTCCCCGCCCGAAAGAATGCGGATTCTCTTTTGCGAAGCGTCTCCGCTGAACATCATGAGCCCGGCGAGACTTCTCGCCTTGCCACGTTCCGCGCTCTGGACAGCCGACTGGATTTCTTCTTCGACCGTGTTTTCGAGGTTTAGGCGGTTGATGTTTGTCTGCCCGAAGTAATTCAAGAGAATGTTCGGATTGAGCGAAATGCTCCCGGCGACGGGGGAAAGTTCGCTTGCGATGAGGTTCAGGAGCGTCGTTTTTCCGCGTCCGTTTGGCCCGATGATCGCGACGCGGTCGCCCTTGAAAAGTTCGACGGTCAAATCCTGGATGAGGGTCGGTCCGCCGTCGAAGTGAAAGTTCAGATCCTTGATCTGGAGCATTCTTTTCCCGGGAAAAGGCGCTTCGTTGAACGAAAATTCCAGGTTGCGCTCGTGTTCGAGCCGGGTCGCTTCGCCGAGACGTTCGACCGCCTTGATCTTGGACTGGACCATCGCGGCCTTGCTCGCCTTGAAGCGGAAACGGTCGATGACGCGTTCGAGCTGTTCGCGTTTGTGCGCGTCGTTTTCCTGGGTGCGCAGGGCGACTTCTTCCTCGGAGCGGATCGTCTCCTTGAGCTTTGCCACCGTACCCTGGATTTTTCGAAACTTTTTCCGGTGAATCCCCACGACGTGCGTGCAGACTTCGTCCATGAATTTCCGGTCGTGCGTGATGAGCAGGATTTCGCCCTTCCACCCGCGCAGAAAGCGGGAAAGCCAGCGCATCGATACGATGTCGAGATAGTTGGTCGGTTCGTCGAGCAGGAGCATGTTCGGTTCGCTCGCGAGAACCTTGGCGAGGTTCAGCCGGATCTGGAAACCGCCCGAGAGGAGCATCGGATCCTTTTGCATGGAACTTTCGTCGAATCCGAGACCGAAAAGGATCGCTTCGACATGGTGCGTGTCGATCCAGCCGTCTTCGTTTTTTTGGAGGACGGAGCAGGCTTCTTCGTGGACGGTCGCATGCGAAAAGGCGATGTGCTGTTTTAAATATCCCAGCGAATAGTTTTTGGGAATGTCGATTTTTCCGCCGTCGAGATATTCTTCGCCCAGGATGATTTTGAAGAGCGTCGATTTGCCGGATCCGTTCCGCCCGACGATTCCCACGCGTTCCCTTGGCGCGACGAGAAAGCTCGCGTCGTTGAAAAGTTCCTGCGTCCCAAACGATTTGCAAATGTTCTGAACCTGAATCACGGGGAAAATTTAGGAAATTCGAATTGTGGACGTCTAGGCTTAGGGAGTAGGGAACAGGCAATGACATATTCAGACTCGGCGTGGCCTTGGGGGTGGATGCAAGGAAGGGAAATCAGAACTTAGAACTGAGATTTTAGAACTGA
>CAVGIM010000071.1:0-6904 GCA_963629575.1 Candidatus Methanomethylophilaceae archaeon
GATTGAAATCTCCAAAATACGGGGGGGGGGTATATGTTCGTAACATCTGGATTTTTCCTATACCTTCACCAGAGACAGGAAAGTTGCTTGACAGATTATAAATTTTTCTGCTTTCAAGGGCAGCCTAAAATCATGTATGTTTCGAAAGACAAGGCGGAGTTCCCGACGACCGATTTTTTTGACATGGAATATCACCATCTGAAATTGAAAATGCGAGATCCAAATTCCCGAATATTGCCAAGAAAACGACGAAATTTCGAATTAATGAAATCGCTGGCAACAAAGATGTCTAAAGGCTTTCCGCATGTTCGAGTAGATTTCTTCGATGTAAACGGTCGAGTTTATATGGGAGAAATGACTTTTTACCACTGTAGTGGTTTTGCCACGATTCAGCCTGCGGAATGGGATTTGAAGTTGGGTGCGTGGGTAAAATTAAATCATATAGATTGCGATAAGTTTAGTTAGAAGGGATTTGTGCAGATGGAAAAGGTTTCAATAGTTGTTCCTGTTTATAATACTGCAAACTATCTTGATAGATGTGTACAAAGCTTAGTTTGTCAATCCTATCCAAATATTGAGATCGTCCTTGTTAATGACGGTTCTACAGATAATAGCTTGGATATTATCAAACACTGGCAGATTCGGGATTCTCGTGTAGTTTATGTTGATCAGTCTAATCAGGGTGTTACTTGTGCACGGAAAAATGGCTCTTTCGTTGCTACAGGAACATGGGTTTGTTTTGTGGATTCGGACGATGAAGTGCCGCTAGATGCTATTGAAAAAATGATTGCGTTCAGTGAAAATGTGGAAATTGTTATTGGATATGTTGATGCGGTGGGCTGGGATAGTTGGAGATTTTCTAAATTTGATGCGATTTATTCTAGAACTGAATATCTAAAGGATCTTTTATGGAAAGAACGGATTCATTGGGGACCATTTGCTAAACTTTTTCGCAAAGAATTATTGGATGATTTTTCGTTTGATATTCCTCGGAAAATTACGAATGGTGAAGATTTCTTGTTTAATCTTAGGGTGGCTGGGAAAATGAGCAATGTGCGAATTATTGATTCGGTGGTTTATCATTATAGATTGAGAAATGATTCTGCAACTTTTAACGATCCCTTTCTTTCCATTTCTTATTGTTTGAATTTTGAAAAAGAATTTTGGCGTGCAGTTTCAAATTTAAAAGGCTATTTTCGCTTTTTATGTCTCTTGCGTTCTATAAAAAGTCTTTATAGACATACAAAACATATTTTCCTTGCTAAGACTTTGTGGAAAGTTCTAGACAAAAGGAAAATAAAACATGTTTTGTCAAAATTTGGATTTCGAAAAAAGTAATATGAAATTATACACTATTACCTTCCATTTCGCTCCAAACTATGGAGCCTTTCTTCAAGCTTTTGCGTTGAGTCAAAAAACAGAAGCTGTTGTAATCGACTATTCGCCGGGTTATGAGTATGCTGTCGGTTCTAAGGGTAGAAAGCTGCTGCCAATTGTTTGGCGACTTTTGGCTGCTTTTCGAAGCGTCAAGGTTCGATGCAATTATCCGGCTCTCTATAAGAAATTTCCGGAACGATTACATCTTTCGTTAACGGCGAGTTTTCGTACGTGTAGATTTGTTCATAAGCAACATTTTGAAAATAGCTCCGCTTTTATCGCTGGTTCGGATCAAATTTGGAATCCTGGGTTTATTTCTCAGCAGGAACAGATTTATTTTCTCGGATTTGGGCCAGAGAATGCCAAGCGCATCGCCTACGCCGCTTCTCTCGGCATGAAACAGTGGCCCAAGGACTTCGAACAAAAAGTCCTCCCCATGCTCAAGCGTTTTGACGCCATCAGCGTTCGCGAAGAAAGCGCGGTTTCTTACTTGACGTCTCTCGGACTCAAGAATGTCGTCTGCGTCTGCGACCCGACGATTTTGCACAAGGGGGATTTCTATCGAAAGGAATTTCCTTATGAAAATGTCAAAGAGGAATTTTCGTTTGTCTATCGCATTCGTGAAGTCATTCCCGATGCGGTGCAGAGCGTTCTTCTACCGCAAAATAGGGAAATCTGGCTCTCGAAACCACGGCGGTGGAAACTTCCGTCTGTTACCCAGTGGCTCCAGAATATCGACAATGCGAAATTTGTTGTGACGGATTCTTTCCATTGCGCCGTGTTCTGCATCCTTTTTCACAAGCCTTTCTTGGTGATTCCCAACCGTTCTACAGGCAAGGGAATGAACGAACGCTTTGCGACCTTGCTCGGTAAGACTGGGCTGGAATATCGCTCTCTGACTTGTGAGGAATCCAGCGAAGAGGTCTTGCAAAAATTGAACACCCCTATTGTTTGGGAAAAGGTCGACGCGATTCTCGAAGAGTGGCGAACCTATTCGGCGAATTGGCTGGAGAAGGCGCTGGGAGAACCAAAAAAGAATCTTGGCTGATTTTTTTTTCTACTTTATAGAAGCTATGCACATTTCTAAACTGACTCTTCTTAATTACAAAGTCTTTTACGGAAAAAACGACATTTTGTTTGATCCTCAATTGACCGTGCTTGCCGGTAAAAATGGTGCAGGCAAATCGACAATTCTAGGGGCGCTTTCTAAATTGTTGTCGTGGCCTTCTCGAAGATTGTGCAATATAAAGGCGAATGGAATTATTTTGAATAGAAAGTCCGATGTGTCCTATGGGGAAAATTGCGCAAGCTTATCTTTGTCGCTTGAAGACGAAATGCGGGAATATACCTGGCGTTTGAATGTCGATAAAAAACAGTCGGAACGCTCTGATCTTGGCTTGGTCAATGAGTGGGCGACTTTTGTACAGAACGCATTGGCAAAAAATCCAAAGAGCTCATCTGTTCCCCTGTTTGTGTACTATCCGGTCGATCGGGCGATTATCGATATCCCTTTACGAATTCGATCAACACACAACTTTCAGAAGCTCAACGCTCTTGATGATAATTTGCAAAGTCAATCTCGTTTTCGAATCTTCTTTGAATGGTTCCGAAATCAGGAAGACATTGAAAACGAATTTCGGAAAGAAAATTCCGAATATAGGGACAAATCTTTGGAAACTATTCGAAGAGCGCTTGCCAGTTTTTTGCCGGGCTATGAGAAGCTGACGGTTCGTCGATCGCCTCTTCGAATGGAAATGGATAAAGAAGGAAAGACGGTGCGGTTGGACGATCTTTCCGATGGGGAAAAATGTCTGATTGCGCTTGTTGGCGATCTGGCGCGAAGGCTCTCGATGGCGAGCGAGAATCTGGAAAATCCCTTAGAAGGACGCGGTATTGTCTTAATTGACGAAATCGATTTACACTTGCACCCAGCCTGGCAGCGCAATGTCGTCCGGCATTTTACGGAAACTTTTCCGAATTGCCAGTTTATCGTGACGACGCATTCTCCGCAAATTTTGGGAGATGTTTCGGCGAAAAATATTCTGCTGCTAGAACAGGAAGAAAGCGGAAAAATCGGGGTACGCATTCCACAACGGAGCTTCGGGCTGTCGTCTAGCGAAGTCGTTGACGAGATCATGTGCGGAAAAAACGGTTCGGTGCTGAGCCAGAACGAATACGTTCAAGGCGAATTGCAAAAAATTTACCAACTGATCGATTCCGAAGATTATGCGGCGGCGCAAGAGAAAATCGAAGGTCTCCAAAGAGAGGTTTCAGAGATTCCATCGCTTATCGAGGCTCGCACATATCTTGAAAGCGTGAGGTGACGAAAATGCTTTCTATTCAAAAACAAAAAGAACCGATCGAGCTTGTTCGGTTTCGGGCGACACCCCACGCTGGGTATGACGGGATGGACTCTGTTTGCAAGTCCGCTTTGAAAAAAGCGCTTCTTCAGGAACAGGGGTTTGTCTGTGCGTATTGTATGAGTCGGATTGAAGAAAAAAATTGTACTGTAGAGCATTGGGCGCCTCAGTGTCTAAATTCAGCCTCTGGCTTGGATTTTGGAAACATGCTGGCGGTTTGTCGTCGTGAAAATGTCGCAAGGACCGAGCAGACTTGCGATGTGGCCAAAAATGGATATTGTTTAAAGTTTAACCCCGCTCGGGATGGCGATAAATTACAAATCTTCTATGATTTTCATAGTGGCGAAATTCATTCAAGAGATACGGACTTTAACACACAGCTTACACACATTCTCAATCTGAATGTTGTATTTTTGAAAAATAACCGAATTGCTGTTCTTAATGGCGTCCGTCGTGCTCTAAATAAAAAAACTACGTTTAAATTGATGGAGTTATATAGACCAGATGTTTCGGTAAATCCTAAATTTAAGGAGTATTGCGGCATTGCGTTTTCCTATCTTTCCAAAAGAAAAAGGTAAGAGAAATGTCTAGACTATTCAAATCTTTATCCGATACAATTTCCCGCCCGGTTCTGGAATGTCCGGCTAGTTTTGCCTTCTTGACGGTGTTGGTGTGGGTCCCTTCCTGGACACGCGAAATCTCCTTGGCAAGCCTTTTCCAGGCAATCAGCAATCTGCTTTTTAGTTCGGCTGCGGTCTTCTTGATTTGCGTGGTGGCGCATCTTTTTGGCAGAGTTGGGCGTTTGCTTAAAATCGCCTGGCTCGGAATTTTGCATGTTCTGGTCTATGGTGTTTTCTTTTTCGAGTGCTTCCTTCTCTTCTTCTTTGGGGCACACACCAATGCGAACGTCTTCCAGCTGATCGAGGAGACGAATCCGCAAGAGACTTCCGAATTCTTTGCAGTCTATGTGTTGAACGGCAAGTTCTTCGCTTTGTGCGCGGGAATGCTCTTGTTTGCCGCTGTGGAATTTTTCGCAAAGAAGATAGTCGCTTCGCTCCTGTCGCTTCGCTCCTGTCGCTTCGCTCCTGTCGCTTCGCTCCTGTCGCTTCGCTCCTGTCGCTTCGCTCCTGTCGCTTCGCTCCTGTCGCTTCGCTCCTGTCGCTTCGCTCTAAGTGTCTATCTTCTGTTGGCTTTGTGTATTTTGCTGAACAACGCCAGATACTATTCGCTAGAATTTAGGGAGGATTGGAATCGGGTCAAGAACTCGGCCGCGATACACTCTCCGCTGTTTTACGTCTTTGAAGCGGTTTCCCAGTTCTTGCAGGAACGAAATGACTTTGAAATTTGTGTACGAACCAACGCGAATGTCGTGGCATTTTCTCGGGATTCCGTTCCCAAGACGCTGGTCGTTGTCATCGGGGAATCCTTCAATCGCCATCATTCGAGCTTGTATGGTTACCCCCTAGAGACGAATCCGAGACTTTCCCGTTTAACGGGACTTTCGGTTTTTGACAACGTCATTTCGCCGATCAATGCGACCTCTTCTGCATTCAGGCTTTTCCTTTCCATGGCGAGCATGGACGATTCGCGTGAATGGAGAGAAGCTCCGCTTTTTCCGGCAATATTCAAGTCGGCCGGTTACAATGTCGTCTTTTACAGCAACCAGTTCGTGCCGGCAGTTGAGATGAGTACCTATGATGCTTCTTGTGGATTTTTTAACCATCCCGAGCTTGCCCCTAAACTGTTCTCTCACAGAAATTCACAAAAGTTCCAATACGACGGGGAACTTCTTGATGATTACATGTCAAAGCGGGATTCTCTGGAATCGGATTTTCAGAATTTGGTTATCATTCATCTATACGGGCAGCATGTGAATCCTGCGATGCGTTTTCCGCCTGAACGTGCCAAATTTAACGAAAACTACTACTCGTATCGCAAGGAATTGACGCAAGGACAGAAGCGCTATGTCGCTTCTTACGATAATGCAACGCTTTACAACGATTCCATCGTCGATGCCGTTGTCGAGATGTTTCGGGATAGGGTTTCTGCGGTCGTGTATTTCGCGGATCACGGGGACGAAGCGTACGATTTTAGAGATCATGTAGGACGCGCTAGAGGTCTTCATCTTTTGGGTGCGCAGGGACTTCGGGCACAGTTGGATGTTCCTTTTATGATTTGGCTTTCCGATTCCTGGAAAGAAAACTATCCTGACGACGAATCGCAAATCCGGAGACATTTACATGATCCGTTTGTGACGGATGATTTGCCGCACATGCTTTTGGACCTTGCTCGGGTAAATTATGCCGACTATAATTCTAAAAAGAGTCTGATTTCCGACGATTTTGACGTTTCGCGGAAGCGGATTATCCGTCCGCTCGCGTCGGAGCCTGTCGATTATGATTCGGTGTGCGCGCAAGGAATCGGGGAATAAAAATGAGTAGTTGGAAAAATTGAGCTTTTTTACAATCAATCCTCGCTCATGGAGTATGTTTCGTCGTAAATTTCACTAAGGTTTCTGCCGTTGTAATTCCAGAAGCGGGTCGGTTGCAACGCAGAATCAATATTGCGAATCTTCTTTGTTACACCGGTTAGAGAATATTCGTCTCCGTTAAACTTGATCTTGCGGGGGTCGCAGACTTCAACGACATATTCCTTGCCGTCGTAAGACATTGTCAGGCGATCTCCTTTAACAATCCCCATTTCCTCAAAGTTCAACGGTGGACGGCGTTTGCGAGATTTTTCCTCGGCTTCTTTTTCCTCAGTGGAAAGATTTTTTTGCAAATCTGTAGATAGCGTTTCGGTTACATTCTCTTTTTCAAATAGTTTTAATATGGCGAGAACCCTTTCGGAGGACATTCTGAAAAATTCGCGTTTTGGGTTTACACGGTCCGTAGAAAAAGCAACATGCAATGCTTCTTCCACTTTCTTGCAATCATCAACGCGGCAGGCGTAAACGCAGTTAAACTGAAACGGAACGCTAGTCGTATAAAGTTCATTCATTCGTTGTGCTGCATCTTCTCGCTGCGTCATTCCGATTTTCAAAAGGCCTGGCATTCCGATTGTGTAAATTTCTTTCTGTAAAATCAATAATTCATGAAAAAGGCCCTACTTGGGCCTATAAACAAAAAGTGGAGTTCCCACTTCCTGTTTTTGGTTTTGCGACAAGT
>CAVGIM010000072.1:0-6417 GCA_963629575.1 Candidatus Methanomethylophilaceae archaeon
AAGCTCTGACACCGCGTGGCCCTGGGGGTGGATGCAAGGAAGGGAAATCAGAACTTAGAACTGAGATTTTAGAACTGAGATTTTCAGACATCTATGTTCTGCATACAAGAAGCTTAAACGTTCACTGTTCTAAGATCTAAGTTCTCCCGACTAAACTCTGGCACGCCCCTCGCCGGGAAGGCCTGTCTGCCGACAGGCAGGCGCCCCCTCCGCAGACAGGCCTGCCTGTCGGCAGACAGGCGGAAACAGGTCGCTTCGCGACAAAAGCCTAGACGGGAAACGTCAAAACCCTTTCGGCAAAAAGTAAAAAGCCCGCTTGGCAACTCGAAGCTTTACGTTCTCCGAACGAAGCTCTGAGGAAAGTTAGTTTCTTCGCCGCTTTTCCGTCAAGAAGAATATCGCACCGGCAAGGCTCACCAAAAGGCTAACCAGATAGGCGAGCAGCTGCACGATAACGGACGCAAGCCCCGAGACACCAATCCGCTCGAACAGCGACTGCGCCAAAAGCTCACGAGGGCCGAACCCTCCAATGGAAATCGGAAGCGCGCTGACCACGGCAACCATCGGGATGAAGAAAAAGTACCACGAGATGTCGATATCGAGCCCGATGGCAAGTCCGCAAAAATAATGCACGACAATGCGGAGCCCTTGCGTCACGGCAGAGAGAACCGTGATGTCCAGCCAGAGCTTCGGCTTTCGATAGTTCTGGAATCGCCGCTGAAAATGCAAGACGCGCTCCTGCGCGGCAGCAGGCAACACCTTTCCCGTAAGACAGGCGAAGATCCGTCCCAGCCTTTTGCTGAAAAGTCCGACAAAAAGGGCGCAAAACCCCAGAAAGACCCAGAATGAAGGCAAGAGGAAAATTCTCTTTTCCGGATCGTAGATGAAGAACAGGAGACCGACGAGAAGGGCGAGAACATTCAGAAAGAACAGTCCGAAAAGCCTATCGAAAAAAGTCGCGGTCAATCCGCCACCGACGGTCTTCTGGTCTCCCTGCATGCGGATATCATAGACTTTCTTTACGTCTCCACCGACATTGCCCGGCATGAAATTGTTGAAAAAGAGCCCGACGAAATAAAGCTTTACCAAATGGCCGTAACCCATCCGGACATCTTGCCTTTCCAGCAAGAGCTTCCACTGCTGGCAACCGGTAAAGTTCGAAAGCACAAGACAGAATATTCCAAAAAGAAGCGGAAGTATCGAACGGCACGAAAACAGTTCCCCGATGTCTCCCGTATCCCAGCCCGGAGCGCTCACGATGTTGCGATACACAAGATAGCACGGAACACATGTCACGCACAGCTTGACGCAAAACAGAAGAAAGGACTTCAATCCCGATTTCATTTTCCAGGTTTCTTCGCGAGAATTCCAATGGAAAGCTGCGTGTACCGCGCAACGGGAACTCGATCAAACGCATCCAGGAGCGCATCCTTCGCCTTCTGGTAGGAGGAACCCGCAAGCGGATACTTGGGAAGCTCGACATGCGCCTTGAAGCAGAGCTCGCGAAGCATCCGGTAGAAAAGGTTCGGACGCATCCAGTCTCCATATTCGTATTCGATTTCAAAGCCTGCCGACTTCAAGAGCTTTCGAAGCCCGCCGATAGTGAACTGCGTTTCCCAGCCGGCAAACCATTTTCCCATCGCGATGAGAACGTGCTTGATGACCGTATAGGGATGCACGGTCTGCGGCACATCGCAAAGGAGATAGCCGCCGGGTTTTACAATCCGAAAATTTTCCGCAATCAGGGGGGCGGGATTTCTAAAGTGCTCGGCTAGCCCCTGGTGAAAGACGAGATCGAAGGTGCCGTTCGGGAAAGGAGCCTTGAAAGCGTCTCCGCGGACGCAGTGGAGGTTTTCTTCCAGATTTTCCCGGATGCGGAGCGCTTCGACCGTTTTCAGGCTTTCTGCCGAAAAATCGAGGACATAGACGTCGGCGCCATGTCTCGCGAGGTCTGCGCTGTCCCTACCCGATCCTGGCCCCACTTCCAGGATTTTCATCCCTTTTACGTTCGGAAAGTGCCGGTAAATGGTCTTGAGAATCGTCGGGGAAGCGGGATAGACCTTGGACAGGTCCTTTTTACGGGCCCAAAAACGGTCCCATACGGATTGGTCGGGTTCTCTGATTGGCATGGCGAAAATATAGGTTAAAAAGGCGTTTCGGAAAGGCAGCGTCCCATCTTCGGCTCCCGCTTTCAAAACGTCATTTAATCAAGACACAAAACAGCAAAAAAGTCATTTATTTAAGACATTTCGGTAAAAGACTTTGTCCATCGCGCCATTCCTCGCCTTTTTTTCATCCAAAAAATCGAAATTTTACGGCGATTTTAAAAATTTTCACTTTTGGCACGCCCTTTGCTCTAAAAAAAGCGATATTATAGGAAAGAGGATTGTAAATGCACATCGATTCGACCGACGTAACGCTCAAGCGCTATTTAGACGACATCCGCAAGACTGCGCCGCTGACCCGTGAAGAAGAACAGATTCTTTTCCAAAAAGCGAAGGAAGGCGACAAGATCGCCAGACAAAAACTGATTTCCGCCAACATGCGATTCGTGTTGAAAGTCGCCATCCAGTATCGCGGCTGCCCGATTCCTCTGCCAGATCTCGTGAGCGAAGGCGCCATGGGACTAGTCCGCGCCATCGAAAGTTTTGAACACACTCGCGGTCTCAAGTTCATCAGCTACGGTGTCTGGTGGATCAAGGCATATATCACCCGGGCAATCAACGAACAGGGAAACCTGATTCGCTTGCCGGCAAACCAGCACCTGCGCGTCCGCAAGGCCCTGCACGAACAGTCCCGCGGCAAGGAAATCAGCGAAGACATTCGGGAACTTATCCAGATAGGTCAGCGCGGCGTCTCGTTCGACAGTCCGCTCAAGGCGGATTCCAAGGCGACATACGCCGAAGTTCTCGCAGACGGCAGCGCGATCAACCCGGAATCCGATTCCGAAATCCAGAGCGTGGAAAACCTTTCCAAGGAACTGATGGAGCAACTTCCGGAGCGCGAAGCCAAGGTCATCGAAGGAATTTTCGGCATCAACCTCGAAGCGCCCCAGACGCTTCGCGAAGTCGGCGAATCGATGAACATTTCCCACGAGCGCGTTCGGCAGCTGCGCGACCAGGCGCTTCGCCGCATCCGCAAGTACAACAGCCGGGAATTTCTGCAAGAGAAGAAGGACGCGTTCCTCGCCGCTATCAACAAGTAACGACTTGGCTTTTTAAAAGAAAAAGTCCCGAAAACGCTCGGGACCTTTTCTTTTGAATGGATTACGCGCCGAGCCTTGCCCGGATCCAGTTGTTTGCGTTCGCAATCGCCGCGGAAATCTTTTCTGGTTCGCGAGTGCCGGCCTGCGCACGGTCCGGACGACCGCCACCCTTGCCGCCACAAGCCTTCGCCAGGTCGCGCACCATGTCGCCCGCCTTGATGCCCTTTGCCTGGACATTTTTTCCAACCATCACGGCGATGCTTCCGTTAGCCGCCCCCTTGTTTGCCATCACGGCGACAGATTCGGAATCGAGCTTGTTCTGTACACCGTCGAGCAAGTTCTTGAAGCGGTCTTCGGGCATGGACATTTCGCGAACGTAGAGATTTACGCCCATCACGTTGATCGCGCCTTGCAAAAGTTCGCCGGCGGCAAGAGTCGCGAGTTCGAGTTGCACGGACTGGAGGCTCTTTTCCAGGTTCTGCGTCTTGACGAAAGTCTGCTGGATTCGGTCGAGAAGATCGGCATCCTTGCAGCGAAGCTGTTCGCGAAGAGCGGTCAGAATCTGCGTACCGGCACGAAGAAGCGCCAAGGCGCCGCGTCCCGTTACCGCTTCCAGTCGGCGTACTCCCGAAGAAACGCTTGACTCGGAAACTATCTTCACCATTCCGATGTTTCCCGTGTTCCTTACATGCAGACCGCCGCAAAGTTCCCTGGAAAATTCATCGCCCGGATTTCCCATCTTGACCACGCGAACCTTGTCGCCATACTTTTCGCCAAACAGCGCCATCGCGCCGCTCGCCTTCGCTTCATCGACATTCATGACATCGGTCGAAACGGGAAGACATTCCATTACCTTGGCGTTCACCAGATCTTCGACTTGACGAATCTCTTCCGCGGTCATCGCGCTAAAATGGCTGAAGTCGAAACGCAACAGCTCGTTCGAAACGAAGCTTCCTTGCTGCTGCACGTGATTTCCGAGAACATGCCGGAGAGCGGCCTGGATCAAATGCGTCGCGGAATGGTTCTTGCGAATGTCGGCGCGGCGAACGTCATCGACCGTCGCCAGGAATTTAGAAGACATCGTTTCCCTGTTCGCTTCGCCCTTTGTCACCTTGCCGCGGTGAACGGTCGTATCGTTTACGCGCACCGTGTCGAAAATCGAAATTTCGAGACCGTCTGCGGCAAGCGTTCCCTTGTCGCCTATCTGCCCGCCCATTTCCGCATAGAAGGGAGTCGTGTCGAGAACTATCGAGAGGACTCCCTTGTCTTCGCGGTAGCGCAGAACCTTGGCCTCCGCGGATCTTGCCTCGTAACCGACAAATTTCGTCGAACCGACCGCATATTCCGTCCAGCCTTCGGAACCCATCGTGTTGATGCTCTGCTTCATGCTCGCGCGGGCGCGGGCCTTTTGCTCCGCCATGCACTTTTCATAGCCTTCTTCGTCAATGGAAAGTCCCTTTTCCTCGGCGAGAATTCCCGTGAGATCGGGCGGAAATCCGTATGTGTCGTAGAGCAGGAACACCTTGTCGCCCGGAATGCAAGAGCCTTTCCGAAGATCCGCGGAAATCGAGGCAAAGCGTTCCAGCCCGGCGTCGAGCGTGCGGATGAAGCTCTCTTCCTCGCTGCGGATGACGGACGCGACAAAGTCCTTCCGTTCGCGAATTTCGGGGAAGGCGTCCCCCATCGTATCGGCGAGAACCTTCACCAGGTTGCAGATGAAAGGTTTTTTCTGGCCGAGAAGGCGGGCAAAGCGGCTCGCGCGGCGGAGAATGCGGCGCAACACGTAGCCACGCCCCTCGTTCGACGGAAGCGCCCCGTCCGCAATCGCAAAGGAGAGCGCCCGAAGATGGTCCGCGATGACGCGATGCGGTGTCCCATCCTTTCCGTCGCTGTAAGGCACGCCGGAAAGTTCCGCGATTTTTTGAATGATCGGGCTGAACACGTCCGTGTCGTAGTTGCTGGATTTTCCCTGCAAAATGGCGCAGATCCGTTCAAATCCCATGCCGGTATCGACATTCTTCGCCTTGAGCGGCACGAGAGAACCATCGGAAAGGCGTTCATACTGCATGAACACGTTGTTCCAGATTTCGATGTAGCGGTCGTTTTCGCCGTTTACGCCGAGAACCGGATCCTGGAACGTTTCGGCCTGGGTCGCGGGATCGCCCCGGTCATAATGGATTTCGGAGCAGGGACCGCAAGGCCCGGTATCGCCCATTTCCCAAAAATTCGAGTGGGCGTCAAAACGCATGATGCGATCGTCGGGAAGTCCGGACACGTCCTTCCAGATCTGCCAGGCCTCGTCATCGTCCTGGTAAACCGTCGCAAACAGGCGTTCCTTCGGAAGTTTCCATACTTCGGTCAAAAGTTCCCAAGCCCAGGAAATCGCTTCGCGCTTGTAGTAATCCCCAAAAGACCAGTTTCCGAGCATTTCGAAAAACGTGTGGTGGTAATTGTCGCGACCGACGACATCCAGGTCATTGTGCTTGCCCGAAACGCGGATGCATTTTTGACTGTTGCAGACGCGCTTCCAGCCTTTCGGGTTGTCGCCGAGAAAAATCGCCTTGAACTGGTTCATGCCGGCATTGGTAAACATGAGCGTCGGATCGTCATGCGGAACCACGGGCGAAGAGCGGACAAACAAATGTCCCTTGGATTCAAAGAACTTGATAAAGGATTCGCGTACTTGCGCAGAAGTCATCGTTTCGGACATAATGATACCTTTGGATTTTTCCCAATTCAAAGATAGAAAGAATTGGTTTGGCATGTCAGAACTTAGTGAGCAGAACTGAGAGCTTAGAGAAGCGGAGCGGGCTTTTACTTTCTGCCGAAAGGCTTTTTGTCGCGAAGCGACCTGTTTTCCGCCTGTCTGCCGACAGGCAGGCCTGGCGGCGGAGGGTGCGCCTGCCTGTCGGCAGACAGGCCTACCCGGCGAGGGGCGTGCCAGAGTTTAGTCGGGAGAACTTAGAGCTTAGTCCAGAGAACTTAGAGCTTAGAGACGCAGAGCGATCCGCTTTACATTTGAACCTAAACGTCTGCGAAACTCAGATCTAAGCTCCAAGCTCTAGGCTCTGACCGCGCTCCAGGATGACGGTTTACCATACAAACCTTTACAGATCGCTTCGCGAACTCTCCACATTCCACTCTCAACTAAGCTCTCAGAACCTGTTTTCATAGCGAAAAATTAGTATCGTATAGGCATGAAAGAAGCAAGG
>CAVGIM010000073.1:0-5718 GCA_963629575.1 Candidatus Methanomethylophilaceae archaeon
GCGGATCGCTCTGCGTCTCTAAGCTCTAAGTTCTCTGGACTAAGCTCTGACACGCTCCTCGCCGGAAAGTGATCGATGGGCGAGAGAACGGCTCGTTCCCGCGATACGGTAAAATTTTTTAGCTTTTCCGCATGGATTCTACCGCGCTGCATTTTCACCGACGCCTGTCTATCGCTCCGATGCTTGACTTTACGGATAGGCACGAGCGTTTTTTTTTGAGGCTTCTTTCCAGGAACGTCCTGCTCTATACGGAAATGGTCGTCGCCAACGCTCTCTTGCATGCGGGGCCAAAGTTTCTGAAGCATCGACGGGAAGAGCATCCCGTTGCCCTGCAGCTCGGCGGTTCCGACCCGAAAATGCTTGCGGAATGCGCAAAGATGGTCGAGGACGCGGGTTTCGACGAAGTGAACCTGAATTGCGGCTGCCCTTCCGAACGCGTCCAGTGCGGATCGTTTGGCGCGATACTCATGAAGCGGAAAAATCTGGTCGCGGAATGCGTCGCCGCGATGAAAAGCGCGGTGAAGATTCCCGTAACGGTCAAGACTCGGATAGGCGTCGATGAATTTACGGACCGGGAATTTTTCGAAAGCTTTATCGAGACGGTCGCCGCGGCGGAGTGCGACGCTTTCATCGTCCATGCCCGGACGGCAAGGCTCCGCGGCTATTCGCCCAGGGAAAATCGGGAAAAGCCGACAATTCGATACGAGACGGTTTACGAACTCAAGAAGCGATTTCCGGAACTGAACGTTTCCATCAACGGGGACATCAAGACGATTGAACAGGCGAAGTCCCATCTAGAGAAAGTCGATGGCGTGATGATGGGAAGGTCCGTCTATGCGAACCCGTGGATTCTTGCCCATGCGGATTCCGAAATCTTCGGCAGGGAAGATCGTTCTCCGAAAGACCGAAAGGAACTGTTGCGGGAGTTTCTGCCCTACGTGGAAGAGGCTCTCCGGGAAGGCGTTCCCCTTTCGATTCTCTCGAAGCATCTCTACGGGCTGTTCGCCGGATTTCCCGGCGGAAAGAAATTCCGACAGATACTTTCCGAAGAATCCCCGAAAAAAGGTTCTGGCGTCGAAGTGATTTTACGCGCAATGGATGCGGTCGATTGTTCCAGGGTTGCGGAGTAGGCAATTCGCCATCAAGTCATCATTGAAAATCAAAAAAGGCTTTAAAAACAAACGTAGGTCTCCGAAGAGGCCTACGCTTGTTTGGGGTATGGAGGAAATCACTGACAATATAGATTTTTCTGAAACGAATGGAAAGGGGGGAGAGCTCTTTATTTCGCTTACAAAAACATTTATTATTGCTTTGTCGGGAATCGCTTGCGCGGGCTATCTTCCCGTGGCAATTCCTTAAGCTTGGCTTTCTGTTCCGGCGTCAGCACGCTTTTGAAAAAACGAATGTCCGCAATGCGCGAATCGAGCCGCTTTTCGTTGAGGATGAGCAGTTCCATTCGGACAACCTGCAACTCCGATTCGCTTACGGAATCCGCATCGAGAATGTCGTGCAGACGTCTTTCCTTTTCGCGGATCGTTTTCTTCATTTCCTTTCGGATGGAGTCACAGGCCCGACCGTTCGAATCGAGCTGGGCGATTTGCCCTGCCGAAAGTCCGAGCGCGCTGTCGATCTGCCGCTTGAAATCGCATCCCTTCTTTGCGGGGAGATCCGGGACTGGAGCGGGCGGATCGAGAAATTCGCCCGGCGGCGGAGGAGGCTCGTGGCAGAACAGTGCCGAGCTAGCAAAGAAGCCCGCTGCCGCTGCGAGAAAAATTCCACAGATCCAGAATGGAGTGGCGTTTTTTTTCATGGTCATTCCCTTGTTGCGTAGTATGTGTCAATTGGGGTGAAAAAAGTGCTGACCGCTTCTCCGGATCCTAGCGAATGGTACCAGTCGAGGGTTTCGAGCGCGTATTCGCGATCCGAGCCGTCGGAAACGGCGGTCGTCCGCGAGGTCAGGCTTATCGCGATGGCGCCGGCGACAAGGAGAAGACTCGCCGCAATGGAAACCGCGGAGAATCCGAAGAACCGGCCGCTTTCCTTTTCTTCCCGGCTTTTCTCTATTCTTGCGACGACCTTGTCCCAGGAATCGCTCCGCGGTTCCAACTTGGCCGACTTGGAAAAATCGATTTCGTCAAGCATAGTGAATCTCCTTTTCGAGAACGTTTCGGACCTGGGCTCTTGCCCGGGAAAGTCGCGCCTTGAGCGTTCCTTCCGGAGCGTTGAAGATTTCGGAAAGCGTCCGGATATCGAGTCCTTCGGCGTCCTTTAGCCAGAGAAGGCTTCGAATTTCCGGGGCGAGGATGGAAAGCCCGTAGGAAAGGGCTTCGCGGTCGAGAGACGTTTCGGCGCTTTCCGTCTTGCCGAAAGCGGTTTCCTCGATTTCGGCGGAACGGGTCGTTTCTATTTTCAGGTGAATCCTTTCCTTGCGGATCTTCATGAGGCAGGCGTTTTTCGTGAGCATGTAAATCCACGTGGAGAGCTTCGAATTTCCCCGAAATCCGCGGATTGCGCTCGGGATTTCCACGAAGACGTCCATCAGGACATCTTCCGCCTTGTCCCGGTCGAGCAGGATGCGGAAGGCCAGGTTCAGGACGTGGGAGCTGTTTTCCTTCCACAGTTCCTTCAGGGCGGCCAAGTCTCCGGCTCGGAGACGCTGTATGATTTCGTTTTCGGACATTTCGTTATTTGGATGCGCGATAGACCGTGATGGTTGCGACATTTAAAATAATTCCCTTTTCGCGAAAAATTTCTATATTATGCAAATATCTAAAAATACGCATATAGACTAAGAGGTCATGCACGATGAAATTGCCGCTTTCCAATTCCTATCTGTCGCTTCTTGAAGAATCCGAGAAACGCATCCTTGTCCTCGACGGCGGATTCGGGACGATGGTCCAGCGCTTGAAGCTCACCGAAAAGGATTTCCGAGGGACGCGCTTCCTCGACGTTCCGAAGGAACTCCAGGGAAACAACGACATTCTGCCCCTTACGTGCCCGGACCGGATCGAATGGATTCACCGCGAGTATCTTTCCGCCGGAGCGGATATCATCGAAACGGATTCCTTTGGCGCGTCTCCTATCGGGCAGAGGGAATATGGACTTTCGGACTTTGCGTACGAGATGGCGAAGGCTAGTGCGCAGGTGGCGAAGCGGGCTATCGAAGCGAAGGCGAGCGAAGAGCGCGCGGCGGGCATTGAACCGTTGCGGCGTTTCGTGGCGGGATCCATTGGCCCTACCTCCAAGACGGCGAGCATCAGCCCGGACGTTTCGGATCCGGCCGCCCGAGCGGTTACGTTTCGGGAACTGGTCGCGTCGTATCGCGTCGCGGTGAATGGACTTCTCGACGGCGGCGCGGACATTCTCCTTGTCGAGACCGTTTTCGACACGCTGAACGCGAAAGCCGCCCTGTATGCTATCCAGGAAATTTGCGACGAACGCGTTAAAATGTTCCCCGTCATGGTCTCGGGGACGATTACGGACGCTTCGGGGCGAATCCTTTCGGGACAGACGGCGAAGGCCTTTTTCCATTCGCTTTCGAGTTTTCCCCTGTTCAGCATCGGGTTCAACTGCGCGCTTGGCGCAAAGGACATGATTCCGCATCTGCGCGATATCCAGAACGCGCCGTTTCGCGTTTCCGTGCATCCGAACGCCGGGCTTCCGAACCAGTTTGGCGGCTATGACGATACGCCGGAGATGATGGGCGAGTGGGTTTCCCGCTATGCGGACGAAAGGCTTGTAAACATCGTGGGCGGTTGCTGCGGAACGACTCCCGGGCATATTCGGCGCTTTGCGGAAGTTCTCCGCGGGCGCGAACCGCGCAAGGTTCCGGGAAAGGATGGCCATATCCTGCTATCCGGCCTGGAAAGCCTCGAAGTCGGACCGGACAGCCGATTTGTCAATATCGGCGAACGTCTGAACATCGCCGGTTCGCGAAAGTTCGCGAACCTGATCCACGCGGAAAACTTTTCGGAAGCGGTAAATATCGGAGTACTCCAGGCGGAAAACGGCGCCCAGGTTATCGACGTGAATCTGGACGACGGCATGATCGATTCCGAAAAGACAATGGTGCATTTCCTGAACCTTCTCATGTCGGAACCGAACGTCGCCAGATGCCCCGTGATGATAGACAGTTCTCGCTGGAACGTGCTGGTCGCCGGGATGGAATGCGTCCAGGGAAAGGGAATCGTGAATTCCATCAGCCTGAAAGAAGGCGAGGAAAAATTCCTGCAACGGGCGGAAGAAATCCGTCGGCATGGCTTTGCCGTTGTCTGCATGGCGTTCGACGAACAGGGCCAGGCGACGTCTTTCGAACGCAAGCGGGACGTCTGTACGCGGATGTATCGGCTGCTTGTCGATAGGATCGATTTTCCGCCGGAGGACATTCTCTTTGACCCGAACATCCTGACCATCGGAACGGGAATGGCGGAACATGCGGACTATGCGAAGGCCTTTATCGAAACGTGTCGCTATGTCAAGCGGAACCTGCCTTTTGCGCACATCGTCGGAGGCGTGAGCAACCTGAGCTTTGCGTTCAAGGGAAACAATTCCATCCGGGAAAGCATGCATTCCTGCTTTCTTTACCATGCGGGGCGTGCCGGAATGGATTTTGGAATTGTGAACGCTGGCGTGCTTCCCGTGTACGAGGATATCCCCGAAGAGGAACGGGGGCTTATCGAAGATCTGATTTTCAACCGAAGGCCCGACGCGACGGACCGACTGCTTGCCTATGCGGAAACGGTCAAGAACAGGAAGCTTTCCGGCGCGTCTTCGAAGGAGCTGCTCGCCTGGCGGGAACTTTCCGTGGAACAGAGAATTGTCCATGCGATGGTCAAGGGGGTCGATGAATTTATCGAGGCCGACGTCGAGGAGCTGCGGACGAAAATCGACGAACCGGTGAAAATCATCGAAGGGCCGCTGATGGACGGCATGAACGAGGTCGGAACGCTTTTTGGCGAAGGCAAGATGTTTCTTCCGCAGGTGGTCAAGAGCGCGCGCGTGATGAAGAAAGCGGTTGCCGTCCTGATGCCTTACATCCAGGCGAAAAAGAAGGCCGGGGAAAGCGCAAGCTCCGGAAAGATTGTTCTCGCGACCGTCAAGGGGGATGTCCATGACATCGGAAAGAATATCGTCGGCGTGGTCCTTGCCTGCAACAATTACGAAGTCATCGACCTGGGCGTGATGGTCCCTTGCGAGAAAATCGTCGAAGCCGTTCGCAAGTATCATCCCGACATGGTCGGGCTTTCGGGGCTTATCACGCCTAGCCTCGACGAAATGGTACACGTGGCGAAGACTTTCAGGGAGGAAGGTCTCCGGACGCCTATCATGGTCGGAGGGGCGGCCGCGTCCGCGATTCACACGGCGGTAAAGATTGCGCCCGAATCCGACGCTCCGGTCATCTATTCGAGAGATGCCGGTTCGAGCGCAAGCCTGATGGAACGCTGGATGAATCCGAAAAAGCGTTCCGAATTCTTGCGGGAACTAGCCTCGTCACAGGAAGCGTTCCGCATGGAAAGCGCACGGCAAAAGGTTTCGACGGTTTCCGTTTCTATCGAGGAAGCGCGATCCCAGGCACCCAGCTATTTTTGACGTTTTTTTTGCTTTCTGCCGAAAGGCTTTTGACGTTTCACGTCTAGACTTTTGTCGCGGAGCGACCTGTTCTCGCCTGGCGGCGGAGGGTGCGCCTGCCTGTCGGCAGACAGGCCTACCCGGCGAGGG
>CAVGIM010000074.1:0-5622 GCA_963629575.1 Candidatus Methanomethylophilaceae archaeon
AAAATTAGTTTGTGTGTAAAGCTCTTTTTGAAGGGTAATTTTTAGAGGTGACCTTAAGTTATTTCGGGATTGTAAGGCGGTAGGCGCTATCGCTGGAATCGGCTTTTTATTGTTTGCGTTAAACGCTTGCGCTACCGATGCCGACAGCTTTGACGCGGCGACGGTTTGTCCCGTGGAGGGAACAAATATTTACGGGATGCCTAATCGCGGAACATTTATCGATGAGCGCGATGGACGAGAATATGCCTATATTACAGTAGGCGAACAAGTTTGGATGAATGATAATCTTAAATTTCAGATGGAAAAAAGTGTATGTTTTGAAGGGTTGGAGGAAAACTGTGAAAAATTTGGTAGGTTGTATGCCATACAATATGGAGTGAACGAGAAAGGTGTATCTGACAGTACTTATGGTTTTTTAATTGATTCTGTAGTCAATGGAGCTTGCCCTGAAAATTGGCATATTCCAACTCTTTCTGAATGGGAGATTCTTATAAAGAAAACAGGAGGACGTGAGAATGTACAAGAGGACAAGTGCTTGCTTGTTTCGCCCTATTCTCAAGGAGGTGTGGCGTATAACGAGGGATCTAGTCGCAATATTGCATATTCTAATGGAGGTCAAATTTGGTGGACGCAGACCGTAGGGTCTTCGCTCACTATAGCGGGTTCACCAACGGTTTATTATTTGGATTTTGGACTTCGCGATGCATGTGTGCTAGAAACTGCATCGGCCTATTTTCCCATTCGTTGCATAAAGGACTGAAGATGCGAAAAATTTTATGGTCGATCGCTTTGTCGATTTCGATTGCTCAGGCGTTAACTTTGGAAAATGTGCGGGCTGATTTACGGAAAAGCATGATGGAGTCCGATTCCGTTGAAATTGGAATCAGAACAACGGTTTCTTCTTCCGCGATGTCGAGTTTTCAGGGAATGGCCATGTATCTTGTGCGGAAAGGCCCCGCGAAAATCTATGCGGAAGTCAAAATGCCCATGATGAACCAGCGGACGATAATCAACGGGAACCGAATGAAATCCATTGATTTGGATTCTCGGAAATATCAGGTTCTCCCCTATAACGGGGAGTCCTTTCCGATGATGTCCTATGCGAATTTTAATCCGCTAGATTCTGGCGAATGGTCCGAACCGAGACTTGTTTCGGGAAGCCTCTATTCGATAAAAGGGGAGAAAGGAACGCTTTACTATGATTCAAAAAAGAAACGCATTGATAAAATGGAAACGGAAGACATGGAAAAATCGACCTCGACGGAATTCTCCTACGATGTGGAAAATAACCTGAAAACGATGACTATCCATGTCTCTGCGCAAGGCGTTGAAACCACCATTGTGACGGAGATTTTAAAGCTTCGCCATTCCAGGGATTTTCCGGATAGGCTGTTTGAATTTTGATGGATTCTTTGCTTTTTTCTATTGTATGGACGAAATTGATGAACTGGATTGGAGGATGAGATGAAGATCCATTCTATATTGATGTTTGTTTTTCTATTCCTGTGTCATTGTACGGAATTTCATCGTTGTGAAAAAAACTTCGCCTTTATGGAATTTTAGCCATGACATCGAACCTGGGACATACCAAGAAACAGGAAATCTCGTTTAGTCCGCCAGATTCCATTATGCTGGATGTTTCGCCGAAAGATTCTTGCTTTACATGGGATATGAATTAAGGGACGACATGTGCCACGATGAATATCTTTACGAAAGCGGTCGCCTGTATTGCGGGAATGCTGCTTTCCGGGACTCCTCTGTTAGCAAGTATTATTACTGAATGGAAAGATGTAATTCGTTCTGATTTTGATGAAAATTTTTTGTCCTCGCTTTTTCTTCTTCTCGCCTTTTCTATAATATCGCTATGCTATCTCAAGACCAGTCTTTCTTTTTTGTCGGCGTTGCGGGTTCCGGCATGAGCGCAATTGCCGTGTACCTGGCGGGCAAAGGCTTTGCCGTTTCCGGTTCGGACCGAAAGTTTTCGGGCGCGGACGGCGACGACATTCGGAAGAAGCTCGAAGCGGCAGGCGTTCGGACATTTCCGCAGGACGGTTCGGGCGTTTGTCCGGGCCTTTCGGCAATCGTCGTAAGTTCGGCAATCGAAGAATCGAATCCGGATTTGAAGCGTGCCCTGGAATTGGGCGTTCCCCGGATGCATCGGAGCGAAATGCTCGCTAAAATTTCGGAAAGCGTCAAGACGATTTGCGTCAGCGGAACGAGCGGCAAGAGCACGGTGACCGGGATGATCTGGCATATTTTGAACGAGGCGAATCTTTCGCCTTCGCTGCTTTCCGGAGCGGGGCTTGTCTCGCTCGAAAAGCGCGGAATGCTCGGAAACGGAATTGCCGGAAAGGGCGAATGGCTTGTCGCGGAATCCGACGAGAGCGATGGAACGCTTGTCCGCTATTCGCCGGAAATCGGTGTCATCTTGAATATCGGAAAGGACCACAAGGAAATTTCCGAGTTGCAAAAAATCTTCGCGGAGTTTTCGAAGAACGTTGCGGGTAAAGGCAAGACGCTTATCGTGAACGAAGCGGATGAACTCGCGAACGCCTTTAGCGTGAACCATCTGGATGATTTCGGGTTGGAAGCAAAGTCCGGCGTCCAGGGAATGGATTTTAGTCCCGAAGGCTATTCGATTACATTTCGCGTGCGCCATCTGGGAGAACTTGTTCGGTTCAAGGTGCCGCTTCCCGGTTTTCATAACATGATGAACGCGCTTGCCGCTATCGCGGTTTCGCTCAAGGTCGGCGTTTCGCTCCGCAAGTGTGCCGAGGCGCTGGAATCTTTTGAAGGTATTCATCGTCGCCACCAGATACTCGGAACTTTTCACGGCGTTACCGTGGTCGATGACTTTGCGCATAATCCGGCAAAGATCGCGGCGAGTATCCGTGCCGCACAGGATTTCACGCGGGGACGCGTCGTCGCCTATTTCCAGCCGCACGGATTCGGCCCGACCCGTTTCTTGCGGAACGAACTGGTCGATGCGATTTCAAAGGCGCTCCGTCCCCAGGATGCGATATTTTTGAGCGAAATCTATTACGCCGGAGGGACGGTTACGCGGGACATTTCCTCCGCGGACCTTGTCGAAGACCTGAAACGGAAAAACGCGACAGCTTGCTTTGTTTCGAACCGGGAGGAATGCGGAAGGGAAATGGTCCGCTTCTCGACATCGGGAGATACCATCCTGATTATGGGCGCCCGCGACCCGAGCCTTTCGGAATTTGCCAAGACCGTCGCGAAGGAGCTTGAAGAATGAGCGAACAGAACAACCGCTACCAAAAGGCGATGAACCGGTTGGAAGAAATCCTTTCGAAAATCGACCGCAGCGACGTGAGCGTCGATGAACTCGCCTCCCAAGTGGAAGAAGCGACGATGCTTCTCCGCGAATGCAAGACGATTCTTTTCGAAACGGAAAAAAATGTTCAAGACGCTTTGGCCGGATTGAACGAGGAATCCGGAAAGGGTGCGGAAGAGAAGGCATGAGCGAAGCGCTTCGCGTCGAACATCTTTCTGTCTGCTACCCGATGCGGAGCGGAGTCTTTTCGCGTGTCTCGCGTTACCTGAAAGCGGTCGATGACGTTTCGTTCCGGCTTAACGAAGGGGAAATCCTTGCGGTTATCGGGGAATCAGGATGCGGAAAGAGTACGCTCGCGCAGGCGCTGGTCGGGCTTTTGCCGTGGAAGTCGGGAGACTATACTGTCTTCGGAAAAAAAGTCGACGTCTCTTCGGCGAAGGCTTTTTCCGAGGTCCGCAAATCGGTGCAGATGATTTTTCAGGATCCGTATTCGAGCCTGAATCCGCGGCAGACCGTTTCGCAAATCTTGACTTACCCGGCTGTGGCAAACGGAATTTCCAAAAGCGAATCGTTGGATATGGCAAGGGAAAAACTGCAACTTGTCGGACTCCCGCAAGATTCGCTCGGACGCTATCCGCATGAATTTTCGGGAGGGCAGCGCCAGAGAATCGGCATTGCGCGGGCGTTGATGCTAGATCCCAAAGTGCTTGTCGCGGACGAAGTGACAAGCGCTCTCGATGTCTCCGTCCAGGCGCAGGTCCTCAATCTTCTGGAAAAACTTCGGCATGACCTGGGAATTTCCATTCTCTTTATTTCTCACGACATCTTGACCGTCCGTTCGTTTGCGCACAAGGTAATTGTTCTTTACAAGGGAAGGGAAAAGGAATCCGGCGCAGTGGAATCCGTCCTGGAAAATCCGCAGCATCCATACACGAAAGCGCTGATGGCTAGCGTTCCCACGCTGGACTTTGACCGCCCGCCGAAAGTGCCGGAAGATTTTTCTAGCGACTTGTATGATGATTGAAAAAATGAGAACCGTGAAACTTCGCATGGAAAAGATGGCCCAGGGCGGCGAAGCGATAGCCCGCCTTGACGATGGGCGAATTTGCTTTGTCGCGGGAGCCTTGGCGGGGGAAGTTGCGGAAGTCGCTATTGTGCAAGACAAGAAGGACTATGCGAAAGGATTCGCTTCGAAAGTTTTGGAGCGTTCTCTCTTTCGGGTAAAGCCGCAATGCCCGCTTTACGAAAGGTGCGGGGGCTGTTCGCTGCAACACGCAAGTCTTGAATTCCAGCTGGCGACATATCGCGCTTCGGTCGAGGAGCTGTTCCGGCGCTTTGCCAAGACGGAACTTCCCGATGGCTGGAAAATCCATGCGGGAAAATCCTACGGCTACAGAAATCGGGCACGCCTTGTCCGTGTCGGAAAAGGCTGGGGTTTTCGGGAATCGAAAAGTCATCGTACAATACCTGTTTCCCGGTGCGCGGTCCTGACGGATGCGCTAAACGAAGCGATTTCAGGCGATGCGCTTCCCGAGGTTCCGGAACTTTCCGTCTTTGACAATGGAAATGGCAGGATCTCGTGTTTTTATCGCGGAATGGACGCTTCGGAATTCAAAAAGCATGCGACCAATACGGTCTCGCTTTGCGGAAAGTCCCTGTCGATGGATGCCGCCTGCTTTTTCCAGTCAAACTTGGGACTGCTCCCGGAGCTGGTCAGGACCGTTTTGGATTCTGCCGGTTCGGGACGCTACCTGATCGATCTGTATAGCGGAGTCGGATTCTTTGCTTCCTTGCTGCAAGAAAAGTTTGAACGAATCGTGACGGTGGAGCGCGAACCGAAAGCGCTTTATCATGCAAGGCGCAACGTTCCCGGCGCGCGCAACGTATCCGCTCCCGCCGAAGAATGGCTTGCGCAAAACGACGCCTCTGGCGCGGATGTCCTCATCGTCGATCCGCCGCGGATCGGGCTTCTTCCGTCTGCGCTAGAAGCCGTTGCCAAGGCACATCCGAAAAAGTTGCTCTATGTGTCGTGCGATCCGGCGACGCTTGCCCGGGACTTTCAAAGGCTTTCCCTTCACGGCTACAAAATCCGCAAGGCGGAAGGGTTCGCCTTTTATCCGCAGACGCCGCATTTCGAAATGTTTTTGGAACTCGGTTGTTGAATGTTAAGGGTTGATAGTGGAGAGTGAAGTGTGGAAAGTGGAGAGTGGAGTGTTCGCGAAGCGATCTGTAAAGGTTTGTATGGTAAAAGGTCATCCTGGAGCGCGGTTAGAGCCTAGAGCTTGGAGCTTAGATCTGAGTTTCGCAGACGTTTAGGTTCAAAT
>CAVGIM010000075.1:0-5160 GCA_963629575.1 Candidatus Methanomethylophilaceae archaeon
TTCGCAGACGTTTAGGTTCAAATGTAAAGCGGATCGCTCTGCGTCTCTAAGCTCTAAGTTCTCCCGACTAAACTCTGATAAGCCTTTCGGCCAAAAGGCTACTTGTTCTTCAGCAAGTCGCGGATCTCGGTAAGGAGGAGTTCTTCCTTCGACGGAGCCGGGGGAGCCGGAGGCGCAGCCGGCGCTTCTTCCTGCTTCCGCATGTTCTGCATAAATCCCAGAAACTTCTTCATCACCAGGAACACGACGACAGCCACAATCAGAAAATCGACAACGCCGCCGATAAAGCTTCCATAAGGAATCGTCACGCCCGCAGCCGTCGTATAGGCTAGCGCCTTTAATCCTTCTCCGGCATCCTTCGCCCCGCCCATCGCGATAAGAGCCGTCACACCGGGCATCACGATATCGTTTACGAACGATGTGACGATTTTTCCAAAGGCACCGCCGATGATCACGCCTATCGCCATATCGACAATGTTTCCCTTGAACGCAAACGCCTTGAATTCTTCGATGAGGCTTGTCGCCTTTCCTTTAATGCCCATACCGGACTCCTTTGTGAATTTTAAAACAAGAATAAATTTTTTATGGCGAATTGGCACGATTGCTATCTTTGGACTATGTTTTGGGTCACACTCGCACTAGGATCCGCCCTGTTTCTGGGCTTTTACGACATCGCAAAAAAGAAGGCCCTTACCGGGAACGCGGTCTTGCCGGTGCTCTTTTTCGTGAGCCTCACCTGTGCGGCGATCCTTTCTCCCGCCTATTTTCTCGGGCAGATCCCCTCTCTTTCCGCAAGCGAACATCTCGAGCTTCTCTTCAAGGCGGCAATCGTCACCGCGAGCTGGGTGTTTACCTTTCACGCCGTTTCGAGACTTCCGCTGAGCATCACCGCTCCCGTACGAGCGAGCGCGCCGATATTCACCATCGCCATGGCTGTCGCCTTCATGGGAGAACGTCCAAGTTCCTTCGAATGGCTGGGCATCGGAATTTCCCTTGCCGGGTACTTTGCCATGAGCGTCGCTTCGCGGAAGGAGACCGGGCATTTCTTTACGAACCTCTGGATTCTTTCCATGTTCTTCGGGACATTCCTCGGATCGGTCAGCGGCGTCTATGACAAGTTCCTGCTGCAGCGCGAAAAGCTAGACCCTCTCGCCATCCAATTCTTCTACAACATCTACATGGCGATGCTCCAAGGGATCCTCATTCTTGTTTCGCGCCTTTTGAAAAAGGGAGCGCCTTCCAAGACGCGTTTCCGGTTTCGACCGGTCATTCTCGCCGTGGGCGTTTTTCTCGTCGCCGCGGACAGGCTCTACTTTCTCGCCGTTCACGATCCCGACGCGCTCATTTCGGTCGTCACTATCATCCGGCGTTCCAATGTCCTCATCAGTTTTCTCGGCGGGCTTTTCTTCTTTCACGAAAGGCGTTCCGCGCTCAAGAACCTGTCGATGGCGGGCATTCTCCTCGGGATTTTCTGCTTTGCGATGAACTGATCGCTACGCGCCGAACATTTCCGTCAAAAAATCCTTCGCGTCTTCGCACTTTACGACCTCTTTTCCGAAAAGCCGTACAAGGCGCGCCACGGAAGCGTCGCCTTCCCGTTCAAAAACGACAACTTTCCGAATCCGGTCCCGATGCTTGAGCAAAAAAGGCAGGCTGTTGCCGTCCGTCTGCGGAAATCCGTAGCCAATGACAAAAATTTCGTCCGCGCCGGCAAGATAGTAGTCCGCTTTCGCCCAGATAACGTTGAAAAGGCTCCCTTTCAAGAAAGATTCCTTCGCATGGGCCATCGGAATGAAAATCGGGTTGTCCTTTTCGTACATCGGAAAGCTGCGGTCGCCACGTTCGACGCGGCAGACGTTCTTCAAGTCGAATTCCTCGCCCGCGCCCTTGACCGAATACCAGTTCAGCGATCCGTGCAACTTCAAGAGATCGATTGTCCGCGCACGATTTCCGCCATCCGCCGACCGATCCGCGCGCTCCATGTTCACGCCGTAATCGACCGAAGTCGTCTGGAACAGAAACGGATCATGCAAGATCTGGTCTTCGAGAAGCGTATCGTAGTTGAACGAAAGGATCAGATTGTCGCGCCGAGAACACTGGCAATCGTTCGACACGGACGCAAGGAACCTGGAAAGCAGGGAAGACGCCTGCAGAGAAAGCGGGGCAGTCCGCCGCATGGACATCGCGATAAAGCGCAAAAGTTCAAACCGGAGTTCCGCATTGCGGAGGCGGTCCGCTTCGCTCGGAAAGATCTGCGCCGCGAGGATGTGCGTCGCGACCGATTCGATTTTCATGTATTCGGGTTCGCCACGGCACAGTTCGCGCAGCCAGCGGCAGTAATTCCGCAGAGCGAGACATTCCTCTCCGATTCCATCGGGAATGCGGGCATTCAGGTCCTTGAGCGTCGGCATCTCGGGAGAAAAGGACTTGCTGAACCCGGAACCCACCAGAAAGACGCGACGATAGTTATCCGCAGAACCCAGAACGCCTCCTTGCGCGCAAAGCCTACTTTGCGGAAGCCTGCTCGCGGCGTTGCTGTTCCACGAACATGCGCGCCATTTCTATCCGGTTTTCCTCGCGTTCCCGCTTCTTTGTCTCGGATTTGCAATCCACGCACTTCGTCGCGGTCGGAACGGCCTCCAGGCGCGCCTTCGGAATCAGCTTCTGGCAAACCTTGCAAACGCCGTAGGTCCCGTCTTCGATTCGCTTTAGCGCCTCTTCCAGATAGATCAGATACTTTCCGTCCCGGGCGGCGAGGTCGAAGTTCGTTTCCAGGGAATTGTAATCCGAAGCGACATCGGCAAGATGGGTCGCGTAGCCGGCGGTTTCCCCGCCCTGGTCCCGCTGCCCCTGGAACGACTCGTTGCCGGCGACATTTCCCTGTGCATTTACCAGCTGACGACGACGTTCAAGAAGCAAGTTCTTGAAATAGTCCAAGTCCTTTTGGCTCATCTTTCGCTTTTTTTCGGCCATACCGGTTTCCTCTCTAAGAGCGCCCTGGATTGGGCATTTTGCCCCCTTAAAGTATTCTTTTTTATTCGAAACCGAACAGATTTTGTAAAAAAAGTTTCACCCCGGGCAGGCAACCCTAAAATCCGCGCCAAAGAGAAGCTCGACAAAACGTCCGGGTCCGATTTCAATCAGCTCCCGATGATGGTTCAGAACGTCGGGTTCGGAAGTCATCGGTTCGAGGGCGACGGAGTCGTTTTCCGGTGGGGTATAGATTTGGATGCCGCGAAAGAGCCCCTTGCCCGTCTTCTGCCAGACATCGATGCGGTTGCCGCTTTCCGGGTCCGAGAGCGTCACCGTTTCGCGTTCCGAACATTCCGCGCCAAAGGCGAAGTAATCGTTGATGAACGTGTCGCCAAGAGGCGCCTTTCCGTCAAGGCGACCTTCCTCTTCGAAGCGTCCCGTGGGAATATCCGCCGAATCGAGAATCGCGCGACGACATTTCGGGAGAAAAAGCGCAAGCGACCCGCGTTTCTTTCCGAGCGTGAAGTAGGGATGAAATCCCTCCGCATAGGGGAGCGTTTCCCTTCCCGTATTCTCCACGATGGACTTTACCGAAAAGGATTTGCCGGAAAACGAATAGATGTTGGTTATCTTGTATGTAAACGGGAACCCCGGATTTCCGTAGAAGTCGCGCACAAGCGAAAGCTTCGCCGATTCGCCGTCCGAAGAAAATTCCTTCATTCGCCACGGCAGCACGTTCAGAAAACCGTGCAGCGCGTGAGGCGCCCAGCTCACGTTGTTCACCAGCCGATACGACTTGCCGTTCCAGTTCCACGCCGCGTTTGCCGTGCGACCGGGAAAAGGCGAAAGGCAGACGCCCGCATTCGTATCGGCATGGATCTTTCGGAATGTTTCCGCGTCGCGGTAGCCAAAAAGCAGATCGAGCGTCTTTCCCGAAGAGGGAATTCGCCACGCGTTCAGTCCCGCGCCGAATCCCGCAAGGATTTCCAGTTCGCAGTCGTCTGCGTGGATGATGTATCGGTCGGCGGTTCCAAGCGGTTTCGATTCGAGGGAAAAGCGCATCGTCTAGATTCTCCGGATTCAATATAGAATTTGGTCGCGCTCGTCACTTCATGACTTTTTCGAGAAGGCTCTGGTAGCTGTCCGCCACGTCATAGACGACATCTCCGCGGCTAATCGCCTTGAAGTGTTCCCGGGCGCAGTGGATCTTCGACTCTTCGATGAGGCGCAGCTGCATCGAATTCATGGAGCCCTTTGTCTCCGCCACAAAATAAATGTGCTTTACCGTGCCTTCATAGAAGGCTATCGCCCAGTCCGGGTTATAGCGGCCAACCGGCGTGGAGATGTAAAATCCATCCGGAAGCTTCACATAGACCGCAACACTTGTATTCGTATCCAGTTCCGCAGCAAACTTCCGCTCGTTCGTTGAATCGTAAACGATGTGATCATACAAGTGCTTTTTCGCCTTCATGGCGTTCACGTCCAAGCGTCCCTTGAGAGTCGGGTCGGTAAAGACATCCGTGCCATAATGGTCATCCATCACATCGTAGGTGATGTGTTCAATGATCGCCGTCGCCTTTTCGTCATTGACGAGCGTCGCGGCCTTTGCGATAAACTCTTCCGGATTATCCTTGAACTGGTTAAATACGCTCGGCTGGATACCCTTCAAAATCCGAATAACCGCCTTGCGGGTAAGCCCTGTTTCTTCGACAAGTTTACCGATAAGATCATATTTCACGTTGGAGCTGGCAGCGATGGCACGCCCATAGCTTGCGGATTTTTCCTTTTTAAAGGAATCGCCAGATACCAGTTCTTTCTTGGATTGAATCACCTCCATGGTTCCGGATTCCACCTTGAAGAAGACTTTGGGAACGCGTAGCTTTTGATCTAGAGACCGAATCGCCTTGCGTATCAGTTCATCCGTATCAAAATCAACTACATAGGTGGATTTTGCATTGATTTTCGCCCACAGTGCCTTGAATTCCGGCATCGCAAGCTTATTTTCATCCACATGCAGTTCTACATTGTTGCTACGGGCATTTTCCGGCATCATGGACTTGCTGTCGTAGATGGAATCAATGATCTCAATGACAGATGCGGCGGAGTCCGCCACTTCTTCTGCAATCTTGATCTCATTGTTTGCCTTGTCGGCGTAGTATTTATCCGTGAGATTGCCCTTCTTGTCGA
>CAVGIM010000076.1:0-4590 GCA_963629575.1 Candidatus Methanomethylophilaceae archaeon
AAACGAAGTCGCGGACCGTGTGCGTCCGGCCCGTCGCCACCACGTAGTCGTCCGCCTCCGGGCGCTGCAGCATCAGCCACATCGCGCGAACGTAATCCTCCGAGTGCCCCCAGTCGCGGCTCGCGTCCAGGTTCCCGAGTTCCAAGACCTCCTGCTTCCCGGCACGAATTTTCGCCACCGAAATCGTTATTTTCCGCGTCACGAATTCCGCGCCCCGACGTTCCGACTCGTGGTTGAAGAGGATGCCCGAACAGGCGAACATCCCGTAGCTCTCGCGGTAGTTCTTCACTATCCAGTGGCCATAGAGCTTCGACACCCCGTAGGGGCTCCGCGGGTAGAATGGCGTCTCCTCGTTTTGCGGCACGGCCTGCACCCGGCCGAACATCTCGCTCGTGCTCGCCTGGTAAACCCGCGTTTCGGGCCGCGCGAGCCTCACCGCCTCCAGGAGCTTCGTCACGCCGACGGCGTTGATGTCCGCCGTCGAGAGCGGCGTCTCCCACGACGTCGTGACGAACGACTGCGCCGCGAGGTTGTAGATCTCGTCCGGCTTCGCGATTTCCATCGCGCGGAGGAGGGACGCCATGTCCGTCATGTCCCCGAAGAGGAACGTCACGCGGTCCTTCAGGTGCTCCGCGTTGTTGAAGTCGAGGCGGCTCTTGCGGCGGACAAGCCCATACACCGCGTAGCCCTTCGAAAGGAGAAGCTCCGCGAGGTACGAGCCGTCCTGGCCCGTGATGCCGGTTATCAGTGCTGTTTTCATCGTCATCGGTCTCCCAGAAAGTCTAGAATTTAATCGGATAGAGAAGGAAGAACTTTACGTCGGGATAAATCTGGAGAGTCGGAGCGGGCAGCTTGAAGCCATTCGCAAACCGAACCAGATTTCGCGCCCAGCGACTATGCGGCTTAAAAATCGCTTCCATGTCATAGTCGAGCGCAATGTAGAACTCGTGCTTTCCCTTCTTCCCTTCGAAAACGCCTTCGTCAATGCTCCAGCCCGCGGCAATCGCAAGCCAGGATGGATAGAACTTCCGCGCGGAAGCCGGCAGCATGCGATAGACCTTTAGCGAAAGCCAGAAGGTCTCGTTGCAGTAGTCATCGGTAAAGACTCCCGTATCGCTCTGGCGGTAATACGCCCGGCTATTAATCCAGTAGCTCCACTTGAGATCGAAATAGTTAAAAGCGGGAATGTAGCGCCTAGCCATCGGATAGAAACCGCCGAGCGTCCCGGAAAGCACGTCGAAGATGCTGAATCCCCATTCCGGCGAATATCCGTCCTTCACGTCTATCGCGACATGCGTCGCCATCGTCGAAAGTCCCGCCGCGAGATAGGACTTGAACTCCGAAAGCCCCGCCCAGTAATAGCCAAGATAGAAGCCTTCGCCGAGCAGATAGCCCGCCATGAAATGCCCCGCCTTGTCGATGTTCTTCGCATACTCGAAATCGTTTTCGAAATGGAAATGCGAATGTTCGTCGTCCCACCAGCCCTTCGCAAAGACAAGCCCGTAGGCAGCCCCGTAGGCGCCAGCCGTCAGCGCGACCATTCCTCCGAACCGGAGCGGCGAAAAGCGTTGCAGCGAATCCGCACCGGGATCTTCCGAGCGATAGTCGAAACTCGCGTCGCGAAAATGTACGGGCGCTTCGGCAGAAGCCAGAGAATCCGAACGAAGCGGAACGTCATCGGCAAAGGAAATCCCGACGGCAAGAGAAAGAGCGATTTTCAGGAAACGGAAAGACACGCGCTAACGATAGAAATTTTAACGGGTATCCGTTCCGCGGAATTCGACGTTTCAAAATGAAGACTTGCCTTTGGAATTAAAAGGTCCAGAGAAGCGTCGCGCCCGGGCCTTCCGGCCTAAAATCCGGGAACACGTGCAAGCGGCGACTCTCCATTGACGCGAGGTCGCTCGACGTAGAACGGTAGATGCGCATCACGTCCAAGGCGGAAATCACTCGGTTCAGAATCAGCGCGCCGATCGAAACCTGGAAAGCGATTCGCGAAATGCGGTAATTCTTCAGGATGTCCCGATAGTGCGACATGTGGCGGGTCGTTGCGGGATTGTCGCTAGAGCCCCAGTCCCACGAATGCGAAGCGTCAAAGGGATAGTCCGCGTCGATGGCCTTGCCGCTCCGGAGCATCGCCTGGTTGTAGTCCTCGTCGGAATCCGGGTTCGCGTTTTCGCCCGAGACGCCGCCGCGGCTGCGGTAGTCCGCCATCAGGTTCAAGAAGGATTCGCTCGACGGCGGGTTCGAAATTCCCGCATACCGAACCGCATACGACCGCGCGTTCGCAATCTGCCGTTCGCCAAAAAAGTAGCTGCCGAAAGTCGCCATCCAGAGCGCGACATCGGTCCAGACGTAAGCCTTCACCAGCGAATTTTCTCCCAGATAACGCTGTCCCATCCCGGGGAGGAGAAGCGAAGCGCCAATCGCAAGCGGAAGGCTCTTCTTCGAATTCTTGCTCACCGATTCATCGACAGAAATCACGACCTGCGAAAATCCTCCCGAAACGAGGAGCATCACCGTCAAGAAGACCAGGGCAAACTTTTTCATGGCGCTAGAAGTTGAAATAGACGTTCAGGACGGACTGCGAATTCATCGGAACGAAGCCGCCTTCAAGATGCAAGCGGTCAAACCACGAAAGTTCCTCTTCGTAAAGGACCTTGTTGTGCGCATGGGCCGCCCACGCCGCATCGACAGCCGACACCAGATGGTTGAGGATAAGCCCGCCAAAGAACCACGCCTGCATGTCGGCGTAATCGTTCGCCTTGTTCCGCATTCCGCGGTAGATCTTCAGGTTCGCCGAAGTCCCTAGCGCCACCGTTTCCGCGTTCTTGGAAAGGTTCAACGCCGAAACCGGGGTTTCGTCCGCGACATCATCCCAGCCTAGAACATAGGCGGAAGACGCGATGTTCGAATAATACGAGCCGGAATTGTAAAGCGAAAACTTTCCGTTCACGTGGTTTACATGATTGATATCGCTTGTCATCTCTTCGCCTTCGATGTAGCAGCGGTTCGTCGAAGCGTTTCCGTAGATGGACTTGCAGTAGGATTCGCGGCTTGCGAGGTAGCGCTCCACAAACTTCGCCTCTTCGTCCGAATCGTCTAGCGAATTGCGCAGATCGTGCATTTTCTCTTCGTATTGGGATGCCTTGAAATGGTTCTTCGCGAATTTCCTGTAGCGGCTCACCTGGCGGTCGTATTTATAGACGGAATAATAATACCAGCTGCCCCAGAGGCCCGCTTCCAAGGCGAGATAGGCCGCGCCGCGGACATAGTTGAACTTCGACCCGCCGACATAGAGCTGCCCCGACCCCGGAACGACCAGCGAAAAGAACAGGGCCTTGCGCGGACTCTTGTAGCGTCCCTTCATCTCGTCGATGCCATAGACTTTCGAAACCTTGACCGGTCCGAGGATATCCCGACGGGAAATCGAAGACGAAGACGCAACGGCAACCGTAGCGACCGACGACGAGGAAACCGAAGAGGAAGATTCCGCGGAACTCGAAGAAAGCGAACTCGACAAGGCGAGGCTATCTACAGCGTTCCGCAAAGAATCGGCAGAACCCGAGGAATCGGACAGGGCGAGCGAATCCGCGGTAACGGCGGGAGCTTTATCCAAGGAACCCACAACAGGCGTTCCCAGCGAACTGGAAAGAGCGACATCTGCGGAACTCGACGAGCTGGATAAAATTTCGACGGATGAACTCGACAGGCTTGAAGAGCTGCTTTCCAAAACACTCGAACTCGATACAAGCGAACTGCTGGAAATCGCCGAACCCGAAACATTTTCCGCAAGCGACGAAGACGAAACCGCAAGGATGCTCGAACTAGCCGGAAGAGCCTCCGATGAACTCGAAACGATCGACGAATCCGCCGCCTTCGTTTCCTCATCAAATTCGGCAAACAGATCGCGCACCTGCGAGGACGCAGCCGCCGACATCAAAAAAAGGCACAGACAGAAAACTCGAAACCGCATGGGCAAAATTTACAAAATTCGAAAGGACAAAAGGCGCAGGCCTCTCTATTTCACTTTCGATATGCTTTGCAGCCGAATACCGCCATATTCAACCGGTGAAACCTGGTGGTAGATAACGGAAACCGGTTCCCGAGCGTTGGATGCCGCCAAGGCTAGCGAACCGGCAAGCGTCAGGGAAAGCGGACTTGCTTCGTATTCATTTTCGATCAAAAAGAACTTTGCCGCAGCGCTATAGACCTCGCTTCCCGCATACAAAAAAGTCTTCAGGCGGCTGGTCAAAAGAGTGGAACAGGAGGCGTCCGCACCTAAAAAGAAAAACATCACGTTGGATTCGTGGCTCACGTCAAAACCCAAGCCGCACACATAGCCCTCCTGCACACAGGAGTTGGCGGGAATCGTCGGGAGATTGTCGGTATTGCAGATTTCCTCGGCAAGCGAAAAGGAAACAAGCATAGCGATAACAGATAAAACCTTAAACATCAAAGACCTCCTCACTTGGCATCCGAATAATCTTGTACGCAACGGATCCGGTATTTATCGGTCGCGAATTCAACCTCTCAACGCAACAGTATGTTGAACTTGTGCAAAATATACTCCTTCGGTGTCATGTAGTC
>CAVGIM010000077.1:0-3268 GCA_963629575.1 Candidatus Methanomethylophilaceae archaeon
GTACCTGGAATAAATCCATTTGTCTAGCACCTTGGGCTTGAGCTTTGCATAACTTGCCAAGAGAGGAATTCCTAGCCTGACTAGCCAGGGACCGATCGCTTCGTAGTTTCCAAAATGCGCTGTCAGCATCAGACCGCCCTGCTTCATTTTTTCCAGGACAGGAAGACTTTCTTCGTCAATGAAAAACCGGGAATCCCCTTTCGAATAAATCCAGCTTCTTGTCAAAAATTCGGCAACGTCGTTGGAAAGATTTCCCAGCAACCGATTTCGAAATGCCTCTTTTTGAAAACCAGGCATTTCGGGATAGATATAGTCCAGGTTTTCCCGAAGGACGTTTTTTTTCCAGCCGGAAAGTTTTAGCGTTTCAAAGAGAAGACTTTTGGAGAGAGAGACGAGAAGATTCATTTCAAATTGAAAATAGAATTTTCTGGCTGTTTCGGCTTCTTCGAGGAAAGAGGCGATTCAAAACGAAGCTTTTGAAAATTTCGTTTTAAAACCATTTGTTTCTTTTTGAAAAGAAATATTTGGGCAAGGTTCGAAATGTCGAGCGGTTTTGGCTGTGGCACGGCTTTTGCTAAAAGCATTAGTGAAAAGTTAAAATAGGAGATTCGATATGATGTACAACACGAAAATGATTCCGGCCAGATTCTTCGGACTCGATGACTGGCTCGATTCCTTTCACAACGCTTCCAGAAACGAGGCTGCCTGCACACCGCGCGCCGCTGTCGCCGAAAAGGACGGCGGATACGTTCTGGAAGTGGATTTGCCGGGCGCAAAGAAAGAAGATATCGAAGTCCACATGGAAAACGATACTCTGAAAATCAAGGCGACGCGCAAGACGGCGACCGCCGAGATGCACTACGAGCGCGCTTTCAAGCTTGCCAAGGACCTCGATACCGAAAAGGCGGAAGTCTCTTTCGAAAACGGCGTCCTGGTCGTCAAGCTTGGAAAAAAGGCTTCGGCAACCGCTCGTAAGCTGGTTATCAAATAAGGTAAAATTTTTAACAAAAGGAGCAAACTATGTATAACGAAATGATTCCTGTCTTTGGACTGAGCAATCTGTTTGACACGCTGAACGACGATGTCAAGGCTTGCGGATCCTGTATGCCGCGTTCGTCGGTTTCCGAAAAGGGCGGAATCTATACGCTCGAAGTGGAACTTCCCGGCGTCAAGAAGAGCGACATCGATGTGAACGTCGAGGGCGATTCGCTGAGCATCAAGGCAACGCGCAAGAGCGCCACGTCGGAGATGCACTACGAGCGTTCTTTCAAGCTGGGCGAGGAAATCAATCCGGATTCTGCCGAAGCCTTCTTGGAAAACGGAATTCTCACGTTCAAGTTTACCAAGAAACAGAACGCAAATTCACAGCATAAATTAATAGTTAAATAATTTATGCCCGGATAAGACGCTCCCTCGAAAGGGGGAGTTTTTTTATTTCAGCAGGCTTTTTCCGTCACTAAAGGCCTTGCCGACCTTTTCGCCGAGGACGCGGTAGGCGTGGGCGGAAGAATCGTAGGAAATCGGTTCGACCTTTCCCAAATCGACTTTTCCCGCTTCGTCGAGAACCTTTTCGTCGGCGCTGGTGTTTACGACTTGCCCGACGATGTATGTGCTGCCGTCCATGTCGGCGCTGCATTCGATGAGTCTGCATTCGAGCGTTAGAGGATATTCATCGAACATTGGCGCATCGACGTGTGCGCTCTTGACAACGTGCAGTCCGGATTTTTCCACTTTGCCGGGGAGCTTCTTTCCGCTGACGATTCCGAAAAAGTCCGAAACGGTTGCCGTTTTCCGCGTGCCGAAACTGACGGTAAAGGCCTTGCGCTTCTTGATGTTGTCTGTCGTCTTGTGGCTTGTTCCGAGGCAAATCGCAATCTGGTCTTCTTCCCTTTGCCCGCCCCAGGCGGCGTTCATCGCGTTTGGCGTTCCGTCTTCGTTGTAAGTTGCAATGACTAGAACCGGAAGCGGAGTGATAATCGCCTTGGAGCCAAAATCCTTTCTCATGAAAATCTCCTTTTGGATTCAAAATATAAAATTTGATTTTTTTCGACGATTGGAGATATACTATATTTAAAAAGGCTAGGGTGAACGATTTTATGAAAAGATTGATTTTTTTTCTATTGATGCTGTGTTCTTGGGGATTCTCCGAGGATATTCATTTGAAATACACCCAATATACCTCTTGTACGTATAAGCCGGAGATAGACGACTATTGCGATGGGGATGATCCCATCTGGAAAAGCGGTTCGCTCCGGATTACCGTGACGGACGATATTCTGGACCTATCGATTATTCGGGTGAAGGGAGCGAAGTTGAACGCTTGTCCGCTTTCCACGAAGGAGCCCGTGCTCGGTTCGGACATTCTGGTGTTCGGATATCCGCAGATTCAATACCAGGGTGCCGACTTGAAAGTGACCAAGGGAATCGTTTCGGGAAAGAACGGTTACCGGGGAGACAAATCAACGTTTCAGATCGATGCCGCGGTCCAGCATGGAAATTCCGGAGGTCCCATCGTTTCTGGCGGAAAGATCATCGGTCTCGCCACGTCCATTTTGAATGTCGAAGGTTCCCAAAACGTGAACTTTGGAATCAAGGCTTCCAAGATTTACCACTTGCTGAAATTTTACAATGTCACGCCGAAGTCGACGACGCAGGATTTTAGCCTGTGCACCTATTTGCTAACCGGTAGCTGACCCAAGCCGATGAAGCTGTTCGATAATATTACAGGGATTGTTCGGGATGACGTGGTGGCCTGTATCCGCAAAGGCGACAAGGTGTCAATCGCGGCGTCCTGCTTTTCCATGTATGCCTATCGGGAGTTGAGAAAGCAGCTGCAATCCGTAGAGAAATTCCGGTTTATTTTCACGTCCCCTACTTTTGTTAAAGAGAAAGCCGAAAAGCAAAAGCGCGAATTCTATATTCCCCGTCTTTCCCGAGAAAACAGCCTATACGGTACGGAATTCGAGATCAGGCTCCGGAACGAGATGACCCAGCGCGCCCTTGCGAAGGAATGTGCAGACTGGATTCGCCGAAAGGCTGTATTCAAGTCGAACGTTACGCAAGAGCGGATGATGGGATTCATGACGGTCGGTGAAAGCACCTACATGCCGATATCCGGATTCACCACTGTCGATCTCGGCTGCGAGCGGGGAGACTATTCCTACTACCCGGTGCAAAAGACCGAGAGCCTTGAAAATTCCGGCTACTTTATCAAGCTGTTCGATCAGCTGTGGAATGATCGTGAGAAAATGCAGGATGTTACGGACGT
>CAVGIM010000078.1:0-3027 GCA_963629575.1 Candidatus Methanomethylophilaceae archaeon
GTCGCGGTCTTCATCGGCGCCTCGGGGTTCGGGTTAGTTTCCGAAGGTAAATATAAGTTTTGCGTGCGGACTGTCAAGAGAAACTCAAAAAAAAACTTACAGTCGGGGCGAAGCCAGGGTCTCGCGTTGCCAGGCGAGACCTCTCCGGAAAACCCGGAGTCACTCTCCCTATGGAGGAGAGTATTTCTTTTTTGGTCCTTTTTTCTTTGGCGGGAGTTTTTCGGGGAAAATAAAAAAGTATTGACAAAAGTAAATAAAGAGGCTATATTCAGGGTATGAACGTCAAGATTAGCCAACATGCTGGCCTGCGTATGCGGGAACGCGGAATTTCCGAGGACGAGGTCCGCAAGGCGTTTGACGAGGAAAGCTGGGAAAGCGTGGACGTTTCCGACACGGACGATTCCATCCTTGTCGTGACCAAGACTTTTAACGGCAGGAAATGGCGATTCTTGTTCAATCATGAAACAGGCACGCTTGTGACCTGCTATCCGAGGAGGTAGCCATGTACGAAGGACTGACCGAAAAGGAAGCCAGAATCGCCCGTCACTACGAGAACATGACGGAAGCCGAAGCCGAGGCAAATCACGAGTGGGCCGTAAGGAACGGTCTCTCGTTTAGCGGACCGGGTGCTTTGGAAAAAGCCGTCGCCGTTGCGAAGACGCGTCTCGGAAAGTCCGCGAAGTTCCGGGCCACCGCACGGAAGCCCTACACGATCCGACTGCACTCGGGTGCGGTCGATGCCATCAAGGCGTTCGCGAAGCGGTACGGCGGACATTACCAGTCCCTGGTGGACGACGCCGTGGTGGAGCTTGCCGAGAGGCTCCAGGCGGAAATGCCGTGAAACGCGAAATTTTTCTTCGGATAGTCTCGGTGCCCCGGATTTCGCTGTAGGGCAACGGGACGAGATTCCTGAAGACGGTCTTCCCAACAAGGGGGAGCTAGCACGAAACACAGAGACGCATGATGCTTTCTTTCGAAGAACACGTCGGGAGACCATGGGGAAAGTTGGATGTAAAAAATGAATGAACATGAAATGATTTTGCGGAGATGCAAGGCGAACATTTTCTATATGAACCAACCAAACACCATCGGCCTAGATATAGGCGGAGAAAAGCTCCTTATCCTTAAACAAGCTTTTCAGGAATTCCAATTGCTAGCTTGCTAGAAAAGCTTAAAGGAGCGCAAAACGGCTTTTGGCTAAGCCGTAATCCTCTCCAAACCTCTTGACGCACTCCATTTCGACTCAAATTCGGTCTATCCGGTTCAGTTTTTCCTCGTCCGTCCTTGCGCGGTCCTCGGTCAGATTGTATCTTTTCCAGATGTCTGTCTGTTGCATTTGGTTTCCTTTCTAGGAGATGACTGTATGATTGGTGGTGTATGGCACCTTTACTGGAAGCTTTCTTTCCTGGTCCGGTCGAGGGTTGCCCCCGACTCGGGTCTGGAGGAACGGTGGGAGCATTTCGAGACGGGAAGCATGATATACGCCCTTGAAGACCTTTATGCCAGGCGGTATCGGGACTGTAGCGATATCCGGATAATGGACTTCTAGTGGAACGATTCCAGGCCGCCGGAAAATGGCCATTGTTATCTGTTCACGTTCGTCTTTGATTATGGCCCGAGGACCGATGTTGGACAAAGGCATGTCAGCGCTCCTACCGTGAGGGAAGCCTTTCTCAGGTTCTATGACGGATTTGAAGCGAGGCAGTATGTCCGGATTTTCGACATCGGATGGAACGACATTTCGCTCGGCCTAAATCTCGTCTAGCCGTTTCCATACAAAAACGGATATCCCTACGGATAGAACTTTCGAATAAAGTTGTAAAAACCCTCCATTGCCGTTTTTTCTGACGGGCTTGCAGACGACCCGTGAAAAAACCTGTTGAAAAGAATCGCGAGCAAAAGTTCATGAACATTCGACAAGCTTTTTCCCTTGTAGGCCCGATATTCGGCAAGATTGTCATTCAACATCCTGCGACCGTCCACGGTCTGCATCATTTCGGCGAATTTGGATTCGTAAAACCACAAGGAAGCATGGTCTCTATCCTGGCGGTTTCTGTATTCACCATTTCCATCAAGAAGCTTCTTGGCCTCCCCACGGATTTTTCTTTTCGCCCTTGTAATACTTGCACGCAGCTAAAATCGAGGCCTTATTTCCGGTTCCCTGCTTCATCATTCTACTCCTTTTCCTATAAGTCTAAAACTAATTTTCCCGGAAGTAAAGACAAGGCTGTTTTTTGCTAGATACGTGCCAAAAGGCGAGCAAACTTTGTCTGTCGAACCGTTTTCCCACTACAATGGCGACTGCCGCTCGTCAAAGTCAAAATTGACATTGTGGGACGGCAAAGGAAAATACCTGTTCAAAAGTGAATTCGAAACAATTCTGCAGAAAGGCAGGAGCTATCGTTGTACGAAGGCGTATTTTTCGAACGGCGATCTTTTCATGGATTTCAACCTGATCAAGCAGGAACCCTAGTCGTCTCGTAAAGACGCCGAAATTTCTGCCCATTGTCCATCGAATCGTAACGGTCGGCCAAATGCCGGAACAAATCGTCAAGGAACTTTCCGAATTCGACCTTGACGTTCCCGGTGATCAATCCGGTCCCGTATTGGTGGCAAAACTGGCTTTCATAATCCCAAAAATTATAGGCAGCATTCTCCTTGTCCCAGTCGAACGGGTTCTCCTTTTCGCCCTTGTAATACTTGCAGAGGGCAAGAATCGCGGAAATGTCGCCGGTTTCCCTTTTCATGGTTCTACTCCTTTTTCCATAAGCCTAAAACTAATTTTCCCGGAAGTCTAGACATGGCTTCTATTTGTAAGGTTTTTCCCGAATTTTCCGAAAATTCCGTCACCGTTCTAGATTCCCGGCATGGACATCGAAAGACTTTGCCAAAGATACTGCCTTGACGCGCGCAGCTTCGCCAAGAAGAACGTCCAAAAAGGCAAAAACCCCGCCAAATTCTCGAAATTCGGCGGGGATTCGTGGGACCTCCCGGACTTGAACCGGGAACCGGCGGGTTATGAGTCCG
>CAVGIM010000079.1:0-2992 GCA_963629575.1 Candidatus Methanomethylophilaceae archaeon
CAGGCGGAAACAGTTCGCTTCGCGAAAAAAAGCCTAGACGTGAAACGTCAAAAGCCTTTCGGCAGAAAGTAGCAGCCCGCGCTGATGGACAATGCTTGAATTTAGCGAAAATCACCGGATGGGGAAGCTACTTGCTTTTTATTGACAAAGCTTTTTTTTTTCTTATGTTTGATGTGTGAGGTAATGTTATGTACTATACATGGTACACGGCTATGGATTCGGTTGGGCGGTTTTCTGGAGTTCCACGGAGCGCTCCGAGACTCGCGCCTACTACGATCGCTCTACTTCATTTCTTTGGTTTATCTGAGCGCCCAGGGAGGCGTTAAGGACTGAGCATAAAAATTTCGCCACAAAAAAAAACGAGGAAAATCAATGACAGATTCCACACAAGGTAAAGTTAATCTGAAACAGCTTCAGACAAAGTCCAATGAACTGCTGAATCAGCTTATTCTGCAATTTCCAGAGAATTTGGACGACTTGCCTGTCGAGAAAATCAAAAAATATAATTTGATCAATTCGACAATTCGACTGATCCAGGCGCAACAGCGTTTGAACGATAAAATCAGGTTTGCCCTGATTTCGCTTGTCTCTAGCATTGTGGGGTCTGGCTTCTTTTCGTTAATCTTTAGCAGGCTTTTTTCGTAAGGAGCGTAAAAATGAAAATCGTCCAGAGTGTATTTTGTATGCTGTTTCTGGCCGCCTCCGCTTTTTGTGCGGACTGGACAGGTTCCACGAGCGAGCCGGAGAACACGAAAAAGATAAGCGGCAAGGTCTTTTACGTCATTACGAGCGCCGAGGAACTGGCTTGGTTTGCCGCCCAGGTAAACGGCGGAAAATCAACGATCAACGCGGTCCTTGCAAACGACATCCGGTTCAAGGACGATACGACTAAAACCAGTTCCGTAAGCTGGACGCCGATCGGAAAGGATTCCGCGGCGATGTTCGACGGGATTTTTGACGGCGCCGGGAAGACGATTTACGGACTCTATTCGAACCAGGACAAGTTTGCCGGGATGTTCGGGGTGACGGATTCGAACGCCGTTGTCAAGAACGTGGCTTTGGCAAAGGATTCGATAAGGTCGTCTTCTAAATATGCGTATGCGGGAGGGATTGTCGCGTTTAACAACGGACGAATTGAAAATTGCACGAACGGCGGCACGGTCTCCGCCTACTACTACTCCTGCGTAGGTGGCATTGCGGGCGAGAACGCGGGGACGATTACGGGCTGCGCGAACAGCGGCGCAGTTTCCTCCTACTCCTACCTAGGCGGGATCGCAGGCTATAACGTGGGGACGATTACGGGCTGCGCGAACAGCGGCGCGGTTTCCTCCTCCTCCTCCTGCCTAGGCGGGATCGCAGGCTATAACGTGGGGACGATTACGGGCTGCATGAACGGCGGCACGGTCTCCTCCTCCTCCTCCTCCTCCTGCCTAGGCGGGATCGCGGGCAAGAACGAGGGGACGATTACGGACTGCACGAACAGTGGTACGCTTTCTTCCGCGAAAAGCTCTGCGGGTGGCCTTGTCTGGCGGAACTCTAGTAGCGGCAAATTGCTCAACAGTTTCAGTGTAGCGAAGGGTGCAAATGCCGGGGTTATCTACGACAACGGTGGTACCGTCACCAACTGCTATTACGATTCCGATGTCCTAACCGGCAAATCTACCGTCGCCCCGAACTCAGGCCTCCACACGTCCGACATGCAGCGCGACCAGTTTGCCTGGATTCTCAACACCACGAACGGCACGGCGGAAAACAGCGGTGTCTGGAGCCGCGACAGCGTCGGCTACCCGATCTTCGCGGATTCCATCCACAAGCCCATCTATAAGGTTGTCTTCGACGATAGCGGCGCGACGGCCAACCGCTACACGAACTACAAAGGGCGGGTCTCGTTCCCGGATAATCCCGAAGCTCCCGAGGGGAAAATGTTCTCCGGCTGGTACACTGCCGACGGCGTGAAGGTCAAGGAAACGACCGTCTTTACCGCCGACATGACCGTGAACGCCGTCTATATCGATGCCTCGGAGGTCTATTTCAGAATCCGCTTTTTCAACGCCGACACGACCCTTCTCGATTCGCAGTCCGTGCAGTATGGCAAGACGCCGGTCTATGACGGGACGCCGGCGCTCGCTTCGACGGCGCAGTACAGCTATGCGTTTGCTGGCTGGCACGTGGAACCCACTGCCGCCACCGAGGACTTCGACTACTATGCGGTCTATACGGAGACGCTCAACGCGTATGTCGTCCGGTTCCTCGACTACGACGGATCGGTGCTGCAATCGTCTTCCTATCTCTACGGCGCAACGCCCGGCATGTCCACGGCTCCGACCCGAAAAAGCACAGTCGCTTACGACTACGCGTTCGCCGGGTGGAGTCCCGCGGTCGCAAAGGTAACGAAGGCTGCGGATTACACGGCTCTCTACGACTCGTCGAAGGTCAGATACACGGTCACGTTCCTAAACGGGAGTTCCGTGTTCGCAACGGTCCTTGTCCCCTACGGCGAAACGGCGGCTGCCCCAGGGACACCCTCGCGCGATGGCTATAAATTCATCGGATGGAACATGTCGCTTTCGAGCGTCACGTCCGACATGACGGTTCTCGCCCTTTTCGAGGCGCTCGTCTATCGGAACGTCACCATCAGCCGAGGCGACGGCGAGGACGAGACGATTCAAGTCGAGGAGGACTCCCTCTTCGTGCTTCCCGACGCTCCGAAAAAGGATGGTCACCGGTTCGTCGGTTGGTACAGCGCCGTCGGGAACTTCCTAGGGAATGCAGGCGACACCGTGAAAATCACTATCGACATCCAGATCGTTGCGCATTTCGAGGTGCTTTCAAGTTCTAGCGCGGCGAAGTCCTCCTCTTCGGTCGCGAAAAGTTCCTCGTCTAGCGAGGCAAGGTCTTCTTCGAGCGAAGAAAAGTCCTCTTCGAGTTCCTCGGTGAAAAATTCCAGCAGCTCGTCCGAAAGCCCCGACGCCCTCGTAGCGAACCTCCCCGC
>CAVGIM010000080.1:0-2832 GCA_963629575.1 Candidatus Methanomethylophilaceae archaeon
CGCCGGGTAGGCCTGTCTGCCGACAGGCAGGCCAAACAGGTCGCTTGGCGACAAAAGTCTAGACGTGAAACGTCAAAAGCCTTTCGGCAGAATGCAAGATCTTACCGTTCCTTTCCGTATTTTCGGAATGTATATTTACCAGGAAATCATTTTGGAATCTTGACGATGAAAAGAATTTTGACTTTGCTTCTTTGCCTTGCCGCTTTCGCCTTGGCGGACGACATGACCGCGACGACCGTAAGCGGGAAGATCGTGATCTTGCACGATAACGGCCGCTGGGAATATCACCAGAACAATTCCCGCGTACGGGACATTCGGGAATCTGCCATTCCAAAGGATATGCAGATGCGGGTGACAATCGAATACGAGGATGTTTCGAAATTGCAAAAGGACATGCGGATGCGACTGGAAGCGGACGATGTTTCCGAGAGCGTGATTCGGGACAGCTTGCGGACCCTTCCGGCGGGAGGCATCGTGCACTTTTGCGTGTCCGAGGAACAGGTGCATCGCGCAAATCCCCGCACTTTTACTTACACGGTCTGGGTCGGAAAAAAGCAGGTTTACAGAGCCCCGGTTTCGGAGGCGGATGCGGTTCCTTCGGAAGTCGCCGGAGTCTCGTATCTGGTATCCGTTCCGCTTTTTACGAAACTGCGCGGGGAACACTTGAAGGCTCGCGTCGAAGACGGGAACAGTTCGATAGACTTTGATATCCGCTGATGGAAAATCCTCGTTTTGCCGTTGTTGATGTCGAGACGACGGGCGGAAGGCCCGGCTGGGCACGCATCATCGAAATTGGAATCGTTCTCGTCGATGACTGGAAAATCACGCAGCGCTTTGAATCCTTTGTGAAAACGTCGGAGGAGATTTCCCCGTTCATCCAGAACCTGACGGGAATCACGCCGAGGAAACTGGATAACGCTCCGACTTTTGACGAAATCGCTCGGAAAGTTGCGACGCTTCTCGACGGGCGCATCTTTGTCGCCCACAATGTCGCTTCGGATTTTGGGGCGGTCGCTTCGGAGATGAAACGATGCGGCCTGGATTTTTCGTCGGAAAAGCTCTGCACGGTCAAGCTTTCTCGCAAGGTCTTTCCGGGACTTCCCAAGTACAGCCTCCATGATTTGACTTTGTCGCTCGGATTTCCGGATTTTGAAAGCCACCGGGCGCTGAACGATGCGATGGCGGCCGCGCGGATTCTGCTGCTTGCGCAGGAGCGCTTTGGAATGGAACCGATTGACGAACTTCTCCGTGGCGGAAAACGCCCGACTGTCTATCCCAAAGGTTTCGACGACCGGAAAATTTTCCAGATCTCGCAAAAGCCCGGAATCGTTTACTTTGTCGGAAAAAGCGGTATCCTGTATGCGACGGCGGCGCGAAACTCCCGTGCGCGCGTACTGGAAATCCTTTGCCGCCGGAAGAGGAATCCGCTCAAGGGACTTTTGGAAGGAATCACGGATATCCGCGTGAAGGAACTCGGGTCGGAAATTCTGGCGAGGCTCTGCCTGGAATCGGAACTTTCAACGATACATTATCCGTGCAATGCCGAACCCGCTAAAAAGCCGGACATCGGAGCGCCGCTTCCCGACATGGCGGTGTTTTTTCCCGGCAGGTTTTCGGGCGACCGCGGAGTCGTAATCGTTCGTCGAGGCAAGGTTCTCGGCTATACATTTGTCCGCGAAGAGGAAAGCTACAGCCTGCATGATATCTTGGACCGGCTCACTCTGTTTCATCAGACGGAAAATCTCGTGCCGATTTTGAGACCGGCTCTTCTCAGGAATGGGGTGCAATTTATAAAAGAAAAATGAAAACTATTTGTAGTTGAACATTTAAACATAAATTTGAAAAAAAATACTATATTTGAATTATGGGTATGAGAACTGCTTTGATTTTATTATTTTGCTGTTCGGTTTTTGCTGATAATGGCACACTTCCGTCTAAGTTTTCAATTTCGGCATATGCTGTAAATGATTATTCTGCATCATTGGGTAAGAACAGTAATCTTCCTTGATCTATTTATCATAAAAATAAGTTTATCAATGCAATGATAAAGAAGATAAACAGCAAATATCCCAAAATTTCTACAAGTGTACTTTATAACCGTGAAAATTCGGCGGCAACTCGTACTGCTTTTTTGTCTGATAAAACAAATTTAACTGAGTTTGTCTTTTTTTGCGGGGCATGGAAATCAACAGAAGCTTTTTTTCTACGACCAATCGTTTGAGTTTGATAATACAAAGAGGTTTGGTGAATTTACTCGTTGGGTGATTTTTGATGCTTGCCTTGTTTTAAATGTTAACAAACGCAATTATATGTCAGAGTCATTTTCCTCTCGTACGATTGATGCAAATCGATTTGCTAGAATAAACCAACTGTTTAATGGAGTTCATTCTATTTTAGGAAATTATGGGTTAGGTTGGCAAGGAAACATAAAAAAACATTGGTATAGCTCTGCTCGTTGGCGAACAGAAGACATTTATGAATACTTTTCAAAATATTTTATAGAAGAGGGGGATGCTATTTGGGATGCATATACGTCCGCTGTAAAAAAGTTTATAATAATTTTCACAATAATGCTGCTTTTGGATATTCTACAAACATATCTGGTTATGATTCTGCTATCTGGTATTTTTATGGGGTCTATTCAAACGGAGAAATATTGGATATGTCGAATGAAAAATTTTCGAAAACATATAATTTCCCGGTTTATTTGAACGATCCTCGATTTAAATCAAAAAGCTTAAGATTAAAACGAATGAAGATAGGAAATCCAAAATATGAATAATATGAAAAGAATTAAAATTTTTATTTTTGTAATTTGTATTTTAATTATTG
>CAVGIM010000081.1:0-2795 GCA_963629575.1 Candidatus Methanomethylophilaceae archaeon
CCTTGCTTCTTTCATGCCTATACGATACTAATTTTTCGCTATGAAAACAGGTTCTTAGTTTGGAGAACTTAGAGCTTACTAAGCTCTCAACTCTTCACTCTCGATTTTCAACCAACTTCATCAACAAAAGCAAACAAAAATGCCCCTCCGAAGAAGGGCGAAGTTTGAAAATATTTAGAAGCTTAGTTAATAGTGAACTTCATATCAGAAGCACTTCCAGAAACAGTCACACAAACTTGTTGCCCTGCAGAAACCGATACTCCATCATAAGAAAGCTGTTCATAATAAACATTACAATGCGCCACCGTTTCTTCCTTGTAAGTGGTTCCATCAATTGTAAGTCCAATAGTACAATCCTCTCCTACATAGTCATGAGTAATTCTAAGATTACCAGCAACGGTCACAGTTCCACAACTTCCGCTTGGAATTACAACTCCTGTTTTATCAATCTCATACTCCGGTGCGCTGGAATTCGTGGCCTTGACCGCGGGACAGGAGACCGAGACTTCCGTATTGTCGTCGTTCTTGACCGTCACGGTCGGAGCGATCGACTCGCCCTTTGTCGAAAGCGTCGCCGTCGCCGAAGTTCCCGAACCGGTCGCGTCGGCCCAGGTGTAGCCGGTAATCGTCGCATCCGTCGTGCAGCCGGAAACCGTCCACTTGGCGGTAGCCGATCCGCTCGCCACATCGACCGTCGAAGCGTCCGCGGCACATTCGCAACCGGTAATCTTCGCCCCGTTCACGTGCAGCGGAGAGCACTGGACCGTGTTGCCATCGACAACGAGCGTCGCCAAGAAATCACCCGAATTTTTATAGGTTGCGGATGTATTCTTCAACCCGTTTCCTTCTGCGGAAAGTTCTTCTGAACTTGGCAAAGTCCAGGCATAGGGAACGCTTGAACTATTCAAGACCACATTCATCCCTAAATTCGGATCGACCGTGAACTTCCATGTCGTTGCCGCTCCCTTTTCGATTGTCGCAGGAGAAGGCGCACAGGTTCCATTTACCGTTCCGTCAGAAACAATCGACGAAGAACTGCCCCCGATGGTCGCGGAGCTCGTAGGAACGCTCGCGCTCGAAAAGTTGATCTGCGTGGAGCTGCTCCCCGGCACAGGAACCACCGAAGAGGAACTTCCCGGAGAAGACTCCGGTTCTATGATTTCCGACGAACTCGAAGAAGAAACCTCGACAGACGAAGTGCCGTTCATCCTCGCCGCGCAGACGGGATCCGCCTCGCATGCTTTCGTCGCTTCGTCAAGACGGTTCACATAGTACGAGCTATCGAAGATCACGGTATTTCCTTCGTCTTCGCTGCTCGGTTTCGAAACATCCCCGCTGCCGCAGGCGACAAGGGCACCGCCGACAAGAGCGGCACAAGCGATTCCTAGGTATCTTTTTTTCATCAGAAAGGCCTCTTTCATTTGGCAAGTTCTAACTCTAGAATTTGCCGCAATACAGAGTGAATTTAATTTTTTTATTTCCCGGACGCAAGCATCCCGCGAAAAAAGCGGGAATTTCCCACGCTTGTAAAATTTCGTTTACAAGCAAAAGGGAGACCCGCATTCGGGGTCTCGGGAAAAGCTTAGGGGCAACTACCAGTCCGCCGTACAGAATATGGACGCATTTTCCGGAACAATCAACGCCACATAGACATTTGTTCGCGGGTTCGCGCCATCAACGCTATTCAAATACGTCCCAATTGTCTTCGACTCGCCATTGACAAGCACAACCGTTTCGACATCCGCCCTGCAACGCAAGACCCCCGACCACTGGTTAGTCGAATAGATATGATAGGCACCGGCAGAGATTTCCACTTCCGGTTTGCCGTAATCCAACGTCTTGTCCGTATAGACAATTTCCGTTCCCGACGAGCTGGAAGCCTCTTCCGAGGAACTCGACTCCTCGACGGAACTGCTGGATTCCGCCGAACTGGAACTTGACAGAGAACTCGAAGATTCTGCAGACGAAGAGCTCCAGTCTATCGAAGAACTGCTCCGTTCCGCGGAACTCGAACTTTCCTCAGAGCTTGAAGACAGGGCGGAACTGCTTGACAGGATCGAAGAACTCGACTCCTCGACGGAACTGCTGGATTCCGCCGAACTGGAACTTGACAGAGAACTCGAAGATTCTGCAGACGAAGAGCTCCGGTCTATCGACGAACTGCTCCGTTCCGCGGAACTCGAACTTTCCGCGGAGCTTGACGACAGGGCGGAACTGCTCGAGAGAATCGAGGAACTTGATTCCGTTGCGCTCGAAATGGATTCGGACGAACTCGACTCCGAACTTGATGACGCTTCCGAGGAACTGGACGCCTCGACGGAACTGCTGGATTCCGCGGAGCTAGAGCTTGAGAGAGAACTTGAACTTTCGATACCGACGATTTTTCCTGCACAGGACGGATCGCTCTTGCAAGATTCCATCGCGGAACTCATCAGACCGGCATAGTAATCCGCATCCTGCAAGTAATACAGGGATTCATCTTCGCTGGTCGGCTTTGAAATTTCGCCATCGCCACAGGCGACCAAGCTTCCCAGAGCAACGGCGATTCCTGTCAAAATCCATTTCTTTTTCATTTTCGAAAAACCTCGATTCCTGTCGGGAATAATTTAAAAAATGATGCCGATGCGTCAGAGTCCAGAATCCAGAGTGGAGGGGGGAATGTGTAGAGAAATCAGAACTTAGAACTTAGTTGAGAGTGGAATGTGGAGAGTGAAGAGTGGGACTCCGAGCGAACTTTTACTTCTAGCGGTCATCCTGGAGCGCGGTCAGAGCCTAGAGCTTGGAGCTTAGATCTG
>CAVGIM010000082.1:0-2712 GCA_963629575.1 Candidatus Methanomethylophilaceae archaeon
ACAGATTCTTCCGAGAAGTTTTCAAAGTCCGGATGGCTCGGCTGGAAGTCGCGAACAATCACGTCCAGGGAAATATTTACATTGCTCACTTGCGCCTGCGCCGTCATGAGGGAACCTGCGGCAAGCAGCGTCGAAATCATCAAGAATTTCTTTTTCATCTCGTCTTCTCCACCAAGGGGATAGAAATATATGCCCACTAAATATAAATCTTTTCGTCGAAAAAGCCCCTATTTGCAACTCTTTTTTTACCGAAAAGCAAAAATAGCGCGGACAAGCGCGCGTTTGATGAAATATCTTCGCTTTTTTTGGGAAAAATGCAAGTTTTTACCTAGATTTTCTACCATGACCGCTGCCATTCTCTTTACCATCGCCCTTGCCTTGATCCTTTTCCGAGCGTTCGTTCTGCGCCGGCGCGAAACGGATCTCGCCAACGAAAACTTCGCAAGGCTCCCGCGCGAAGTCCGTCTCGCCATTCTCAAGGAACGCGTCCTCGAAACCCCGTCCGAACGAAACCTGCAAAACCTGGGAACCTTTTTGAAAGCCGAAGGCATCGAAGCGGATGTAGAATCCTATCGACCGCTGCTTGCGGAACAGCTTCGACTCGGCAGGGAAGAAAACGCCATCGCCCTCGATGAGGATCTCTACGCAAAGGAATCCGACTGGATGGACCGGATCGAGCCGTTCGAATTCGCCGAAGCCAAAAGGCTAAAGGCTTCGGGCGACGAAAGGGCCTTTGCCGCCGCCTATTTCCAGGGCGTCTTGCGCTACTATTCCGACGAAAGAATCGAAAGCTCTCTCGCGGAAATCATCCCGGAATATCCCGCAGCGCAAAAGCTCCTCGACGGTTACCGCGAGCTAAAGGCCTTGCGCGACTCGAGCGGAGCCGACGACGCATCCATCGAAAGGCTTGCCCGGGCAAAGGAAAGATGGACATCGGATGTGTCGAGCTTCGTGAAGAACCCCTAGGAGAGATCGGACATTTCAAATTTTCGGGACGCGGCGGAGAACCAGGCATCGATTCTTTCAAGGGTTCTCGACTCGAAAACGCGAAACGCCCGGAAAAATCCGGGCGTTGTCTCGCAAGAACAATTTTCTTCGAGCGATTACTTGGCGCGTTCCACGTAGGATCCGTCGCGCGTATCCACCTTGATCTTCATGCCTTCCTGGATGAAGAGCGGAATCATGACCTTGGCGCCGGTTTCGAGAATCGCTTCGCGGAGCACGTTGCCGCTCGTGTTGCCCTGGACGGCAGGAGGCGCGGAAGTAATCGTCATTTCGACAAATGTCGGAGGAATCACTTCGATGGCCTTGCCATCCCACCAGGTAACCTGGACGGTCGCATTGTCCAAAAGCCAGACATCCGCACCGTTCAGGGCGTCTTTCGGGATTTCCATCGTTTCCATCGACGTGTTGTCCATGAAGAACCAGGTCGCGCCGTCGTTGTAAAGGTAGGTCATTTCCGTGTAGGTGACCTCGGCTTCTTCGACCGTGTCGCCGCTCTTCCACGTACGTTCGAGAGTACGGCCCGTAATCAGGTTCTTGATGCGGACCCGGTTGAACGCCTGGCCCTTGCCGGGCTTCACGAACTGGTTCTCGACGATCATCCATGGCTGGCCATCGACGATAATCTTCAGCTTTTTACGGAACTCGTTTGTACTGACTGTACCCATAGAATATGCCTCATCGAAAAGATTTAGATTTGGGCTAAAAAATAGAAAAAATATGACACAAGCAACGCCATTTTTTACCAGTTTGAAAGAACTATTCGCCTTTTTGGAACTCCCGGCGCCCAAAATCCAGGTCGCGAACTCCCGATTTTCCTTTCTTGTCTCGCGGCATTTTGCCTCCAAGATAAGGAAAGGCGACTGGAACGATCCGCTCTTGCGCGAAATCTTGCCTGTCGAGGAAGAGAACCGTATCGTCGAAGGCTTTTCGGACGATCCGGTCGGCGATGGAGAAAGCGAAAAGGAGCCGGGCATTCTGCAAAAGTACAAGGGACGCATCCTCGTCGAGCCGACGTTCGCCTGCAGCCTGCATTGCCGGTTCTGCTTTCGGCGAGCGGAAGTGCGACGCGCTCCCGAAAATTTTCCGGTCAGGCTCTCCGACTGGCTCTCGAAGCATTCCGACATTTCCGAGGTGATTCTTTCGGGCGGCGACCCGCTGATGCTTTCCAGGCAAGCCATCGAGGCTATTATCGACGGGATCCTGCCGCACGAGCATGTCCGTACAGTCCGCATCCACACGCGCATTCCCGTCACCTACCCGCAGGTTCTTTTGGAAAGCGGCAAGAATTCCCTGCTCGAACCGCTACGCAAGGTCGCGGGAAAAAAGAAGCTGGTCGTCGTCACGCACGTTGATCATCCACAGGAGCTAGACGACATGTCTGCCACCGTTCTGGAATCGCTCGGGAAACTCGGAGCGATTCTTCTCAACCAGTCTGCGCTCCTGAAAGGCGTAAACGATTCCGCGAATGTTCTCGAAAGTCTATCGAGAAAGCTTTTTGAACAAGGCGTCCTCCCCTACTACCTGCACCAGCTCGACCATGCGACAGGCGTAGCCCACTTCGAAGTTTCCGACGCAAAATCCCTGCAACTCATGGATGAACTCCGAAACGCCTTGCCGGGATACCTTGTTCCGAAGCTTGTACGGGAAATCGCCGGCGAAGGTTCGAAACACCCGATTTCCGAAGCGAGCCGATAAGTTAAGAGTGGA
>CAVGIM010000083.1:0-2127 GCA_963629575.1 Candidatus Methanomethylophilaceae archaeon
GTACACACCTTTGCAGATCGCTTAGCGAACACTCCACTCTCAACACTCCACTCTTCACTCTTCAATAATCTATATTTCCAGCATGAATTTATCGCCCGTCCCTCCCGACTTGCACAACATCACGCGTCCGAACTGGATTGAAATCAACCTGGACGCACTCAAGAGCAACATCCAATTCGTCCGAAAGTCCATCCCCAAGGACACGAAGATCCTTTTGCCCGTCAAGGCGGACAGCTATGGTCACGGTTCGCTCGCCTGTTCCTTTGCGGCAAAATACAGCGGCGCGGACTTTTTGGGCGTAGCGCATCTTTCGGAGGGAATGCTTCTTCGGCAATACGGCATGGATTTGGACATTCTCGTTCTCGGACCGTGCATTCCGGCGGACTTTCCCTATCTCGTGGAATTTCGTCTCGCGTCCGCGCTTTCGGACCTGAAAACAGCCAAGGCCTTTGACCGATACCTCGAAGAGAACGGCCTTTCCGCGAAGGCGCATCTCGCCATCAACACGGGAATGCACCGCTACGGCGTTCGCTTTGACGACTTTGACGCCATCCGCGAAATTCTTACGCTCCGACACCTCGATGTCGAAGGCATGTTTACGCATCTCGCCACGGCCGACATGCTCGACCGAGAATCCAACGCAAGCACCCAGCGACAAATCGACCGGTTCGCAAACCTCGTGCAACTTCTCGCGAACGAAGGCATCCGTCCAAAAATCTGCCACTGTTCAAGCTCCGCGGGAACCCTTCGGCATCCCGAAAGCCATTTTGACATGGTGCGTCCGGGACTTGTCCTCTACGGCTACAATCCAATGGGCGCAACGCCTCCCGAGGGTTTCGAATACCCGGAACTAAAACCGGTGATGACAATTAAATCGACCATCCGCACCATTCACGAAGTTCCAACGGGGGAAGCGGTTTCCTATGGACAATACTGGGTCGCCCAGCAGCCGACAAAGGTCGCGACGATCGCCATTGGCTACGGAGACGGCTATCTGCGCGGCGAATACAACAACGGCCACGTTCTCATCCGTAACCAGCTCTGCCCAATCCTCGGACGCGTGTGCATGGACGCGACGATGGTCGATGTGAGCCGCATCCCGGACGTTCAAATCGGAGAGACGGTCGATGTCGTCGATGGCGCGGCCGATCCCCGCATTTCCATGGAATCCGTCGCCGAAGCCCACCATACGATTCCCTACGAGATTACAAGCCGCGTCGCGCGGCGGCTTTACCGCAAGTACATCTGGAAGAACCGCGTCATTCGCTGGGACGACTTGAAGGAGGAACTTCGCATTCCGCCCTTTTCCCAGTATCCCTTCCGCGCAAAAGCCTGATTTTTTTCCGAAATGAAAAGCGTCTTTGATCCGTCTCGGAAAAAATTTGTCAGCTTGACCCCGGAAGAATCCGTGCGCCAACGAGTTGTCCAATGGCTTGTCGAAACTCTCGGTGTCCCCCAGCATCTCGTCGAAACGGAATTCGCCCTGAAAAACATCGCGCCGAAAAATCCGAACCGTGTCGATATTCTGGTGCATGACTTTCGGGAAGGGCAAGGCATCCGGAATCCGTGGCTGCTCGTCGAATGCAAGCGTCCGGGCGTAGATTCCCCTTCCGCGTTGCAAGCGCAAGTTAACAAGTATTTGCAGGTTCTTACCCCGAAGTTCATCATGCTTTCCCTCGGGAATTCCGCCATTTTCCTCGCCCTGGATTCCAATGGCGGCTCCTACCGACAGCTCCCGAGCCTCCCCCGATACCCGGTGTCCAGAGCTTAGTCGAGAGAGCTTGTAGCTTAGAGTCGCAGAGCGGGCTTTTTACTTTCTGCCGAAAGGCTTTTTTTCGCGGAGCGACCTGTTTCCGCCTGGCGGCGGAGGGTGCGCCTGCCTGTCGGCAGACAGGCCTACCCGGCGAGGGGCGTGTCAGAGTTTAGTTGGGAGAACTTAGAGCTTAGAACAGTGAACGCTTAAGCATCTGGCATACAGAATATAGATGTCTGCAAATCTAAGTTCTAAAATCTCAGTTCTAAGTTCTGATTTCCCTTCCTTGCATCCACCACCCCCTAGGCCATGCGGTGTCAGAGCTTAGAGACGCAGAGCGATCCGCTTTACATTTGAACCTAAACGTCTGCGAA
>CAVGIM010000084.1:0-2022 GCA_963629575.1 Candidatus Methanomethylophilaceae archaeon
GGGTAGCGGTCTCCCACGTGGAAGAGGTCCGTGCGGATTCCCGCATTGCCCGCTGCGTCGATACAGACCGCTTCGAGGTAGCGCTTGCCGTTTTCCGACCCGACAGCCCCGGCGGGGATTTCGAACCCGAGCGTATCGTTCGACAGGACCCTTTCGGCGACATCCCGGAAGGCGCCGTCCGCGTCGCCTCCGAGTACACGGTAGTGGCAGCGCATCCCGGTCCGGTTCGACGGGGCGTCGTCCCGCTCGGAGACCGCAAGGGTCGCGCCGAAGCCCTTCACGGAATCGGGATAGACCAGCCGGGAACTCACGAGGCTAAGGATTTTCGGGGCCGTCCGGTCGATGCGGACCCTTTTCCCGTAGCCGCAGGACTTCGCGTTTTTCGCCTCGTCCCTCACGGTCGCCCGGAGAAGGTAGTCGCCGTCCGAAAGCCTCGTGCCGGACATTTCCGTCCAGGCTCCGCGCCCGACTCCGCCCGAGCCTTTTACCCACACGGAATCGCCCGCCCTGTCGATTTTCGCCGTATCCCCGGCATGGACGAACATCCACGAGACCGTCACCGCGGTCGAATCGCGACCGCCGAGAGGCTCCTTTACCGAATACTCCACTTGCAGCAGGCTGTCTCCTGAAACATATTCAAAGTCCTGGTTGCGGGATGGGCGAGAAAGACCTGCATGTTTCTCTACCCCGAAGGAATCCTGCGGAACACCGCCAACCCTTTCAAAATTCAGCTCGGGAGCGGTCCTATCCACACGAAATTCGATTGTCTTTTCCATGCGATTGAAACGATAACCGTCGAGGACATTCCAATCGGAATCCTTGTCGTTTCCGCCGGCAATTTTTGCGACAAGACCTGTGGCGAAACCATGCGCCTCCAGATTCGGAGCGGCATAGTCGATGGCAAGGGCCTTCACCCGGTAAAGCCCGTCCTGCAGGCTTTCCCTGTCCGGAACCTTGTCCCATGCCACGGCGAAATCTTTCGAAGTGACGTCATATAGCGAAGGCATCGCCGTTACAAGGGAGAATTCGTCGCCGTTGCTTTTCTCCAGTTGCCACCGCATGGCACGGATATCCGGAGTCGTAGAATCTCCCCAGGCAAAGCGGGCGACAAACACGGAACTGTCAGGGTTCATGCATTGTCCGTCAACCGAAAGTTCAAAATTCGGAGGCGTGACATCCACATGAAAGGGAACGTCATAGACATCGTTGCTGTCGTTGCTTTCTCCGGCGGAATTGCGGGTAACGGCATTGAACACCCAATGGTATTCGCCTTCGGAAAGGCCGCCTTGGGATATTCTGGAACCATAGACATTCCCGCTTCCTTCGCTCCGCAAAAAGTCCATATCCCGTAAACGGCCAAACGTTTTTCTTGTATCCCCCGCAACATGCCATACGGAATCGCGCATTCCTTCCACGGAAAACCCCTGGTAATCCAGGACACTGGCGTAAGCCTCGAAGCCGGAAATCTCGTTCACAACCGCATCCCGCTTGGGCCACACGGGGACGAGCAGGTCGTCCGTCGCCTTGAACAGGTAGTGGAACCTTTGCGTATTCGATAGCCCTATCTTGTTCACCGTCGAGACCGTGACCGTGTTCTGGTTATCCTTCTGGAGCGAGAGCAGGTTGTCGTAGCCATAATCCCGCGGTTTAAAATCGAAAGCCCCGTCCTTCCTGACGGGGTGCTTTTCCTTTCTCAGTTCGGTCCACTCGCCGCCGGAGGTTCGCTTATATACCGCGCACGCATCGTCCGCATCCGGGGACTTCGACACGTCGCACTCCCACGCGATTTCCTCCTGGTAGTTGAAGTTCATGCGGATTTGGCGCAGCCTGTGAGGCATCAGGTCGTCCACCACGAACGAGTACTTTTCTATCCAGTCGCCAACCGCTATCGCGGGGACCTCGTAGCGCTCCACGTGGCGGACGGGGACGGACTTCTTCGCGAGCATTCCGTCCGGCGTCAGCCCGTCCACGCGCTCCCAGCGGTCCACCTTCACCCCCATCTTCGACCAGTCCGACTCCGAC